>JAPUJT010000033.1 GCA_027296055.1 Planctomycetota bacterium | reverse complement strand
GAGTTCGACAAGAAGGAGGAAGCGAGGAAGAAGGTCGAAAAGAAGAAGCCGGATGACAAGAAGGACAAGGCTGGAAAGTCCAAGGAAAAGAAGCCGGCCCCCCCCAAGAAGCCCAAGAAGCCCAGGAAGCCCTCCAAGAAGCCGGATCAGGAGGTCTTGGTGCGCGCCCTGGCGGGAGAGATTCCCGTCCGCCTGCAGACGGAGTGGCACGACTCGATTCGCAACGCCCTCCACCTCGCCGACGAATTCGACCTGAACTGGGTCCTGGAGGGAGGGGCGGATGCGATGACTCTCGCCGCTTCCCTCGTCGAGTCCGAGATCTCCGTGATCGTGGGACCGATCGTGACCTCACCGCTGCAGGGCGTGGACGCCGCCCGGTCGAAGGCCGAGAAGGCAGGGCTGCTCACAGCATCGGGGATCAAGGTGGCGATCGGCAGCGGGGGAGGAGGGGCTCTCGGCTCCAGGTACCTCAGGTACCAGGCCTGCCTGGCGGTCCGTCATGGCATGGATCGCGAGGCGGCCCTGAAAGCGATCACGATCGTACCGGCGGAAATTCTGGGCGTCTCGGACCGCATCGGGAGCATCACCGAGGGGAAGGATGCCGACCTCGTGATCCTGGACGGAGATCCCCTGAAGAGCCTGTCGAGAGTCACCCATGTGATCCGCGGGGAGAAGGTAATCCGCGTGACCGCCCCCGCACCCCGCAGGAGGGATTTTTGACGTGAGACGTCAGTCGATCATCCTCACGGCGATCTCGGGGCTGGCGCTGGCCGTTGCCACCATCCACCCGGGAGCGGCAGACGAGCCACCGGTGTCCATGGACGCCGCCGCCTTCTGTCTGCAGGCGGCCCGGATCTTTCCGGTTTCGGGAGAGCCGATCGAGAATGGAATGATCTGGATCGAGAACGGAAAGATCCGAGCCATCGGAGAGAAGCTCGATCTTCCCGACGGAGTCGAGATCCGGAATCTGGGGAAGAGCGTGATCATGCCGGGTCTCGTTGACGGGCACTCCCATATCGGCGGCTATCTTGATCTCGCCGAGACGGTGACCGCAACGACACCGGGAGTGCGCGCCGCGGACGCCCTGGATCCCTATCATCCTTCTCTCGAAGCCGCCCTACGGGACGGAATCACCTGCCACCTTCTGGCCCCGAGAGGGGACAACACGATCGCCGGCGTCTGCGCCGTGATCAAGCCGTCCAGCGGAGACGGCGGTGCGCGAGTGCTCACCGACGAGGCCGGGCTGAAGCTCTCCTTCTCCTCCGGATCCCTCCGGCGCGATCGAAGACCAACTTCCCGGGCCGGCGCCGTGGCTCTCTTCCGCGAGAAGGCAGCCTCGAACGAGCGGTCCGACGAGCTGGGAGAAGCCCTGGCGGGGCGTTGGCCGGTCTTCGTCGACGCGACCAGCCGTGGCGAGATTGCCACGGCTCTCCGTGTGATCAAGGAGTTCCGCCTACGGGGGGCCCTGGTGCACGCGTCCTGGGGAAGAGACCTTGCGGAAGAGATCCTGAAGAGCGGAGTGGCCTGTGTGATCGGACCCCTACAGCTGACCGATCCCCGAGAGCTCCTGGAGACGGCGGGCGCTCTCGAAGGCAAGGGAGTGAAGCTCGCCTTCGGCTCCGACGCCCCGATCGGCACGCGGGATTCGCTCCTCGTCACGGCGGCGCTCGCCGTGCGCCATGGAATGAGCCGGAGGGCCGCCCTGCAGGCGCTGACGATCAACGCCGCCGAGCTGGCGGGCGTTTCGAATCAGCTGGGAAGCCTGGAGGCGGGCAAGTCGGCTGACCTTCTCATCATGGACGGCGATCCGCTGGATCTCTCCAGTCGCGTCGAAGAGGTGTTCCTCGACGGAGAGAGCGTCTACAGGCGGAAGAAGGCGAAGGAGAAGCCATGAGGCGAACCAAGGCCATCCGCGATCTGGGGGTCGCCTCCCTGGCCCTGGTGATCTTCATCGGCCTCGGGGGGGTCGGGACGCTTCCGCGGGCCTCGTCGGAAGAAACGGTGCAGGTGATCAAGGCTGCTCAGGTCTTCCCCATCTCGGGGCCGCCGATCGAGAACGGCATGGTCGTGATCCGCGGCGACAAGATCGAGGCGGTCGGGGTGGGACTCCCGATCCCGGAGGGGGCGACGGTGATCGATCTCGGCGAGGCGATCCTCACGCCGGGCCTGATCGACGCCCGCGCGACATACGGCATGACCGGCGGCGAGAACGAGGAATACAAGGAGGTCACCCCGGACGTGAGGGCTGCCGACTCGATCGATCTGAGTCACCCGGGCTTCCAGCGTGCGCTCCGCGCCGGCGTGACCGCCGCGTACGTTACCCCGGGAACGCGCAATGTCATCTCCGGTGCAGGGGCGGTATGCAAGACATCCGGCGAGAATCGTTGGCTGTCAGAGCGGGTGGCGATCCAGGCGACCCTGGGGAGGGACCCGACCAGGGGGAATCGCAGCCCCCGGAGCGGCAGGCCCCACAACTTTTACTATCGACGCCCGACGAATCGGATGGGCGTGACATCGATCATCCGGCGAGCGCTCTTCGAGGCGGGCAAGGAGAAGGACGCCCTGGGTCTCGCCGAGGCCCTGAGAGGGGAGATCCCGCTGCGGTTCACGGCTCGGAGATCTTCCGATATCGTCTCCGCCCTGAAGCTGGCCTCGGATTACGGATTCATCCTCATCATCGATGACGCGGGGGAGGCGTACCGTAACGCATCGGATATCGCCAGGGCGAAGGTGTCCGTGATCCTCCGGGTGACGGTGGATCCCCACAATCGATTGGTGGCGGAATTCGGTCACGTGGCGGTCGATTCCGCCGCGCAGCTCCATCGGGCAGGCGTCCGGCTCGCCCTCGCTACATGGTCCGACCCCGGCACGGCAGGCCCACAGGATGCCGCGGCCCTGGCCTACAGGTATGGTCTCCCCGCCACGGCAGCCCTGCGCGCCGTGACGGCGGATGCTGCGGAGATTCTCGGAGTCTCGGATCGGATAGGCACGCTGGAGAAGGGAAAGGACGCCGACCTCGTCGCCTTCGATGGCGACCCTCTCCAGGTGACCTCGCGCGTTAGCTTCGTGATGATTGACGGTAGGGTCGAATTTCTATCCACGACAAAGTCGGCGAGCGCCGGCCCCACGGCGGCGGGAGAGACGTATCCCGACTCGTCTCCGGAACCCGCATCGATGAACCGAAGGCCTTAGGGTCGCACAGGAGGATTCGTGACGATGAACCGCCCATCTCTTCCGCTTCTTGCGGGCGTTCTGGTCGCCCTGGCCTCGGCCCCCGTCCTGTCCGACGAGGTCGTCGCCATCAAGGCGGGTCGCATCATTCCCATCGCCGGGGATGAGATTCGCGGGGGCGTGATCGTGATCAAGGACGGGAGGATCGAGGCGATAGGGAAGGACGTGGAGATCCCCTGGGATGCCCGGGTCATCGACGCTGCGGACCGCGTGGTGATGCCTGGTCTCGTGGAGCCTCATACCTCCCGAGGCCTGGATCGACCCAACGAGCGAGTCCCCAACGTCCCCTTCGTCTCCGTGTTCGATTCGATCGACCCTCGGAGTTCTTACTTCGAGGACGCGGTCAAGGACGGGGTCACCACGATACTGATCACGCCCGGAAACGACACCCTGATCGGCGGCCAGACGATGATTCTCAAGCCGTGGGGATCGACGGTCGAAGAGATGGCGGTCAAGTCGGACGTGGGACTCAAGATCTCCCTGAGGCCGACGGGAGGGCGCTCCCGCATGTCCCATATAGGCGAGCTTCGCAAGGTCCTGCGTGACATGAAGACCGAGCTTGCGGAGACAAGGAAGCAGGAAGCCGAGAAGAAAGAGGAGGACAGGAAGACAGCGCGAGATCTGGTCGGTGACAAGAAGAGGGCCCTGGCCGACTTGCTGGAAGGAAGGTTTCCGGCCTTCGTCTATTGCCAGACTGCCTCCGACGTCATCCGGGCCGTGGCCCTCGCCAAGGAGTTCGGCATTCGTATCATTCCCGTTCTCGGTTCGGACGGCTACAAGGCGGCGGAGGTGCTGGCGAAGGCCAAGCTTCCCGCCATCGTGGATCCGAGGCTCATCCACTGGGAGCGCGACCAGGAGACGGGAGAGGAAATTCCGCACGCCAACCCGACCGTACTGAGAGATGCGGGCATCAACTTCGCGCTCCAGAGCACGTCGTCGACTCTCGGGACCCGTTTCCTCTGGTTCCAGGCGGCCAAGGCTGTGCGGCACGGCCTCACCCGGGAGGAGGCCCTGAGGGCGATCACTCTCGCCCCCGCGCAGATCATCGGAATCGCAGATCGGGTGGGCAGCCTGGAGAAGGGCAAGGACGCCAACCTGTTGATCCTGACGGGAGACCCCCTCGACATCCGAACCTGGGTGGACACGGTGATGATCGAAGGCGAGGTCGTCTACGAAAGATCGAAGGACAAGACTCTCGAAAAGCTTGAGGCAGTACGATAACGTGAAAGCCTTTCCACTGAGCATCGTCCTCGCCATCGCGGCCACCCTCGCCCACGCCGAGGATGAAGCGAAGAAGCCGATCATCGCGATCGTAGCCGGGACAATCCTTACCGTCTCCGGCGATCCGATAACGGACGGCGTGATCCTGATCGAGGACGGCAAGATCCGAGCGGTGGGCCAGGGGCTCGAGATTCCTGCGGGGGCGAAGGAACTACGCTTTCCGGAGGGGACGGTGATCCCCGGTCTCGTGGCCGCCTACTCGACGCTCGCCGAAGGGGGGGCCGACCCCCTCGAATCGCTGAGCCCCGACGTCCAGGCGATCGACGGGTTCGATTTCTTCGCCCGGAGGGACTCGGTGCTCGCCGGTGGGGTCACCGCCGCTTACATTTCTCCTGGCAAGAGGCGACTCCTCTCGGGCCAAGGTTCCGTGGTGCGTCTCGCCGGGGGGGATGCCGCAAACAGAATCCTGCGCGCCACCGTCGGGATCCAGGTAAACCTCGGCGAGGCCCCGGAGTCACCCCCATCCTTGTTCGAGCCTCCGCTGCCTCCTTCCCCTACGGACCCGATCCGACCGGCGGAGCGCCAGCTCCCTTCGACGCGTCTCGGATCGTTCTTCTTGCTCCGGAAGGCCCTGAGGGAAGCCGAAGAGGACAGTCCGCTGGCCGCCGTCCGGGACGGGAAGGCGCCCCTGTTCGTCCGCTGTCAGGCCGCCCGGGATATCAGAAGAGTGCTCGAGCTGGCGCAGGAATACGACGCCCGCATCGTGATCCAGGGGGGCGCCGAGGCGATTCGTCTGGCCGAGATGATTGCCGAGGCCGGCTCCGGCGCGGCGATCGAGTCCCCTTACTGGCCCGGCGCGAGGCCGCCCGAATACACCCAGCCCGATCCGGAGTCGGTACGGGCCGACCCGGCGACCGCGGCAGTGCTCGCAAAGGCCGGGGTGCCGATAGCCCTGATTCCGCCGGCCGATGCCGAGCTTCCCGATCTTCTCGTCCTGGCAGCAAGGGCCCACGCGGCCGGCCTCACTTCGGCGCAGGCGCTACACGCGATCACGCTCGGACCCGCCAAGATCCTCGGCGTCGAGGATCGGATCGGCAGCATCGAGGCGGGCAAAGACGCTGATCTGGTGATCCTTTCGGGCGGACCCTTCGAGACACGGTCGCTCCCCCAGGTCGTGATTGCCGGCGGAGACGTGGTCTACAAGTCGAAGCCCAGAGCGCGGAGGCTCATCAAGTTCGGAGGAAAGGGATGGACCGCCATCAAGGCGGGCCGGATCCTCACGGTTTCTCACGGTGAGATCCGGAACGGCACGATCCTGATGGAGGGGGGCAAGATCCGGGCCGTGGGAGAGCAGGTGCCGATTCCCGACGGAGCCAAGGTCATCGATCTGCCCGATTCGGTCGTCGTTCCGGGCTTCATCGACCTCCAGTCGAGGCTCGGGTTGCCCGGAGAGGAGGCCGTATGGCTTCCGCCGGCCTCGCCGCTCGCCGGTCCCGCTGGCGGACAGATCAAAGCATCGGCGGCGATCGTTCCCGACGACCCGGGGTTCGATGCGGCCCTCGCTGTCGGTATCACGACCGTCGTCGTGATACCGGGCGGGTCGGGCACGATCGGAGGGCAAGCGGTGGCCCTGAAGTGTGGAGGGGCCGATCTCGAATCACGAATCATTGCTGACCCCGCGGGGATCCGATTCAACCTGGCGAGTGGCGCGAGTCCCGCAACACCGTGGACGATCCGGTCGCTGCTCAAGAAGGTCAAGGAGTACGGCGAGAAGCGCGATGCCCCTCGGAAGAAGGACGACGACAAGGCCAAGGAGGTGAAGGAGGACGAGACGCTCGAGCCGCTGCGCGGCCTCCTCAAGGGCGAGATCCCCGCCTTCGTGAGAGTGGTTCGTCCCTCGGAAATCCTCGCCGCTCTTGAAGTCTTCGTCGACGAATTTGACGTCCGCCTGGTCTTCATCGGCGCGGAGGGATCCCACGTCCTGACGGAGGAGATCCGGAAACGCGGGGTCTCCGTGGCGGTGGGCCCGGTCACTCTTCAGCGAGTGGATGGTGAATGGATCTCGCTTCCTCTCCGCCTGGCCGAATCCGGCGTACCCCTGGCGTTCCAGTCGGAAGCGGCGACGGGGTCCTGGGCCCTGCCGCTCTCGGCCACGTACTCGGTCCGCCACGGCCTGGACGAAGCGACGGCGCTCCGCGCGCTGACCCTGGGTCCGGCGAGAATGGCGGGCATCGATTCCCGAGTGGGAAGCATCGAGGTGGGCAAGGACGCCGACCTGGTGGTCTTCTCTGCAGATCCGATGGACCTGAGGGCTCGTGTGCAGAAAGTATTCCTGGATGGAGAGTTGGTTCATGAAGACTGAGCACTGGCGGTTCGGCCGCAGCGCGCTGGCCCTGGGCCTGATCTCCCTGATCGCCCTCGGAAGCGCGACTCCGGGAGTGAATGCGTTTGCCGATGAGGAAACGAAGCGAACACCTCTCGCCGGGGAACAGGGAGGTCCCCCTCTAGGGATCCGAGCCCTGAAGATCCTGACGGTGACGAAAGGAGTGATCGACAACGGTCTCATCCTCATCCGGGACGGCATGATCGCCGCGGTGGGCACCCACGTGGCCGCCCCGGGAGACACGGTCTTCATCGATGCCACGGATCAGTGGGTCCTCCCCGGCATGATCGATCTGCACTCACACATCGGGACGGCCGGACGGGACATCAACGACATGGCGCTCCCGACCAACCCCGACCTTCGCATCCTGGAGGCTCTGGATCCCAGGAGTCCGGAACTGAAGGACGCTCTGACGGGAGGCGTCACGACGATCCTCGTGATCCCCGGGAGCGGGACGAACATCTCCGGGTTTGGCGCTCTGATCAAGACGGCGGGGGACACGTTGGAAGATCTCGTCGTCCGTTCGCCGGGGGCGATGAAGGTCGCCCAGGGGTACAACCCCGAGCGACTAGGGGGCGACCTGGGCCTCACCCGGATGGGGATGTCCTGGGGGCTGACCCACCTGCTCGATGAGGGGAAGGATTATACCGACGCCTGGGATGCCTACGAGGCGGGGAACGTCGAGGACGCCCCCGAGTTCCGTCCGGAACTCGAGCAACTCAAGGGCCTCTTCAGGAAGGAGTACCCGGTCATCATTCACACCGCCGGCGCACGGGACGTCATGTCGACGATACGTATGTTCAATGACCGGTACAAGCTCTGGACCATCATCTCGCACGCCACCTTCAACGGCTACCGTGTGGCCCACGAGGCGGCGAAGCGGGGAATGAACATCAACCTCGGGCCGCGGCAGATCGATTTCCGCTTTGCTGCCAAGGGCACGTTCATCGGTCTCGGGGCGGAATACTACAAGGCGGGCGTGGAGAACCTTTCCATCAATACCGACGCCCCCGTCGTCCCCCAGGAAGATCTGTTCGTCCAGGCGGCGATGGCGGTCCGATACGGGCTGGACGAGCGGGCGGCGATCGCCGCCGTCACCATCCGGGGGGCCGAGGCAGTCGGAATCGCCGACCGGGTCGGAAGTATCGAGGTGGGTAAGGAGGCGGACATCGTGATTCGAGGGGGCCACCCTCTCGATCCGAGATCGTCTGTCGACGCCGTGTTCATCAAAGGACGTCTCGTCTATCGTCGCGCCGACTGGGAGCCTTCGGAAGGCGCGTCCCTGATTGAAACGATACCGACACGGTGAGAACCCGGAGAAACATCTCTCTGCAGCTGTGCATCGCCCTCCTGGGCGCCGCCCTGATCGGGCTCATCTCGCTGCCGATCCAGGGGGTTGCGGAGGAGAAGGACAAGGTGATCGCGATCGCGGCGGCCCGCGTCGAGACGATCTCGCAGGGGTCGATCCGGGATGGAGTGATCATCATCCGGAATGGCAAGATCGCCGAGGTGGGCAGGGCCCTTCCCATTCCCGAGGGGGCCGAGCTGATCGACGTGGGGGAGGGAACGGTGATCCCCGGCCTCGTTCTCGTCGCCTCACGCATCGGCCTCTCCCGATCATCCAGAGGCACCCGGAAGAGTCCACATCACCGCGTGCTGGATGAGCTGGATGCCTACCGGAACACGTACGAACGTCTTCTCGCGGGGGGAGTGACCACTTTGAACCTCATGCCGTCCGGCGGAGGCGTCATGGGTCAGTCCGTGACCATCAGCGCCCGCAGAGGCCCGCGACAAGATGTGACTCTGCGGGAATCCTCCGCGCTCTTCATGAGCATAGACGCTACCACCTCGAGTAAATCGACTCTCCGGGGCGAGCTAGCCCGAGGCAAGAAGGCGATCGAGGCTCGCAAGAAGAAGAAGGAAGCGGAAGAGAAAAAGAAGCAAGAGGCGAAGAAGAAGGAGAAGACGGCGGCTCCCAAGAAGAAACGGAGAGTGGCCAAGAAGAAAGAGGACGAGCCCCCGAAGCCCGACCCTAAGGTCCAGCCCCTCGTTGACGTGCTGGAAGGCAATCTGCCGTTGATCATCCGATGTCAGGACACGGCCGCGGCCGCCCATCTCTTCCCCATCCTCGAGGAGTACCGGAAGGATCCTTACAAAACGCGCCCTACCCTCTACGCCACGCCGGGGATGTGGCAGGCCGTCGAGCTGCTCGAGGACAAGAACGTCGCCGTGATCCTGCCTGCCCTTATCAGCTACGAGCGGAACACTCGAAACCGCGTCTGTCCGCCGGCGATCCTGTCGGCCGCCGGTATCGACGTGGCCCTCATCCCGGGGTCTGACAGCGAGGAGGGAATACAGAACTTCCTCC
This sequence comes from Planctomycetota bacterium, assembly GCA_027296055.1. Taxonomy (GTDB): domain Bacteria; phylum Planctomycetota; class JAPUJT01; order JAPUJT01; family JAPUJT01; genus JAPUJT01. The sequence continues at coordinate 102,917 of JAPUJT010000033.1, read as the reverse complement.
TCTATGCCGCCCAGATGGTCAAGCACGGGATGCGCCGCCAGGATGCTCTGGAGGCGGTAACGCTCACTCCCGCCAAGATCCTGGGTCTGGACAGGAGGGTCGGCAGCATCGAGCAGGGCAAGGATGCGAACCTCGTGATCCTGAGTGGCGATCCGTTCCATGGGGCGACACGGATCGACCAGGTCATCCTCCAGGGAAAGGTGGTCCATCGGTTCGGCGAGCGGCCGGACACGACCGCCCTCCTCGAAGATAAGACACCCCGTCTGGCCAAGAAGACCCCTCCGGCCAAACCGAAGCCCGACGGCAAGAAGGGCGAGTCCGAGTCAAAACCGGCAGGGAAAGACAAGGGAAAGAAGGATCTGGCGAAAGAGGAGGAGAAGAAGAAGAAGGACCCTCCCGTCGCCATCGTCGGTGCGGACATCCTCACGATCACGAACGGCAAGATCCGCCGTGGCACGATCATCATCGAGGACGGGAAGATCCAATCGGTCGGCTCGGACTTGCCGGTCCCCGAGGGGGCGAAGGTGATCGATGCCAAGGGCCTCGTCGCCTGCCCCGGATTCGTGGCGGCGCGATGTCGCGGCCTGGGCATCCGACGGCGCGGACCGGGAGGCGGCAAGCTAGCCGATGCCCTCGACCCGTACGCCTTCTCCGTCCACCTGGCCCTCGCGTCCGGGATCACGACGGCCTTTATCACGAGCCGATCGGGGGGCTCCGGTCTCATCCAGGGCACGTCGGCGGTCATCAAGATGACGGAGGAAGACCTGGGGGGGATGCTGGTGCGCGAGCCCGCCTGCGTTCAGATCCGCTACTCGGGGGCGAGTGCCTCCGCCAAGTTCGCCCTGAAGGAACTTCTGAGAAAGGCTGTGGACTACGCGAGGAAGCTGAAGGAGGAAAAGGCGAAGGGGAAGGCCGGGAAGCCTCCGCGGCAGGGCGGAAGAGCGGCGGCCCTCCTGCCCCTGATCCGGGGCGAGGTCCCGGCCCGCATCGCGGCCAGCTCGGCGGACGACATTCTCGCCGCCCTCGAGCTAGCGGATGAGTTCGGGATCCGCCTTGTCCTGGAAGGGGCGCATGAATCCTGGATCGTGGCGGAGGAGATCTCCAAGCGGGATGTCTGTCTCGTCATCACGCCGCGCCGAAAGGCCCATGCCGACAAGACGGTCGACAGGCCCAGCGGGTCGAATCTCCGGATGCCCGCGCTCCTCCGCAAGGCGGGTGTCCCATTCGCCATCCTCTCCCCGAACGCGTCTCTATCCACCGGCGGAATCGCAGGTCAAGACATGGTCACCCTGCCCATCGACGCCGCATTCGCCGTGGGGCGCGGCCTCGACGAGCAGACCGCCCTGGAGTCGATCACGATCACGGCCGCTAGAGCCCTGGGAGTGGCCGACCGGGTCGGGAGCATCGAGCCGGGCAAGGACGCGGACATCATCCTCCTCGACGGCCATCCCCTGGACTACCGCTCCTTCGTGACCCTGGCGATGGTGAACGGGAAGGTCTATTACGAGAAGAACAAGAGTCCCGTCTTCGCCCCCTTCGGACGGCGCCCCTCCGAAGAGGCCGCCGAGACCGAAAAAGAAGGCGCAGTCCCGGTCCGCTAGTCCTGACGCGATCGACCGCCCGCGCCCCTGGCCCCCCATTCCGATATCATCCAAATAATTTCATGACGCGCACTAAACTCGGGGTTCGGTGGGGGGGGGTTGGCGCGCGTCACGAATCTATCGAGATCAGGGTACTTCGACTTCTTGGGGCTTCTCGGTGGGGGAGGGGACGTCAACTTCCTGCCGGTAGACGGGCGCGCGGTCGAGCCAGACCCCCAGAACTATGAGAAACGCGGTGTAGAAGGCGAGGATGGGAATATACGCTCCAGGGCCGCCCTCCGTCTTGAAGATCCATACCGCGATGAATCCCGAGAGGCAGGCCAACAGATAGATCGTGAGCACGGTCACCGTGGGGGAGAGCCCAAGCGCCTGGAACCGGTGCGAGATGTGGTCGCGCCCCGAATAGGCGATCGCCTGTGGAATCGTCCGGACGATGCCGTGTTTGATGCGGAGTATCGTGGAGAGAGTGATGTCGAATAGGGGGACGGTCAGGATCACACAGGGGATCACGGCCGACTTGACGGGATCGGGCGACCAGCGGCCCAGCACCAGCATGCTGGCCAGGAGGAATCCGAGGAGAAAGCTCCCGTTGTCGCCGAGAAACACGCGGGCGGGAAGGAAGTTGAACCGCAGGAATCCGAGACAGGCCCCGAAGAGGGCGACCGCCAGATACGAGAGCCAGGGCTGTGCGTCCTGTGGCGAAGTGCCCCAGGCGATATAGAATATCACGATCGATGCAACCGCAGCGGTCCCCGAAGCGACTCCATCCATGTTGTCCAGGCTGTTCATCGCGCTCGTGACCCCGACGATCCACAACACGGTCAGCGGTACATTCAAGAGGATGTTGGCCAGCGGAGAAGCGGTGTGGACCATCGTCATCTGGACACCGAAGAAATAGATCAGGACCGTCACGGCAACGATCACGCCTAGCTTCACGATCGCGCGGATCGGGTGGAAGTCGTCGATCAGCCCGAGGATCAGGACGATCAGCGATCCCAGCACGACGCCGAAAAGGCTTCGGCTCTCCCCGCGGGCGATGAAGTCGAGAAGCGAATCGTTGGGGAAGAGCCGGATCGTGGAGAGGACGGCGATCGAAAAGGCGATGAAGATCCCCACTCCGCCGAGGAACGCGACCTCCCGGCCGTGCGCCTTGTGCCCGCCGGGACGATCCATCGCCCTGACCTTTCTGGCGATGGCGATCACCGCGGGCATGGTCAGATAGACGAGGAACCAGGCCAGGAGCAGATTCCAGAGATGCGGGTAATTGAGTATGTGAATCATGTCATGTCCAGGGCCGGATCGCCGGCCTCCACCTCCGGGGGTTCCATCTCTGACTCCGCGCCTCCCTCGGGAAGCATGTGGTTTCGGACGGCGTAGAGCAATCCCGTGGCGAAGAAGAACGGTTCCGCGATACGGATCGACGTGAGGGATGTCGCCCCGAGGTTGTGGATGAGGATCGCGGCAAATCCGGCGGCGAACCCCGTGCAGAATCCGAGCAGCCTGCGATCATCAACGCGATCGATCGTGAAGAGCGCTGTCCGGAAGATCCGGAAGAGTAGCCAGAAGAGTACGATCAGACCGATCAAGCCCAGTTCGTTCGCCTGTTTCACGTACTCGTTGTCGATGTGGCCCGCGGGAACGCTGGCGATTCCGCGGCCTATCAGGGGACTCCCGCGAACCGTCCCACCAAACTTCTGCCAGGCTCCCAGGCGAGCAGTCCAGGATGGCGGGGGGGAGTCCGAGAAGATACTGAGGATGGTTCCGAACCTCTGGGAGACCTGGTCCGGGAAGACGAGGGGAAGACAAACCAGGAGCAGGATCACACCCACCAGGGCTCGCCCCCTGCGTAGCATGCCGAGCGCGAGCAACCCCCCGACGAAGGAGGCGAACGTCGTCCGGGAGAAGGTGTAGAGCAACGGGAACATGTTCACGAACAGGTAGGCTCCCAGGACGATCCGGGCAAAGATGCCCGGGATCGAGATCGCCATTCCCGCAGCCAGTAGCATATGGAAGGCCAGGTAGCCTCCGAAGATGTTTGCCGTCTCCCCGCCAGGGCCGCTCACCCTCGCGCCGGCGATGCCGAGGCCCTCGGTGAGATACTGGTGGAGGCCGAACAGGCCTCCAGCCAGGCTGACGGCGATGAGCAGGGTCGCGTAGGCCACGACCTGCTCCCGCGTCTTCACCACGTTCATCACAACAAGGAAAATCAGGTAGTACTCCACCGTCTTGCCGAGGTACAGGACGCTCATGAGCAAGGGCAGATCCCACCAGGCGTAGTTCAGCAGGGTGCTGATCGCCGAAAGAGCGATCAGGCATAGGATCGGAACCTTCAAGTCCGTCGGCTCGAGACTCTCGCGGCGCATGCTGAGGCGCGTGGCCCAGGCGAGGATCACGACGGGGATAAAGAGGTCCTCCAGGCGAAAGTTCGAGATCCCGGCGATCTCGAACTCCGGCGAGAGGCCGAAGCAGACGACGAGGAGCCCGAGCCCCAGGTGGATGTGGATGAAGATCAGAACGTAGAAGACGGCGGCGACTGCAACGGCGATCACGCCCTGCGTCCCCCCGTCGCCCAGAAGGGCCAGGGGAATCAATCCGGCCCCCAGAAACAGGAGGGGACCGATGACGCGGTAGGGTTCCCAGCCCGAATGAGACCTCACGCTCGCGAATCCCATCCTGTCCGCCAAATCCCCCCGAGATCTATCGAAATGTCCCGATCGGGCCCGGAGTCCCCCCAGATCCCCCAAATAAGAGGATACCCCATTTCCCGGGATATCCAGAATACCCGATTCCCAGGATAGCCCATTACCTCGGGAATTCCGGGCTTCCCGGAATTCCTGGGATGGACTTATTATCGACGCTTTTCAAGGCGATCTTGCGCCACGGGGTGGACCCGCGTTGTATAATGTGGCCCTTCTATGCCGCGTCACCATCTCTCCATCGTAATTCCCAGTCGTCGTGGACCCATCGAGCCCGCTCTCCATCGCCTCCTGCACGAGCAACTCCCCGCTCAGACGTTTCAGGACTTCGAGGTGCACGTGGTCGTCGGGGACAACCGGCAGGGACGGGCCATCAACGAAGGGGCCCGACGGGCTTCCGGCCATTTGCTGAGCACGATGGACGACGACGTGGAGCTGGGGGATAGCCTCGTCCTGGAGTCCTTGGTGGGCCTCCTCGACAGCGACCCGTCGGTCGGAATGACGGGGGCGTCGTGTCCCATCCCCGCGGACGCCACGCCGTTCCAGAGGGCCGCCCTGAGACAGATCCCGCGTCGGTACTTTCCGGTGGTCCGCGAGGTAACTGACAGCGACATGGTTCAGCACGGATGCCTGGCGATGAGGCGTGACCTGTTCTTCAAGATCGGTGGGGAGGACGAAGATCTCGTGAGGGGTCTGGATCCGATCATCCGCACGCGTGTGCGCGCCCTGGGACTGCGCGTGGTCATCGTCCCCAATACGTGGTTCTACCATCGCCCGCCGGCCACAGCGGCGGGGCTTCTCCGGATGTACTTTCGGAACGGCCGCGGCTCCGCCTTCGCTGCGCGTCACTTCCCCGACAGGGTGTTCGAGCTGGGCGATGGGTCCCAGGGGGGCCGGTTCAAGGAGCATAGACCCCTGGGGTATCGGGTCGCACGAAGGGTATGGCGGACTGCACGGGCGCTCCTCCAGGGGGAATGGGTGCGCCTATCTGCCGACCTCTCCTACAGCGCGGGCTTCGTCGCCGAATTCCTGAACCACGAGGCGCCCCCGGCCCCCCGCCCCCGGAGCGTTCATCTCGAGCGACGTATCGGGGACCGCATCCACATCTGGCGATCCGCCCTTCTCGCACCAGCACCGGCTGGATCGATCCTTTGAAGATCCTCCATATCAGCGACTACTTCGACCTCGAGGTGCCCGGAGGCTCTACCAGCCTGATCGAGGCCCATCTCATCGAACTGGCCCGCCGGGGCCATGAACCGGCGCTCCTCGCGGGGCATCCAGGAGAGCCTCCGCCCGAACTCTCGGCCGGCATTCCTCGCTTCGCTTTCCGGTACCCGGCGAACGGGTCATCGGGACTGCTTCGATCCGTGGCTCAGCTACGTTCGCAGTGGCGGCAGCGCCTCGATCAGGCCGCGCCGAATCTCGTCGTGTTCCACCAGCCGCTTTCGGCCAACGCCCTCCTGGACCTGGTCGATTCGGCGGGGATTCCGATCATCTATATGTTCCATTCCCCCTGGCCCCGCGAGCACATGATCGGCCGGCGGGGACGCATCGCCCATCTGGGCGCCAGTCTCCGGCAATCGCTGGAGGGTCGGGCCCTCCGTCGGGCCTTCCGCGTGACTACGGAAAGCCGCTACATGCAGGATGAAGCGAGGCGCCTGTACGGTCTTGGGCTGGGTCGGATGGCGATCATTCCGGGCGGTGTGGATCTCGACCGCTTTCGGCCGTCGGCAAATCGGGTGGAACTGCGGAAGCGTCTCGGGGTCCCACCGGGCCTTCTCATCTTTACCTTGCGACGGCTCGTCCCGAGAATGGGGGTCGAGCGTCTGGTGGAGGCGGTGGCGAGCCTCTCCGACAAGCCACGTCCAGTGCAGCTATGGATCGGGGGCACCGGTCCCGAGGAGACAAAGCTCCGAAATCTGGCCGAGAAGAGAGGCAAGGGCCGTGTGCGCTTCCTCGGGCATGTCCCCGAGGCGGACGCGCCCAACCTCTACGCGGCGGCCGATCTGTGCGTCGTGCCATCAATCGATCTGGAAGGCTTCGGTCTGGCCACGCTGGAGTCGCTCGCCTGTGGCACTCCCGTCCTCGCCACGCCGGTGGGCGCGAATCCGGAGATCCTCCGGGACCTGGACGTGGACTTGCTGCTCACGAGCACCGACTCCGATGCGATTGCCAAGGGAATCGACGCGGGCCGGAACGGCCGGTGGGACGATCCCACGCTGCGTGAGCGGTGCAGGAGCCACGCGGCGGCAAGGTACGCCTGGGGATCCGCCGTAAGCCTCTTCGAGGCCCTGGCGAGCGACGTGACCCGACTCTTCGCCGCCCCCTGATCCACCTCCCCTCCGGCCCTGGTTGCTACCCCCAATTCTCGTCGATATAATGAGATCCGTCGCTCGTGGGGTAGAAATTGGGTACTGTCTGCTTTTGATTTACACGATTTCCCAGAGTAGGTCCTCCAAGCTCCAAACCTTCTCAGTCACTCCAATCGCATAGGCTGGCGTGAATCCAGCCAAGCTGGAGTGGCGCCGCACGAGGTTGTACCACGCGGAATGAAGGTGCACCGCGGCCCTGAGATACTTGAGTACCTTACTGTGGCCGTTGGTGCGCCGAGTGAATCTCTTGATCTGTGTTCGCATGAGGAGATTCTGGCGTTCTACTTTGGTGGTAGTCTCGAACCGAGGGTCAGGCTTGCCGAAGCACCTGCGGATGTCCATTGTCATCGGATCTCCACGTCGGACAGAATCGTTGAAGGGCTTGACCACCTGGGAGTAGTCCACGTTTTGCCCACCGAAGATACTCCCGATGGCGTAGACGTACGCTTCCCAGCCATCGGACACGAGCTGCACACGATGATTATCCTCGAGAGTTCTCTTGAGCTTCCCGATGAACTCCATCGTATTCAGCATGTCACGCTTGCCGGTGTGAGTCGCCAAGAGCGAGCGACTCTTGGGATCGATAGCTGTGTAGGTGTACTGGTCTCCCCACGGACAATCTGGGTCGGTTCGCTGCCAGTCGGACAGCCGGTGTTGCTTCTTGAAGACGAACGTATGGATCTCGTCGATCTCGACTACCTTGGGTCTCAGGTTTCGGAAGAGAGTATCGGTGAGGAATTCGGATCCCTTGCCCATCTTGAGAATGTAGCGCAGGACGGTGTTCCGGTTCACCTTGGCGATTCGCTCGATCGAACGGATCGAGCAACCCTCCGTCAGTAATTGGAGCACCTCGAGCTGCTTCGAACAGGGTAGGACTCGCATTCTAGAGCCTTCCAGGCCCCTAGAATCCAGATTCTCCTTGTATTTTGCCTGGTTCCCTCTACAATGAGCTCTGGAGTCTTTCGGGACTCTACTGCGCGTGCCGGCTCAACTTTCACGGATGAGGCCGGTACGCTGGTTTAAAGGGCCTCGACTGGAGAGAATCAGCAAGTCCTGCCGGGTAGGCTAAGGTTCCTTGCTGCTCCCTCCAGCCGAGGCTTTTTCTACATCCCAAAGCCCGTTCCCGAGCTTCACAAGTCCATTCTCTTCTTTGAGAAGCATCGACATGGTTCCCTTGGGGATTCCAAGCCCAGTGACGATGTCCTTTCGCAAGCTGGGCCCATGATCGATGATGTAAGCTCTTATCTTGCCGAGCCTTCCATCCGTTTGATTCACCCTGCCGGCCCGGATAGTCGGGTCCTTGCCCTCCAGGACGCTAGCGGCCAGCTCTAGCCTTTTTGCTAACTCCAGGTGTCCCCTAGCCTCAGATCTCAACTCGTCCGCCTTAGCCTTAAAGTCCACCGTGCTCTCCTCTTCCTCTCTGTGGGATAGGGTGATGAATATCTTGTATCACACCTCGGCTGCGATTACAACATCCTTCTGGAATATATCTGTCGGTGCGATGCCGGCTCGGCATGCCCCCCCCCTGTTAGATCTGACAGGTAGCTAAAGAACTACTTGGATGAACCTAAAGGAGATGATACGTTAGCCTTTAGTCCCAGGTAGCGAACCGCAAGCGGAGCCAGGCGTTCCGTAAATTATGGACCGGACTCCAGGCGTGAAGGATGGCGTCACCTTCGTGTCTCCGGTCCATGCCCTCTTGCGGGGGTGCTACCTGGGATATCGCGGGTGGCGCTCTTTGTCTGGAGGAACTCAAAATGAAGACCCTCGGAATCGCTATGGCAGCAATGCTCCTCTTCGGGTGCTCCGATGGGGGCAACTCCAGCCCCCCGCCGTCTACTCTCGGGTCAGGATCCATATCCCTACAGGATGCCTCCGGGCAGACATCGACGATCCAATTCTTCACAGGAGACCATACATTCGATCCACTCCTCGGCTCCATGATCCGCTGCACCGGCTCCTTCGGCTGGGAAATCGAGATCCTCTGGTCCACAGATGCCCCCGTTTTCGGGGATACGGCCAACAGCGACCCGGAGATGACCCTCATAGACCCAGATGGAACCCGGTACGTCGCCAACGCGCAAACCGATCCCTTCGGACTCATGGATATCGCCGTTGGCGCAAGCATCTTCGGCACGTTTCCGGGAGACCAGACGGACGTCAATATGATGGGGACGCTGGAAGATCAGAGCATGGGCTTTGAGATCCTTCACGTTCTTCAGGGCAGCGTGATCGCCACTCGAGAGTGAGGAGCCAAGAAGTGAAGACGATCGGAATCGGGCTAGTCATCGCCGTGATATCGGTCTCCTCTTGTTTTGTCGGTAGCAATTGGAGTCCCAATCGGGAGTCAACGACTGAGCAAGCCCCGGAAGCCACCAAATCCGTCACTGTCTATCTCACAAGAACCGGAAAGAAGTATCACCGATCAGGGTGTCGGCATTTAAGGAAGAGTCAAATACCTGTGACGCTCCAGAGAGCAAGAGCCTCCTATGGAGCCTGCTCTAATTGTAGGCCGCCGAGGTAGGCCCGTGTATTCACAAGGGGAAGCGATGCGGAAGATCGGAATCTTGCTGGCCCTCCTCTACCTTGCCGTCGGCTGCGCGGCAATCCCGCCTCCCGGGACGCCCCATGAGGTTGCCTATGTCGAGAGGGTGATGAAACAATCGGTCAACTTCTCCCTGGCCAATGATGTGGCGATTGAGGCTTGGTCCAGGGCCCACGACTTCACGGCGCGATACGCCTCGAAGAAGCTACAGATCGTCTCCGACTACGCGATCGAGACCTATAACCCAACCAAAACAAAAGTGGAATTCGGATACTCCATTACTCGCGTGATCGGAGGTTCTGAGTCTACCTTCGCCGTCCGGTGCTTCTGCGGCAACTCCTACCACCGGAGGACGGCCGACCGGAACGCTCACATTCTGGCTGACTATATGGTGACGGGGGAGCTGCCCTTCCCCCACCTTGTTCGGAGATGACCTTTCATCGAACCTTCACGGACGTGCGCTCAAAGTAAGACAGTGCCAGAAATTGTTACCGTCTGAAAACCATAGATCATTACTTTTTTTCGGGCACCGGACCATCGGGCGCGATTGAGATCCAGGTCCGATCGCGGTTCGGCATCGTCGGGGGGACCCCTACCTAATCTCCAAGAATGCCGGAAGTTCCGGCGATAACAACCCGACTTGCCGAGCCGGCCAGGAGGCCAGGATCGGCGCTTGCGAGTGACTTGGTCCTTCTTTTGCGGCTCACGAATGGCTCATGACGGGCCCGGGCGCCGGGATCTACTCGCGGACGCGGTCGGATACGCGTGCCAGAGTTCATTGTTCGAGCCAGGGGAGATCGGTCGTATGGTTCGACGGGTGGCCTACCCCCTCCTTCTCCTGTCTGCTTTCATTCTCCATTTCGAGTACAGCTCTTCTCCTGCTGAAGCGGCTCCCGCTTCGATACAGGACGGGGGGGCCGCCGCCTCCGGAAACGACGAGAGAACCAAGTCGAGAGCTCGGCGGAAACGGGTGAAGGAGAAGTACCGCGCGATGCTGGAGCGCAATCCGTATCACGATCTCGCCTTGACCAAGGTCCTGCAGTTCGCCGCGGAAGAAAACACCATCGACGCTCTCGTGGAGGAGTTCCAGTCGCTCGTCCGGGAGAACGCCTCCGAGCCTGGCTACAGGTTCATTCTCGCCCGGCTCTATCAGCGGGGCGATCGGTTGGTCGAAGCTGTCGCGGAGCTCGAGCAGATTGCGGAGACCAACGGTCACCTCCTCGGCCTCCTCGGGGAGATCTACACCCAGCAGGGCGAATTCCTTCGAGCGGCGGAGACCCTGGAGAACGCGGCCGAGCAGGCCAAGGACGAGAAGAGCCTTCGAAAACTCTATCGAGCTATCGGCGACCTCCATCTGGCGCAGGGGAAGAAAGGGGAGGCCGCGGCCGCCTACCGCAGAATCATCGAGATCGACCCGGAATCGTTCTATCTCCGTCAAGGAGTGGCCGAGACGCTGGCCGAGGGCGGACTCCTGGAGGAGGCCCTCGGCGACTGGCGCGCCCTTCTGGATCTCGCGCGGGATGACTCCAGCAAACGATGCGCCGTCCTCAGGGAGATGGGAAGGATCCACGAGAGGCGGAAGGATTTCGACGAGGCCCTGGATCATTACACGCGAGCGGCCCAACTCCTTCGCCGCGGCAACTGGATGAAGGCGGATATCGAGAGTCGGATCGTCCGTGTTCATCGCGAGCGCGGGACTCTCGACTCGCTTGAAGAGGAAGTCAGGAAGCGCATCGAGGCGAATCCACAGGACATCGATCCACACATCTTCCTCGCCATGGTCCTGGAGGAGAAAGGGGAGGTCGATCGCGCCGCCGAGGCGATCGGCGCGGCGACGAGGATCTTCCCGGACGACCTGGACCTCGGAAAGAGACGCATCGCCCTCCTGCGGGACATCGGAGATTCCGAAACCCAGATTCAGGAGTACCAGCGCCTGATCGCCCGGCACCCCGAGGAAGTCGACCTTTACATCGAGCTCGGCCGGATCTTCGCCCGGGAGGAGAAGTTCTCGCAGGCGAAGCTGCAGTGGGAGAGCCTGCTGGCGGAAGAGGTCCGGGATCCGAATCTATGCCTGCGTCTCGCGGATCTGTACGCCCGCTTCGATCTTGTGGAAGACGCGATCCGATCCCACGAGCTGGCGATCCAGATCGCCCCGAAGGAGAAGTCCCATCGGGTCGCTCTGGGGTCCTACCTCTACTCCCTGGGCCGCAAGGACGAGGCCCTCGCCAGGTGGTCGGAGATCAAGACCCTCGGTCAAGCGGCCGAGATGACGCTCGCGGAGATCCTCCTCGGCCACGCGTTCGAGGAGGAAGCCCTCGAGATCGCGGATGCAATTCGAGAGAAAGGCGTTCGCGAGGCAAGACTCTATCTCCTCCTCTCCGAGATCCACCGCGCCCTGGACGATCCGGCGGCGGCGTACGAGGCGGCCCGCGAGGCGGCCGACCTGGCGAAGACCGATTCCCTCCGCGACGAGGCTATCACCACCGTCGTATCCCTGCACGAATCGGCCGAGGCGACGGACATTCTCATCGAAGCGGAGGAGTCCAGGAAGGGGACGGATGATCCGGTTCCCTACCTCATCCTCGGCGAGGCGTTCACCCGTACGCGGCAAACCGCGCGGGCCATCGACGTCTACCGGGAGCTCCTCGAGCGGATCCCGGAAGAGATCGGGGTCGTGGAGAGGCTCGCTGATCTTTATCTGTCCGGAGGAGACCTCGACGCCTCGGTCGAATCTTTCGAGCGCGTCCTGTCCCTTCGACCAGGCAAGGAAAGGCCCATCTTCAAGAAGATCGCCGAGATCCATCTCAAGCGGGAGGATCGGGAGAAGGCGTTCGAGACGTGGAAGCGGATGATCCGGTCCCAGCCGGACAACCCCGTCGTCTACAAGGACGTTGCCAAGGAGTACAAGCGGCTCGGTCTCCCCGACGATGCGATCGAGCACTACCGCCAGGCCCTGCAGAGGTCCCCATCGGATCCCGTCGAGATCCGGCTGGACCTCGCCGGTGTCCTGGCCAGCAAGCAGGACGATAAGGCCGCCCTCGAGGAGCTTCACATCGCTCTGTCGGAGGCGAAGAAGGACGAGGATCGCCGTGATGTCCGCAAGAGGATCTTCGAGCTGTATCGGAGCCGTGGGACGCTCGAGCAGGAAATCCTGGGGCTCGAGAAGACGGTCGAGGAGAATCCTTACGATGTCGAGGCGGCCCTTCTCCTCACCGACTTCTTCCTGCGCGCCTACGAGTTTCCTCGCGCGATCGAGATGCTCGATCGCGTGATTCCGTTCCAGAGGGGCGATCCCTCCCTCCTGATGCAGAAGGCGCGGCTCCTGATCGAGATGGAGGAGCAAGAGCAAGCGATCGAAGTGTACGAGATGACGTTGAACCTGAAGGGGTCCCATCGAGATGTCGCCTACGAAGAGATAGGAAAGGCACACTCGAAGATGGGGAACCGGGACAAGGCGGCGGAGGCCTGGGCATCGCTGAGCGACAGGCTCGCCGAAGCAGAGCTTCTGCGCGAGAACCAGATGGCCGAGGAGGCACTCGCTCGCTACGACACCCTGCTCGCCAAGGCCCCGACCGATCCGACGCTATGGATCGAAAAGGCCCGCGTCCTGAGAAAAATGGGAAAGCGAGAGAGGTCGGCGGACGCCTACCAGAGGGTGCTGGAGGTCAAGCCGACGCACCGGAAGGCCCTCAACGAGCTTGGCGCCCTCTGGATGGATCTGAAGCAGAAGGAGAAGGCGGTCGATGTCGGACGAAGGCTCCTCGGATCGAAGGAGGAGAAGAAAAAGAAAAAGAGGGGTGATAAGGACGAGCTGATCTACGACTCATCCTGGGGATACTGGTATTACTCCGGATCCAACACGAAGAAGCGCAGCAATTTTCGCCTGGCGAGAGACTACTTCCAGAAGCACGGCCTCCTGGCAGAGTTCGCCGAGATCCTGGAGGAGGAAATCGCCCAGACTCCGATGAACCTCGAGGCCCTGCTCAGCCTGGCAATGATTTACGAGAGGGAGCTGAGTCAGCCTGCCAAGGCCCTCGAGATCTATCGTGGGATGCTGGAGAAGGAATGGGACAAGGACGTCTTCACCCAGATCTGGCAAGCGATTCAGACCTGGTGGTACCCCCAGACCTACGTCCGGCCCAAGGAACCGGAGGAGGAGATCTGGCAGCTGATCCAGAACATCCACGGGCGCCGCGCGGACATCCGTCAGGAGCGACTCGAGGCCCTGCAGGCGAAGGAGGATCGCACGAGAGAGGAGACTCTCGAGCTGGCGGCGCTCTATGTCCAGTCGGGGATGCAGGAGGAGTCCGGGGAGACCCTCCGGAAGGGGGCCGAATCGCTCCCGGACAGCTCTCGCTTCGTCGCCCTCCTGGCGAGGCGCGCGGCATCGGATGATCAGGACGAGGAGGCAGTCGGGCACTACCGGACACTCATCGAGCGAGTGCGGGAGGACCCGAACGAGATGACGGAAAAGGAGGAGAAGAAGCTACGCACGAACACTCGCAACTCCATTCCCTTCTACATACGAGACAACGCCACCAAGGCGCAGATCGACGCCGTGATCGATCTCGTGGTCACGGATCAAAAGAGGGAACGGCGGATGAACCGGTGGGTCCCATCGGAGCGGGACATTCTCGCCGCCCTGGCGCGTTCGGCCTTCAAGATGGGAGGCGACGGACAATCGAAGCAGGCCCTCGATGAGATCCTCGAGCAAGGGGACGACTTCCTCAACCTCACCTTCGTGGGTGACATCTACTTCCAGAACGAGAAGTACGATGAAGCCGAGGAGCTCTACCTGCGCGCCCAGGCCGACTCGAAAGCGCGGATGAAGAATCCCGTTCACGAGTGGCACTACCGGCACAACGCGAGCGGCATTTCCCGGCGCTCGATCCGCAACCTCGGCCTGATTTACAAGAAGCGGAAGGAATTCATGCGGGCGTACGACTCCCTCCGGGAGGGGGGTTACACCAACGACGCCAAGGTGGCGTACAAGGAGGGAAAGCTCGCCGAAGTGGCGCAGGAGCGATACCGCAGCCAGATGGAGGAGAGCCTGCCCGCGATGGGGGGAGAGGACGAGGAGCAGCGCGAGGAGGCCCGCAAGGCTTACCTCGAGGCCACCGTCAAGCTGGCGGAAATCCTCGAGGAGGAAGATCAGGTAGAGGATTCGATCGCCGTCTATCGAGAGGCCCTGGAGCACTGCACACCCGATCTGGCCGTAGCCCTCTGGACCGCCATCGCCACCCTCCATGAGAAGGAGCGCGAGCTGGACGAAGCGATCGAGGCGCAGCGGCAGATGATCTCCCTGAAGAAGGAAATGAACAGCGATATAGCCCGGTACCGCGAGAGGAAAGGCCTCCCTCTCGTGCCAACCCACGCGGGACCGACCGGAAGCTCCTTCCAGTACTCCCGTCGGTCTTACGGGCGAGCCGCCCGGACGGGATTCTCCACCCGATTCGACACGCGAGAGAACTACTTCGCGATGGCGGACCTGTTCACGAAGAAGGGGGAGCCGAAGGCGGGAGTGCGCGCTCTGATGAGGTACTACCGCGAAAACCCCGGGCAAAGCCATTACTCGTGGGAGATCCAGCGGTTTGCCCAGGCCAACGATCTGCAGGCGGAGATCCTCCCCCTCTTCCGTCTCTTCGGCATGGAGAAGGCGAAGTACCCTTGGCAGAAAATGGACTACGCTCGCGCCCTCGAGAAGGGGGAGGAGTGGGAAGATGCCATCGAGCAGTACGAGTCGATCCTGACGGACTTTCCATCCACCAACAACGATTACTACTTTCGTGAATCCGAGCGGAGATTGAAGGTCCTGTACCAGCGAACGGGTAAGTCGGAAAAGATTCTCACCGACCTGGCCGCCGCGGTGGAGGAAAACCCGAGGAACATCAAGAAGCGGCTGAAGCTGGCCCGGCTCTACAACTCGCAGGAGATGTTCGAGGAGGCGGCGAAGCACCTGGTCCTCTTGCGCCAGGAAGCGCCCTACCTCCCGGAGGTCCACCAGCTCGGTCGAAAGGTCCACATAGCCCGGGGTGACCGGAAGGGGGCGATAGCCGACCTACGCAAGGAGATCGAGCTTCGCACCGGAGCCGGGGAACGTACCGCCCTCTACTATGTCCTGGGAAACCTCCTCGACATGGAAGCAGATGGCGAAGCATCCAGAGAATCCTGGATGGATATGGTCTCACCGCAAGACGCCAACTCCTACATGTCGCTCGGCAACTTCCTGCTCGAGCTCCAGCGCGATGACCTCGCGGCGGAGATCTACAGGAAGGGGCTCGAGGCGGGCGCCAAGTACCACTGGCGCGGGTTTGAAATCGTCACCCAGGCCGCGAGGCTCGCCTTTTACCGCGATCAGATTCCCGAGGCGATGAAGCTCCTTGATCAGTTGCGTGAGATGCAGCCGGGCTTCGTTTACGGCCTGTTCAGTTCCGGCAATCGGGGCGCGAATATTCTCCGGGTCTCCCTCGAGGGCGACAAGTTCATTGGAATCCTCAGGACGCTGGCGGAGGTAAAGGGCGATGACGCGGACGTATGGCTTCTGCTCGCCGCCACGCTGAAGGCGCACCGGAAGATACCGGAAATGATGGAGGTCCTGAACCGAGCGCTCGAGGCCAGGCCCCACGAGCAACGCATCCTCAAGATGCTGATGGACGAGTACCAGGGAATGGGGCGGATGGAAGAGGCGATCGCCTGGGGCGAACGTTGGCTCTCCACCCTTCCCGCTGACACCCAGAGCTTCACTGCCTCCAGCCCGATGAGCTTCTCCCCTTACATGTACCAGGCCCCGCCTACCGGAAAGAAGGGAGGCTACAGCACCCTGGCCCACCTGTACCGGCGAGCGGGGGACCTGGAAAAGGCGAAGGAGTACATCCTGAAGCTGGAGGACAAGACGAAGCCCCACACCTACATGCAACTCGCCGACGCTTTCGACCGGGCCCGCTTCCACGAGGAGGCGGTGGAGGCAATGAGGACCTTCATCGAGAAGGCGCCCGATCGTAGCTCCCAGCACCTCATCCGGCTCTCGCACATGCTGAAGCAGATCGGAGAGTCCTCGGAAGCGCTCGTGGTGCTCGGAGAGGCATTGGAGATTGCCACGGGCGATCGGCAAGAGCATCAGGTCTACCAGGCGATGGAAACGATCTACAAGGAGGAGAAAAACCTCGACGTGCTGCTCTACCAGCTCAAGGCGAAGCTGGTAGAGGATCCGAAGGCGCTGCCGACCCTACTGTTTCTCGCGAAGGCGTACCGCTCCAGGGGAGAGCTGGATCAGGCGAAGTCGTACCTGCAGAAGGCCGCGGAAGAGCACCCTTCCAGCAAGGAGCCCCTCCAGGCGGTCTCCGAGATCTACCAGGAAGACAGAGACTGGGCCAAGGCTATCGAAACAGTCGAGCACATCATCGAGATCTTTCCCAACGAGAAGAAGTCTCGTTCCAGCGAGCTGGCGCGACTCTACATGAAGATCGGCGAGAAGGATAAGGCCGTCGAATACTGGAAGGCGGGACAGAGGGATCTGCAATCCTACTCCTCCCAGCAGACTCTGGGGAGAACGTTCGCATCCAACAAGCTGTATGACGAAGCGGTGGAGGCCTATCGTGAGGCGATTCGACTGGCCCCTACAGGGAGGAGCATGGACTCGATCCGCACCAGCCTGGCCAGCGCCCTCCTCGAATCGGGAGACCTGAAGGGCGCGCTGCAGACCTACCTGGAGGCCTTCGGTGGGAAGACCACTCCGGCGTCGCTCATATCGTCCGAGGCGATCCTGCGGTACCTGCTCGCCGATGACACGGCGGGTGAGCTTCTCGATGAGGCGCGTTCCGCTGCCGCGGCGGACAGAACGGCAAATCAGGTCCTGCTCCTCGGACTGGAACGGCTCTTCGCCGATGACCTGAAGGAAGCATCCCGGATCTTCCGGATACGTGTGGAGGAGGCTCCATACGACAAGGCGGCGTGGGGAGGCCTCTACCTGAGTGCGCGCAGGAGCGGAGACCTGGACTCCGCCTTGAAGGCTTGCTTCGGCTGGAAGGAGACGGAGGAGCGAGACGAGGGGAAGGTCTCGAGCCTCCTCTGGAAGATCGGCGACCTTCAGCAGAGGCGGGGCCAATCCGAGGAGGCCGTGGCGTCCTGGAGGCGGGCCGGAAGGACTGCGAAGTATCCCCTGTACGAGTACCAGAATCGATACTACAGCAGCTCACCGAGCGGCCGGTCCACGCTGATCGATCGCTTGACTCGATACGAGTTGGACGATCGGGCGATGGGGGAGATCGAGCGGGACGTGGCACTCGGCCGCCTCTCCCACCGCGGCGCGCTCACGAAGGCGGCCGAGATCCTCCGGCGGAGTGGAGACGAAACCAAAGCGTTCGAATACGAGATGGAGGCATCCTTCATCAACGGATCGTTGACCACCCGGCTGAGGCGCACGGTGAAGGACCCAGGCCGTCAGGAGGCGATCCTGGACCCGATAAAAGAGCAGCTCGAGCTCCAGCCTGCGAATCAACGGCTCCGGAAGCTCCTCGCCTCCATCTACGACCAGATCGAACAGCCCCAGCTCGCCATCGATCTCTACCGTGAGGCCTACGAGAAGGATAAGGACAACCAATCGCTCCAGCAACAGGTGGCCACCCGCCTGGCCAAGGAGGGGCAGTACGAGGAGGCCCTGCCGATGCTCGAGGAGCTCTGGAAGAAGGGTATCCGCTCACTCCGGAGTTCTTCCAGCATGATCAGCTACTTCGTCGGTGGCAGCACAGTGGTGACCCAGAGCTACAATCAGGGGCGGTGGAGGTCCAGCCGGAAGGCCCCGGGAAACCTGCTCCTGCTCGTCTACGAGGCGCTCGGCAAGGACGAGAAGGCAGCCGATCTCGAAGAGGATATCCTCCGAGGCTACAGGGGTCGAACGCACGCTTATTTCATCGAGGCGGCTCGCCTTCTTGCGGGCCACGAGCTCTACGAAGAGGCCCTGCGGTGGATCGAGCGGGCGGACAGGGTCGCGCCGGATGAGCTGGACGACGAGAAGGCGCTCGAGAGGCAGCAGACCTCCATCAGAACCTTGAAGATGAGATACCTCAAGAAGCTGGATCGCCTGGCGGAGGCAGAGCCGATCGCCCGGGAGCAAATCGCCTCCCTGGAGGAGCAGCTCAGCAAGAAGCCCTGGAACGTGAACACCTACTCGAGCATCGCCAACCTCCATGCCAACTTCACGAAGGACTGGGACGCCGCGGTCTCGGCGGCGACGACGAACGCAGAGGGTCTACCCTTCTCCTCGACAGGCTGGAGCAGTCTCGGGTGGATTCAGCTCCGGAAGGGAGATGCGGAGGCGGCCGCGACCGCCTTCGAGAAGTCGCAGTCCTTGTTGGACCTGTTCGGTAGCAAGGATGATGGCGCGCTTCTCCTGGGCCGCGCCCTGTCGGCTCACCACAGGGGGAAGGCGGATGAAGCGAGCCGTCTACTCGAGAGGGCGGAGGAGCTGATCGGACCGGATCTGCACAAGCGACAGGACGAAGAGTTCAAGGAAGACATCGATGCCATCCGAGCCTACGCAAAATAAGGCGGATTCGAGGGACGTCGTTCGCCTCAAGGTTTCCGCTCTCCTCCGCCGAGCGCGGCTCACCTCGTTCGGACGGACGTTCCTGAGGACCGGATTCTATGCCTGCTGCGCCGCCGCCGCGGGGGCGTTCCTCCTGCGAGGCGAGGCGATTCCGATACTGGCCGCGGGGGCGGGGGGGCTCGCCCTCCTCGTCGCCGCCGTGGCGACACTCCTCCGCCGGCGCGATCCGATCGCCCTCGCCAAGTTGCTGGACGATCACGGGGGACTGGCGGACCGCCTCAGCACCGCTGTGGATCTTTCACCGCGAACGACAGGAGTCGCGGAGGCGGTCATGGAAGACGCGGCCCTGATGGCCAAGAGGATCCGGCCCGGACAGGTGATCCCGTTCCGGTCTCCCCGGGAGGCGTACTACCTTCCCCTTCCGATCCTCGCGCTCGTGGCGATCCCCCTGATGATATTTCCCCCGCCGCCCGGCCCGCCGCTCGAGTTCCTCGCTGCCGTCGATGAGCGCCGGGAGGCCCTCGAGGACTTCCTGGAGGCGGAGAAGACCGGCACTCTCTCCCCGGAGAAGGAGGCGGCCCTCGACCGGCTTCGCCGACTGGCGGATGAGCTGGGGAAGAAGCCGGTGACCAAGCGGTCGATCCTCGCCAGTACGGGCAAGGTGATCGCCGAGATGCGCTCGGACAAGAAGAAGATGATCCAGAAACGGGCCAAGGACATGTCCTCACTGCTCGAGCGGATGAAGGAGGTGCCCCTGCTCAAGCCGATCGCTCTGGAGATCGAGTCGGCGCATTTCTCGCAGGCCACTCGCATGCTCGAGAGGGTGCTCGAAGAGCTGGCCGACAAGCGGATCCAGATGGAAGATCTCGGAGACGTCGGAGAGGAGGAGCTGAAGGCCCTCCTCAGGAGGCTCCGGAATCTCAACAAGGACCTCCGGTTCGTCAACAAAGTCCTGCAGTTCCTCGAGGAGCTGGAGGGGGAGATCGGGGAGCTGAGCGATTGGATGGATCCGGACGACTTCGAGTTCTGGCAGAATCCAAATCGCCCGCCCCGGCCAAAGCAGCGCGAGGGCAGGCAGCAGCAGCAGGGGCGCCGGGCGGCGGACCGGTGGGGGAGGGGCACGACGGAGTCCCCGTTCGGCGATCCCAAACGGGACGAGCCGGAGGAGACGGACGAACAGGGTGTGAGGGCCAAGGAAGGGAAAGGGAAGTCTTCCTCCTCGGTTCTGAAGGCCCCCCAGGAGTCGGGTCGCTCGGCCCTCTCCTACCGGGAGAAGTACGCGAAGTACAAGCAACTGGCGGAGGACGTCCTCTATCGAGAGGAGATCCCCGTCGGATACCGTGAGTACATCAAGCGGTATTTCGACCTGATACAGCCTGAAGAGAAGGAATGATCGATTGGCGCTGACCAAGACGAAGATGCAAGACAGGACGAAGACGTTCCGGCAGCAGTTCGAGCGTGTGTCGAAGGAGGTGCAGAAGCGGATCGTCGGGTACGAGGACCTGATCGAGAAGGTCCTGATCTGCCTCTTCGCGCGGGGGCACGTCCTCCTGGAGGGAGTGCCGGGTCTCGGGAAGACCCTCCTCGTGCGGACCCTCGCCGATGCCCTGTCCCTCCGTTTCTCTCGGATCCAGTTCACCCCCGACCTGATGCCCGCCGATATCACGGGGACGACGATCATGGCGGAATCGGAGAACGGGGAGAGAGATTTCAGTTTCCGGCAGGGTCCGGTCTTCGCCAACATAGTTCTGGCGGACGAGATCAACCGCGCCACACCGAAGACGCAGTCGGCCCTCCTGGAGGCGATGCAGGAACTGACGGTCACCGCCGGTGGAACCACCCACGCCCTCGAGACGCCGTTCTTCGTCCTGGGAACCCAGAACCCGATCGAGATGGAGGGGACCTATCCTCTCCCCGAGGCCCAGGTGGATCGCTTCTTCTTCAAGTTGCAGATCGAATTCGTGGAGGAGGACCACCTGGTGGAGGTGATCGATCGGACGACCGCCGCCCGGGAGCCCAAGGTCTCGGCAGTCCTGGGGCGGAAGGAGATCCACGAGATGCAGGAGACGGTTCGCCACATCGCCGCGGCGGATCACGTCAAGCGGTACGCCATCCGGACCGTGATGGGGACCCACCCGGGGCGCGACGGGAGCCCGGATATCGTCCGGCGGTACGTACGGTACGGCGCCAGTCCCCGCGGCATCCAGGCGTTGATCCTCGGCGGGAAGATCAAGGCGATCCTCGAGGGTAGGTTCAACGTGAGCGAGGAGGATATCCGTTACGCGGCGGTCCCGGCCTTGCGGCACCGGGTCATCCTGAGCTTCGAGGGCGAAGCCGAGGAGATCTCTCCCGACCAGATCATCGAAGCCGTACTCGAGTAGTAGAAGGGGACGTTCACCTATTCCGTAACCGGGTCACCATGGCCGAAGATCTCTTCGACGAGGACTTCTTGCAGAGGCTGGAAGTCCTCAACGTCATCGCACGCAAGATCCTCTCCGGGCAGCTCAGGGCCCATCGGCAGAGCGTCCGCCGGGGAACCGGCGTGGAATTCGCCGATTACCGACCCTACGCCGAGGGGGACGACTTTCGCCGGGTCGACTGGAACATCTACCGCCGACTGGGGGAGTTCGTCCTGAAGCTCTACCGGGAGGAGGAGCAGCTCACCATCACCGTGCTGCTCGACTCCAGCCGCTCGATGGCCTACGGGGTCTCGGACAAGTTCGACTACTCGCGACGCGTCGGGGCGGCGATCTCCTACATCGGCCTCTGTAATCTCGACCGGGTTCACATCGTTCCTTTCACCAACTCCCTGAACGGCGGGCTCCTCGGTCTTCGAGGGAAGGGGAAGATCTTCGATGTGTTCGAGTACCTGAGGAGGCTCGACGCAGGGGGACAGACGGACCTCGCCTCGGTAATGCGCGCCTACACCCAGAAGGTGCGAAAGCGAGGCCTCGCGATCGTCATTTCCGACTTCCTGGATCTGGACGGATTCGCGGAGGGACTGAAGGCCCTGCGTTACTACAGGAACGAAGTCTTCGCGATCCACATCCTCGACACCAAGGAGGAGGACCCTCCCCTCAGGGGAGACCTCCGTCTCACCGACATGGAGACGGGAGCGAACCGGGACCTCACGATCACGGACGGCCTGCGGGCGAAATACCGGCGCGCCCTGCGGGAGCACATCGAAAGAGTGCGCCAGTTCTGCATGAAGAACGAGATCGGCTACTGCCTCGGGCGAACCTCCATCCCGTTCGATGATCTCGTCATGACCATGCTCCGGCAGGGGGGACTGATCCAGTGAGCTTCGCCAGCCCCGCCGCCTTCGCGTTCCTGCTCGTCGGTATTCCGATCGTTCTGCTCTACCTGTTCCGCATCCGCAGGCGGACGGAGCCGGTGCCCTCTCTCGCCCTGTGGCAGCGTCTCGTCCACGAGACCAAGTTCACCTCCTGGCTGAAGAGACTCCGACGGATCTTCTCGATGTTGCTCCAGCTCCTGATCGCCAGCGTGATCGTGTTCGCTCTCGCGCGCCCCGAGCTGGATCTCTCGGGCATCCAGCGGAAGAGCATCGCGATAGTGCTCGACAACTCGGCCAGCATGATGTCGATCGAGAAGGATGGACGGTCTCGATTCGAGATAGCGCGCGAACGCGCCCGCGAGATTGTCGAGGAGCGAAGCGTTCTCGACGAGGTGATGATCGTGCTCGGCTCGACCCGGACGGAGGTCGTCTCGCCCCTGACCCGGGACCGCAGGAGGCTGATCGAGATACTCGACGAGGTCCAGCCGCTTCCTCTCGCCACGGATCTCCCCGCTGCCTATCGCCTCGCGACGGGTCTGCTTCGAGGGCGGCAGAACCCTATGCTCGTGGTGATCTCCGACGGTGGGGCCGGCCAGCTGCAGGACCTCCCGCTGGTGGAGGAGATCCCCATCCACGCCATCGTGGTGGGGGAGACCAGCGACAACGTCGGCATCACAGGATTCCGGGCGAGGAAGAACATAGCGATGGGCACCGACACGATCCATGTCGAGGTGATGAATGCCTCCCAGGAAGCGAAGTCGCTATCGATGGAGCTTCGCGTCGATGGGAAGACCCGGAGGGTCATCCCTCTCGAGATCGCGGCGGGGGAGAGTCACCGCGAGTCGATCGATCTGCAGCTTCCCGAGGGAGGAGTGCTCGAGGTCTCCCTGGATATCGAGGACGCCCTGGAGGTCGACAACCGGGCCTGGGCCGTGGTCCTTCCGCAGAAACAGCAACGATTGATCATCGTCTGCCCTGAGGGGAGGGACTTCTTCCTGCGCGCCGCCTGTGAATCGATGGAGGAGGTCGTCGACCTGGTCGGCAGCCGGATCATCACCCCCGAGGCGTACGATCAGCTTGCCCCGGAGGAACGGGCGGCGGACGCCACGATCTTTCAGGATCGGCTCCCCGAGAACGTGCCCGAGCAGGGCAACCTGATCTTTATCGCCGTTTCCGGCGACCGCCTTCCATTCCGGACAGGGAGGGAGGAGACCCTACCGGTGATCCAGGACTGGGACGAGACGCATCCGATCAACCGGATGGTCTCGTGGGAAGGCCTCGAGGTCCCGTCCTGCCTCCCTGCCCTCGGGACCCGGGAAGGAGCCCTCGTCGAGACCTTTGGCGGCGCACTCGTTGCCTCCCGGGTGCAGCCGGATCGGAGGGCCGTCTACCTGGGATTCGATGTGATCCAGGCCGACTTCCCCTTCCGGATCGGCTTCCCGGTGCTACTCAGGAACATCCTCGCGTGGTTTCACGAGGAGGAGACCCGCGTCTTCGAGCCTGTCTACCGGACCGGCGCGGTGATCTCTCCTCTCAGGGACCTGCCGGGAGAGGAGGCGCTCGTCCAGTTTCCAGGAGAGGGGACGGCCGAGCTGGCCTCCCTGAAGTTGAGCCACGGCCGCTTCGCCTTCGCCGGGACGACCTTCCAGGGCCCGGTACGCATAGATGCCGGCGACGATTCGTACCTGACCTGCGTGAACCTTGCCGACCGATACGAGTCTGCGATCGGGCCGACCCGGGAGTCGGCCGACGCGGAGGTTGCCCAGGCGAGCCTGCTCCTTCACCGGGAGTTCTGGCGGGCGTTCGCGGCTATCGCTCTCTTCCTCGTCTTCGCCGAATGGGGTCTCTTCCAGCGGAGGGTCACGGATTAGCCTTATGGAAATCGATCATCCCATCCTCTTGCTGCTGGTCGTCCCCGCAGGTTTCTTCCTGTGGCTGGCGGCGCGCAAGAACTATGCGCACCTCGGGCCCCGGCAGCGCACCCTGTCCATCGCCATACGGCTCGCCGTCGTGCTGTTCCTGCTCGCATCCCTCTCCGACGTCTCCCTTCTCCTTGCCCACCGTGACGAGAGCATCCTCCTGCTCCTGGATGTCTCCGACAGCATGCCGCCCGAAGCGGTGGGGGAGGCCTGGGAAACGATCGCTGAGCTTCCGTCAGGCCCGAAGATCGGACTGATCCTCTTCGCGGGCGAGGCCCGTCTGGCCATACCCCTGCAGGAGAAGGACAAGTGGGAGATCGAGGAAGATCTCGAGGATCGAATCCTCCACTCCACTCGCAAGGAGGAGCTGGAGCAGGAGCTTCAGGCGGCCGAGCGTGAGTTCGCCGGGGAGGGGAGAGAGAAGATCGTTTCCCTTCGCGAGAGACTGGAGGCGATCCGGAAGTTTCGGGAGGAGATCCGCGGGGACGAGACGGATCTGGAGCAGGCCCTGATGCTGGCAAGGGGGGTATTCCCGGAGAACGATCGGAAGAGGACGATCCTGTTCACTGACGGCGTGGCCACGCAGGGAGAGGCGAATCGGGAGGTCTCCTTGCTGAAAGACATCGGGGTTACAGTGGATGTCTTTCCAGCCGGGATACCGGACCGGGACGAAGTGGTGGCCCGCCGGATGCGACTCCCATCGCAGGTGAAGAAGAAGCAGCCGTTCGACGTCGACGTGATCATCGAGTCGACGTTCGACGGACCGTCGCAACTGGCCGTCTACCGGAACAAGTTCCTTGTCTCCCGGCTGGCGCTCGACCTGAAGGTGGGGACGAACCAGGTGACGCTCCCGAAGATCTCCCTGGAAGAGGGGTTCCACGAGTTCGAGGCCGTCGTCTCCGGGACGCGGGACACGAGTCCCGAGAACAACGTGACGAAGGGTGTCGTGCTCGTGCGTGGAGAGCCTCGCATCCTGTACGTGGAAGGGGAGGAGAAGCAGTCGCGATACCTGGCGGAGGCCCTCCGGTTGGAGGACATGAACGTGGAGGTCCGTCCCTCCTTCGGGTTTCCTACGGACCTGAACGAGCTCCTGCACTATGACGTCGTGATCCTAAGCGACGTCCCGGCGACAGAGCTGACCGAGCACCAGATGCGAATCCTTCGTTCGTATGTGCGTGATCTCGGGTGCGGGTTCATCATGCTGGGCGGTGAGGACTCCTTCGGTCTCGGAGGGTATTACCGGACCCCCGTGGAGGAGATTCTTCCCGTCAAGATGCCGGCCAAGAAGCAGATCGAGAAGCCCAACCTCACCCTCTACATGGTCCTCGACCGCTCGGGGAGCATGGGAGGCCAGAAGATCCAGCTAGCCAAGGAGGCGGCAATCGCCGCAACCGAGGTCCTGAAACCTCAGGACATGGTGGGGGTCGTCGCGTTCGACTCGTTCGCTCACGTCGTCCTCGAATTGACGCGGGCCCGGGAGAAGCAGACGATCGTGGACAGCATATCGCAGATCGTGGCGGGAGGGGGGACCCACATCTATCCCGCCTTGAAGCACGCCTACGAGGACATGCGCGCCTCCAATACCAAGCTGAAGCACGTGATCCTCCTCTCGGATGGCATTTCGGAGGGGTTCGGGTACGAGGATCTGGCCCGCGAGATGTTCGAGGATGACATCACCCTCACGACGGTGGCGATAGGGCAGGGGGCGGATGAGGATCTGCTGTCGCGCATGGCCGAGGCGGGTGGGGGCCGCTACTACTTCACGTCGGATTTCTCGCACATTCCCAAGATCTTCACGAAGGAGACCCTCAAGGCATCGAAATCGATGATGGTCGAGGAACCGATCGAGGTGATCGTGAACATGGATGACGAGATCATACGCGGGATCGACTTCGAGACGGCACCCTACCTCCTCGGGTACGTCGTGACGGAGGCGAAGCCTACCGCTCGCCTCATCCTCGCCTCGGACCGGGGAGAGCCGATCCTCGTCCGGTGGCAGGCGGGACTGGGCAAGACGATCGCCTTCACGTCGGATGCCAAGACCCGGTGGGCCTCCGACTGGCTCGACTGGGAGGGCTTCTCGAAGCTCTGGGCCCAGGCGGTGCGTTCCGTGATGGGGACCGGCTCGCAGAATCTCGTCCAGAGTCGGGCAGAGATTCGTCTGACCGGTGGGATCGTCCGGGCGAGCCTGGACGTCTCCGACCTGTCGGGCCGGTACATCGACGGGATCGAGAACGAGGCGATCCTGTTCGAGGGAGAGGTGAAGAAGGGCCGGATTCCGATGCCGCAGGTCGCCCCCGGACTTTACGAGGCGAGTTTCCCACTGGGGGAGTACGGCACCTTCTATCGCCTCGCCGTGAGACAGAGCCTGGAGGGTGAGGAGATCAACCAGCAGACCCTCGCCGTGATCGAGCCCTACTCCCCTGAATACCGGGCGCAGGGGACCGACCGACCCTTCCTCGAACGGATGGCCGCCGAGACCGGCGGCGAGATCGAGCCGACTCCGGAGGAGGCCGTCACCTTCACCACGCCCATCCCTACCGCGCGCTACCTGATCTGGCACTGGGCCCTGATCGCTGCCCTGCTACTCTATCCCTTCGACATCGCGATCCGCCGCTTCCGCCCCGGAGCCCCCGCCTGACCCGAATCGCCCGCTGAGATCGCTGAGGGTCCTGTCTGTTCCCCGATGGGGATTCTGCAGTCTCGCTGCTGAGACGGCTCGATGAGATCCAGGGGCAAAAAGCGCGTTCCTCCTCATGATGGCTCCAGATGCCGAAGTGCTCTAAGATATGAAGGCGTAAGGTGTTCGAGTGCTTGGTCTCGCTCGCTCTGCTCGTCGGAACCGAACCGGCACGAGCCTTGCGACCGGACATGACGGCATGGGGACCCGTCTATAGCATGGATGTGAAGGAGGACTTGACCGTGAAGGGAACCGAGCAGAAGGAGAGAAGGGCCGGGGTCAGGGCGAAGATGCCGATCCCGGTGCAAATCTGCATCGAAGGCGAAGATGAAGTAGTCGAGTATACGACGACTAACGTCAGCGCCGGAGGGATCTTCATCCCCACCGATTCCCCACACCCCACGGGAACGAGACTAGATCTGCAGCTCTACCTCGAGCCTTTGGGCCTCACCATCGGGGCCAAGGGATGGGTCGTCCGATCTATCCCTGTGCCAGAAGATGAAAGCGCCCCGGCCGGGATGGGCATACAGTTCGCCACCGAAGGGAGAATCGGTTGGGACTTCCTGAAAAACCTGATCCAGGGCGAGATCCGGGCAGCCAGTAGTTCCGCGGGATAGTGATACACGATACCGAAGACCAACGGATGGCCAGGAGGGCCCCGGCGCCTCCCTACATCTCCATCGCGCGGGGATCGCCGAGATGAGTAGCGCCACCAGGTCGCCATTCAAGCCCATCGTCCTGCAGAGCGGACGCGAGGACTTGAAGGAGGTGATGGACGAGATCCTTCTGGACTTCCAGGCCCCGGAAGCCTCGGACAGCCTGGCCAGTACGAGCTACTCCGTCGCAGTCCGGGAATGTTCGCAGATGGCTGAGGGGGGTCCCTACCTTCTGAAGGTGAACCCCGATCTACGAACCCTCCTCATGTCGCAATTCACTCGGATGTGCAGCGCACTCAGAATATACCGGTTCAGCGACCAACCCAGGACTCGCATGGTGCTGACGGGCAAGATGCACGTGCGGATCGCCGCCTATTGCCCCTCCGACGAGCGGCGATCCATCCTGGAAAGCTACTTTTCTCAGGACGCGAGCGAGGAATCATTAGGGCAAGGGCTGTACACTCTCAACAAGAAACATATGAAAAACCCCTTGGGTGCCTGGAAGGCCCTGGAGCAGGAGACGCTTGTCGTCAAGGCCTCCCCGATCTTGCTCGTCCTGTCCATACCGGAAGACGAGTGGACCCAAGTGGATCTGGAGACATCCCCATGACTCGGATCGGAAGGTCGCCCGGGGCGCCGTCTTCGCCATGCCCGAAGAGGCCATACGCCTGGGCGCCGCGGAATCCGTAGCTCCGCTCGGTTCGATTCCTGAACGGATCCTCCAGCGTATCGAAAGCCCCCGGACGCAACCGGTCGGCACATGAGCGGATGGCCATAAGGTTCCATGATCCGGATGAGCCGGGAGCCGTCCGCTGCTCGATTCCCCCTGTGGGACGGACATCCCTGGAACGGGAAAGCACCTGATTCCCGAGCTTGACGGACCCGAATAGGCCTAAGGTGGGACGGGAGAGGATACCACTCATCCTCTGACATGCCTTGCGGTTACAAGAACTGACCCCAGATCGAATGTCCTGCTTGGCTCCGGGGCATGCCAATTGCGCCGAGAGGATCGCCTCGAAGGAGAGATGGTATGAACCAGAAGAAGATACTGCTCGTCGACGACTCCAAGACCGTCCTGATGATCATGCAGATGATCCTGGACAAGCCTTCCTATGACCTCATCACGGCCCACGACGGGGAGGAGGGCGTCGAGAAGGCTTATCCAGCGGCTGTAACGACTACGTGACGAAGCCTATCGACCGCGTGGAGCTCTTGAAAAAGGTCGATAACTATTTGTCTGACTGGTAGGAAGTCGCATGCAAGAGAAAGAAAAGACACAAGGGAGATACGTCCGAGGAGTCCTCGAGGAGACGCGGCAGTACGTGCGGAAGCTGCTGGACGAAAACGAGGCTCTTCGAACCCTCGCCGACTCTCTCGCCGTCCAGAGGGAGGAACTCACGCTCAGGCTCCAGGAGTTGTCGGTGGCGACGGAGAGCCAGCTCCGCAAACAAGAGGAGCTGCACCAGAATCTTCTGGACATGAACTCCGAGAGGGAGCAGTTCACAGAGCAGTATCTCTCCGTGCAGCAGAGAAACGCCAATCTCGCCAACCTGTACGATGCCAGCTACAGGTTGCACAGCACTCTCGATCGGAAGGAAGTATTCGCAGCGATTCGAGAGATCGTCTCGGATCTGATCGGATCCGAGGAGTTGGCCGTATTCGAGGCCAACGCCGAGGGGACGGAGCTTTCCTTGGTATTTTCCGAGGGAGTGGAAGCCGGCGGCTACGAGAGGATTCCCTTCGGGTCCGGCTTGATCGGCGGCGCAGCCGCGACGGGGGAACTCTACGTCGCCGACGAACACGATCGGCCAGCAGGTTCGGACGGAGATTCGCCCAGCGCTTGCATCCCTCTTGTTCTTGATGAGAGAGTCACCGGAGTGATCGCTATCTTCCGTTTGCTGGAGCAGAAATCCGGCTTTGAAGATGTCGACCACGAACTGTTCGAGCTCCTGGCGACCCACGCGGCCACGGCGCTCTACTGCACGTCCATTCACGCCAAGACCACGTTGGACGTCTCTCGCGTCTGATCGGGCACTCTCCAACGTCCAGGGCTACGACATGTCCAAGCACCACAACTCCCAGGAACGGTCGGCCACCGTCGTCACGGATCCTCGGCGGGAATCAGGGCCTGCCAAGGCAGGTGATTCCCTCTCTGACCAGAGTCCGAGGGCGGAAGCCGGAGCGCTCACGGGGTCGGCTCGGGATCTTCTCGATCGCATCGGTAGCGCGGAACGAGTGGTCAGCCAGCTCGAGCAGAGCCAGGTTCTGAGCGAAGCGCTGGCCGAGATCGCCGATACGATCCATCAGAGCCAGAGCCTCTCCGAAGCGTTCGCCAGATCGGTAGAGAAGGTGGTGGCCACGCTGAAGGCCCGTCGCGGCATGCTCCTGATCCGGAACGAGGAGGGCGAGCTCGTCACCCGGGCGTCGAAGAACTTCGAACAGACGATTCGCTCAGCCCGTGGCCAGAACCTGCCGATGGCGATTGCCAGACACGTCGTCCAGGGCCTCTGTCCAATCCTGGCCCCCGACGCCAGGTCCCACCCCGGTCTGGGAAAGTTCGAGGTCGAGACGGCGGCCGGTCTCGGAGCGGTCATGTGCCTCCCCATCGTGGACAAGAACAACGAAGGAATCGGCGCGATCTACCTGGATGGGACTGCGAATAATCCGATGTTCTGCCCGGATGGAATGGAGTTCCTCAGGCGCTACGCCGGCTATATCGGGACTGCCATGGTGCACAAGGACCTCATCGAGAGAAATGCTCGCGCGGAGAGGAACTGGGACAAACTCAGAAGATACTTCGCCGAGGACGTGGCAGCCAGCATCGTCGCCGGGGATCAATCCGTCGAGATGGGCGGCGACACGCGGGTCGTCACGGTCCTCTTCGCGGACATTCGAGGCTGGACGACACTGCTGGAACAGCTCAAACCGTCCGAAGCCGTGGAGATGCTCAACGACTACTTCTCCGGAGTCGTGGACGATCTGCTTGCCGAGAAAGGTACGTTGGACAAGTTTACCGGAGATGGCATCATGGCCTTCTGGGGCGCGCCGACTCCGTTGCCCGACCACGCGCTGCGAGCCGTGCGCGCCGCCGTCAAGATGCAGGCGCGATTACCGGTTCTGCGCATGCGATGGCGTCAGGAGGGACGAAGCTTCGCTCCGAAGACCGAACGCCTGATGTCCGGCGTCGGGATCGGAATTCACACCGGAGAGGTTGTCGTGGGGAACATCGGCTCCCCCCGGAGAATGGAATACACCGCCATCGGCGACACAGTGAACGTGACGGCCCGCATCCAGGGGGTGGCCAAGGGTGGAGAGGTGCTCATCACGGAAGAGACTCTGGATCTGATTCGCGACTCCGTCTTCGTCGAGGCCCTCGAACCAGTAAAAGTCAAGGGGCGGAAGCAAGCCATCACGCTGTACCGCCTGGAAGGTGTCAGGTAGGAGCAGTCCTTTCCCGGAAGGGGCCGCCGATTCCCGCCGTGGCATCAATCCGCCGACCCCCAGAAAGCCGCCTTCCCCTCGAAATGCCTTGAGCATTCCAGTAGGAGACACTTCCGCTGTCGCTGGCCCGTGGCGTGGTATCGGATGCGGGGAGTGCGGAAATGACTTCAGGCCTTCACCGACCTGGACTCGCTCTCCGACGTCTCGAGGATGCGCCTGATCTCTTCGCTCGGCTCGATGACCACGACTGAAATCCCAGGCCCCGAGGGGCAACCATCCGAACCGTCGGAATAGACGTGCCGCACCACTTTGCCCGTTGTCGAGGCCCATCGCTCTTCCTGCGTGAGAAAAACCCGGAACACGACGGTCTCACCGACGGGGGTCGGATTATCCGCCGAGATGAACAGCTCTCTGCCCCGGAGGGTATGACCGCGCCTGCTCTCGAGCTTCTCCTGTCCCTGTCTGCGAATAAGGAAGTCGAGAGTCATCTTGCCCGGCGATTTCTTGGGGCCGGGGGCGAGGGCAGCCTGAATCTTCGCCTTTACTTCGTCGAGAGTTCTCTTGTCCGGCGCTTTCTTGGCGCCGGGGGCGGGGTCTGGCTGAAGCTCGGCATTTAATTTCTCGATAGTACTCTCGTCCAGCGCTATCTTGGCGCGGGGGGCGCGGGTTGCCTGAATCTCCGCATGTACTCTGTCGACGAGTCCCTCTGAAACTTCAAGGAACATCGATGGTTGCTTTCGGCGGAACTTGCTGAACCTCTGGACCGACAGCTCGATGATCTGCTGTCCATCCTCGCCGAGCTCGGTGAAACGAACGCCCATCCCCGACGGGGATTTGCCCTTCGCTCCCTCCGTGACGGAACGGACCACCTCCCCCTCGGCGCGAATCGTCTTCTCGACCAACTCCAGATAGAAATCGACAAACACCTTCGTCCCGACTGGCGGCGGGCAGTTCATCTTGACGAAGATGCCCCCCTTGCTCAGATTGATCGCGTGCTCTCCCACCGATCGGTCCATATCCCCGATCCTCACTCCAAGGGGAAATGCGAGAGGGACACGTTTGTACTTGCGCCGATTCATGAACCCGCTGTCCTTTCTGGCCTATCCTCCTAAGCATAGTGCATAGCAGGATTTGGGGCAAGGGGCGGAGTGTGCGAAACTCGTTATCGAGACGAGGGTTACGTAAGTCGGAGGGATTGATCCATCGCCTGAGCGCCGAACTCAGTCCTGCACCGGTTTGGTTTCCTTCTCCGCCGTGTCAAGGAGGCGCCTGATCTCTTCGCTCGGCTCGAGGATCGTCACTGCCCGGCCCCGCGGGGCAAGGGTACCTGGCCGGTTACCGGAATTTGACGACGAAGCCGTCCAGATTGCCGGAGAGCTTCGGCTGGAAGGCCTTATCGGTCGTGAAGAAGTCCGTCGAGCGTGTCTCTCCGGAGACACACACCACGTCCGAGTCGGGCCTGGCCGCCACGGCGAATCCTCGGTCCAGGCCGCTCCCTCCGAGGAAGGTGGAGTCCATCAGGAAGCTGCCGTCAGGCGAGAGCCAGGTCACGAAGGCGTCGTCCCCTCCGTTATGAGAGATGTTGAGGGCGCCCGGGGTGACAGGAAAGTCCAACGATGACGTGAAACCGGTGAGGACCACGCGGCCAATGTAGTCCACGGCGATCCCGCGGATCTCATCGTGACCCGTCCCTCCGAGATAAGTGGCGAACGCCAGGCTGCCCCCGGCCGGATCCAGCGCCGCGACGAATCCGTCCCCGCCGCCGTCGTAGATCGAATCGGCCGCTATCGTCGTCACGGGGAAGTCATACGACTTCGTGACCCCGCCGACATAGGCGTACCCCGATGCATCCACGGCGATCGCGAAGCCGCGGTCGAAGCCTGTGCCCCCAAGATACATCCCGTAGACCAGGCCGCCCCCGTTGGGGAGAAACTTGACCACGAAGGCGTCCTGGGCCCCCCGGTAGGCGGTGTTGAACGTGCCCGGCGTGATCGGGAAATCCCTGGACATGGTGCCCCCTGTCACGAAGGCCGAGCCGATCGCGTCCACGGCGATGGCCCAGAGATACTCGATGGAGCTGCCCCCCAGGTAGCTGGCCCAGACGTGGCCGCCGCCGTGCGGATCAACCTTCGCCACGAAACCATCCAGGACCCCTCCCCTGTGCGCCACCTGGAAGGCCCCCGGGGTCGTGGGAAAGTCGGTGGAGTAGGTAAATCCCGCCACATAGGCGAATCCACTGGCGTCGATCGCTATCGAGCAACCGAAGTCGTCGCCGCTCCCTCCGACGTAGCCGCTGTAGGCGAGAGAGCTACCCGACGGGTCCAGCTTGGTCAGGAAGGCATCGAACCGGCCGCCGCTGTGCGACGATCCGTCCGTGACGGGAAAGTCCAACGACCGGGTGTACCCCCCGACGTAGACGAACCGATCGCTGTCCACCTTGATCGAGAAGGCGTCATCCTGCCCGGAACCACCCAGGAAGGTTGCCCAGACCAGCTTGCGGCCGTTCGTTCTCATCTTCACGACGAACGCCTCCCAGCCCTTCCCGCGCTCCCGGAACGCCCCGCGGGCGATCGGGAAGTCCCCGGAAACGGTCCAGCCGCACAGATACGTGAAACCATCCGGGTCTACGGCGATCGACCGGACGTACTCGGTCTGCCCGCCGCCCAGGCACGTGGAGTAGACGAGCGGGTCGATGACGAGATGGCTCCCGCCGTCCCAGCCGGATACCTCGAACCCGAAGGAGAGCGGCGATTTCAGCACGTACCGGCTCTCGAGCGGTTTCTCGGAGGACGCGGACCCGTCCGAGGATGCCCCCTCCGTCGTGGTCGTGTAGGTGACAGGAACGGAGTCCCGGACATCGCCGAGAGACGTATGCACCAGCAGGTCCCCCTGCTGTCCAAGATCGAGTCCGTCGATCCCGTCGTACGCCACTTCGATCCGGGTGGGATCCGCGCCGGGCCTGACATGAAACTCGTACTTCAGTCCCTCCGCTCCCGCCTTGTAAACCAGGTCGATACCATCGTAGAGATCCGGATAGACCACCTCGCGGTAACGCGCCACATCGATTTGCCAGCCTGCCGGGTCGGAACCGCTCAGGTAGTGGGTCGGATAGCCGATCTCCCCACGTCCCTCCGGACGGACCCGATGAGACCCGGGGAAGCTCAACTCGAACTGGACCCCCCGGGTGACCTCCGTGTCGTCCAGCGCCGGAGGGCTCGTCACCTCGGCGATTCCCTCACCTGCCTCTTCTGTGGACGGCTCTACCAGCTTGATCAGTATGGCGCTCTCGAGGAAGCCGGCCGCCATCCGATGGGAGGTGTGGTAGAGGACGATCTTGGAGTCCCCGACCTGGCCCTCGTTCTGGATGAAGGTCCCGGCGAGAGGAGGGCTCTCGTCTGGCTCGTCGCTCGACGGGCCACTACACGAAATTACCAGGAAGAAGAAGAAGAGGCCGCCGGTCCTGAGCGCGGCCTTCCGGAAGGTAGAACGTGAGGTCCGCATGCTGACTCCATCAAAGCAGTCCCCAACGCAAGCGTCGGGGCCACCCCATGTAAAAAGTCGGACTCTCAGTTCTCTCTCAGAATTCTCACATCAAGTATCCAACACACTCTCGAATCTGTCAAATTAAACGATTTGAACGTTTTGGCTCCGGAGGAGACGGCCACGTCCCGTGGGCGCCTACGAATTTCCGCGAGGAAGGGATGTGCCCGTGACAAGCCTTTGCAACTGCAGATCTTCTGACTCGTGGCCGAAATGGCCTCCAGAAAAAAAACAAACCCCATCTAGATTCGTCAAGGAACTCGGAACTGACTGGCCGGCAGTGCCTGAACGGCGCAGCGAACGGGCTCTGGAGCGGGTTGCAACGCAAGTGCCTATAGGCTATACATTACGGGTGGCTCCTACCTCGGGGGGACGTGCGCCGGGCGGCAGGTCGGATCCTCTTGTTCGACTCGCACCAGAACGGAAACATGGCAAGGCTCGACTGGAAGCTGGAGACCTCGGAAGATCGCATCCGGGCGCTCGAGAAGACCGCCCGCAGCGACGCTTTGCTCTCCACCATATCTCCCGTCGTGGCGGCCTCGTTCGGGGTGATCCCGATCCGGCGGAAGGAAGGCGAGGTGATCGTGGCCTCCTTTCCTCGAGCCAGCGACGAGGCCCTCTCTCTCCTCGGGGAGATCATGGACGCCGAGATCGAGGCGGTTCCATTCGAAGAGAAGCTGATGTCGCACTATCTCTCCAAGATCTACCTGCAGGACGGGAAGGGGGTGAACTTCCAGACGTTCACCAGCGCGGACTTCCTGACCCGCGAGAACATCCCCACCCTGATAGAGGAGAAGAAGGAGACGATCCGGGGCCGCTGTCACCTTCCGGCCGACCGGGTCGTGCTTTGTGACATCTCCTTCCGCAGCTTCCTGGAAAACTTGGATCGACCGGAGGAGCTGGCCGGTTACGAGCTGGGCGACGTCAATCCCGCCTACCGGCGTAGCGCGAGCCGCGTCTACGTCGACTCCAGCATCGACTACGACGACGAGACATCCCTCCTCTTGCGGGAGAGCTACAGCTACAGGGGCGTGGAGTTCCGCAACGGCTTTCGAGGCGCCGCCGTGTCCAGCCTCCCGCACGTGATCCACCCGTCGGAGGTCCAGATAGTCAGCATCGGGTCCGGCGCCGAGATAACCTTCTACATCTATGACCGCCTCGAGACCGTGGCTCCCGGGGATACCCACACCTGGAAGATGAACTACTATTTTCTCTCCTTCGGTAACCGTTACCGACGCGAAATCTCCATCCGCCTGCACGAGCATTGGTCCTGGCCCCGACAGGCCATCTCCCGCCTCGATAGCGATCTTCCGATCCGTCCGGCGGACCTGCGCCGGTGGTTCGGCTACGACTGGGAGGAGGACGGCACAAAACCCGTGGCGAGGTCCAGGCAGGCGAAATAGAATCTGCAGGATGATTCCACGGGGAGGGGTGGGTCCCCGACCTTCCGACTATCCAGGCGCGCATGATCCTGACAGGTCACCAGCCCAACTACCTTCCTTACCTGGGGTTCTTCGAGAAGATCGCCTCCGCCGATGCCTTCCTGATCGTGGACACGGTACAGTTCGTCAAGCGGGGGCCGTTCGGGTGGATGCACCGGAATCGGATCCGGACGGCGAACGGATGGCAGTGGCTGTCGCTCCCGGTGAAGACTCACGGAAAGTTCCATCAAAGAATCTGCGACGCGGGCCTCGACGAACATCTCCCCTGGAGGAGAAAGCACCTGAGGTCCATCTCGATGGCCTACGCCAGGTCACCGCACTTCGCCCACCATTCGGATTTCTTCGAGGAGATCTACGCGAGAGAATGGGATCGCCTCTCCCCCCTCTGCGAGGAGCTGATCCGGTACATGATTGCATCCTTCGGAATCCAGACAGAGATCCACAAGCTTTCGGACATGAACGTGCCCGGCAAAGGGGCCGAGATGATCGTGAACTTCTGCCGGGAGCTGGGAGCGGACAGCTACCTGTCGGGGATGCACGGCCGCGACTACTTGGATCCAGCCGTCTTCGCGGAGGCGGGCATTAAATTGATCTTCCAGGAATACCAGCACCCGGTCTACCGGCAGTGCCAGGGGGGAGACTTCATCCCTGGGCTCTCGGCGATCGACCTGCTCTTCAACGCCGGTCCCGGGAGCCTATCCATTCTGAAAGGAGGGAACGATCCAGATGCCAATCCCGACGGACGAGTTCCTCAGCAAACAGCGACTCCTCGTGATCTCCCCCCATCCGGATGACGAATCCTATGGATGTGCCGGCACGATCGCTCGCATGAAGGACCTGGGCGCCAAGGTTTTCGTGATGGTCGTCTCGGCCGGCGACCTTCGCCATTTCAGCGAGGGATCGCCCTTCGTCACTTGTGAGACCCGTGAGAAGGAATTCCAGGAGGCGATGGAGTACCTGCGGGTCGACGACTTCGAAATCCTCTATCCGGACACCGAGAGGCACCAGCGGCTCGACGCGTTGCCCCGCAGGGAGATGATCGAGCAGTTCGAGCAGAAGGCCCGGCTTTCCATGGAGAAGGTGGAGCCGACGATCGTCGCTCTCCCGGCGATCTCGTACAACCAGGATCACGAGGCAGTCTTCCGCGCCGGCTTCACCGCCTGCCGTCCCGCCCCGGCCCCTCGGAAGGGAGTTCCCCCGATCGTGCTGGCCTACGACAACACGGCGCTTTTCTGGAGCATGGAGAGGGAGAAGTTCCATCCGAACTTCTACGTCGACATCACGGACTATCTGGAACACAAGCTCAAGGCTCTCACCCTTCACAAGTCTCAGCGCAAGGGCCCCCTCCATCACGCCTCCATCGAAAACGTCGAATACACGGCCCGCGCTCGCGGGCGGGAGGTGTCCGTGGAGGCGGCGGAGGGCTACATGTGCCTCCGCTTCTCCCTCTGATCCATTTGATCAGAGGGCCTGTCACTCACTGCCCGGCTCTTCCGGGGAGCGTGCCCGCCGTCACAGAGTGGCCTGATGGCCCCATTTGTGCTGTAATAGGGCCCATCATGGAACAAACAGCTCGGCAGAACGACACTACGGAGAGGGAGGGTGACGCGTCCGCGGCGGCCCAGCTCCCGGTCGTGGCGATCGTGGGCCGACCGAATGTCGGCAAGTCAGCCCTTTTTAACCGCATCGCCCGGCGTCGAATCGCCATCGTCGAGCCGACGTACGGTGTGACCCGCGACAGGATCACATCCGTGATCGAGGTGGGGGACCGGAGCGTGGAGCTGATCGACACCGGAGGGATCGCGCCGGACGCGGACGACGGGATTGGCCGCCAGATCCAGGATCAGATCCGCCTGGCGCTCCGACAGGCGGATGTGGTGCTGTTCATCGTCGACGTCCGGGACGGCCCTACTCCTCGAGATCACGAGGTGGCCAATCTTCTCCGAGAATTCGAGAAGCCGATCTTGCTCGTGGCCAACAAGGTGGAGACCCCCGCCCTCGAGGTGGCTGCCACCGACTTCTACGAGCTGGGCCTGGGCGAACCGATCGCCGTGTCGGCGATCGAGGGGTACGGAACCCAGACCTTGATCGAGACGGCGACAGATCTGCTTCCGGAATCGACGCAGACCCCATCCAGCCCCCTCATGTCCTTCGCGATCGTGGGGCGCCGTAACGTTGGCAAATCGACCTACGTGAACGCTCTGGCCCGCGAAGAGCGCATGATTGTGAGCGAGGTGCCGGGGACGACGCGGGACTCGGTCGACATTCGCTTCGAGCGGGGTGGCAAGACCTACGTCGCTATCGACACGGCCGGTCTTCGCAAGAAGGGCAAGTTAGACGACGCGATCGAGTTCTTCAGTCGCGTTCGAACGGAGGAGTCCATCCGCCGGGCCGATCTGGTATTGATCCTGATTGACGGGAGCCAGGGGATCAGCCGCATCGACAAGAAGATAGCCGACCAGGTGGTAGCATCGCCCCGGCCCTGCGTCGTGGTGGTGAACAAGTGGGACCTCGCCCCACCCGAATGGACCACCGAGAGGATCGCCGGGCAGGTACGGAAACGGATGCCAGGCATCGCCTTCGCTCCCGTCGTATTCGTCTCGGCGAAGACGGGCAAGGACATCCTGGCGCCATTGAAGGTGGCGGAGGAGTTGCATCGGCAAGCAGGGTTGCGGGCGTCCACGTCGGAAGTCAATCGGGTCGTCCGGGCTGCCATGGATCAAAGGGCGACCCGGGTTCGCGCGGGCGTGCAGGGAAAGGTCTACTACGCCGCCCAGGTGGGGACGCGGCCTCCGCATGTTCTCCTGTTCGTCAACCATGCCCGCCTCTTCACGGCGGACTATCGTCGATTCCTCCAGAACCGCCTGCGCGACGAGCTGCCCTTCCACGAGATTCCGATCCGGGTCACGATCCGGCAAAGGGTCTCCGCTTTCGCAAAATGACGGGGCCAACGGCGCAAGGAACGAACGGTGGGCCCGACTCGATCCGGATCGTGGGGATCGATCCGGGAACCCAGAACGTCGGCTTCGCCCTCCTCGAGAAGAAGGGGAG
The DNA here is from genome assembly GCA_027296055.1 of Planctomycetota bacterium. Lineage (GTDB taxonomy): Bacteria > Planctomycetota > JAPUJT01 > JAPUJT01 > JAPUJT01 > JAPUJT01. Next base: position 64,135 of record JAPUJT010000033.1, on the reverse strand, counting down.
CCAGGTGCAGTTCGTCGAGGCCGGCGTCATCCGGGCGCCCCGAGGCGCCCACATCGCGGCGCGCCTCCGGAAGATCTACGAGGAGCTTGTCGAGGTGATCCGAAGGACGGAGCCAAACGTGGTGGTCGTGGAGCAGGCCTTCTTCGGCAAGTCAGTGCGGGATGCCCTTCGGATCGGAGAGGGCAGAGGGGTCGCCCTCCTCGCAGCTGGCACCTTCAATCTCCCCGTCGCCGAATACGCCCCTGCCCAGGTGAAAAAGGCCGCCACGGGCAACGGGAGGGCGAGGAAGAGCCAGGTGCAGGAGATGGTCCGCCGCATGCTCGACCTGAAGGAGCTTCCTCCCCCGGACGCAGCGGACGCGATCGCCATCGCCCTCTGCCATTGTCATCGGTCGGCATTGAACGAACGCATTGATGCGGGGGCTAAATCATGACGACTCGAGTGGTCACCACGACGGATCTGGACGGACTCGAACTGACCAAGCGCGGCAAGGTACGAGATCTCTACGACCTGGGAGATTCCCTCCTCATCGTCGCCACGGATCGGATCTCCGCCTTCGATGTCGTCTTCGAACAGGGGATACCCCGGAAAGGGGAAGTTCTGACGGCGCTGAGCATCTTCTGGTTCGAATTCCTCGAGGAGATAGCCCCGAATCATCTGATCGCCACGGACATCGATCGAATGCCGCCCGAAGTGCAGCGCCATCGGGAAGTGCTGCGTGGCAGGAGTCTCCAGGTAAAGAAGGCGACGGTCCTCCCCGTGGAGTGGGTAGCCCGCGGCTATATCGCCGGATCCGGATGGAAGGACTACCAGAGGACGGGCGCCGTCTGTGGGATCCCGCTTCCGTCGGACCTGCGCCTGTCTTCACGATTGAGCGAGACGATATTCACTCCCGCCACGAAGGCGGAATCTGGCCACGACGAGAACATCGACTACGATCAGGTCGTTTCGATCGTGGGAGAGGAGCCCGCTCGGGAGCTGAAGGAGAAGACGATCCGGATCTACGAGGTCGCCCGGGACTTCCTGCAGGAGCGAGGGATCATCCTCTGCGATACCAAGCTGGAATGGGGCTGGGAAGATGGGCGTCCCATGCTGATCGACGAGGTGCTCACTCCCGACTCCTCGCGATTCTGGGCCGCATCGCGATACGAGGAAGGGCGGGCGCAGGACTCAATGGACAAGCAGTTCGTCCGGGACTTCCTGGAGAAATCCGACTGGGACAAGACGCCGCCCCCGCCCACGCTGCCGCCAGAAGTGGTCCAGGGAACGACCGAGAGGTACCTGGACGTCTACAAGCAGATCACCGGCAAGGAACTGACCGGATGAGGAGCCCATCAACGCTTCTTGCCGCCTTCGCGCTGATCACCATCGCCGGGGTCGCCGCGGGCTGCGCCGGCCGCGTCGTCAAATATCCCGACCGAAGCACTCCCCTTCGCGCCTACGAGACCTTCCTGACCGCCTGGCGGACCGGGGACCTGGAGGTCCTGGCGCAGTCCTACAGTCCGAGTCGGCTCAAGATCCTCGTGGAAGGAGAGAGGATCCTGGGAAGCGAGGCCCTGAGTGAATGGTACAGTCGCAATGCGGACCGGATCCAGTTCGGGCGGGCGGTATCGGAGGACCTGGGGGGGGTCTATGCCCTCGTCAAAGTCCCCATCGAGATCGACCGGCCCGGGAGGCGCGAAGCTGTGCTCTACTTCGATTTCGTGCCCGATCGCGAGGAGTGGAAGATCTGGCGCATACGAACCCCCCCCGTGAAGAAACTACCCGAGAGGAGGTAAGCAAGCATGGACAGCAAGCCGGTGGCGTTGATCCTGGGGAGTGATTCGGACATGCCAAAGGTCGAGGGAACCGTGAAGGCCCTGGCCGAGCTGGAGATCCCATGCGACGTGCAGGTCCTCTCAGCGCATCGCTCTCCCGACCGCGTGGTGGAATTCGCGCGCTCCGCCGAGGAGCGGGGGGTTCGCGTGATCCTGGCCGCCGCCGGCGGGGCGGCGCATCTCGCCGGCGCGATAGCGGCGCACACGAACCTTCCGGTGATCGGAATCCCGATCCAGACGGACGCCCTCGGAGGCGTTGACTCCCTCTACTCCACGGTCCAGATGCCGGCCGGAGTCCCGGTCGCCACGATGGCGATCGGTGCGGGGGGGGCGACCAATGCCGGGATCTTCGCTGCCCAGATCCTCGCGATCGGCGACACGGCCCTCAAGGAGAGACTGAAGGCCAGGAAGCTGGCCCTCGAGCAATCGGTCGGCGATAAGAACCGCCGCGTCCAGGAACGGATGCGCGAGATGGGGTGGGGAGGCTCGTGACGATCAGGACGATCGACTGGGAAGGTTCGATTCCCGGAAGAGTCCGGTTGGTCGATCAGACCGCCCTTCCGGGTGAGTTTCGAATCCTCACCTGCGAGAGCTCCGAGGATGTATGGAAGGCGATCCGACGCCTGTCTGTACGCGGGGCCCCTGCGATCGGCGTGGCCGGCGCACTCGGCACGATGCTGGCCATACAAGGCGCGGATGAAGAGGAGCTATGGGAGAGGCTCGATGATGCCGTCGAATACCTGGCCACAGCGAGGCCCACGGCCGCCGACCTCTTCTGGGCCCTGGATCGCATGCGAAAGGCGGGCGAGTCTCTCCGGGGCCAGCCGGCTGGAGAGGTGAAGGAGGGGCTCCTCCGGGAGGCCTTGAGTATCCTGAACGAGGATCGGGCCCGGTGTCATGCGATTGGCCGCCACGGCTCTCGCTTGCTGAACGATGGAGATACCGTCCTCACCCATTGCAACGCGGGGGCCTTCGCTGCGACCGAATACGGGACGGCCCTGGGCGTCATCTTCCGCGCCGTCGAGGAGGGCAAGCGGATCAAGGTGATCGCCGGTGAGACGAGACCTCTCCTGCAGGGAACGCGCATCACGGCCTTCGAGCTGAAGCAGGCAGGCATCCCCGTCACGATCATTTGCGACAGCGCTGCGGGTGGGGTACTCCAGAGGAAGATGGCGCAGGCCATCCTCGTTGGAGCGGATCGGATCGCGTCCAACGGGGATGTAGCGAACAAGATAGGGACCTACACCCTTTCGGTGCTCGCTCGAGAACATGGCGTCCCCTTCTACGTGGCGGCCCCCACATCCACCTTCGACCTCTCGCTGGCGAACGGAGCCAAGATACCCATCGAGGAAAGACCTCCCGAGGAGATCACCCATGGAACGGAAGGGCGCCTCGCTCCGGAGGGGGTCTCCGCATTCAACCCGGCCTTCGACGTGACGCCAGCGGGCAACATATCCGCGATCATCACCGAGCGGGGAGTCATCGAGAGGCCCGACAGGGAGCGCATCCGGTCCCATTTCGCAGAGGCCGCTAATCCGGTTCCGCCGAGCAGCTGACCCTTTCCGAGCTGGAGGAGAGCCGCCGCTGCGGTTCGCGGTACATAAACGAAGAGGACCCCGAGGGGTCCTCTTCGTTCCGAGGAGGTAAGGAGGTGAAAAAGGAGAAGAGGTTATTTATCTCTCATCAAGTGCTTACATATCAACTTCCATGCCATTCCCATTTCTATCGGCCGTTTCTATCGTAACATAGTATCAATAAACAGGTTAATACTCATTATCCAGCCTCGATGACGATTTCAAGCGATATAGAAGGTAACATAACATTCCGTTTTGATCGACGAATAGTAATATTACGTGCCACTTTTCCCTTACCTTGTCGCCGGGCCTGATACAATGTCCGAGCGGTATGGCCCTCATGGGGTGAAATAATGAAGAGCGGGGGGTCCGCGACAAAGATGGCGGTGGGCAGCCTGGTGGTGGCACTGCTTGCTGTAATGATGCTTTACCAGATGATCGACCACATCCGGGGGGCCTTCCAGCGGCCTTGGTGGTCGCTTCTTATCGAGTCGGTGTGCATAGCCCTGGTGGCGACGGCCATCTTCTACCCATGGTGGCGCAAGCACAGAAGATAGGGGTGGCCCGGCGTTCCCCCAGATTCCGGGTTATACTCTTCAGACTGCACGCCAAGGGGGGGGCGTCCGGGCCGGGGGCCTATCGGAGGCCCCAGCACTTTCCTGCCCCCGCAGGCTCCAGATTTCCACGATCGGCAAGCCATGTCTCGGATGACCTTCCTGATTGACGATCTTCTGCTCGGGGGAAGCGAGCTCTGCCTCCGGGATCTCCTTTTCTCCATTCATGAAGACCACGAGATCATGGTCGTAACTCTCTTCGGGGGAGGGCCGATAGGCGAGGAATTGAAGCGGTCTGGCATCCCTGTCCATATCCTCCGATTGACGAAATTGAACGCCCCGTGGAAGCTCCTCCAGCTGATCCTGCTTCTGCGGGCGAGGCGGATCGAGGTCCTGGACTGCGAGCGAACGGTCGCATCGATCTTTGGAGTTCTTGCAGGATGGCTGGCAGGAGTGCCCAAGATCTTCGTGAAGAGGGGAAGCTTGCCCTGGTGGCCGAACTCGCTCTATCGTGCTCTGGATCGGCTAGCTATGGTCCGGAGTGATGGCGTGATCGTCCCCAGCAAAGCCATCCGTGAAGGGCTCATGAAAGAGCAGTCTCTGCCCGAACGGATCTTCACTATCATCCCGCACGGCGTGGCGATCCCCGCCGGAGGACCAAGCCAGCGCCCCGAGAAGGGGAACGGAAACGGGGAGGGTCCTACCGTGGGCTGCGTGGCGAACTTCAATCCGAGGAAGGACCACGAGTCGCTCATCGAGGCCTTTCGGATGGTCTCGGATGACATTCCCGCAGCGCGACTCATCCTCGTCGGCTCCGGGCCCCTCGAGGCCGAGTTGCGCGAGAGGGTGGCGAACGCCGGCCTCCGGGAGAAAGTCCAGTTCCTTGGGACGCGTACCGATGTGCCCAGTCTCCTTCCAGGCTTCGATCTCCTCGTTCTACCGTCGCTCACGGAGGGTTTCGGGCGGGTCCTCATCGAGGCCATGGCCGCTGGCGTCCCGGTCATCGCCAGCGCCGTGGGCGGCGTCCCGGAGGTGGTTTCAGATGGCTGGAGCGGGCTCCTCGTCAGGCCCAGGTCTCCTGATGACCTCCACGGCGCCATCCTGCGTCTTCTCAGCGATCCCGGGGAGGCGGAGCGGCTCGCGACGAACGCACTCCGGGATGTGAGGGCAAGATTCTCCCTGCCATGTATCGTTTCGGAGTACGTGAGAACGGTGGGCATTTCGCAGCCAGCCGCAGGCTAGCCTGGACCATTCATGAGGCCGCGCGCCGTTACGTGAGAACCTATGAAATGGCACGAACTTCCGAGGAAAGACGAGTTGCTGATACCCGAACAGACTGTTCTGGGCGAGGGATTGGCGTCGAGGTCAGTGGCGCGGCTGGGAGCAGACTCAATGGAAAGAGTCGGCGACGAGCCGCAACGCTGAGATCGACGTCAGGACCCGGCCAGAACCGTGCGGCATCGTGAATGGTTCAGGCTAACCGAGATGATCAAAGCCTCGAGGTTTCTGGACTTCGTGAGGAAGGTCGAGGAGGCCAGGCCTTCTCCTCCGGCGGCGCCGTGACCTCCAGTGAGGAACCGACAATGGTGCTCGTCTGTCCCGCCTGCAAGGGGCGGCTGATCCGACGCTCGGAAGCCCTCTCCTGCCGGCGCTGTGGCGAGGAATACCCCTCGCGATGGGAGATGGGTGACCTCCGTCCGAGGCGCTGCAGGTCAACCAATGGCGACAATGGATGGAACGTCCAGGACTTCGAAAAGGCATACGAGAAGTTCGGCGAATACGCCTCGACCCGAGAGTATGCGAGAAGGTCGGGCATCTCGGATCTCCTCGAGGACTACCGGTATCCCCGGGTCAAGGGCCGCCTCCTCCAGTGGGCAGGGGAGGACAGAAGCGCCAGGTCGGTTCTCGACGTCGGTTGCGGCGGAGGCGACTTCCTCCTCGAGATCGAAAAGAGGCTCGGATCAGGGGGATCTTTCTTCGCGGGTATCGACGTGGTCCCGGTGAGGATCCGGCACAGCCTGAAAAAGTTCCAGAGCAAGCCGAACTTCATTGCTGTCCTGGGCAGCGCCGAAGAGCTTCCCTTTGCAGACCGCCAGTTCGACCTCATCACGTGCACCGAGGTGCTCGAGCACATCGAGCACCCGGAAGCGGCCCTTCATGAGATCGCTCGAGTGCTGAGACCGGGAGGGACACTCTGCCTCTCCAGCCCGAATCTGACAGCCACGGATTTCTGGGAGCGGGCGTTCGCCCCACCCGGAGCCCTTCGCCGACTCGTACGGGGAACTCTCTTTCGACGGGTCCCCAACCCCTACGACAAACCCATCGGCTCTCGCAGGCTCCTCACCGTCCTCCGCCGCGCTGGCCTGCGCGTCGAGGACTTCGAACGGAACGTTTTCCTGCCACACGAGTCATACTTCCAGTTCCTGCCTGAAGCGCTCGAACGCTGGGTAATCAGGGGAGGGGGATTCCTGGAGTCCCGGGCCAAGGCCCTTTCCCGGTGGCTGGGGCTCCACTACGTCATCCGGGCCAGGCGGCGCTAAGGTGGGACGGGCTTCTTCTTGCGGCGGCGCTGGCTGGACCGACCGGGGTACTCGATTCCATACAATTCGATTTTCCGATCCAGTGTGGGCCGCGAGATCTTGAGAATCTGGCAGGCCTTGCGCTTGTTTCCGCTCGTTCGTCCAAGGACCATCCCGATGTGCTTCTTCTCGTAGGCCGCGAGGGAGAGATCCTCCTCCTCCTCGGCCTCGACAAAGATCGGCGGCGCCTTCCGGGGAGGGGGCCGCCTTCCGGCGATCTGGATCCTCTCCGGGAGAAGGGCGGGCCCCTGCTCCTTCACCACGGCGCTCTTGATCACGCTCCTCAGCTCTCGAATGTTTCCCGGCCAATGATATTTGATGAGCACCTCGAGAGCCTCGTCCGAGATCTCGAGGACCGTTCGATTGTACTTCTTGTTGCTCTCCTCGATGAATTTCTCCACCAGCAGGGGGATGTCCTCCTTGCGGCTGTGCAGAGGTGGTAACTCGATGATTACTTCCTTCAGTCGATAGAACAGGTCTCGTCGGAACGTCCCGGTCTCCACCTGAGTGAAGATGTCCTGGTTGGTGGCAGCGATGATCCGGATGTTGGCCTTGATCGTCTTTTCCCCCCCAACCCGCTCGAACTGCTTGTACTCCACGGCCCGAAGCATCTTGGCTTGCGCGGCGGGGCTCAGGTCACCTACCTCATCGAGGAAGAGAGTGCCCCCGTTCGCCAGCTCGAACTTGCCCTTCCGGTCTCGGTCCGCGCTGGTGAAGGAGCCGCGCTCGTGCCCGAAGAGCTCGGACTCGATCAACGTATCCGCGATGGCGCTGCAGTTGAGGGCGATGTATGGTCCCATGGCCCTCGGGCTCGAATTGTGAATGGCCTGGGCGAGGAGGTTCTTGCCGGTGCCGTTTTCTCCGAGGATCAGCACCGTCATGTCGTGAGGGGCGGCGGCGGCAGCCGCATCGAGGCACCGTTTCATGTCGGGATTTCGTGTGGGGATGTTCTTGAAGGAGACCTTCTGGAGCTGATAGATCTCGGAGATGGACATGGCGGATGGGTTTCCCGAGGCGGCCCGGGGCGGCCACCTCACCATCGCCCCCCCCGTGGTCCGTAGTCTTCGTAACTTAGCTTATCATTGAGGATAGAGGCCAGCAAGGGGCGATTGAATGACGGTCGTGGAGAAGGGCTCGAGCCCGTGGGCTGCAGCCCGGAGGAAACACGGACTGGCTCTGACTCTCCTGGTGGGCGTCACCGCTGCATGCTTCGCCTCGACCCTCGATGACGGGTTCATCAATCTGGACGACAGTCGATTCATCACACGAAATCTCGATCTCCGATCCCTCTCGCCTTCCAGTCTGGTCGGATACTTCTCGCGGCCCCACTTCGGGGCCTATCACCCGATCCACATGCTCTCCTACGCGATCGAATTTCAGATCGGCGGACGGTGGCGACCTGGCCTCCTCCACCTGGACAACGTCCTGCTTCACGCGGCGAACGTTATTCTCGCGTATCTCCTGTTTACCTGCATGCTTGGATCTCGGAATGCGGCCTTCCTCGGGGCGCTGATCTTCGCCGTTCATCCCACTCACGTCGAAAGCGTCGCCTGGCTCTCGCAGAGGAAGGACCTCCTCTCCCTCTTCTTCGTCCTGATCTCGTTCCAGCTCCATGTGCTGTCTCGGCGTCCGGGCGCAAGGGCCGCACTCCCCGCCCTCTCCTTTCTCGCCTTCGTTCTCGCCCTCCTCTCCAAGGCCTCCGTCTTGTTCCTGCCGTTAGGCATGATCGCTTATGATCTCTGCCTGGCGCGGATCGATTGGAGGAAGTCCCTGCTACGGGTCGCCCCGTTCGTCATCGCCGCAGGCGTGGCCGGACTCGGGATGTTGATAGCCCAGAGGAATCAGAGCTTCCCGGTGGGGGCCTTCGGGGGTGGAGATGATGTCGTTCGCGCCGTCGTATCCATCGGACCGGCGTACGCTCGTCTCTTCGTCTTGCCCGTGAATCTGGCCCTTTTCTACCCTCGCCCGGGAGTGGTGATGAGCACCACGGCGCTCGTCGCGGGGAACCTCGCACTCCTCGGAATCGTCGCGTTTCTCGCCCGCCGACCCAGGGCCATGTTCGCGCTGATCTGGACCTTCGCCTCTCTGCTGCCTACGCTTGCTCTGGTTCCGTATGGACACTACCTCGCCGACCGATACCTCTATGTCCCATCCGTGGGCATCTCCTTCCTCCTCGTCGTCCCCCTGGCCCGACTCTCCCGATCGTCGAGCCTCTATCGCCCGACCGTCATCGGTCTCGTAGTCATCGCCTCTCTCTTCGCCGCAGGCACGGTGAGCCGGGCGTTGCAATGGGACAGCCCCGAGGTCCTCTGGAGGGCACAGATTCGCAAGGTGCCGGACAGCATCCTCGCCCGGAACAACCTGGCGATGTTCCTCGAGAGGGACGGAAGGTGGGCGGATGCCCTGGCGATCCAGATGGAGGTCCGACGGATCTGCGAGGCCTCGGGGAACCAGGGTCACAATTACTTCGTCAGCGCCGCCTGGAAGGCGGGCGCACTTCTGAGGCGAATGGGAGGCCACGGCGACGCTCGAATTTTTCTCGTTGAAGCGCGATCCCTTCGCCCGGGTTGGCTCTCGCCTCTCCTCGAGCTGGCCAGGCTGGAGGCCGCCCTGGGACGTGAGGACACACCGAAGACCTGGCTGGATGAGGCGCGCCGGATCGCGGGGGAGGGATGGGAGGCGGGACCCGACGCCGCCCGCATCTGGATCGCTGAAGGGGAGGTCCGGCTCGCCCTCGGGAAGCCGGGTGAGGCGATTCCATTCCTCGAGAAGGCACGGTCCCGAAACCCGACGTATCCATTCCTGGCGCGAATCCTGGGAGAGGCCTACCTTCTCGAAGGCCGACACGATCTGGCCAGGCGGGCCTTCCAGGACTTGATCATCGAGAATCCGGCCAACCTGGCGACGATCGACACGATGCTTCGATCCTGGCAGGGGGAGGGCAGGCCCGAAGCGACGGTACTCCTGGAGATGCGGAATCGTCTCGCTGCGGGCCGCTTCGACTAGGCATTGACCGGGGGCCAACTTTCGCTATCCTAGGTTCCGGGTGCAAGAATCGATGCCCGGGGGGTCCTCACCTGTGACAAAGCTCAATCTGATCGATGTGCTGGACGAGGCGGCCATCTATCTCGACCTCGGCGTCGAGGACAAAGATGCGCTGATGGAGCGGATGGCCGGTCTCGTATCCGAGACGCACTCGGCAGCGCCGGCCGAAGAAATTCTGCAAAAGCTGAAGCACCGCGAGGGAGTGATGAGCACCGGCATAGGGAATCGCGTGGCGGTCCCGCACGTCACCCTGGAGGGTCTGGATCGATCGAGGATGTTCCTCTTCATCCTGAACGACGACGTGGATTTCGAGGCCATCGACGGCCAGCCCGTCCGGGTCGTCTTCCTTCTCGTCGTTCGACCGGACGATATCGCCTTCCACCTGCAGGGCCTGGCCCATATCGCCCGCATGGCGAGAAATCCGGGTCTCGCCGACGATCTCTGCGGTGCCAGCTCGAAGGGAGAGGTCCTCGAGAAGCTCAGGGAGATCGAAAGCTCGGCGCCAGCGGGCGCCTGAATCGCGCTCAGATAACGGAAGTTCCCCCCGGCCGTCGATGCCCAACCCACACTCCCCGCAGATTTCCGACCCAGCTCATCGCAGAGGATAGCGGCTCGTGAAGCGACGCATCATACTCGTGGCCCTCGGCGGAAACGCCCTCTTCCCCGAGGGAGGAAAAGGGACCGTCGAGGAGCAGGAGGCGATCGCGAAGCGGACCTGCGAGCAGCTCCTCCCTCTGATCGCGACAGGAGACCCGATTGTCATCACCCACGGAAACGGTCCCCAGGTCGGTCGCGTCCTGCTCAGGAACGAGCTTCTGAGGGACCAGATCCCGCCTGCGCCCCTCGACGTCTGCGTCGGCTCCACCGAGGGGACGATGGGATACATACTCCAGCAAGCGCTGCTGAACGAGCTGAGGCGAAACAGCGTGGAACGTTATGTCGTGACGATGATCACGCAGGTGATTGTCGGTCGGGACGACCCCGCCTTCCAGAATCCGACGAAGCCGATCGGACCCTTCTTCGAGAAGGATAAGGCGGATGCCCTTCAAGTCGAGAGGGGCTGGGCGATGGTCGAGGACGCGGGACGGGGATACCGGCGCGTCGTGCCGTCCCCGAAACCGGAGCGGATCATCCAGAGCAAGATGATTCGAAGGCTCGCCGTCGTCGGTCACGTCGTGATCGCCCTGGGGGGAGGGGGGATACCCATCCGGAGATCCGAGTCAGGGGACTATGTCGGTGTGGAGGCCGTCATCGACAAGGACCTGGCCTCCGCTCTCCTTGCCAGCCAGATCAAGGCGGATATCTTCATCATTCTCACACGCGTCCCTCACGCCTCCCTGAATTACGGCAAGCCCGACGAGAGGCCGATCGGAGAGATCCAGCCGAGGGTCCTTCGGCGGTATATCCGCCAGGGGCATTTTCAGGCGGGAAGCATGCTTCCGAAGGTCGAGGCTGCGCTCAACTACCTCTCCGGCCGCCGAGGACTGTCGATCATCACCAGGGCGGAGGATCTGCAGGAGGCCCTGGCAGGAAGGGCCGGCACCCGCATCCGGCACTGAGGCAATCAATACTCTTCCGGGTTGGTGAACCAGGCGGCCCGGACGATAAAAAAGAGGGCGATGGCTGCCAATCCAAGAAGGATCTGTGCGGCGAGTCCGGTCGACAGGTGCCCGATGATCGGGACGGGGATCTCCTCGGACTCCTGAGTGACGATTGCCCGGGCGAGATCGATCATCCGCAAGACCACGAACAGGGGAACGATCCGGGAGATCCAGAGATACCCTCTTCCCTGAGTGCCGCCGGCGAGGACCCAGGGGACGCCGACCAGGATGAGCCCCCCGACCCCGTACCAGAATGCCCCCGTCTGGCCTTCGATCTGGAGGCTCCCCCGACGCATCGCCCAGGACCAATCGACGAGTCCGTAGATGAAGAAGGCCCACGCCGCCGCCCGGAACCTCTCGACAGGTGGAACACCTCTGCGCATACACCACGGTCCTTGTTACGAATGGACTGCCCGGGGACCCCTTCATCTTCGAGCCACCGCGGGCCTATTCCGGCAATAGCTCGATCTCTCGGATGACCTTGGCCGGGACCCCCGCCACCAGCCGACGAGGCGGGACGTCCTTGTCGACGACGGCGCCAGCCGCCACGAACGACTCCTCCCCGATCTTGACGCCGGGGAGGATCGTCGAGCCGATCCCGATGAACGACCCGGTCCCGATGACGACGGGCTGCTCCCGGGCGGGAAACGCTCCCTGCAAGGGATGGTCAGAATACCCTACGTTCAGGTGCGTGATCAGATTGGCCCGTGCGGCGATGGTCACATGATCCCCGATCACGACGCCGCGGGCCAGATCGATCAAGACGTCATCTCCGAGGAAGACGGAATCCCCCGTGCTGAGGGAGGCGAATCCTCCTCGATCCGCGTTGAGAAACCGGACTCTCTCGACAATCGTATTCCGCCCGAGGCGAGCGCCGAAGATCTTCATCCAGGCCTTGCGCAGGGGTGGAGTGGGGAGGAGGCGAAAGACGCCGATGACACCCGCCCACCACACACGGAGGAGCACCCGGCGCCAACCAACCTCTCGGACCGCCTTCATGATGTCCTCATGTCGTCTTGGCTCCAGCCGGGCCGGCCCCAGACGAGCGAAACAGGTGCGCTCGTGGCACCTGCGGCCGCTTCGACCGCCTCTCTCCACAGTCGCCGACGGAACCGGATGAGGCTTCGCAGGTAGGCGAGGCTGTCTCGTACCGGTCGAACCGTGGACGGGTGATCCGATCTGCGGACGAAGGGGCAGGCCATCTCCTCGATCCTGAAATCGGCGTGATGACAGAGGGCCACCACCTCCGTGTCCCAGAACCATCCCGACGCCTCGATCTGCCCCAGAATGGGGAGAATCCGATCTCGCCGGAAGAACTTGAAGCCCGCCTCCGTGTCGCAGTAGGGGAGGCGGAGGAGGGATCGAACCAGGCGATTGTAGCCCCGGCTCAGGACCTGCCGGTGAAGGCTCTTCCAGTCCACCCGCGGCCGCCGGGACGCGACGACCAGATCCGCGCCTTCTCGCAGCCGGTCCATGGCCCGAGGGATGTGGCGGCAATGGGTCTCGAGGTCCACGTCCAGGAATCCGACGAGGGGCGCCACCGCGGACCGGATCCCCTCCGTGACACACCTTCCACGGCCCCGGTTGACGGAATGGGTGATGAGACGCATCGATCGCTCCGGATTCGCCCGGAGGATTCGACGGATGACCTGCGTCGTCCCGTCCCGGCTGGCATCGTCCACGAACAGGATCTCGTGTCGGATGGCCGCCGAGTCGAGCGTGGACAGGATCTCCTGGACGCTCTGCTCGAGGATTCCCGCCTCGTTGTAGCAGGGGAGAATCAGGCTCAGCTCGCTCGTCCCTGTCATCGCCTAACCGACCGCCTTTCTCACCGCCCGGATCGTCCGTTTCACTTCGCTCTCCCGTAAGAGCGGATGGAGAGGGAGCCGGATCAGGGAGCGGGCTACCCTCTCGGTGATGGGCAGGTCTCCCCGTCGCGTTCCCAGGACGCGCCTCCCGAACGGGGACGAATGGAGCGGAACGAAGTGGAAGCTCGATTCGATCCCGGCCCGGCTCAGGGCCCGGAGGACACGATTCCGGTCCCGTACGGGCCGGACCTGCAGATGGAAAATGTGACACGCGGAACGGTCCTCGTCCAGAGGGAGCGGCAGGACGATCCGTCCAGACTCGGCGAGTGGCAGGAGCTCATCCCGATACATCTGCCACCAGCGCCTTCTCCTGGCGATCTGCGGCTGGACGTCCCGGATCTGGATCTCCAGTATTGCGGCGAGCACATCTCCGAGGAGATACGACGATCCGACTTCTCTCCACACATACTGGCCGACGTCCCCTCGCAGAAACTTCGTCCGGTCCGTTCCCTTTTCCTGTATCACTTCCGCTCGCTGCACGAGCTTCTTCGAGCGGATCGTGAGGGCCCCGCCTTCGCCACATGAAAAGCTCTTGGTCTCGTGAAACGAATAGACCCCGAAGTCGCCGATGCCGCCCAGCGGTTTGCCCTGCCACCGGCCGCCGTAGGCGTGGGCCGCGTCCTCGACGATCGCCACGCCTTTCTGCCGCCCCATCGCAAGGAACTCATCCATCCGGCACGGGCGGCCTCCGTAATGGACCGGCAGGACGGCTCTCGTCCGGGCGCTCAGCCGCCGCCGAACGTCATCAGGCGAGAGGTTCAGCGACTCCTCCTCGACTTCGGCGAACACAGGTCGGCCACCTGCGCGAAGGATGGCGTTCGCCGCGGAAACGAAGGCGAAGGATGGGAGGATCACTTCGTCGCCAGGACGGAGGCGCAGCGCCTGGAACGCCATCTCCAGGGCGGCCGAGCCGGACGGGGTCAGGAGCACCCGGGCGCCCCCCGTCCAGCGTCGGATCACGCTTTCTACCCGGCGGGATACCTTGCCTCCGCCGCCCGTTCGACCGGACCGGAGGACGCGGGCAACCGCCTCGGCCTCTTCTCTGCTGTGCAGACTCCGGTGGAACCGGACCGGCCTCGGTTTCCGTCTAGCCGACATTTTTCACACGCTTCCTCCTGCGATTCAATTCATGACGCGCACGGATTGAGCAATTGGTAATTGGTGCGCGTCATGAATTTCAGCAGCGGATGTGGGTCTGTGGGGTCACGATGGATCGATGGATGTCTTTGCTGTCTGGCACCTCCGCACCGGCGAACACCAGCGAATCCGTGATCGATATGGGGCCCTTCACGACGGCGCCGTCCCCGATGACGCTCCGCAGGACGCGGGCCCCCGGGTGCAGTTTCACGTCGACCCCGAGGATCGACTCGGCACCGGAGCGTCGAACCGCCAGGAGATTGGATTCGAGCAGATCGGCCGGCACCGAGAGGTTTCTATCCTCGGACAGGATTCTCCGCGCCCGAACATCTCGACCGTAATCGATCAGGATCTGGATGGAGTCGGTGATCTCGTACTCATCCCGCTGAGCCGTCCGGGGCGTCCTACGGATCGCATCAAAAATGTGCAAGTCGAACAGGTAGATCCCGCACCCCTTGATCCGACTCTCGGCGTAACGCGGTTTCTCGATCACTCTGCAGACGCGCCCTTCATCGTCCTCGATCACGGCAAAGTTCTTGCGAACCGCCTCCGGGGCTTCCTCCTCCTTGACGGCCAGCACGGCGTTGTACTCCTCGGCCCGGAATTCCTCGATCATCTCGGAGAGCGAGCCTGGTTGCATGAACTCGAAATAGATATCTCCGAGGAAGAGGAGGAAGGGTCCTCGGATCTGCTCCTCCAGCATGCCTACCGCGTGAGCGATCCCGAGGGTCTCCTGCTGCTCGGCGTAGCGGATCCGCAGACCGAGATCGCTACCATCGCCGAGCTCGCGGACGATCTCATGACCGAGATGTCCTATCACCACGGTCAGTTCGGTGATACCGACATCTCGCATCGCCTCCGCCTGGAGCGTCACCAGTGGCCGGTTTCCGATGGGCAGGATGGGCTTGGGAAATCGAGGGCTGATGGGATGCATTCGCGTCCCACGGCCCGCTGCCAGGATCACGCCTTGCAACTCGGACACGGATTCCTCGGTGTCTATTTCAGGATGACCTTGCCGTAGTACTTCGGCACAATCTCGCCGGGATCGTAGAGCTGTCCCCTCAATCCCTTGATCCGGATTCCGGGCGTCCAGGAGAGCGTCTTCCTCGCCCTGCCATTTCCATCGTCGTCGGTCAGGACTGGATTGAAGCCGAACCGGAACCCCGGCTCGGGCCCCTTTTCCGGATCCAGGTTCGCCACACCGTAGTCGCGGAACACCTCCCACGGGATCGCCGCCTCGTACACGAGGCCGCTGTTGTCGTCCTTGCGCTTCACGAAGTACTTCCCCTTGGGCTTGTTCCGCTCCCGCTCCTCCTCATCCTCGTCGTCATCACCCGGGGCCCGCAGGGCCAGGGTCACGAGAAAGTCGTCGCCGCGGGGCTTGTACCCCTGATCGTTCCGGGTGTCGATCGCGATCAGCAGGCAGTCTCCCTTCCATTCCTTTACCTCGTCACCGCCCTCGTAGGGTCGAAGAACAGTGTCGTTTACATCGATGAGGAAGTAGAAGTTCTTGTTGTCCCAGCCCATGTACAGCGTTCCCGAGAGGTCCTCACGACCCTCCCAGGGAACCCCCCCGGGGCCCGATCCGAGGATCTTGGAGATGTTCGCCGGACTATTCAAATCGACGCGAGCCGCATCGGAATACCAGTCCCTCAGCTCACCGTCGATGTCCGGCGGCTGGTAGAGTCGAGGTATCATGGCCTCTTCCGGCTCCTCCTCCGCGAGAGCCGCCCTGTATCCCGCCATCTGATCGAACAGGCCCTGGCGCTGCCCCGCGGTGAGATCCTCGGCCAAGGCCGCCTGCGCGAGCAGCTCGATCGCTTCCCTCCGCTGACCCAGCGCGAACCGCGTGGCGGCAATCGTGTTCAGGGCCGCCCCGCTTTCCTCCTGGGCCGCCAGCTCGCTGCGGACCGCCTCTGCGTCGAGCGGACCATAACCGAACAGCCCGGTAGACCCCGCCACGAGGATCATCTCATCCGAGACGGCGACGACGGAGTAGCGATCCATCGGGACCGTTATCGTCTCCTCCCCTTCGCCCGCCTGGGCCCGGTTGAGGAAGATCAACCTGGGCGGGCTCCTGTCGTGATCCACCGAAAGCAAATATCCACGCGTCACGTGGAGTTCCCGAGGGACCCCGACCCCTTTCCGCTCCCAGAGGAGGCGACCGTCCGCGATCGAGAGCGCCCGGCACGTCCCGCCGTCTCCTCGATGAGTCAGGTAGACGGCTTCCGAGTCGATGGCGACGGGTCCCGCCCTCGATCTCTTCTCCAGAGGTTCGCTCCATCGCTCTACCCCCGTTGCCGAGTCGAGAGCCCGGATGATCCTGTCTCCCTGTCGGTGGGGGAAAACGATGACGGTTCCACCGCCCGGAGGAAGCAGGATATGAGAGGTGGATTCGAATTCTGCTTCCCAGGCGACGGAGAAATCGTCCATGTTCAGCGAGATGATCCGCTTGCTCCCGAGAAGGATGATGAGTCGACCGTCGGGATCGACGACCGGGAGACCTGCCAGGGAGGGGCCCCTTCCAGGCCGCTCGAACCGGAGCGGCGGTGCGGGGTCCGGATCGATGCGGGCCACTCCGGCAGGTCGCAGGGTGACGATGGCGCGTCCCCCGTGCATCACCGGAGTCTTATCCGGATCCAGATTCGGCACCGCCTCGGCCCGGATCAGCTCCCCGTCCTTCAGGGCGAAGAGAAAGACTTCACCCCCGATCGCGGTCGCGGCCACGAGCCGATCGTCGGCGGCGATCTTGCGGAGCAACTCCGGCGGGCGCTCCCCATCCTCGCCCGGCAATCGGCTCCTCCATATCTCGTCTCCGGTCAGAAGGTCGATCGCAATGATCCCCGCAAGGTCCGGGTCTGGAAGGAGGATTCGGTTCCCTTGAACGACAATTCGATTGCGCCTGCGCCCGGAAAGACCCATCCGGCGCCATCTCAAGAGGCCGGTGCGGACATCGTGCACTTCGATCGCTCCGCTGCTGCTGACGACGAACAGATCCGCCATGCGGGGGGATTCGGGGACCAGGATCTGGAGCCTCGTCGGGGAGAGGCTCGTCGTGGAGCGCCAGAGGAGCTTGGATGCGGGTGAGACATCCGGCAGATCACCGCCGATCGCCTCGAGGCGTTCTATCGCCTCCGCGATCTCGAGCCCTGTCTCTCCGCCCTCTGCCAGACTCAGCAGGGTCTTCCGAGCGCGACCGGGACGGCCGGATCGTTCGTAAAGCGACGCCAGCTTCCTGTAGATATCAGGAGCGACATCTGGATGCCTGCGGATCAGTTCGGCCAGATGGCTTGCTCCGAGGCTGTACTGATCCAGACCCTCGTAGATCTCCGCGATAGCGAGACTGGCCTCTCGGGCCGCGGCGCTGTTCGGATAGGCGGCGACGACTTTCTGGTAGCCGCTCAGATTGCCCAGCTTCTTCGCCATCGCCAGCTCCCGACCCGCCTGTCTCTCGAAAGGCTCGTAGATCCCCCGGCCGTGTTTCTCGACGAGACGTCGAATCCTCGCTGAGGCCACGATGGCCGCATGAGAGGGAAGGCTCCCGGTCGAGGCGAAGAGTTCGAACGACTCCAGGAGGATCTTCCGGTAGGCCGGCAGCGCCTTGTTGGGGGTCTCGACGGTCTCGTGAATTTTTCCAATCCGGAGAAGGAGCGCTGCTCGGTCGGCGGGCTGGCGATTTCGGGCCGACTCCTCGAACGACGCGACGGCCGCCGGCAAGTCGCCCCTCCCCACGGCCTTCTCCCCGAGCGTGAGGTGCGCACGCGCGAGGGACTGACGGACCGCATCTCGCTCCGCCTCGTCCCTCGCCAGGGCAACCGTTCCCTCCAGCACACGGATCGCTTGCCTCGCATTTCCACGCCGTAGGAGAAGCTCGCTTTCCCCGTGACGGGCGGGGAACGGCGGCAAGGCAGAGAGCTTTCTCAGCGTGTCCGCCCGGTCCTCGTAGATGTTCACGCGCAGTCGAGAGATAGTCAGCATCCGACGGCCGGCGAAGAGGATGTTGCCCGCCTCCTCATCCGGGTTCGACCAGACGTAATGTCCAGCCGCCGTCCCGTCCGATGCCTGGTGGAGGAATAGCCCTTTGGTCGTCGGTACGTAGAGGAGGTCTCCTCCGATCGCCGGCCGACCCGCCAGCGCTCCGGCGAGGGCGTCGACGCGCCAGGCCACCCTCCCGGTCTCGACCTGTAATGCCAGGACTCCGTCTCCCGCCAGAATGGCGGTCTCTCCCCGGACGCCGATCAGCGCCTCTTCCTTTCCTCGCTCGAAGCGCCAAAGGACCCGCCCGTTGTCCCGATCGAGCGAGTACAGATACGGGGAATCGCTGGGGGCAGCGAGGAGGGCCGTGTCCGTGAGGATCGGCGCTTCTGCCGGCGGTTCCCGTCCGGCCTCGAGGAAATCATCCAGCGTGGCGGCGGGATAACGATCATAGGCTCGTATCCATACCACCTCACCGGTCGCCGCGTCGAGGCAGCCGACCGCGCCGAGATTCGTACATGCGTAGATGCGGCTCTTCCCGCCGGCGAGGTAGGCTCCTCGAAGCCCCCGGCCCAGAATCAACGGAGAGAACGCCGTACAAAGGTGGGTCTCCCAGATCTTGTCTCCCGTGACCGCGTTCAACGAGATAATCGAAACAGACGCCTCCTTCTCGAGTCGAGTCACGAGCAGGTAGAGGCGATCGCCAAGCAAGAGGGGAGATGAGACGAAGGCAGCGTTGGTGAACTCCTCTCCAAGGTCGTTGCGCTTCGACGTATCCCACAGCGTCTCCCCGGTGGAAATCTCGAGGGCCATGACCCGGTATCCCTCCCCCGGGGTGAAATCGCGCGTCTCGGCGTCTTCCGCTTCCTCCATCGAGACTTCGGCCGCCTCACGTGGAGAGAGGGTCACGTAGACCGCCTGCCGTCCAGCGACGGGGTAATGACCACCGGCGGCGGACTCCCAGGGGACGGATCGGTCCTTCCGGAGCGAGTGGCTCCAGAGGAGAGAGCCATCACGAAGATCGAGGCAGTAGGCATCGAACGTGTCGGAGAAGAGAAGTCGCCGGCCGTCGTGGATGGGGAAGTAGGGGATGAAGGGCGGAGCGCCGGCGGAGGACGATCGCTCTCCCGTCCTGTCGAGAAGCGCCTTCGCCGCCTTCGGCTCCTTGAAGACTCCCGAGGCGATCCTCCTGCCCGGATCGAAGGCGATCTCTGGCGCCAGCGAGTGTGACGAATCTCCCCCGAAGGCGCGCCAGCCCGTCAGGGGAACCGCCTCGACCAGATCGGCCAGGATCTCCTTCGAGGATCGCTGGTCGCCGCCGAGGGCCAGCGGGGTTTCGTCCGACTCGCCTCCCGGGTCGGTCCTTCCCGTCGATCGGAGGGCGATCCGCTGGAGGAGCCTCGATTCAGGGCTCCAGTCTTCGGGACGCTGGAGAAAGGCGAGGGCTCCCAGAACCTCATCGAACTCGCCTCGCTCCAGATGGTAGGCCGCCAGGGACTCGACACCGCGCGAGATGTAGCTCGACAGGGGGTTCTTCCGGATGAAACCCCGCAGTCGGCTCACATCCCCTCGCCGGAGGATCTCCTCCCACTGGGGCTTCGCCTGCAGGTCCGCTTCACGGCGAAAGGACGCTATCTCTTCCGCGGGAAAGGAGATCACCCGCCCCCGAAGATAGACCTCGACGGGGAGATAGAGTCCCGATTCGGCCTGGTAGAGGTGTGGGCGATCCGAAGGCTGCGTGGAGATGTAGGAAGCGACCTCTCGATAGATGTCGATGGCCTGCCCGTACCGCCCTGCCTCCTCCTCCTCGAGGAATTTCCGAACACGTGAGAGAAGGACGGGGTCCTCGTTGAAGTAGACCGGAGGAGAATCATCCCAGGCATCTACGTCCAGGACCCCCCAAGGGCCATATCCCGTGATGCTGGCGAGAATTAGGGCCAGAGTCCACGTCGCGTACCGTTTCATTTGTTGCGTCCCGTCGCGCCCCGTTTGTAGCTCCAATTGTAGCTCCAGTTGTGCACCGATTCCCCCCGGCCCCTCGGAGCGGGAGTCCATCTCGGTCCTACGCTCCACCTTCGGCGCTCCCCTTCTTCTCAGTATCCCCGCAGTCAAGGGCTCGGTCCAGGATGTTCATTGACGGACGGGACGCCTGAGAGTCGAAATGGCCGTAGATGGTACTCGTGATGGCCGCGCTCGAATGGCCCGCCCACTTCTGCACCGTCCAGAGGTTTACTCCGGCCTGGAGGGCCAGGGAACAAAAGGTGTGTCTCAGAGAGTGGATCACGAGTTCCGACAGCTTCTCGGCGGGAAAGCCGTCCACCTTCGCCATCCGTGTCCTGATCTTGCGGAAGTGGTAGCGAAGCCTGCAGACGGTCAAGGGCTTGCCATTCTCGGAAAATACCGGGTCGGTCCCGTCCGCCTTGATGATCTTCTCCCCGCCCCGTAGCTGCCGGAACGTCTCGATGGCCGTCTTTCCCAGGGGAACGATCCGCGTCTTCCGCGACTTCGATACTTCGGCCCGGATCGTCATCTCGGCGCGATTAATGGGCACGTCGCGCCATTCCAGGGAGAGTAACTCCCCCCGGCGCGCTCCAGTCCGAAGGGCTACGATCAGGAACCGTTGCACGAGCGCATCCCCCTCATCTTGTGCGGCCTGGAGGAAGAGAGCCGCTTCCTCGATTGTAAGATACATCCTACGCTCCCGCCCCTTCTCGGAGAAAGCCTTTACTTTACGGGCCGGGTTCGACGGGACGTATCCACGGGCTTCCGCCCAGGAGAGTACGCCTCGAATCGCGTCGAGATCTCTGTTGCAGGTACTCACCGCGATCCCTTCCCTCTTCCGCCCATCCCTCCACCGCTCGATGTCCGGTACGGTGATAGACGCCAGAGGCGCGTCTCCCCATGCCGCCTGGAGAATCAGCCGGAGCCGGTGGGATAGGTTGTAGATGGTGCGGGGTCGGAGTCTCGATTCCGCGCCTGCGAGGTAGTGCTTCGCGGCCTCCCGGAAGGTTAGCTCTCCTTTGGGGGTATCGCCCCATACCTTTGCCACGGCCTCATCGTGAGGTACTCCGCGGTCCAGGTCCACCTGTAGGGATCGGGCCTTGCGCTCAGCTTCCTTGCGGGTCAGTCCCGCGTAACGCCAGTGGCGGTGTCCCTGCCAGGACCAAGCAAGGCGGAATCCTTCACGTCCACGGGAAGGGATAACGCTCCCGAAGGATCTACGGCCTGCCTTCTTTCTCTCTGTCTTCATCCTCATCGCTTTCCTCCCTTCTTGCTCTCGACGTGCCGGAGCAGCGTCAACCGTATGTATGTTGCCAGGGGTCGGCTATCGTCGTCCGCCATTCGTTGAAGCGCATCCTTGAGGGCTTGGGGTAGCTTCAGAAGAATGGCCGCATCCTTCGGGGCCTTCTCTCCCATTCCCCGGTTCTTCCGTCCCATGCTTCCTCCTCTCCGTCGTCACGCGGCCTCGATACTTCTAGACTACACGGGAGAGTATACCTGGGGATACCCCCGGGTGTCAATAGATATTCCATGGGGTTTTTCAGGGGTGGGGTCGGGGTCCATTCAAGTCGCGTCGGTCTGGTGCGCTTTGCCGTCATCCTCATCGAGCATCTGCCGGACTGCTTCTAGCTCGGACTCTCCGCGACTGTGGCCTAGGTCCAGGAACTGGCGGAACATCGCATTGAATCTCTCGGGCTGCCCCCGCTGTACGGTTCGGCTCGCGGTGGGCCGGGGGATGATCCGGTTGCAGGGCTCGGCTGTGGAGGGGGCCGGGAACAGGATGGCGTATTCGGTGAGGATAAGAGCGCGGCCTGACCTAGTGGCTCACCCGCCTGCAGGAGCCTGCGGCGCTTTCCGCGCGATGGTTTGAACAGTGACGGAAACAGGATAGTGCTGGCTAAGCCACTCAGTTGACCCGATCTCTCTAATCCGGCTCTCGAACCGAAACTCTCCGCTCTCCTGCCAGAAGTCAGTATTCAACATATGCACAATAAACCGATAGGCAAGCTTCGGAAGCGGCGCAAACATGAACTTCCCCGCCCTCGCAACGATTACCTCCCCCTCACCTGGGCGATGTATCCGAAGGTCGAACTCGTACTCATTATTCGGATCATCATTCTCTTCCCTCCCCCAGGCCGCCATACCAACGAAACTGAGAGCCGGCCTGGGGACGTCCCTTCCACTCTTGGGAGAAGACTCTTTAGTACGGATGATTTGCTCAAGCAGGTTGAAAATGCTCAGCTTCCCTGTTTGTGAATCAACTGCATAGGATTCACAGCAGAGAATGTACAGTGGACGAGGCATCGAGCCACCTACACCGCTACGGGCTCTTGGTTTCGCATATTGGCCTCGTCGCCTGTAGTCGCCGAGGTCGCAAAGCTTGCGGGCGAGAACAGAATCGCGAGCCTCTCCACGGCTTCAGCAGCCTCGTTCACGTCCTTCGTGAGAAACTCGTCGTGCCTCTGATCTTCCCATGTTCCAAAAAACACGCGGATGACAAAGGAACCATCTGGATCGTCTTCTGGGTACCAGCCGACATCGATGGTATGGCCGCTGGGCAGATTCACGGCGAGGACGTCTTGTGTGCGATCGTCCGCAGCAAAGTCTGAATATAAGTTGCCATACGATTCCGCACCTGGAGGAAGGTGGAGAGGGATGGGAGTCCTCATAGCGTTGCCCCTTTGCCTACCAGTAGCGCTTTGGTAATCGGCCGGCCGTGGATAGTTCCGTCGCAGCCGTGCTCTACGTAGATGTATTTCGTGAATTCTCCCTTGCTTGCGCCCACAATACTGTTCAGTTTCTGGAAGTACTGCCGCTTATGATCCCCAGTGCGGAACAGGCAGTCTGAATTGTTCAGACAGTTCATCTCCATACTACGAATCCTGTCCCGGCCCAATGTCGGGTCATATTGAGACGGCTGTTTCTTCAAGCCTGTCCTCGTCTTCACGTCACTCTTCTCCCAGGCTCGCTGTGTAGTGGTCACGTGACGCCGCTGGTCCCACGTCTGCCAATTCTGTCTCGTCCAACCGCCTGTACACATTCTAGCCCATTCTGCAGGGGCTGTGCATCTACACCTGTCGGCTCAGTCAGTGTTGGGAGGCGAAGGTCCTGGCTAAGTTCAAGTATGCAAGTCTCTTGCTTCGAAAGCAAGCCTGAGCCAACAACCCCGATCTTGAGCGTCGAGAGCGCGTACCGTACGCAAGGTCCTGCTCCGATAGCTGACGGGTAGGAGGCGACCCCCGTTACCCCCGTTACCGCGTTACCGCGCCTGGACTGGTGCGGACGATTGAACGCCACGAATGGTTACAGGGTAACGGCGGTAACGGGGGTCTACCCCGACGTGTACTTGCCGTCCTTCTTCTGGATCTCCCCCGCTTTCCACATCCGCCACATCTTCACCTTGACCGACTTTGATTCTTCTCCAAGCTCGTCGGCCACCTCCTGGTACGTGAGGGGCTCTCTCGTCTTCTCCAGCACTCGGATGACCGCCTGCCGCTCCTTGCTGCGGCGAACCTCCTCGGCGTCCCCCAGGACGCTCCAGCAGCAGGAGGGCGCGTCGAAGCCGAGCGCCTTCTCCTGCTCCTCAACGTCCCGGCCGAGGACATGCAGGACGGCATCCGTCTTCCCGCCCTCCCGCTTGAGCATGAGAAGCCCGTCCGCCGTCCCTGATAAGCCGAGCGTCCCGCTAATAGTATCTACGGCATCGGGAGACTCCGACTTGCGCAGATGGTGGACGACGATGATGGATACATTCCTCTGCTCCGCCAGGGCCTTGATGCTGGCGATCGCGGCGTGGTCCTCGGCGTAGGGGTCACCTCCCCTGGTACGCAGGGGCCTCACCCACGCCAAGGTATCGACAACGATCAAGCGCGTGTCCGGGTGCTGGATCAGCCACGCCTCCAGCTCCTCCAGTCCAAGCTCTCTCTGATCGAAGCGCGGCCACGTAGCGCGGATGTGCAAGTTGTCAGGAACGGGGCCGATGCGCGTTAGGATTCCAATTCGCTCGCGGATTCGCCTTTCGCTGATGTCGTCCAAGCTCAGATACAGGACTCTTCCCTTCTTGACGGGGACGCTGCCGAGCGCCACGCCGCCCGAGGCGACAGCCAACGAAATGCCGAGGGCTAGCCAGGACTTTCCAACCTTTGGCTTGCCCGCCAGGATGGTCAGTCCTTGGGCGATGAACCCCGGTACGATCAGTTCAGGTTCGGGAAACTCCATCTCCATCAAGACATCGGCTGAGACAGCGAACAGGCCATCGGAGCGTACCTGCGCGAGGCGAATCAACATTCGCAATTCATGTTCAGAGAATAGTGAACCGGCCGTGGTGCGGCTGAGATCTTCTATCACGCTTTCCGAATCCGCTCGTCCGTTCTTGCTCAGGTCCCTGGCGGTCTGGCGAAGTTCCAGAAGGGCGAACCGTCTCACGATGTCTTCAAGGTCCCCATCCGATAGGAACTCGGCTCCGGTTTCCTGCCTGAGCACTTCCAGCATGACCTTTGCGGACTTGCGGTCCACCTCCCACATCTGTTGAGCTAGGGTCGCCAGCCTCCGTACCACGTGTTCTCGCTCCCGCAGTGTCTTGCTCATGCCCGTGCCTGCTCCTTCGCTCGCCGGAGGATTGCTTCCAGGCCGTGATCGTGGATGCGAAGTCGCATCCCCTCGCGCACCTGTCGAAGGCGTCGGCGGGTTCGAGCGAGGTTCGCTCCCAAGCTGAGGAAGCCGAACGCCTGCCGATAAAGGAGGCGGTGTCCCGCCTCGCCGTCGCGACACGATGGGTTGAATCGCCCGCGAGGAATCCTTACGATACTGGCTGCCATCAGTTCTCCTCATTATGCCCCCGGTTGCAGCCGGGGGTTTTCGTTTTCAGGGGGACTTGCCGATTCGTTTCTTACTTCCTTCCGCGCTTCGGCTTGCTGTCCAGAAATCGATCCAGTTCAACGGGGACGCTTGCTAGGTCTCGGCGCCGAGGCTTCCGCGTGAGTTGCTCGGCCGTGGGCTCGATGGCCATCCGCTCGATAGCTGCGGTGAAATCCTCCCGCAAAACAAACATCCGCCCACCGCCCGGGAGTTGCCGGACCGGCCCGAAGTCCCCTTTCCGCATCCGTCGCCATGCGGCCTGCCTGCTGAGGCCAAAGGCTTCCCCGGCCTCTCGGACGAAAACGGCTACTGGCTTCACGAGGACCCCCCTTGGCGGGGAATCATCCGGGGTCCCCTGGTCGTAGGTGGCCGCTCCTGCTCGTGCTCGGGCGCGAGCGCCCGCAGCAGCGACACCTTGGTGCTGTACCAGCGGCCTCGGACGCGCCTGCCGGGCAGGTCCCCTGCGCGTAGCATCGAGCGGACGCATCGGGCGGATACGCCCAGGAACCCTGAGATCACCTTTGGAGTGGCGATGTCAGGCAAGAGGATCGCCTTGACGCTCGAAACGACTGAGCGAACACGGTTAGCCTGGGCCTGGGGTGGATTCTCTCGCTCCATGCCCATCTAAGGGAGGCTGGGGGCTCAGATCTGGGGTGAAATCTTGGAAAATCTTGGCGGCGGGAGTCAGAAGAGAGTTACTACCCTAGATCGCTTCCTAAGCGGTGTCGAAGGAGAACGCCGATCTTCCTCTCCAGGCTGCGTTGGCGTTCGACGGTGATGCCCGTTAAGGTCTCCAGCTCGGGCCGAGAGATTGGGAACGACGTGGCGAAGTGTCCTTCGTATACGATCACGCCATCCTCTCCGAATTCCTCACGGATAACCTCGACGATCTCCGCGGCGAGTACCGAGTCCACCACGGTTGCCTCGTGGTCGTCCTCCTTGGAATCAGCCATGGATAGGTTGTCATCGTTCCCTCCGATGGGGATGCTGGCGCTCTCCATCGGGGCAATCCATTTTGGAGACCATTCCGTTCTTCCCTCTTCTGGCTCGTGGGGGGCAGGTTGGTCTAGCGCTTCCGCCTGATGGATTTTCTCCCATTCCATCTCCCCGTGGTCCGGCTCTTGAGGGCGGGTTGATTTGTCGCGCTCCCACTTGAGTATCGCATCCCGGATTGGCCGATGGTGGTCTCTGAGTACCAGCCCGCCCTTCCCCTTCTTCCAGGAAAGACGCTCCGTCAGCAGAGGCAGGAAGTACGCTACGAAGGCCGAATTGACATCCTCGACAGTGGGTTCCATGTCCTTGTAGACGGAACACAGGGCACCCCGGGTATGTTTCCGCGCGACGGCGAACCACACGATCATCGCCTGCACCTGGGCATGCGCGTCTCTGAAAGCCTTCTCCCGGTCAGCGCTCGGCAGTTGGGTCTCACGCGCCGTCAGCCAAGCATCCTTTAACTCCGGGTGCGGAATCGGGAAGGCCCTCATCTCTTCGATGCTGTTCTCCAATTGGAGCATGAGGTTAATGGTGAACAATTGGCCCGCCTTACCCTGGTCGTCGGGGAACCCGAACGCCTCTACCATGTCCGGGCTGAGGTCTCGGATACAGATGAACTCTTCAAAGGTCGTGTCGATCCAGATGGTCCATAGCGGGACAGGATCTTGCGGCGGCTCGAAACGGAGGCGCAGTCCCGCGATGGCCATGCAGGCCAGGGATAGCACATCTCGCCTTTGGAGTGGCTGCGCGGAGAGCCCGCGCATGAACGTCTCGATCATGTCGCGAGCCCGTTGGGGAAGGTCGAGCGACTGGCAGCGGAGGCGGACGTAATTGATTAGACGGTCGCAATCGAACTGGCGGGGAGTCGGATCGGGGGAGTACAATGCGTGCGTCATCGTGAGACTCCTTTCTCTCTCACGGTGTTCACCGCCTCGACCCTGCCAGGAGTCGGGCGGCAGCAACGGCCCACCCCCACGGAGCCGAGACTACGCAGGGGCGAGCCACCACCATCCTCTCACAACCACCGACAGCTCACGCGGCCAAATTCGAGCGGGGCCAGATTGGCCGGCGCCCGGTCCCCTGTGGGATTGCCCCGATCTGATCGTCAGGGCCGGCCAGGAGCCGGTCGATGAGGCCGCCCAAGGTGTTTCGGTCAGCCAGTATTATGTAGAGGTAAGCATTGAATCTGGCAAGCCTGCCAGAGTATTATATAATTCAATAGCCGGCATGAAAAGAATGTTGAATGTATCGATTGTGCGGTGTTCCGGCGGCGCAGGATGGTAAGCGAGGGAGAGCCCCATGGCAATTGAAGTTCTCGGCACACCGGTTCGGAGACTGATAGTCAGGTATGGGTGCCGCACGAGCCTGCTGAAAGTTCCTCTTCCCAAGGATCAGTCGGAGGCAATAGTCTCCGCATTCAGGGAAAAGTGGCCTGACCTTGTCGAAGGGGAGACAAAAGTTCAGCACGAGGATGCACTTATCAACATCGTCAAGAGATACTATGTAGGAGTGGGACAGGTGGACGTTTCGTCACTGATAGTGAAAAAGGATGCTCTAAACGCCGTCCTCCTGAGAATTGTCACGGGAGAGCCTGTGGATTCGGGTGCCGTGAGCGATCCCTGGGCGAGAGACTTGTCGCAGAAGGCCATGGCAGCGTTCTTGGCAGCACAGAGTGCTTTGACTCCTGGGTATCGATACTATCGTGCTGGGAAGATATTCGAGATAGAGCTGGCTCCGATCGCCAAGGAAGAACTGCCCCGCGTGATGGAATTGCTGGTCGGGCGATCTGCAAAAGTCCAGGATCTGGAGGTCGCTTTCACAAAGATCGAGGATGGCCCGAAGGGACGTGTCATGAATCTCCGTCATAGTTTCAAGCTGGCTGTGTCTCCAGAAGGGTTTTACTCGCTGAACATCAACCTGGATGTGAACAACCGGCAGATGTCTGATCACCTAGATCCGCAGGTACTGCTGCAGATATGGCAATGGGCTGACAATCGTGTGCCGGACTGCTTGGAAGAGAATAGTATTTGGCCGGAGGCTACAGAATGAATCTCGAACATTCGTGCATCATTATCGAGTCAAAGGTCGAGAACGCAGAAATCGGGGTGCCCGATGAAGATCAGGTCTCTACTTCTGAAAGCACAACTCTGGCCATGTCCGCGATCAGGGTAGTTCCGAGTTTCACGTCTTCCGTTGAGAGCACTATCAGCATCGATTCTCTTAGTGGGCGTGCCCTCGTACGCGGTACCGAATTCTCGGTCGCCAGGGTATACCTAGCATTCGTGAAGAGTGGCTTCTCTCTGTCCGAAGTGTCCGAGGGGTTACCAGGGCTTTCGCTAGACCAATTACGGGAAGCGAGGGAGTACGCGGAGATTCATAGGGAGGAGATGGCGTTCGAACTCCTGGAAGAGGCTCGGCACACGAGAGATTCATTGGCCCTCTTGGGCATGGCCCCAAGTGCGTCAGGGTTTAGAGACATTTCCGAGCGACATGACGATTACCTGACCCAGCGGTAAGGATGAGGCTGTTCCTAGATACTTCGGGGCTCTATGCACTCGAGGACAGCTCAGACGCTTGGCATGTGTCCGCACGAGAATTCTGGGAAGAGCACATCAGGGCCGACCCCAGGAGTGTTGTCGCGATTTCAACGCACCTCGTCTTTTGGGAAGTCGTCGCATTGGTTCAACGGCACTTAGGCCCGCTGAGAGCGTACGAAGTCGGGCGAAAGCTCATAGACTCCGACCAGATATCCTGGATTGGCAGCAGTGATTTCCGAATAGCATCTCAGGCGCTGCTGGAGATCAGAAGTCGACGCATGCCGAATGCGAGCTTCGTAGACCATACGAGCTTCTTTGTCATGCGGGAGAATGGGTTCCAAAACGTCTTCACTTACGATGACGACTTTCGGGAAGCCGGATTTGTCCTGGTTCCCGGCAAGAACCCCGCCGTATAGCAGCATGGCACCTGGTGCCGACTTTGGTATCGCGACGCTCAGCGGTGTCTGCATCTTCTACGATTAATTCAACGCCAGCCTTGTGACCTTAGGATAGCGCCCGTCCTCAGCGACACGATGCCCCTGGCCCCAGGGCGGAGCCCCCCTTGACCCTGGCCCCCGGCCCCGTCTACCATCTCATCGTTCAAGAGTCCCCATCGTCAAATCAAGTTTAGGAAAGGGACGTAGAGCCTCTGAAGGCTGCATGTGCAGCGCCCTGGGGTCTATGATACCCCGCGTTCCGAACGACGAATTGGTGCGGCGCCTTGAGGGCTATGGACGATCTACAGGTTCCGAAAAGCGAATCGGGACTGCCGCGCAGTTTTTGCACCACCTTCGTGCCTCCGGTCCATGCCCTCTTGCAGGGGCGCTACCCGGGGAATCGCGGGTGGCGCCTTTTGCTTGGAGGGCGCGTAAGATGACTCTCGAAAGGATGGTCTTGGCTTTAGGTTTCATTCTCATGTGCATAGGCTGTACGGAATCTTCCGATGAGGCCACGCATTCTGAAGTTGGGCGCTACGCGATAGTGCTGCGGCCTCTCGGAGAGAACATCACCCACAACACAGCAACCGAAGGAGTCTACGATCTCAGGACTCGACAGCGGAGAGCAGAACTCTTGAAACATACGACCTACCTCGTCGACACGAGCGAAGGGCGAACGTGGTACTACGACTACAGCTTGCAAGCCTGGGTCCCAGTCGATAGGCACGAAACCAGAGAGAAACGCATCGAACTAGATAATAAAATGTCGGCTGTTGAGGCGGCGTTCATGGAAGTCAAGATGAAACAATTCGCAAAGGAAAAGATGAAGACTGCAATCTCAGGGGGATACGGCCGTGAGTAGGCCCTTCACGATTCCAACATGCACGCTCACTCACGGAAAGTAAGACAGTTCTCAATAGCGCCGGTGCGTGGGCCCTCAGCTTGGATGATTGCGAGCGGGGTGCTTGTTGCGGGCAGCGGCGACATGGCGCTCTGGCGGTTCCATTGATCACCATGTCAGGCAATTGAATAGTAGGTTCGCGGCCCCGGGTCATCCTACCTAGCCCGGTTCCGTTGTACTCGGGGTCGCGGGCTTCTCTCATCGAGCCTGCCGCTACGTACCCACTACTTTCTCGGATTGACTCGAACGTCCTCGCGGATGATGACGACGCCCGGCGGCGGCGGTGGTCGCACCCGAAATGGAGCCCGGTTTCGATCAGGGTCCGAGATCCAAGCCCACCCTTCTGTCTTGAATGCATCCATGCGAGGCTCAAGGGGATCGGCAAAGTCCAATCCGCGCGGGGGGTAGGCCTCCCTCGTGATGTAATAGCTTGATTCCCCACCGACTCTCTTTCCCCCTCGATTCACAAGCGCGGCGTTCACCCGAACTACGAAGGCTCTATGAGACCCGAACCTCTTTGGCTTCCATGGCAGGCGGATTGTCTCAACCTGCCAGGGCGTTCCGCCGAACCAATGAAAAGCCGCAATGGGGACTTCTTGGCGGTGACCCAGAAGATCGGGAGCGCCGACAGCGAACTCCTCCACCTCACTCTCGACCACTGGTTGCGGTGATTCCTGCCGCGATGAACTCCACCAAAGCCCCTCGACTGAAACGATGGCTTGAAAATCCCCCCGGATGTGGGATTCGGCAACGGCGGCGATTGGGGATGCGAGATCGACCACGAACTCCTGAGAAACCGGGTCCCAACTCATGTTGACAAACTTCACCCAGAGTGGATGCATGATCCTTCGAGCTGCCACCTGGCTGCCTGCCATCATCAAGGCTACGAGGAAGAATAGCTCCAGAACTCGCCTTACCCGGCCAGGCTGACGCGCCCATCGAAGCCACATGAATGAGGCCAGGAGGCTGTAGGCCAAGCCCACAAGTCCCCACGCGAGGAAGTAGGTCTGGTTATGCAGCGCTCCTGTTTCGAGCGCGGCGAGAAACCACTCTTGCTTGTGCCCAAGCAGCAGGAGGCCGAGCCCACCGAGTACGAGCATGACGGCCCATAGGCTTGGCCGCACTCTCGGCTGATCTGCTGGAGGTGTCATTTTGGAAAGTCTGCGGAGGTCATGATACTACGGAGCCTCTAACACCCCTCATTCTAGCGAAGGGCATTCGGGCATGTCGAGGTGGGTTGACTGGGGGGCGCTGGATTTATTGTCGTTGGCTCGCAGTCCCATAGCCCAAGCCTCTGACCTCAATTCTGCACTTCTCCCACGGTTTCTCCGCTCCGGCGCTCTCGGCCCCGCCGAGGTGTTCAATGGGCGTTCTTGACGCGCCCGCCTACCGGCGAGTAGGCTCATTGCCCCAGGTAACCCAGAGTAGACATCGCGAATCGGCTTCATGAAGGAGCTGGATTGTGCCGCAGAGCGAGCCTGCCAAAAGAAGTGGTGGTGGCTCCCGGCTCTTAGCAGCCGGACTTGTTCTCCTTGTGTACCTGTTGGTTGCCGTCGTTGGGTGCTCACTACCCCACAGAGTCACGACCACCACGGAGTGGACTCGGGGAGAGCCTGTAGCAGGTCACTTCATTGCCGGAAATCTCCAGAAACCCTCGGAAGGAGTGGCCTATCTCTTTGGACTTGCTGGCATGGCCAATGGAGACTTCGAAGGGTGGAAGTACTTTGTCCACGTGAGAGCACGTCCCAACAACTCATATATCTACGAACATGCTCAAGTTAGCATGGAAGCTGATGGGGCCATTGTAGTGGACCAGGAACTGTCCATCGTGAGGAGGAGGCGGCTATCCCTTCGATACGAGACGACGAGCCACGAAGGGAGCGAAAAGTTCTCGCTTGCCGGGAGGGAATACAATCTGGGTTCGGGGCGGATCTTTCTGATGGACATGACGCGCGACCCCGTTCAGGTGCGCCAGAGCGCCATTCCTTTTGCCGTGTCGTACAGACCTGGGGATTATGTTGGTGTTAAATGGACTTTGAAGGACGGAGGCAAACGGACTATAAGCAAAAGCCTCGGCTGGTACCACGGACATGACCACGAGCATAGCGAGTGGCCTGCTCTCGAACTGTGGGAAGCGACCGAAATCCCCGGCTGGGACCCCGAACATGACTACCTCGAGTTCCTTGATCTCGAAATGGAAAAAGCGATGGAGGCGGCCGTGACAATAAGTCGGCGGGTCCTAACGGAAGACGTGAAGGGGGCCCTGAAGTATGTCCGATAGCTAGGTGTCACAGGTCACTTCAAAACCGGCCATTTTGACCGGGGCATTCATCCTCGGTCACCGTCCCCATTGATCCTCTCGGCAAGCAGGGTAGCCTGGAAGAGACTGAACTCTGCCAGGAGGAATTCCATGCCCTGGACTCGGCCTCTCCAGCCCTTGATCCTCATTGCGATCATCACGGTGGCCACCGGCTGCCAGACGACGGTGGGGAACTACCTCGGCAACCGCGGGCGGGACTTCGCGGACTGCTTTCTCCTTCAGGCAGGCGTCGGACTAGGCATAGGTGTGGACGTGAAGGCGGCCAGCTTGGAGTGGCATATCGAGGAGCAGAGCAGGAGGAACCCGGCATGAAGCAGCTCGTTGTACTCATCCTGGCGGTGACGGTGATCACCTCGACGGGGTGCGCGTACTCCCAAAAATCGACGGGGTGCGCGTACTCCCAAAAACGGCAGATAGAGGATGTCCGGGCGGGGATCTACTTGGCGGGCAAGACGGAGTCATCGGCGATCCGCTATGTCCACGGCTACCCTGAAAGGACGGAGACCGGATCGCAGGAGACCGTCCTCGGTCGAGACCGGGCGCTGCGCCGCGGGCGGATGCCGCCTATCGTAACCGTCGAGACCTACTATTATCGCGGAGGGAAATTGTTCGTCTTCACCGGGCCATCCCCGGTCCTGCTCCCAGATAAGTGGTTTACCTTCGAGCGAGATCGGCTCATCGCGTGGGGGGAGAAACCGCAGCGCGAGATGGAGCCACCTAGGCGGTCCACCACCGACGACCGATAAGTCGCGCGGTCTACATGGGCTGATACCGGCATGAGACTACGATGGCCCAAGATCTTACCCCGGTTCCCCGCGATCCTCCTGATGCCCATAGTGCTGGCTATCTGGGCTTTGCTTACGGTACATAGCCAGGGCCAGGGCGGAATGGGTTGGTTTGCCCTGACCGTGGCGTGGGCTCTTGCGATGGCGGTCGAGCGACTGGTGTTCCCGCTGGCTCGTCGGCTACATGGGAAGAAACCGGAACAGGGAGAGGCAGGGTGACTCGCCAACCGATGACGAAGCCAGACAAATTCACCGGGCTCATCGGCTTCCCGTGGGGATGGGTCCTAGTCCCCCTCATCGTGGTCAACGTGCTGTGGATATGCTTCAGCTTCATCTACTGGGGCCTTCCGCTCGCCCTGGACTACCCTCCTCTTGACAGGCTATTGTTCTACAGGGGTAATAATCGTTTCATCAACTCGACTAATGATGACCTTGTCGTCACGCTTTTGGGGAGTGATCCGCGCTATCCCGGCAGACTTCCGCTTAGGTGCGCCGTCACGGGCTGGAAGTTCCGCACCAATCGCTTTCGAGTCAAGTCCGGCGATGAAGTTACCTTCGACTACTCCAGTGGTTTCATGTCCAACGTCGCCCCGGACACCTTTGTAGTTGAAGACAGCAAGGGGAACCTGCGTGAGGTTCTGTATCGGCGGGGTGTTACCCAAGTTGACAACCTCGAAGATCTGTGGCCTGCACGTACAGATGTGATCCGGGACTGGCGGAAGCCCATATCAGCGATCCCGTCGCACCGCTATACGAACGCCCTCATTCCTTTGGCGAGTGTGAGCATCCAGGTGATTCTCATCCTCGCCTATCGTCGGCTCCGCCGTAGGAGATCCAAGATCAACAAACGCGAAAGGGATCATGGGGCGATGGACCCGCGAGAATGATCCGATATTCCACATCCGTCCCCATCCCAAAGTTCTGATCTAGGTTTTGGCAGGCGGGCTCTGAGCTAGGAGAACCTTCTGTTCCGCTCCCCCCATACGCTGTCATCGGTCGCCCAAGACCGGCCCTCCCGCCCAGGCGAACGCCCGTATGCTCCTCGGTGCACGGGGGCATGGGCAGCCCCAAGCCGCTGGGGACATCATCCGCCTGACTCTCGACAGCTTTCCGCCAGCGGCGGAATGAGGGCTCCGGGAACCCAAGAGAGCCTCGCCGCGTTCATCTTTTTGGAGTTAGGGAAGGCCGACGATTCCACGCCACTAGCTTTCGGATTTCTCAGTCGAAGCACTTCGGCTCCTAGTCAAAGGTCGGCAAAGCGGCGGCGCTTCGGTGGCCTATCGTTCAGTCGAAGTGAATCTACCCGTTCTCGGGTCCCTCTTGGGTTGACGACCATGTCCAGCCGTGAAACGGCCGCAGTACGGGCATGGCTGTCCGTCGAGGAGTCGCGTTCGTTCGGTTTTCTCCCGGCGGAGCTGTCCGTTTCGGAGCCCCCCCTTGCGTCCGCATTGGCTGGCGTTGCCCTTGTTGAAATACGGGACTCGCCACGCGTCCTCTAGGGGGTCATTCGTAGGCACGTCGTCACTCATTTTCAAGGTCCCCTCGCGGGCATGGAGCAGATGGAGCCTTCCAAGCCTAGCACAGCTTCGACGGACCCATGGTAGCGCCATAACTGGTTCAGTCAAAGGGATTCCCCAAATGAGAGGTGAAGTGGTCGCCAACCACGAAAGCCTTTATGGTCCTTGAGGTGTCCTGTAGGGTACGTCACGATGCAGACATTCCTTATTTAGACCTTCCTAGAGACATGCCACTTTTGCCATGATCCACGCAATCAATACAGGACCGCGGGACACTACACGAGGTGCAGGGCGGACGGGGGACCCCCCCTAGTGCTACCCCCTCGGGTGGGGCGGGGTCACAACGTCCCCTCCTGCCCTTCAGCCGG
This sequence comes from Planctomycetota bacterium, assembly GCA_027296055.1. Taxonomy (GTDB): domain Bacteria; phylum Planctomycetota; class JAPUJT01; order JAPUJT01; family JAPUJT01; genus JAPUJT01. The sequence continues at coordinate 29,269 of JAPUJT010000033.1, read as the reverse complement.
CCCGCGGTGCGTCCCGCCGGCCACCGAGTCCTTTATCCTGTCGGCCGCGGCCCTGTGCGTTGAACCTGAGCCGGCCTATGTCGAGCGACGGCCGATGTGGAGGCGCGTCCACCGACCACGTTCGTGGTGACCATGTTCAACTCGGCCTTGGCCTCGAACCGATGGAGCCGAGAGGGTCCGATCCGGGGGTCAATTGTTGCTCCGCTTGTGCAAGGAGCGGATAGATCCGCGGAACCCCTCGACGCAATCCGTTGCTAGGCAGGAGAGTTGCGGAAGTCTACGGCCAGAATGTTCTCGTTGAAGTAGACGGGCGAGACTTCCTGCGCGCTGGATGGGGCGAGGAGGCCGATGAAGATGATGGAAAAGAGGACGAAGGGTGTGAATCGGGTCATGTCAATCCGTCAGCCTCTCCTTCCCGCGCTCGAGGGAGGCAAAAGTCATCTTCATTATATAACCCCCGGGAGCGGACGTAAACGGCTCATGTTGACTCAACTCCAGAGGCGGCCTAGAATTCGACAAAAGGGGAGGGTTCGATATCCGAGATGGCATTTCTCGTCGTCATTCAAGGGCCGGAATCAGGCACGCGCTACGCGATCCGGGATCGAAGCACACTCGGGCGTGCCGCCGATAGCGACATCCCCGTCTCGGATCGCAGGGGATCGGAAGGCGCCGCCGTGATCGTCCCGCAGGGCGGCGGCTTTCTCCTCGAGTGCACCGGCAGTGTGGAAGTGAACGGAAGGCCGAGCAACGGAGGTCTCCTTCACCATGGAGACATCATCCAGGTAGGCGACACCGTCCTGCTCTTTTCCGAGGAGTCGCCGCAGGAGGACGAGGGCGCCGGGATCGATATCGTCACCGCCCCGGACCTACCCCTGGGGGAGGTCCGGGCTCGCCAGCAGGCGTACGAAAGCTTTCACACACTCCTCGGCCAGTCCAAATCCAGCGGGGATCACGACAAGCGCACCGAGGTCCTCTACCGCGTCTCCAGTGCCATCTACACCGAGGTGGACCTCAACGCCTTCCTCCATCGGGTCCTCGAGACTCTCTTCGACGCCCTGTCCCTCGAGAACGCGTATCTCCTCTTGCTCTCTCCCGACGGACAGCGTCTCGTCCCCGCCGCCGTTCGTGGAGACCAGGCGATGAAGGGCGTCCGTCTCAGCCGATCCGTGCTCAAGGAAGTGATGCGGACTCGCGAATCGGTGCTCTGCGTCGACCTGCGCACCGACCAGAGATTCCGCAAGCAGAAGAGCGTACGGCTGATGAAGACCCGCTCCCTGATGAGCGCCCCACTCGTCAGCGGAGACGAGTTCCTCGGGGTCCTCCAGGTGGACGCCCGGCGTGCCCACACTCCTTTCTCGGGCGAGGATCTGGATCTGCTCACCGGAGTTTCTCTGATCACCTCGCTGGCCATCCAGCGGGTCCGGCTCGATCAGAAGACGCGACGGTTCAGCCAGGCGCTGATCATCCTCAGTCGCGTCACCCGACAGCTGTCCTCCCATCTGGAGCGGGCTCCCGTCGTCCGGGAGGGCGTCCTTGCGGCGATGCGCCTCCTCGGCGCGACGCGAGGCTCCTTCCTCCTGCTGGACGACGGGGGCAAGCACCTCTCGGTGGCCCATCAGGTGGGGCCGAAACCGGAGGCGGTTCGCTCCTGGCGAATCCCCGACGGGCAGGGACTCGCCTGGCGCGCCATCAACTCACGAAAGCCTGTCCTCGTCTCGCACGTGGACCGAGAAGTCCCCCAGGAGCACCGATCTCCGGGGGAGTACAAGTCCTCCTCCCTGCTCATCGTCCCGGTAATCACTCGAGCCCGTCGCGGTGAGAAGCGCGGCGACGTCGTGGGCGCTCTCGCCCTGACCGACAAGGCGAGCGGTGGGACATTCAGCGATGACGACCGCGAGATCCTGCTCATCCTCGCCAACCAGGTCGGCGTCTCTCTCGCCAACGCGGACCTGTACGAGCGGGCCACGGTCGACAGTCTCACCCGTCTCTACGTCCGGCGGTTTCTTCTGCTCAAGGTGGACGAGGAGATCGAGTTTCACCGTCGAGACGAAATGCCCCTATCGCTCCTCATGATCGACATCGACAACTTCAAGGCCATCAACGATTCCCTCGGCCACCAGGCGGGCGACAAGGTCCTGCAGGAGGTGGGTGGGATGATTCGCGCGTGCCTCCGTCCGGAAGACGTCCCGGGTCGTTACGGGGGCGAGGAGTTCGTCGTGATCATCCCGAACTCCGATGACCGAATTGCGCAGCAGGTCGCGGAACGGATCCGGAAGGGAGTGGAGGCGATGAGCGTCACCTGTGACGACGAAGAGGTGAAGGTGACGATAAGCGTCGGCGTCTCGCAGCTCGCTCCAGGGGAGCTGTCGAAGACCCTCATCGGTCGCGCAGACAAGGCTATGTACCAGGCCAAGGAGCTGGGCCGCAATCGCGTGGTCGTGGCGAAGTAATCACACAGAACCCGCGGCGGATTCGGTCTCAGGAACCTGATGGTTGGGGGCAGTCGGGGTCGGAGAGATACGATCAGGCCGGCGCGTGCGCCAAGGCGTCCTTGATCGACTCCATCAGCTCATCTATCTCGATCGGCTTGCGAACAATCGCCCAGGCGCCCAGCTCTTTCAGGTGGGCTTCGTCGTCCAGGCCCGAAATAGTGGAGCCCGACAGGATCAGGGTGGGAGTCCGAACGCCATTCTTCCGGAGGTACTTGAGAATCCCCAGGCCGCCCATTCGCGGCATCGTGAAGTCGGAAATGATCAGGTCAAAGTGCGAGTGAGTCAGGCGCTCGACGGCATCGAGACCATCGGTGGCCTCGGTGACGCGGTGGCCATTCTGTACGAGAATCTCACGGACGATTTCGCGAATTTCAGGCTCGTCGTCGACGATGAGGACGTTGGACATGGGCATGTCTCCCACTCGACCTGCAGGACCGCAGGCCATCCCCCCAGCACATTTATTATACTACACGGGGACCGATTTCCCACTTTGCACGATTTATCGGGTTTGAGACCGGACGCACCCAAGGAGATAACATGCCCGAAATACCTCGCCGAGATTTCCTGAAATCCTTGGCCTGGACTACCTTCGGGGCGACGGTCGCCGGAGGCGCTGTCCCCCTCGGAGCGATCCTGGGGCCCGCGCCCCCCGCCGGTTCTCTCGGGCCGCCGCGGAAACCGATCGGCCTCGAAACCGAGATCGCGGAGGGTTCGATGCGACGGGAGGTCCTGCAGGGCAAGCCGGTGATCGTCATCCGGGATGCGAAAGGCATCCGGGCGTTCAGCTCACGGTGCACTCACCTCGGTTGCCTGGTGCGGTGGGACGGCGATTCCGGCGAGATCCGGTGCCCTTGCCATGGCGGCCGGTTCGATACGAACGGCAAGGTCCTGGGCGGCCCTCCTCCTTCCGAGCTGGAATCTATCCCCGTCTCCATCCAGGACGGCGACGTCTGGATCGGGGATTAGGCGGGTGCGGTTGGGCGCCTGGTTCGACCGAAGGCTCGGGTTCGCGCCCGTCATCCAGAAGCTCCGTCATCACCTGAGGGAGCCCCTTCCGAAGCACGTCGGCTGGCTCTGGACTCTCGGGTTTACCGCCGCCATTCTCTTCGCAGTCCAGATCCTGACGGGCATCCTGTTGATGCTGTACTACAAGCCGACGGCCGACGCCGCCTACGAATCGGTTCGCCGGATCGGGGAGGAGATTCCCGCGGGTTGGCTCGTTCGCGGTCTCCACGTCTGGGGATCGCACTTCATCGTGGGCGTGCTGATCCTCCACGCCCTGCGGGTCTTTCTCTACGGCGGGTACAAGAAGCCGAGGGAGCTCACCTGGATCTTCGGCGTCCTCCTTCTCATGATCGCACTCGGGTTCGGACTCTCGGGCTACCTGCTCCCCTGGACCCAGCTCTCTTACTGGGCAACGACCGTCGTCACCGAAGGGGCGGGAGCGCTCCCCGGTATCGGAGGCGCCTCACTCGAGCTCGTCCGCGGCGGTGAGCAGGTTTCCGAGGCGACCCTGGGTCGCTTCTTCGTCGCACACGTGATCCTGCTGCCCGTCGCCCTCGTCATCTTGATCTCCCTCCATCTCTACCTCGTAGCGCGACTGCGCCTGGCACCGATAGAGGACGTTCGCACGGAGGAGGAGCAGGGTTACGAACGACTCGTCGCGGAGGGGAAGCCGTACCACCTTCACTTGACGAAGGAGGTGACCGTCGCCCTCGTCGCGGTCGGACTCCTGGCGACCTGCGCGATCCTGTTCCCTGCTCACCTCGGAGCGAAGGCGGATCCGTTTTCCACCCCTCCAGGGATCAAGCCGGAGTGGTACTTCCTACCGATCTATCAGGTGCAGAAGTACTTTCCCGCCGACATGGGTTTCCTTTCAGGAAAGACGGCGGGCGTCCTGTTCGTGGGGTTGTGCTCGATCCTGTTTCTATTCTTGCCGTTCATCGATCGGAGCCCGGAGCGAGACCCGCACCGTCGAAAGTGGACGATCCGAATCGGGATGGTCGTGATGCTCGCCGTGATCCTGGTTGGCGTCCTCGGGTTTCTCTCGGATCGACGGATCGAGGTCTTCGGAAAGGCCTTCCAGTTCGACCCTTATGGCGTTCCTCACGCCGTACAGAAAGTTGAGGGTCCCCCCGATGGGCACTAGGCGGGTGTGGACTGTCTTCATGGTGTGCCTGGGGTTGGGATTCTCCGCCGCTGGGGCCGGGGCGGATGAATGTTCGGTCTGCCACGAGAAGGAGGCCAGGGCGGAGAGCGGCGGCCTTCATCGGAGGGCGGATGTCAGCTGTGTCGACTGTCATCGGGGGGATCCGGATGCCAAGGAAAAGGCCTCGGCCCATGGTGAGATGATGGGGTTTCGGGGTCCCATCCACCGGGAGGAGACCCCGGAGCTCTGCGGGGGATGTCACACGGAGGAGGCGAAGTACCTAGGCAAAGGCGATCACGGCGGGCTGGTCTTCACCGAAGATGACGAGCAGATCTCTTGCACTCACTGCCACGCATCCCACAGGGTGGAAGAGGCCTGGCCGGGCCTCTTCGACGTCTTCTGTATTCGGTGTCACGAGGAGGGGGACCGGGGCTATCGCGTGGCCCGATCCCTCAAGAGCGCCATCTCCAGAGGAGAGGAAATGGTCCTTCGCATGGAGGGGATGGCGGCGGAGACATCGTCGCACTTTGGTCCAGCCCTGGATGAGGCCAGGACCCTGGCATTTTCCCTCGGGCCGCTGCAGCACATGGTTCGGCCGGACGAGGTGAACCGTCGAGCCGAGCAGATCCACGAGATCCTTGGAGAGACCCTCAAGGCCTACGGGGAAATGCAGGAGGTCAAGGAGACGCGAATTCGTAACAGGAAGCTCTCGATCCCCTTGATCTGGGCCGTGGTGGCCCTGAACTGCCTTCTCTTCTATCTCGTCCGGCGGTCCTGGCGGCCCCCGGAACCGCCCCCCCCAGAGACTGCTTGATCGATCAGTCGCTCCGGCGTCTTGCGACTCCTCTTCCGGCCGTCCCGAAATTTCTTGCCCTGTCGCTCAGCCCGTCGCCGCTCCCGCAGCGCCACGAGCTCTTCGGGATCGAACGGCTCCTCCTCGGTCGCCTCGACGCGATCGCGAGCCAGGCGGACGTACTCGGCGCTCGTATCGTAGCCGACCCAGTCCCGACCCAGCCGCTTCGCGGCCAAACAGGCCGTTCCGCTACCCATGAACGGGTCCAGGATGCACTCCCCCCGAAACGTGTAGAGCTGGATCAACCTGGCCGGCAGCTCCTCCGGGAAAGGGCTCGGGTGGCCGATCCCCTTCGCCTTCGCCGTGGCCATCGCCCACAGGCTCTTGGTCCACTTGGCGAAGTCGTCGGGATGGATGTCCGCCACCGCGCCTTCGTACCGCTTCCGGGCGAATCGGTCCTTCGAGTAGATCATCACGTATTCGTGCTGGTCTCGAAGCGTCGGGTTGGTGGGGGAGCCGAAAGAACCCCAGGCCGTCGAGGCGCCGACGCTCATCGACTTGTCCCAGATGATCTCTCCTCGCATGAGGAAACGGCAGTCAAGCTTGGGCAGCTCGCCCGTGATCTGCTGCGTGATCAGCGCGTTCAGCGGAAGGTAGGGGCTGCGAAACAGATTGGCCACGTTGACGCAGAGCCTCCCCCCGGGGACGAGCACGCGATAGCACTCGATCCATACGTCTCGCAGCATCTCGAGGTAAGTATCGAGGGACAGGTCATCGCTGTGGCTGTCGTACGGCTTCTCGACGTTGTAGGGGGGCGATGTGATGATCAGATGGACCGAGCCGTCGGCTACATCGTCCATCTTCCGACTGTCCCCGAGAATAATCCTTCCTTCTGCCATGAACCTCCATGATACCGGCTAGCCCGACAATCAAGGGGGTCTCGCACGGATCGGGGATGTCATTGGGGGAGATGTTTTTCGCCAAGCTCGTAGAGACCATGCCCAACGCTGCTGAGCTTGCCTTGCTCCACGAGCTTGTCCCAGACTTCCTGAGGGTACTGGTCTGGCGGACGGACTGCGACGATGCCGGAATTCCGGCCGCTACTCATGGGCCCTCCGCCGACACTCGACTCTGCGTCGAGTCGCGTGATCTTGAGACGCTTCCGAAACGCCTTGAGCGCACGCTTCAGATTCTCGGGAGCGAGCACGTCCTCGGGTGACTGGTCTTCCATAGCACTCTGCTCCTGGTGGAGTCTCAAGACTTATCGAAGAACTCCACGACGTCCGCCGTGACGATGAGGACCTTTCTCCAGTAGAACGGGAAGAAGCCTCTCCACTTGGTGTCCACAGTTATATTGACCAGAGCCCGAGGCCCGCCATCGATCTCGGCACTCTCCTTCAGCATGTCGACAGCCTCGGCGTAGGACGGAGACGGCCCGATGCCAAAGACCTTGAAGCCGGTGCTTTGACCCAGGACGCTGGTCTTTACGACAGAAAAGTTGCGCTCGCTGAGAACGACGCTGACATTGGAGTACCTGTCAAGGTGCCCCCTCGAGTAAGTACAACCCCCGGTGAGGAGCAGGATCAGTCCGAACGCCGCGGGCTTCCATCTCGCAACCATGGCAATCTCCTATTAATTAAGGGTAAGTAAGGGGACACTCACTTATCTCTAACAAAATCCACAATTACGATCAAAGGGACACTCACTTATCTCGACCGAAATCCAGATCCGGGGGAGTGGGGGGGAGGTCGCGGAGGGGGTAGTGCCACCATCCGACGTCGTGCCAGGCGCCGAGCTTGAATCCGACACCCCGGTAGATGCCCACTGGTTTGAAACCGAGCGACTCGTGGAGGCCGACGCTGGCAGGATTGGGCAGTACGATCCCGGCGTAGGCGTTGCAGTATCCCTGGCGGGTCAGGTTATCCAGGAGGGATTCGTAGAGTGCTCGGCCGACTCCGGACCGACGACCTCCCTCGCGCACATAGACCGAAACCTCCACCGACCAGGCGTAGGCGGGCCGCTTTCTGTGGGGGCTGGCATGGGCATACCCCAGGGCGTCGCCTTCCTCGGATTCGCTGATGAGCCAAGGATACCGAACTCCGGCGTCCGATATGCGCCGCTGCATCTCGGCGAGGCTGGGAATCTCCAGCTCGAAGGAAGCAGGGGAGGACTCGACGATCGGGGCGTAGATCGAGAGAATCCCGGCGGCGTCCTCCGCTGTGGCTGACCGAATGCTCATAAATGGGTGTCCCCTTATCTCCAAATAATTAAGTGAGTGTCCCCTTATCTCTTGAGTGTCCCCTTATCTAAGAGGTCGCCGAGATGCCTCTGGATGATGGAGAGGTGTCCCTCACCCGGAAGGAACCGGGCGCGGCATCGAGGGATTGCAGCGGCCACGAAGCGTCCCATGGCCACGGGGACCTCACTGTCCTCCTCCCCATGCCATAGGTCTACCTCCATGGATATCTGTCTCAGGGAGAAACCCCAAGGTCGCGCGTAGATCCAGGCCTCCCGGGCAAGACCTCTTCCGCCTTGACTGAACGCCTCTCCCAGACTCTCGCTCAGGGCCCGCCGAAAGGACTCGTCCTTCAGGGCCATCCGATCCGGCTCGGGAAGGTACCGGGGAAGGTACCGGAAGATGATGTCGGGACGGCGGCGCAGGAACATCCCGAGGGCGCCGAGGGATACGCGCAGGAGAGGGGCGCCCCGATGAGCGAAGCCGAACAGGACCCGATGGAACCACGTCACCCCCTCGGCCTCCCCGGGACCATGAATGGGACCGAGACCGCACACGATGGCCGCCCCGTCCAGCCGCTCCGGAATCGTCCACGCGCAGGCCGCGGCGTAGGGTCCTCCTCCCGAGATCCCCACGACGGAGAACTTCTCGAGGCTCAGCGCATCCGCGAGGTCGCTCACATCCCCTGGCCAGTGGAGAAGCTCCCGACGAGGCTGATAGTCCGAGAGGCCGACGCCGGGTCGATCCACAGCAATGAGCCGCACCCCTCGGACGAGGGCGTCGGGGCCGGCGAAAGCCGCCTCCAGCCGGGAGCCGGGATAGCCGTGGAAATAGAGGACCGGCCGACCCCCTGGGTCTCCGAACTCCGCGTACCCCAAGCGCCTCCCGTCGCGCAGCGTTATGTGCATCAGACGAACGTGACCATCTGCTCCAGGGGCTTCTTGGTGATGAGGGGCACCCTGGCGTCTTCGGTAGGGTAGCCCACGACGAGGATCAGGAACGGCCGCTCGTGGCGGGGTCGACCGAGGATCTTGTTGAGGAACCCCATAGGGCTCGGCGTGTGGGTCAGGGACGCCAGGCCGGCGTTGTGGATTGCCGTGACCAGCATTCCCGTCGCCAGCCCGACCGATTCGACCGGATAATAGTGCCGGATCAACTTTCCGCCGGGCCCGGCTCCGCGGTTCTGGACGAAGATCACGATGAGGTACGGGGCGATCTCGAGAAAGGGCTTCCGATCATCGGTCCCGAGAGGTGCGAGGGCGTCGAGCCATTCCTGCGGCGCCTTCTTCGCATAGAACTCCCGCTCCTCCGCCTCGGCCCCTTCCCGGATCTGGCGCTTGACCTCCTTGTCGCTAACGACGACGAAGTGCCACGGCTGCATGTTGGCCCCGCTCGGCGACGTCCCGGCCGCGCGCAAGCAGTCCTCGATGATCTCGCGCGGCACGGGCCGGTCGGAAAAGTGCCTCACGGTGCGCCGCCGGCGAACATCTTCGTAAAAGGCGCTCGCACGCCGTTTCATCTCATCGACCGGGTACTCCCTGTAGTCGGGCAGGGAAACAAATCTCGGATCCATTCGGGAATCCCCCCAATTCTTACAGCCGTATCTCGTAGCCCGCGCAAAGCCCTGCGGCGCTGATTCCAGGATTGTCCTTCCGGCCGACGCCGATGCCCGCGTTGGAGACATGGAGGTACCGCACGCGCAGGATGAGATGCCCCTGGCCCAGCTGAAATCCGATGGTAGGGCCTCCCGTCTCGATGAAATTGAACTTCGTTCCGCGAGAGGGGAACGGATCCTCCATGAAGATCCCGCCGATCCCTGCCTCGAACGCGACCCACCAGTTGCGACTGCGGTAGATGAACAATCGGAGGCCCGGGAGCAATCCCATGCCTCCCGCCCAGTTCTCCTCATCTCTCACCAGGAGACCGAAGAAGTCCAGTGAGAAATCGACGGGACCATACAACTCCCGGGAGACGCCGATGGTGCCATGATAGATCTCGATGGACTGTTCGATCCGAGTGCTGAAGAGGTATCCTCCGTAGGCGCGGAGCGACCAGCGGGAATCCAGTCGGAGCCCGTCGGCGGCTTCCACGGTCTGGCTCTTCGGAGGGGAGAAGGGAGAGAGATGGACCGGCCGCTCCCACCATCCAGTCGGCGCCGGGCCAGCGGGTTCGCTCGAGCCGGCAAAGGCATCGCCCGCCCCGAACCATCCGGTAAGAATGAGGAGCACCAGGGTGCGGAGGGTCTGGGCCACAGCGAGGGGTCTATTCCTCAAGGCCCTTGACGGCTTCGGTCAGCACGGGAACGACGTCGAACAGGTCGCCGACGATTCCGTAGTCCGCGATCTTGAAGATCGGGGCCTCCGGGTCCTTGTTGATCGCAACAATGCATCGAGAGGTCCGCATTCCTGCCAGGTGCTGGATCGCCCCCGAGATTCCGACGGCGACGTAGAGGCCTGGGGAGACGGTCTTGCCCGTCTGCCCGACCTGCTCCGAGTGCGGTCTCCACCCCGAATCGACGACGGCCCGACTGGCCCCCAGCACGGCGTCCAGCGCGTCGGCGAGGGCCTCGATGACGGGCCAATGCTCCGGGCCCTTCATCCCCCGACCCCCCGAGACGATGATGTCTGCCTCCGTGAGATCGGGTTTCTCCGATGCGCCCTTGATGATCTCCACGACCTTTGCCCGCTGGTCCTTCTCGTCGGGGCCAACTTCCAGAGACGTGACGTCGACGCTCCTGGACACGTCCGGCTCCCCCGGCGCGAATACGTTCGGCCGCAAGGTGATCACCTGAACGTCGGCGTCCAGGGTGAACGTGATATAGGCCTTCCCCGCGTAGATCGGTCGAACCAGCTCGATCTTTCCGTCTTTGACCTCGCAGGCGGTACAGTCACTCGCCATCCCGGCGCCGAGTCCGGCCGCCACGGCAGAGGCGATGTCTCGCCCCAGCGCCGATGCAGGGAGGAAGATCACCTTCGGCGACACCTGTTTGCAAGCCTCGAGGACCGCGCGGGTGTAGGCGCCGCTGGAGTAGGAATCGAACACGTCGCCCCCGGCGACGAGGACTTCCGCGGCCCCGTACCCCGCCAGCTCTCCGGCGGCCCCCTCCATCCCCTTGCCGATCACCAGGGCGGTCACTTCCGACGAGAGACCTGCGGCGATGCGACTCGCCTGGGCCGTCACCTCGAAGGATGACTTCCGTAGCTTTCCACCCTTCACATCCGCCACGACCAGTATCTTTTCCGCCATCGATTCGCTCTTCCTATTTGCGGGGTCAGATGACCTTGGCTTCCTCATGGAGCAGGCGGACCAGCTCCGGAACTGCTTCCGTTCCCTTCCCGACGATCTTTCCCGCCTGGCGCTCCGGGGGATACTCCATCTTGGAGATCTTCGTGCCGGATGGCTGCGCGACGGCGGGCTTCTCCTCCAGAGGCTTCTTCTTGGCAGCCATGATCCCCTTGAGCGACGGATACCGCGGCTCGTTGAGACCCTTGTTCGCCGTCAGGACGACAGGAAGGGTGGCCTCCACCACGTACGTTTCGGCGTCGACCTCCCGGTATGCCTTCACCTTGCCGTCCTCGATCTCCAGCTTCCCGACGTCGATCACGCAGGGCAGATCGAGCAGGTGCGCCACCGCAGGTCCGACCTGGGCGCTCTGATCGTCGACCGCAAGGCGGCCGAAGAAGAGGATATCGAACTCCATCTCCTTCAACGCCTCTGCCAGAGCTCGCGCGGCGGAGATCGGGTCGCGATCCGGCTCCTCGTCGAGGAGATGAACTGCCTTGTCTGCGCCCATCGCCAAGGCGTTGCGGATCACCTGGGCCGCTTCCTTCGGGCCAAGACAGACGACCGTGACCTCCCCCTCGTGCTTCTCCTTGATGCGAATCGCCTCCTCGACGGCGTATTCGTCGTAGGGGTTGAGCACGTGGTTCACTCCCTGCTTCTCCAGGCTCTTGCCGTCCGATGCCACCCTCACCTTGGTCTCGGTGTCGGGGACTCTCTTGATGCAGACGACGATCTTCATCCTCAATTCTCCTGACTACTCGAAGGCCGAGATCCCGGTGATGTCTTGCCCGATGATCAAGGTGTGGATGTCATGCGTCCCTTCGTACGTCTTGACCGATTCGAGATTCACCATGTGGCGCATGCACTGGTACTCGTCGACGATACCGCTTGCCCCGAGGATATCCCGGGCGGTGCGCGCGATCTCCAGAGCGTGATAGACGTTGTTCCGCTTGGCCATCGAGATCTGCTGGGCCCTCGCCTTTCCCTGTTCCTTCAACCTGCCGACCTGGAGGCAGAGGAGCTGCGCCTTCGTGATCTCGGTGAGCATGCCGACGAGCTTCCTCTGCACGAGCTGGAAGGAAGCGATCGGCTTGTCGAATTGGATGCGCGTCTTGGCGTACTCGACCGCTTCGTCATAGCAAGCCATCGCTGCCCCGACGGCGCCCCAGGCGATCCCGAACCGCGCCTGGTTCAGGCACTTCAGGGCCGACTTCAGCCCGCTCGTCTCCGGGAGAATATTCTCCTCGGGGATGGCGCAATCTTCGAAGAGCAGGTCGCTGGTGTCCGACATCCGCAAGGAGAGCTTCCCCTCGATCTCCTTGGCCGAGAAGCCGGGCCGGTCCTTCTCCACTAGGAAACCCCGGATCCCTTCGTCGGTGCGCGCCCAGACGACCGCCACGTGAGCCATGCTGCCGTTCGTGATCCATCGCTTCCGTCCGTTGATGACCCAGCCGCCGTCCTTCTTCTCGGCCTTCGTCAGCAACCCCGCGGGGTTGGAGCCGAAATCGGGCTCGGTCAGACCGAAGCAGCCGATCGCCTCACCCGACGAGAGCCGCGGCAGCCACTTCTCCTTCTGAGCCTCCGATCCGAACTGATGGATCGGATACATCACCAGAGCACCCTGAACCGAGGCGCAGGAGCGTACTCCGCTGTCTCCACGTTCCAGCTCCTGCAGGATCAGCCCATAGGCAACGTTGCCCAGACCGGCGCAGCCGTATCCCTTGAGGTTGGCCCCGAGGAGGCCTAGTTCGCCCATCTCGGTGACGAGCTCGGCGGGAAAGGTCCCGGCTCGACCGTGCTCGGCGACCCGGGGCAAGACCTTGTCGGTGACGAACTGGCGGACCGTCTCCCGTACCATCTTCTCCTCCTCGGAGAGGAGGTCATCGAGAGAGTAGTAGTCCACTCCTTGGAATTTCTTTGTCATCGATCCTTCGGCGTGACCCCGTCTGCTCCGCCTACGGGGATTCTTCTGCTTGCTTATCCAGATCTTCCAGGGTCATCCGTGGGGGCATCGGAAGGTGCTGCACCGGCACGGAGAGGTCCTGGATCCCATACAAGGCCCGCAGGCTGGATGCCGCGTCGTACGTTCCCAGCAACTCGCTCTCCTTGCCGGGAGGGGTGCGGTAGGTGGCGCCCATCGGCGTGTAGTATCCGATCCGGCGCATTTCATCGTCGTAGACTACTTGGTTCGACCCCCCGGGCGCCGATACTTCCTTGATGAAGCCGGTATGCGGCCCCACTTTATACTGTCTCCACGACTTGACTTCTGCCTTGGGCAGCGGAGCAGATCGGGCGGAGCGGTCCACGTGTTGGGGAGGGGCATGGCACGCAACCGCGAGCAGCACAATGCACCCGATGGCGACCCCCGGGACGCGGGTCTTCGCGCGGCGATTTCTTCCTCCTAGTGCCGGAGCCGATCGATGAGACTCGGCCAGGGAAGAGATCTCCGTCGATTCCGTAATGCCACTCATGGCGCTCATGGCAGAGGGGCTCCCGGGACATGGTTCTGGATGGGGTTCGGTGAAGGCCCGCGAATGGCGTAATATAGCACCACACAAGGGGGATGCAACCGTCTACCGACTCTCCGATGGCGCCCTGCCCCGGTTGCAACCCGGACAGCCAGCCGATAGGATGCGTTCCCGACAAGGAGCTGGCGAATGGAGAATCTCGGTATCGCTGAGGTGCTGGGACCCGGCGGAATCGTCGCAGAGAACCTGCCGGAATACGAGCACCGCTCGGCGCAGCTCGAGATGGCCCACGCGGTGCAAGGCGCCTTCGAGACGGGCCGCCCGCTCCTCGTCGAGGCCGGAACCGGCATCGGAAAGTCGTTCGCCTACCTCGTTCCCGCGATCCTCCAGGCCGTCCGCCACCGGGAACGGGTGATCATCTCCACTCATACGATCTCGCTTCAGGAACAACTCGTCACACGCGACATCCCCTTCCTGCGAAGGGTCCTCCCGTTCGACTTCAAGGCGGCGCTGATAAAGGGGAGGAGCAATTTCGTCTGCCTCCGGCGGCTCGATGGGGCCCTGAGGAGACAGCGGGACTTCTTCGAGGGACAATCCGAGCTGGACGAGCTAGCGCGAATCGCCGCCTGGGCCCGTGAGACGGCGGATGGGAGCCTGTCCGATTTCGAAGATCTCCCGGATTCGAAGGTCTGGTCCCAGGTGGCTGCCGAATCGGGCAACTGCATGGGCCGTCGCTCTCCGCATCACCACGAGTGTTTCTATCAGCTTGCCCACACGCGTGCCCGCGAAGCGGACATTCTTGTCGTCAACCACCATCTCCTCTTCGCGGACCTGCAGCTCCGGGCGGCCGGCGCGCGGTACCTCCCCGAAGCGGACCGCCTGATCCTGGACGAAGCCCACTCCGTGGAAGCGATCGCGGCGGAACATCTGGGGGGCCGGTTGTCCCGGTTCGGGATCCTCCGACTACTCAATACGCTATGGAATCCGAGGACTCGGAAGGGCCTCGCCCGCGGGAGGACCGCCGAAAAGGACGTCGCCGCCGCAGTCAGAAAGGCGAAGCGGGCCGTCGAGGATCTCTTCGATTCGTTGCGCGACCTGAAGGGAGACGAGAACCCGTATCGGATGCGAACGCCAGGACGGGTCCACGATCCATTGACGCCCGCTCTCGCGAGGTTGCGCGAAGCCGTAGCTCCCCTTCGCTCGGAGGCCGCGACCGAGGAGGAAGAGACGGAAGTCGCCGCGGCCATCCGAAAGGTCGAGGGCGTGGTGTCCTCCCTCGCGGGGCTGCTGGGGCATGTCGTCCCCGGCCAGGTCTACTGGCTGGAGTCCACGGGACCGGGCGGCCAGAACGAGGAGATGCGCTCCGCCCCGATCCGCGTGGCGGACACTCTCCGGGAGTGGATCTTCGAGAAGACACCCGGCGTGGTGATGACGAGCGCCACCCTCTCGGTGGGGGGGGATGACGGATTCTCCTTTCTGAGAGATCGTCTCGGGGTCCCCGATCCGACCGAGCTGGAGCTGGGTTCACCGTTTCTCTTCCGGGATCAAGTGCGGATCGTGATCCCGCGAGATCTGCCGGAGCCAAAGGAGGGCGATCGATTTCTTCAGGCCGCCGCGGATCGGCTCGCCACCTATCTCGATGCCTGCCGGGGCCGCGCCTTCGTCCTCTTCACGAACCACGCCCATCTGCGCCGCGTAGCTGAGCTGATGGACCCGTTCTTCAAGAGCCGCGGCATATCCTGCCTCGTCCAGGGGCAGGGCCTGCCCCGGGCCAAGATGCTGGAGCAATTCCGCACGGATGTCGGGTCGGTCCTCTTCGGGGCCGATTCGTTCTGGGAGGGGGTGGATGTGCCCGGCGAGGCGCTCTCGAACGTCTTCATCGTCAAGCTGCCATTCCAGGTCCCGTCCCGCCCCCTCGTCGAGGCCAGGCTCGAGGAGGTGGAGCAGCGAGGTGGGAACTCCTTCGAGGAGGTGATGCTGCCCGAGGCGGCGCTTCGGCTGAAGCAGGGATTCGGAAGGCTCATCCGGTCGCGGACCGATCGCGGGGTCGTAGCCATCCTGGACCCCCGCATCCTCCGCCGGCGGTACGGGGAGTACCTCCTCCGAGCCCTGCCCGACTGCGAGGTGATGAGCGACTGGCCGGAATTCGCCGAGGAGGCCAGCGGATGAGGCCCTTCCTCGGGAGACTGCTCGTTCTATCTCTCTGCTCCGGCGCCCTCGGAGCGCCCGTCGCTGCTGCGTCCCAGGACAGGATCCGGATCGATTGTCAGTTCGGTCTCAACGGCCTACACAAGGTAGGCCGGTGGGTGCCGGCGCGCGTCACGGTAGAAAATCCGACGGACGAGTCGACCGTGCTCGTCGTTCGCTTGCGCGCGATGACGCAGGTCCAGTGGTTCGACAGGATCGCCGTTTTCTCCATGGGGCCACACTCGAAAAAGACTCAGTTCCTCTATTTCCCGACGCCCGGAATCATCACGGGAGCGGAGCTGCTGTGGGGCGTCGAGGGCAAGAAGCTGCGTCGCTGGGACGTCCAGCCCCGCCCGCCGGTCGAGGCGGAATGGCTCGTGGGAATCGCGTCCGAGAAGACCGGTGCATGGGGGAAGCGCCTGAAGAGGGCGTACAGCGACAAGGACTGGACCGGGACGAAAGTCGTCTACCTCGGGTACGGCCAGTTACCGGATCACAGGATAGGTCTCGACGGCCTCGACGCCCTCTATCTCCCGGAGGCGGGGATCGGTCTCGGGCTCTCGCAGGCCGAGGCGATCATCCAGTGGGTGGCAGCGGGCGGAGAGGTGATCCTCTCCGGAGGTCACTCCATTGCCGAGCTTTCCGCCTCGCCCCTGCTGGAGATCTTTCCCATCGTCCCCGAAGAGACGATCGTCCGGGCGGCGCCTTTTGAGCTGTCCGATTTCCTCGACGGGGAGGTGGCGGAGGGCGAGATGGCGATGACGGTCGGCAGGATCAAGGCTGGCGTGCCGATCCTGGAGAGCGAGGAGATCCCTCTTATCCTGAAACGAAACTACGGTCAGGGTCTCGTCACGTTCGTCGCCTTCAGCCCTGAAGCGCTACGGACGCCTGAAGGGAAGGGAATCTCGGAGTTCTGGGCTCGGTTGATCCCGTCGGGATCTGCCAATCAAGGGAGGAGAATCTTTCTGAACGGGCCCGTCCGACAGCAGCTCACGCTGCACCTGGAGAATTTCCGTGGGGTACAGCCGATTCCCCTCGCCTGGGTAGTGGTCTTCATCATCGCGTACATCGTCGTGATCGGTCCGGTCGACTATTTCGTCCTCAAGCGGCTCGATCGGCTGGAGCTTACCTGGATCACATTCACCGGAGCGGTGATCCTCTTCTCGGGAATAGCCTATTTCGGGAGCGTGGCCCTCCGCGGAAGAGACCTCTCGGTCCGGGAGGTCGCGCTGGTCGACGCGGATCCAGAGACCGGGTGGGAACGGACCACCACGTTTCTCGGCGTTCATTCACCCCGAAACATAGACCTGGGCTTCTCGGGTGCGACCTCCGATTCATCGGTGGCGCCGTTCATGACCCCGACCGCCTCCGTCTATCGAAACCCGACCTTCACTTCCAGGGAAGGGGATGTGGCGACGTTCATCCGCAGACAAACGGACAGCCTGGAGATGCTCGTCAGGATATGGACGCCGAAGTCCTTCGAGTTCGCTTCGACCCGGAGAGAGGACCCGTTCGAAGCGAAGGGTCGTATCGAGCTGGGTCAGCTCACCCTGGTCCTGGAGAACCCCTTCCCGGTGCCCATGAGGGGAATGAGGGCAGTGACGAGCGAACAGGTCTTCGATCTGGGAGACCTGCCGGCGGGTGGGTCGCGGGAGTGGTCCCATCTGCCCGGGAAACCGGCGGACACTTTTCTGGCGAGTCACGGCTCGCTCAAACCCACCCGGCGCTATGGCCGAGTCGGCCCACCGGGCGCCTCTCTGGACGATATTTGCCTGTTCCTCACTTTCGGCGGAAAGGGGGGCGGGCCCGGGCGAGTCCCGTCTTTCAGTGATACCACCGGAACCGGTCCGCTCGGAACCCTGAGCAGAATCAACTGTCTGGATCGAGGTGGAATCCTCATCATCGGCTGGCTCGACACCGCGCCCTCGACCTATGTGCGAGAAGGATGGGAGCCGACGGAAGAGGAGAAGGCCTGCCTCGTGAGGATTGCCCTCTGGCCAGACGCGTGAGCGGGGACTGAATGTCATGATCGAGACGCACAATCTGACGAAGACCTACAAGAACCTCGTTGCCGTGCGGAACCTGAATCTCCAGATCGACAAGGGGGACGTCTACGGCTTCATCGGTCCCAACGGCGCGGGGAAGACGACGACGATCAAGATGCTGGCGACTCTTCTCAAGCCAACTCGAGGCACGGCGACCGTCTGTGGGTTCAACATCGTGGGCCAATCGATGGCGATTCGGCATCGGATCGGATACATGCCGGACTTCTTCGGCGTCTACGACGACATGCGAGTCCACGAGTACCTCGAATTCTTCGCCGCCGCCTATCGGATACGCGGGCCGGCGAGAAAGAAGATCGTGGACGATGTCCTCGAGCTGACCGATCTCAGGGGCAAGAAGCAGCAGCTGATCCAGGGGCTCTCCCGCGGGATGCAGCAGAGGTTGGGTCTCGCTCGCGTCCTTCTCCACGATCCGGAGGTCCTCCTCCTGGATGAACCGGCCTCCGGGCTCGACCCGAGAGCGCGCATCGAAGTGCGTGAGCTGCTCAAAGAGCTTCGCAACATGGGCAAGACGATTCTCATCTCGAGCCACATCCTCTCGGAGCTGGCCGAGCTCTGTAACAAGATCGGTATCATCGAGAAGGGGGAGCTCCTCTATTCGGGCAGCCTCGAGGATGTGATGAAGGAGGCGGGGTCGAGCGAGGTCGTCATCCTGGGCGTGCAGGGAGATGGGAAGGCGGCGGGGGAGCTTCTCCGGTCCTCTCCGCACATCGAGACGATCGATGTCGACGAGAAGGGAGAGATCCGGCTCACCCTCAAGGAGGACGCCCCCACGATCGGTTTCATCTCGGAGCTACTCGTCAAGGGGGGGTTCCCCATCGTCCGCATGGAGCAGGAACAACCGGACCTGGAAGAGGTCTTCATGCGTGTGACCAAGGGAATCGTCTCCTGAATGTTCACCAAAGATCCGAAACAGCGACTTCGAGAGCGGATCGTCCTCGGTGCCTTCGTCGTGAGCCTCCTCGGCGTCGTCATGTTCCACCGCGACCTGTATCGTCGCTACATCGCATGGAAGATCGCGTCGGGGATAGGGATCATGGCGCGAATCGAAGACCTGCGGGCCGGCGGGGAGGCGATGATTCCCTACGTCGAACGCTACGTCGATTCCGACGATCCGGTTGTGCGTTGGCGCGCCGCCTTCGCCCTCAAGGGAATGCAGGATCCCGCCTGTGCGGGCGCGTTCTACCGGATGGCCTCGTCAAAGCACATCGATATCCGTCTCATGGGGATCGACGGTCTGGCGGAGATCACACAGATCTCCTATTACCCCCTTCTGGTGAGCGGGCTCAGGGATCCCGAGGAGCGGGTGCGCTTTCGGTGCTCCACGAACCTGAAGGAGCTCGTCGGCGAGACGTTTGGATACGACCCGAGGGCCACGACCGACGAGCGGGAATCCGCCACCGAGAAGTGGGAGGCCTGGCTCCAGGAGGTAAGGAAGATGCGAATGCGTGAGGAGGAAGAGGAGGAAGGCTAATTTGATGACCTTGTGTTATCCTGAAGGAGTCATTCGGAGGTGAGGCATGTCGGAAGATCAGATCTGGACGCTCTTTACGCAAGATCCCCGATACAAATTGCGGGAGCGCCTCGGCCTGGGTATCTTCCTCGTCCTGATCGGCGGATTGATCTGGCAGCGGGAGCAGGTCGAGTGCCGCATTCTCGCCTGGAGGCTGATGAGCGGCGTCCGAGAACTGGACGCCCTTCAACGCCTCGCCGACAAGGGTCCCGATGCGATGCCTTACTACGTCGATCGGATCGACGACCTGGATTCGGAAATCCGATACAAGATCGTCCTCACGCTGAAGGCGATGCGCCACAAGGACTCCATCCCTCACCTGCTGAAGGCGGCGACCGACCCGGACGCCGACGTTCGCGTCAACGCCTTCGATGCGATCGCCGAAGTCGGTGGGCGCGAGGCCATTCCCATGTTCATCGAAGCGCTACGAGAGGACGATCACCGGATCCGTCGGGTCGCACAGAATTCTCTCCACATGCTGACGGGGAAGACGCTTGATTACGAGGCGGACTCGGAACCGGAAGAGCGCCAGCAAGCGATCGTCCGCTGGGAAAGCTGGTGGGAGTCGTCGCGGACGACGCTCGTCAGCGGTAGCTAGCTCCTCCCGGACTCTCCATCAGGATTCCCTCATCTTCATCACTCACGTGGATCTCCCCTGGCGGTTGTCCGGCGCCATGGGGGCGTACCGCCGTGTGCAGCCCCACGCCACGGTAGCGCGTCTCCGTCAAGGCGGCGTCGGCGTCGCCGTGCTGGTGATCTATGTGCCCTCGCGCCGCCCTCCGGAGGGGCCGCTCGCCTGGAGTCTCCGGCTGGCCGAAATCGCCTACCGCGTCGTCGAGAGAAGCGCCGGGAGGGCGGTCCTCGCCACGGAAACCGGGGAGATCCGGAAGGCGCGGAAAGAGGGAAAGGTCGCCGTCCTCCTGTCGATCGAAAACGGGGCCGCCCTGGGGGGAAGCCTGGATACACTCCCGGTCTTTCGCCGTCTCGGCGTCCGCCTTTTCGGCATCACATGGAACGGCAAGAACGAGCTGGCGGGCGGGGTGGGAAGCCGGGCGAAATTCTCCCGCTTCGGAAAGGACGCTGTCCGGGAAGCGAGTCGACTCGGAATGCTGATCGACGTCTCTCACCTCGGGGACCGCTCCTTTGCGGATCTCGCCCGTTTCTACCGGGGACCTCTGATCGCCTCCCACTCGAACGCCCGGGCCCTGTGCGATCACCCGAGGAACCTCACCGACGATCAGATTCGTGAGATCTCCTCGCGGGGAGGGGTGATAGGCGTCAACTTCTGTCAGGCCTTCCTGCGTCGATCCGGCCGCTCGACCATAGAGGACGTCCTCGATCACATCGATCATCTGACGGAGGTGGGTGGGATCGATGCCGTCGGGGTGGGTACGGATTTCGACGGCGTTCCTTCCCTGCCGAAGAGACTCGATCATGCCGGTCACATGCCCCGGCTCACCGCCGGTCTTCTCGACCGCGGCTACCGCTCCGGCCAGATACGAAAAATCCTTGGCGGCAATTTCCTTCGCGTCCTGAAGGAGAAAGAGATGTGATAGGAGAGACTCGTCAGTCGGACTCGTCGTCCCTCAGGAGACGGACCGGCGCCCCTTCGAGGTCGCCACGAAGGTGCAACTGCATCCAGCAGAGGCCCGGCGCTCCGGGATGGAGGATCCGCTGCTCCTTCATGACGAGGGCTCCGCGAGGAAGTTCCGGCGGGAGGATGCGTGTTTCCGATCGGGCGGGTGCGCAGCCGACAGCGGCGATCAGGAGAGCGGCGCCCGACAGCGTGATCAGGGTCCTCATCTCGTCATCCTCCGCCAAACTCCGTCCCCGGTAGATCCTAACCCCCATCCTCCGCGAATGGCAAGGGGTCCCATCACGTTGCGGGGTGTCGCCTCTACGGATATATTGAGGCGATGACAGAAGAGCGGCGAAGGCCGACTCGCATCTTCGTCGGATCGCTCATCGCCTGTCCCGATCGTCCTTTTGCCTCCACCCCGAGGGGACCCGTTTGGATCTCTTCCCTTCCAAGAATAAACGCAAGCCCAAGCCCGCTCCGCTCGCCTGGAGGATGAGGCCTTCCACACTCGACGAGTTCCTGGGACAGGAAGACCTTCTCGGGAAAGGAAAGCCCCTCCGCCAGATGATCGAGAGCGACGAGATCTCATCGATGATCCTGTGGGGACCGCCCGGCTGCGGGAAGACGACCCTCGCTCGGATCATATCGACGCGAACAGGCATGCGGTTCCGACCCCTCTCCGCCGTGACGTCCGGCATCCGGGACGTGAAGAAGGTGATCGACGAAGCGAAGGCGGAACGGGAAGCGACGGGCGCGGGCACCATCCTCTTCGTGGACGAGATCCACCGATTCAACCGGGCCCAGCAGGACGCCTTCCTCCCTCACGTGGAGGACGGCGTGATCGCCCTGATCGGAGCCACGACGGAGAACCCTTCGTTCGAGGTGATCTCCCCGCTGCTCTCGCGCTGCCGTGTCTTCGTCTTGCAGGCCCTCGATCCTGAGCAGATAGAGACGCTGATCCGCCGGGCCCTCGACGATTCCAAACGGGGCCTGGGAGGGAGGGCTCTCGAGGTGGACGAGGAGGCGCTCGGCGTCATCACAGGACTGTCGGATGGCGACGCCCGTAGGGCACTGAACCTCCTGGAGGCGGCGGCGAACCTCGCCGGGGCCGAGCCGATCTCCGGCGACACGATCCGGAAGGCGGCGCAGAGTCGTGTGCTCATCTACGACAAGGCCGGTGAACAGCACTTCAATCTGATATCCGCCCTTCACAAGAGCCTCCGAGGCGGGGACGCGGATGCCTCCCTCTACTGGCTCGCCAGGATGATGGAGGCGGGGGAAGACCCGCTCTACATCGCTCGACGGATGGTTCGCTTCGCCTCCGAGGACATAGGCCTGGCGGATCCTCAGGCGCTTCCCATGTCGATGGCCGCGACGGAGGCGGTCCGTTTCATGGGTCTTCCCGAGGGAGAGCTGGCGCTTGCGGAGCTGGCGATCTATCTCGCCCTCGCCCCGAAGAGCAATCTCACCTACTCCGCTTACGGGGCCGCGAAGGATGAGGTGCGGGAGAAAGGCTCCCTGCCGGTCCCGATGGAGATCCGAAATGCCCCGACCCGTTTGATGAAGGACGTCGGGTACGGTAAAGGGTACGAGTATCCGCATGACGCCGAGGGAGGCGTCGTGGATCAGAAATACCTTCCTGACGGGGCGGTGGGGGGATACTACCGGCCCAAGGACGCAGGCTTCGAACGAGAGCTATCCGAGAGATTGGAACGATGGAATCAAATCCGGAAAGACCGGAAGAAGAGTTCGTAGGATCACCGAACAACGGGGATCCCCAGAGTCAGGCGACGCCGACAGCCATGCCGGCGCCGCCCCGGCGGCGAGTCCCCTTCCCGTACATCACGATGGGACTGATCCTGGCCAACGGGGTGATCCAGGTTCTCGTCGCCCAGCACGCAGGCCTCTCACCGTTCACCTCGACCATGACGGGGAACCTCCCCCCGGCCGACCGCATCTCCTGGCACCTCGCTCTGAGTGATCTCGGCTGGAAGGACAACTCACTGATTTTCGCAGGACAATACTGGAGACTCATCACATCCGCTTTCCTGCACGCAGGAATCCTTCACCTGGGCGGCAACATGATCGGTCTCTGGAATCTGGGGCAGCTCATCGAGATGATGTACGGCGCGCGCCGGTTTCTCTTCATCTACGTTGGCGGCGCGCTCGGAGGCGCGCTGGGCTCCCTCATCGGGACCCCGTCGCCCTCCGTCGGAGCCTCGGGGGCTATCTTCGGATTGCTCGGAGCGGGGATCGTCTTCAGCCTGCGGTATCGACACGTGGTCGCCAAGGGGGCGGCGATGTCCCTGTTCCGCCAGCTCGTCTTCTGGGCAGCCCTCATCCTGGGTATCGGATTCGCGGTTGACGTCATAGACAACTCGGGTCACATCGGCGGTTTGGTTGGGGGGATGCTGTTCACCCTGCTCGTCTCCTCCCGGGTGGGGAGTCCGCGCAACCCCAGCCTGGAACGATCCGTTGCCACCATCGGCTACCTCGCAGCGGTTCTCGTGGTGGGCATCGCCTTCTTCTTCATCGGCCGCGGTTTCGTCGACAGCGTGGCCGTATCGATCGAAGGTACTCGCACGCGGCTCTATCGCTACGACAACTTCCCCGCCGACTACTGGTTGTACGTCCCCACCAGCTGGAAGGGGGAGACGCGGGGAGGGGAGTACCTGGAATTCTTCGAGGTGGGATCCGGCCGGCGCCCGCTCTTCATCACGCTCGAGCCGGGAGGAACGGAATGGGAAGAAGACTCCCTCTCGTCCCTCCTGGATCGGATCTCCTCGGAGCCTGGGCCTCCGGAGATCCTTTCGGATCCCGAACCTGTCCGCCTGGAGTCCGGCGAAGGATATCGGGTGAGGGTCATGGTCGTGGAAGGGGAGATGCTTCAACAGACCCGCTACTACATAAGCCGTGGCAAGATGTTGCAGGTGATCGTATTTCGTGACGCGATCGTCGCGCCGGAGCTGCGCGAGACGATCGTCGGAAGCCTTCGATGGAGAAACGGTTAGATGAACCAGGAAGCCCGCCCGGAGGAGGGCCAGCGGCCGCCGGCGCCCGGGCCCGAGCGGGCCTCTTCTCCTCCCCCCCTCAGCCAGGAAAACACGCCGGTATCCCTGTTCTGGGTGGTCCTCTCGGTTTGTTCTTACATCGGTGTTGCGATCATCTCCGGCCAGCACATCCTGGCGGACGGGGGCGCGATCTTCCCCTCCGGAAGCGGACCGGTGGGCGAGGCGGTTCGCCGCTCCCTCGAGGCGAATAACCCCATAGTCCTGCCGATCGCTGCCTTCGGTCATCGAGGTTTCGTCCACATCTTCGTCGGGTGCGTCGCCCTGTTCAGCATGGCCGGAATGGTCGAGCGCGTGCGCGGAAGCGCCTTCACCTTCACCGTCCTCGTCTGGACCTCGACCGTTGGCGCCGGAGTCGGGTGGCTCTTTGTCGGAGAGCCGACGATCGGCTCCTCCACCGGCTTCTTCGGAGCGATGGGAGCGCTGGTGGCCCTGATCCTACGCCGTACGGTCCCGCGGTACCTCGTCTGGTTCAGCTCTTTTCCGCTTCTGATGCTGGCGGGTTTTTTCGTCTATTCGGCCGACCAGGCGGCGTACCTGAGCCACGAAGGCCATGCCGCCGCGGCGACCCTGGGACTGGTACTGGGGATGGTGAGGAAGGGGACTCCGAAAACGAGGCGAGTGAACCTCTTCCTCCTCGTCGCCTGGCTGGTAGGGGGTGCCGCCTTCGTGATCGGTGGCTGGATCCTCCAGACCGACTGGCGTCCGAGATGGGGTGACTTTCGACTGGCCAGCCTCATCGAGTCGGACCGGTTCGTACGATACGAGGACTCGCAGGAGAGGTTCAGCCTGAGCCATCCGGCCTCGCTGGGACCGCTCCTCGACGAGAACGGTCCCGACATCATCACCTTCGGCTCCCAAGGGGATGAAGATCAATACGCCTTCAGAATCGTCATCCAGCCCCGATCTCCCCTCGAGGACCTGGACACCTTTACCCGGAACAGCCTGTTCGCCTGGCAAGTAAAGGAAGAAGTGAATCAGGGCGATTTCGAGGTCACCGAGAGAGAGAAGCTGATGGTGGGGGTCGCCGATGCTCGTCGAATCACCGCACTCTATCGGCAGGGCGGGAGAGAGTGGACGATGATCTGGGTGTTCGCGTTCACCGACAAGAGACAGTACCGGATCTTCACGCGCTTCGATAAGCTGTATGCCTCGGACCAGGAGGGACGGACGAGAATGATCGATTCTGTGGAGATATCCGAGTGATTCGCATCCGGCTGGGTCGAGTCGCGTTTCCGATCATCGGGGCGCTCTTCCTCCTGGGGATCGGGGCGCCCGCCGAGCTTTCCTTCCGCGATCGCCTCCAGCAGGCGCTCTTCGCGAAGAAGCCGGCGAAAGAGACGGGTGTCTTCGCGGTAAACCTATCGACCGGCGAGGCGATATTCGCTCACGATGAGAGTAAATCCCTGATCCCGGCCTCCAACGCCAAGCTGTGGACCACGGCGGCGGCGATCGAGCTCCTCGGAGCGGATTATCAGTTCACCACGACGCTGGATGGACGGGGCAAGATCCAGGATGGCGCCTGGGTGGGGGATCTCCGGCTCAAGGGGGGAGGGGACCCATCGATCTCCGAGCGCTTCTTCGAGGGCAAACCCACCGCCGTCCTGGAGGGTTGGGCAAAGCATCTCGAGGCGAAGGGGATCAGGAGCGTTACAGGAGACCTTCTCGTCGACGACACGTTCTTCGACCGCCAGACGTCACTGCCTTCGTGGCCCAAGGACGACCCGTCGAAGGGCTACCTCGCTCAGATCGGCGGGCTCTCCTTCAACGAGAACTGCGTCAGGCTGTCGATCGCGCCCGCCGGCGACGGCGTCCGGGTGACCGCGCTCCCGGAGACGACCTACATCGAAGTGGACAATCAGTGTTCACTCACCGAAGACTTGAACCGACACCTGATCCGGATCACTCGCAGGCCTGGAGAGAACCTGTTCACCGTATCGGGCCGTGTATGGAAGGAGTCCGGCGGATACCACTCGACCTTCGCGATCCACGATCCCGCCCTCTACTTCGGAACGGTCTTTCGAGACGCGCTGCTGCTAGAGGGGATCCAGATCAAGGGAGAGATCCGACGCATCGAGAACGAAAAGGGGTGGGTTCGCCTGGATAGCCACAGGTCTTCCCTTCAGGGCAGCATCGAGCTGGCAAATCGAAAGAGCCTGAACTTTCATGCGGAGCAGATCTTCAAGACGCTAGGTCGAGTGAAGGCCGGGACAGGATCCTTTGCCGGTGGGTCCGAGGTCGTGGGAAAGTTCCTGACCGAGATCGGAGTGAAACGCGGCTCATTCGACGTCAGGGACGGGTCGGGGCTCTCCAGGGAGAACCGGATCTCCGCGCGGGCGCTCGTCACCCTCCTGCGCCACATGGCCCTCGGACCGGATGGCAAGCCGTTCCTCTCTTCCCTGGCCATCTCCGGCGATCCGGACGGCACCCTGAAACGAAGACTCCGGTCGAAGACGACGAAAGGCAAGGTACGGGCGAAGACCGGAACCCTCCGTCAGGTCTCCTGCCTCACCGGCGTGGTCCTCACGAAGAGGGGCGAGATGGTGGTCTTCTCGATCCTGATGAACGGAGTCAAATCCACCGGTGACGCCAAGCAGGCCCAGAATAGGTTCTGCGAGGTCTTGATGGACTACGTCTCCGACTGAGGCCGGCGATGCCGATCATCGAGGTCAGTGACCTCACAAAGCAATTCCGGGTCTTCCAGAGAGCGACGGGCGTGATGGGAGGCATCAAGAACCTCTTCATCCGCCGCTATGAGGCGCTGCGCGCGGTCGACGGCGTGAGCTTCAGCATCGAGAAGGGGGAGATGGTCGGCTACATCGGGGCGAACGGCGCGGGGAAGTCGACGACGATCAAGATGCTCACCGGCATCCTTGTCCCCACCTCGGGCCGGATCGTCGCCAACGGCTATGTGCCCCACCTGGACCGTAAACGGTATACGATGGGAATCGGGGTCGTCTTCGGGCAGAGGACTCAGCTCTGGTGGGACCTCGCCGTGCAGGAGTCGTTTCATCTCCTCCGGAAGATCTACGACGTGTCTCAGGCGAAGTTCGACGAACGGATGGAGGAGTTTCACGAGGTGCTCGGCATCGGCGATTTCCTCCGACTCCCGGTCCGGAAACTATCCCTCGGTCAACGGATGCGATGCGATCTGGCGGCGGCCCTTCTCCATCAGCCGCCCCTCCTCTTCCTCGACGAGCCGACGATCGGACTGGATGTCGTCGCCAAGGAGAGCGTCCGGGAATTTCTCCGCAAGGTGAACCGGGACATGGAGGTGACGATCATCCTCACCACGCAGGACCTCGGGGACATCGAGGAGCTCTGCGAGAGGATCTTGATCATCGACAAGGGAAAGATCCTCTACGACGGTTCCCTCGAAGGCATCCGGAATCGCCAGGGGCGTGAAGTGAGCCTGACGGTCGACCTGAAGGAGATCCCGCCTGTGGCCGCTCTCGAGAGGATACTGGAGGGGAATGGAATCGCCTGGACCGCGCTGGGGGGGAGGCGATTCCGAGCCAAGTTCAATCGGGACGACGTCGCGACGGCCGAGGTCGTCCGGAAGCTGGCGGGCGCCTTCCAGATCCACGACCTCATCATAGAGGAGCCGGGCATCGAGGACGTGGTCCGCAGAATTTACCGAGAGGGAAGCCTGTGAGGCGGACTACGGTGCGTCCTGCTCGGGCTTCGCCGAGTGGATGAAGTTCCGGAGATAGAGGGCCAGCCCTACGGAAGCCCCGGACGATACGATTCCGAGGAGCTTCGCAGAGCCGAGTAGCGCGTACAGGCCGAACCCGCCGAAGAACAACACCCCGACGCCGATCAGCAGAATGTGGAAATTCTTGAGAGCCATGGTCACCTCGTGTCTCTCATTCTAGCGAAAGGAGAGTGCAGATCACCCCTTTTGGAAGAGTGGCTTGACACGGCCAGGCGTCGCCGAATCAGTCGCCAGAGTGCTCATCGCCATGCCCGCCTCGAATGCCCGAGAGACCCTCACGGATGATGAGGGGCAGAAGGAAAAAGGCGGCGAGGGGATCGGCCCACCACCAGCCGACCAGGGCATTGAGCCCGAGTCCGAGAAGGGTGGTGAAGGAGAGCCAGGCGCAGGTGATCGTCTCGTAGGCATCGAGTCGCAAGGCGCCGCTGCCGAGGAGGGCCGCCGTGCGGAGCTTCGAGAGGGCGAGAACCGGCATCACGAGGAGGGAGAGGGAAGTGAGAATGATGCCTACGACGCTTGCCTCGGCATGCTGGCCCTTGCCGAGAAGCTGAAGACCGCCGTCCACGACGATGTAGGCGGCGAGGCCCAGAAGGAGGGCACCGGCGATCGTGGACGATCGTCGCTCCACCTCCTCGACCTTCGCAGACGATTCCCCGCGGAGCTCGAGACGGAGGCGCCAGCCGACGACACCAGCGCTCACCGTCTCCACGACAGAATCGACGCCGAAGCTCACGAGGGCGACGGAGCCGGCGAGACTCCCCGCCGTGATCGCGATCCCCCCCTCGATCACGTTCCAGGCGAACGTGGCCACCTCCAGCAGGATGCCCTTGCGCAAGAGCTGGGCTCGAATTTCATCGGGAAGAACGGACATCAATAGTCTCTCCGGCCATCAGGGGCCGCCATTCTACATGGAGTGAGGCCTGATCGACCATGCAGGATCCCGGTCCGGTGGCGGGACCCGTTGAGGATGTTATGATGGGCTGCCAAATGTCGAGCCGATCCTACCTCCGATACTTCGCCTTCACACGGATGTCCTTCCTCGAGCTCCTCGCCTACCGGATGAGGTACTACACCGGCGTCGTCACGTACTTGCTCCACGTTTCCGTCTACTACTTCATCTGGAAGGCGATCTTCGAGGACCGGGGCGATCTGGTAGGGGGGTATCGTCTCGAGGAGATCGTCACGTATGTGGCGATCGGCTGGATCACGCGAGCCTTTTACTTCAACAACATCGACTGGGACGTCGCGAACGACATCATCGAGGGCAGGATCGCGGCGGAGCTCGTTCGACCCGTCGACTACCAGATCGTCCAGTACGCGAGCGCCCTGGGGGAGGCCCTCTTCCGGTTCCTCCTCTTCGCCCTCCCGATCTCGTTCGTCGTCTGCGCCCTCTACCCGGTCATGCCTCCGTCATCCGTAGGCTCGGGTATCGCCTTCGTGGTCAGCATAGGGCTCAGCCTGCTGATCTTCTCCGGCCTGAACTTCCTGCTGGGCGTGGCAGCCCTTCACTTGAAGAGCATCATAGGCCTGATCCGAGCAAAACAGTTTCTGATCCAGTTCCTTTCCGGTTTGCTCATCCCGCTGGCGCTGTTCCCCGTCTTTGCGCAGAAGATCATCGTCGTGCTGCCGATGGCCGGGATCGCGCACGTCCCGCTGCAGATCTATCTGGGGAGGTTCGATGCCACGCAGATCGCTCTCGGGCTTCTCTATCAAGTTCTCTGGGC
>JAPUJT010000032.1 GCA_027296055.1 Planctomycetota bacterium | reverse complement strand
TACCGCTCGACCGGGTACTCCATCGAGTAGCCGTTGCCTCCATAGACCTGGATCGCGTTCGTCGTCACACGGTAAGCCGTCTCGGACGAGTAGAGCTTTGCCATCGAAGCCTCGCGGGCGAACGGCTTGCCCTGATCTCGGAGCCGAGCGGCGCCGTAGACCATCAGGCGCGATGCATGGATCTCCGTCGCCATGTCGGCCAGGTAATGCTGGATGGCCTGCTTCTCCGAGATCGCCTTCCCGAACTGCTTCCTCTCCTTCGAGTAGGCCACCGCCTTGTCGAAGGCGCCCTGGGCGATCCCGAGGGCGAGGGCCCCGATGCCTACGCGCCCCCCCTGAAGAGTCTTCATGAACGTGACGAACCCTTCCCCCTCCCCGCCGAGGAGGTTCTCCGCGGGCACCTCGAGGTCCTCGAAAGCGACCTGGCAGGTGTCAGATCCCCGCATCCCGAGTTTGTCCTCCTTCTTGGCGATGCGGGGGCCCTTGTCGCCCTTCTCCACGACGAAGGCGCTGATCCCGTGCGGCCCCTTGGAGGGATCGGTGATGGCGGTGACCACGAACGTTTCCGCGAAGGTAGCATTCGTCACGAACGCCTTCGTTCCGTTGAAGACGTAGACCCCGTTCTTCTTCTCGGCACGCGTCCGGATGCCCGCCGCGTCGGAGCCCGAGCCGGGCTCGGTGAGACAGAAGGCGCCTATCTTCTTCCCCGCCGCCAGATCCGGGATGTACTTATTCTTCTGTTCCTCGTTCCCGAAGGCGAAGATGGGAAACGTTCCGAGAGAGGTGTGCGCAGCCAGCCCGAGGGCGGTCGAGGCGCAGACGCGCGCCACCTGCTCCAGGACGAGGATCATCGAGAGCAGGTCTCCCCCCGCTCCCCCGTACTTCTCGGGGAAGGGAAGGCCCATCAGCCCGAGCTCGCCCATCTTCTTGAACGTCTCGGTCGGGAAGCGCCCCTCCCTGTCGATCTCCGCGGCGATCGGCTCGATCTCGCCCAGGGCGAATTCCCGGACCATATCGCGTATCGCCTTCTGCTCCTCGGTGAGCTGGTCGGGCATATCTATTCTCCGGACTTCCGTCTACGGCTTGGATAGGGAGGCGGCGCGCCGTCGCGCAACCTCCTCTCGAATGTACTTGACGATCTCCTCGATCGGGGTGCCCGGTCCGAAGATCCGACCGACGCCCATCTTCTCGAGCTGGATGATCTCGTCCTTCGGAATGATTCCTCCCCCCGTCACGAGAACGTTCGACAGTCCCTTCAGGGAGAGTAGCTCCAGGATCCGTGGAAAGAGAGTCATGTGCGCCGCCGAGTGTATGCTGATCCCCAGGGCGTCGACGTCCTCCTCCTCCGCCGCCTCGACCAGGTCTTCGGGAGTGCGATGCAGGCCGGCATAGACGACCTCCATCCCGGCATCGGTGAGCCCCCGGGCGACGACGCGCACACCGCGATCGTGGCCATCGAGGCCAACCTTCGAGACGAGAACCCGTATCTTTCGTTCCATGGAGTCTGGCCCGACGTGATCAGAACGCCGGGTCTTCCTGATAGGGGCCGAAGACGTCCCGGATCGCGTCCACCATTTCTCCCAGCGTGGCGTATGACCGGACGGCGTCCAGGATCGGAGGCATCAGGTTCCCGTCCCCCCGCGCCGTCTCCCGGATGTTCTCCAGGGCCGATGCGGTCTTCCCCTCATCCCGCCTGCCGCGGATGGCGGCCAGTCGGGCCGCCTGCTCCTTCTCGGCGCCAGGATCGATCTTCAGGACGTCGATGGGCATCTCTTCATCCTCGACGAACCGGTTCACGCCGACCATCGTCTGGCGGCCCTCGTCCAGGGCCTTCTGGTACCGGTACGCCGCTTCACCGATCTCCCGCTGGAAGAACCCTTCCTCGATCGCGGGAATCACCCCGCCGAGCTCCTCGATCCGGCGGAAGTACGCCTCCGCCTCCTCCTCCATGGTGGACGTCAACGACTCGACGTAATAGGAGCCAGCCAGCGGATCGGCCGTGTGGGCAACGCCTGTCTCGTAGGCGAGGATCTGCTGGGTGCGCAGGGCGATCTTGACCGCCTTCTCCGTCGGGAGGGCGAGGGTCTCGTCGAGGGAGTTGGTGTGCAGCGATTGCGTCCCCCCCAGAACTCCGGCCATGGCCTGGTAGGCTGTGCGAACGATGTTGTTTTCGGGCTGTGGCGCCGTGAGCGAGCATCCCGCCGTCTGTGTGTGGAAGCGGAGCTGCCACGACTTCTCCTCCTTGGCCCCGTACTTATCCTTCATGTGTCGCGACCAGATCCGCCGCGCCGCTCGGTACTTGCAGATCTCCTCGAAAAAGTCGGAGTGCGCGTTGAAGAAGAACGAGAGCCGCGGCGCGAATCGATCCAGCTCGACACCCGCCTCGATGCAAGCCTCGACGTAGGCGAAGCCGTCGGCGAGCGTGAAGGCAAGCTCCTGTGCGGCGGTGGACCCCGCCTCTCGGATGTGGTAGCCGCTGATCGAGACGGGGTGCCACATGGGGAGATGGTCGGTGGCATACGCGATCGTGTCGACCACGATCCGCATCGAGGGCCTCGGCGGGTAGAGGTATTCCTTCTGAGCGATGTACTCCTTCAAGATGTCGTTCTGAATCGTCCCCCGGAGCTTCTCCTCGGCGACCCCCTGCTTCTCGGCCGCCACGATGTACATCGCCCAGACGATGGCCGCCGGTCCGTTGATCGTCATCGAGGTGCTCACCCGATCCATCGGAATCCCGTCGAAGAGGGTCTCCATGTCCTCGAGCGAGGAGATCGCGACGCCGCAGCGCCCGACCTCACCGGCGGACCGGGAGTGATCCGAGTCCAGGCCCATGAGAGTGGGCATGTCGAAGGCGACCGACAGGCCCGTCTGCCCCTTGTCGAGCAGGTACTTGTATCGCTCGTTCGTGTCCGATGCGGTCCCGAATCCCGAGAACTGCCGCATCGTCCAGAGTCTCCCCCGGTACATCGTCTCGTAGATTCCGCGCGTGTACGGGTACTCACCAGGACGCCCGAGTTCCTCCTCCAGGTTCATGGCACGGGTGGCGTCCTCGGTGTAGAGCCCCTTCACGGGTCGGCCAGACACCGTCTCGAATGCCCGGATGCGATCTTCCGCGGGCGCGGCCCCTTCCGGGGACTTCTCCGTCTTCGTATTCAGCATGGCCTCCCCGTCCATCCCTTGTTACCCCCGCGCGATCAACTGCCCTGCAAGACTTTCTTCGCCGCTTTGCGGGGCGTCTCCTCGCCGTCCAGCACCCTGTCCGTCATCTCGTCCAGAAGCCCCCGCCGGTCACCTACCCAGATCTCCTGTGACAGGTTCTTCTCCACGATCGACGCAATCCGCCGCCGGGTTGCCTGTCGCCTTCTCTCCCGCCAGCCGGCGCCTTCGATCTGATCCTTCCGATGACGCTCGATGGCGGCGCGAAGATCCTCGAGGCCTTCCCCGCGAGTGGCAACGGACGTTATCACCGGAGCCGCCTCGGTGCGGGTGGCCTTCTTGGAGGCCTCTATCTCGTGGACGAGCCTATCGGCTCCCGGACGGTCCGCCTTGTTCGCCACGTAGATGTCGGCGATCTCCATCAGGCCGGCCTTCATCGCCTGGATGGAGTCTCCCGACTCCGGAGTCAGCACGAGGCAGACCGTGTCCGCCAGGGAGACGACATCCACCTCGGCCTGTCCTGCCCCGACTGTCTCGACGATCACGCAGCCCGCTCCGAACGCGTCGAGGACATCCACCGCATCCGCGGTGGCGGCGGCGAGTCCTCCCGGATTCCCCCGGCTCGCCATGCTACGGATGAAAAGGCCATCATCGGGGGACGGGCCGATCATCCGGATACGATCCCCCAGCAGAGCTCCACCCGTGAAGGGGCTCGACGGATCCACCGCGATCACGCCGACGATGACCCCTTCGGCTCGAAGCAGGCGGGCCAGGCCGCCGACGAGTGTACTCTTCCCCGATCCGGGCGGGCCGGTGACCCCCACCCGGTGGGCCTTCCCCGTATGGGGGAAGATGGCCTCGAGGATCGCATCGGCCGGGCCTTCTCCGTTTTCGACCAACGTGAGCGCTCGCGCCGTCGCCGACCGGTCGCCTCGAAGGAGCTTGGTCGCCAGATCCGGGATCGCCTCCCCCACCGTCATCTGTTCAGCAGCTCACGGGAGATGACGATGCGCTGGATCTCGGAAGTCCCCTCGTAGATCTCCGTGATCTTCGCGTCCCGGTAGTACCTCTCCACGTGGAATTCCTTGCAGTACCCCCAACCACCGTGAATCTGGACCGCCTCGCGAGCCGCTCGGTTGGCCATCTCGGAGGCGAACAGCTTCGCCATCGAGGACTCCAGCGTGTGAGCTTGGCCGCGATCTCGCAGAATGGCCGCCCGGTACATCAGCAGCCTCGAGGCATCCATCTCCATCGCCATGTTCGCGAGCTTCCACTGGATGGCCTGGAATTTCGAGATCGGTTTGTCGAACTGCGTTCTTTCCTTGGAGTACTTGAGCGAGGCGTCCAGACAGGCCCTGGCGATTCCGACCGCCTGGGCGGCAATTCCGATCCGGCCCCCGTCGAGGGTGTCCATCGCCACGATGAAGCCCTTGCCCTCCTCTCCCAGGAGGTTCTCCTCCGGGATCTCCATCTCCTCGAAGACGAGCTGGACGCAGTTCGATGCCTTGATGCCGAGCTTCTCCTCCTTTTTGCCCACCTGGAATCCCGGAAAGTCCTTTTCCACGACGAAGGCGCAGATTCCCTTGGACCGCAGCGACTTGTCCAGGGTGGCGAAGATGATGAGAACGTCCGCCTCTCCGCCGTTCGTGATCCAGGCCTTGCGGCCATTGATGATGTACTTTCCGGATTCCTTCCGGATCGTCGTGGAGATGGCGGCGGCATCGGACCCGGCGCCCGGCTCCGTGATCGCGTATGCCCCCAGGAGCTCCCCCGTGGCCATGCGAGGGAGGTACTTCTGCTTCAAGGCATCCGTCCCGAACCGCGCTATCGGGCTACTGGCGAGAGAGTTGTGGACGCTCAACGTGACTCCGGTCGACGCACACGCCCGGTTGATCTCCTCGAGAATGATCGAGAGACCCACGTTTCCGATGGCAGATCCGCCGTACTCCTCCGGGATGAGGAGGCCGAGAAAACCCAGCTCGGCCATCTTCTTCATGCTCTCGTGAGGGAACTGACCGGTCTGATCCAGCTCGAGGGCGCGCGGGGCGACTTCACGCTCGGCGAAATCCCGAGCCGTCTGCTGGATCAGCCGCAGGTCCTCGGGCAATTCGACGAGGAGATCCGATGCGGAACCGGTCATGTCCGTCACCCCGTCAGCCATTCGCGTAATCGAAGAAACCGCTGCCGGTCTTCTTTCCCAATCGGCCGGCGGCGACCATCTTCCTCAGGAGTGGGCAGGGTCGGTATTTCGGATCTCCGAGGTCTCTGACGAGCACTTCCAGGATATCCAGACATACATCCAGACCGATCATGTCCGCCAGCGCCAGGGGACCCATCGGGTGGGCCATTCCGAGACGCATCACCTCGTCGATCGATTCCTTGGAGGCAACCCCTTCGTGGAGGCACCAGACCGCCTCGTTGATCATCGGCATCAGGACACGATTGGAAACGAAACCGGGGGAATCGTGGACCTCCACGGGAGTCTTCTGGATCTCGCGCGTCAGCACCTCGATCCTCTGGTACGTGGCGTCCGTGGTTTGCAGGCCACGGATGATCTCGACGAGGCGCATCAGGGGCACCGGGTTGAAGAAGTGCATGCCGATCACTTTGTCCGGTCTGCCCGTGGCACTGGCGAGTTCCGTGATGGAGATGGAGGAAGTGTTCGACGCCAGGATCACGTTCGCATCCACGGTGGCATCCAGCTCCGCGAAGATCTTCTTCTTCAGATCCAGGTCCTCGGACACCGCCTCCACGACGAGCTGGCAGGGCCGTGCGGCCGACAATTCAGGCGCGGTCGAGAGCCTGGAGAGCGATCCTTCCGCCTCCCCCTCGGGGAGCTTTCCCTTCTTCTCGAGCTTGGTCAGGCCGGAGCGTATGGCCGCGGCAGCGGCATCCAGGATCTTGGGAGAGACATCGATGATGACCACGGTGAAGCCCGTCTGGAGGAAGACCTGGCCTATGCCCGCGCCCATCGTGCCGGCGCCGACCACCGCGATCTTGGAAATATCGCCCATAGATGCCGATCTGCTCGGAGACGAGCGTTTTGCCCCAACACCCTTCCATTCTAGGGAATACGGCGGCAGGCTTCAAGGGAGGGAGGGTCGGGAGGGGTCTAGACGTCTCTTGTGACGCTCAGAGCGACGGCGTTGCCCCCGCCGAGGCAGAGGGCGGCGAGACCGGTTCGGGCGTCCCTCTGGCTCATGGCGTGCAGGAGCGTCGTCAGGATTCGCGCCCCCGTGCAGCCGATGGGATGGCCCAGGGCGACGGCGCCACCGTGAACGTTCAATCTGGACGGATCGATGCCGAGCTCGCGCTGGAGGGAGACCGCGGCGGACGAGAAGGCCTCGTTGATCTCCACCAGATCGAAATGGGAGATCTCGATATCGAGCTGGGCGAGCAGCTTCTTGATCGCTTCGATGGGAGCGAGCATGACCCACTTGGGCTCGACACCGCCCGTGGCATAACCGGTGATCCGCGCCAACGGCCGGATCCCCTTCTCCTTCGCGAAGCGCGAGGAGGCGACCACGAGGGCTGCCGCGCCGTCCGCCAGGGCCGAGGCGTTCCCTGCAGTCACCGTGCCGTCCTTGCGGAAGGCCGCCGAGAGGCGAGCCATGCGATCCAGGGCCGCGTTTTCACGGGGCGCCTCGTCGGTCTCGATGATCTCGACCTTCCCCTTCCTCGCGGGCGCCTCTACGGAAACGATCTCGTCCTTGAACTTCCCCTCCCGGATGGCGGTCACCGCCTTCCGGTGGCTCTCGACGGCGAACTCGTCCTGGTCCTGCCGTGTGACACAGCATTTCTCCGCCACCAGCTCTCCCGTCTCTCCCATGTGGAAGTCGTTGAAGGCATCCCACAGCCCGTCGTGGACCATGTGGTCGATGACCTTTCCATCGCCGAGGCGGTATCCTGACCGTGATCCGGGGATCAGGTGAGGTGTTCGGCTCATCGACTCCATCCCCCCAGCCACCGCCACCTGGATATCTCCCGCCCGGATCGCCTGCGCGGCGAGCATGACGGCTTTCAGGCCCGACCCGCAGACCTTGTTTACCGTGAGGGCGGAGACGGACGGGGGTAGTCCGCCGCGGAGGGCCGCTTGACGGGCCGGGTTCTGGCCGAGCCCGGCGGAGAGGACGTTTCCCAGGATCACCTCATCGACGGCGTCGGGCGAGATCCCCGCCCGGCGGACGGCCTCCGCCACGCAGCGGGCCCCCAGGTCCGTGGCGGCGATACCGGAGAGGCCGCCGAGGAACTTTCCGATGGGGGTGCGTACGGCGCTGAGCAGAACGGCGTCCATGAAACTCTCACCTTCGCTGGGTCCAGGCTCCATTGTAGGGATTCCAGGGAGCGCGCCACAACAGTGCCTCACGCCGTCCAGGGCTCGACTGGCGACTTGACGACTCCCTGTCGGCCTCGATAGACTCCCCCCCTACCCTTCGAGGAATGCAGCGCCGATGGCCGAGCGACAGCAGTGGAGGTCCAAGTTAGGGTTCATCCTCGCTGCGTCCGGATCCGCCATCGGCCTGGGAAACGTCGTCTTCTTCAGCGCGAACGCCTACAAGTTCGGCGCCGGGGCGTTTTACATCCCCTACCTCGTGGCGCTCCTCCTCATCGGCATTCCGATCATGATCCTCGAGTTCGGCCTCGGGCATTATACCCGGAAGGCATTTCCGCAGTCTCTCGGGCAGGTGGCGGGGAAGCCTGGCGAGTTCTTCGGCTGGTGGGCCATCCTGAATGCCTGCTTCATCGCGATGTTCTACATCACGATCCTCGGTTGGGTCGTGGCGATGTGGGTGGGGTCGTTCGGGGGACTGTGGCAAGACGCCATCGCCGTTCCCGCCCTGGGCAAGGAGGCGGGGGAGTGGGCGGTGCC
Organism: Planctomycetota bacterium; assembly: GCA_027296055.1. Classification (GTDB taxonomy): domain Bacteria; phylum Planctomycetota; class JAPUJT01; order JAPUJT01; family JAPUJT01; genus JAPUJT01. Next base: position 12,900 of record JAPUJT010000032.1, on the reverse strand, counting down.
GAAGGCCTATTTCTACTCGCAGATAACGCAGTGGAAGACGGCCGGATTCGTGGCGCTCATATGGTTCCTGAACGCCGTGATCGTATGGAAGGGGATCCGTTCGATCGAGAAGGCGGTCACGATCTTCGTTCCCCTGATGTGGATCTTCATGATCGTCCTCATCGTCCGCGGCCTCACCTTGCCCCATGGATTCGAGGGGGTCCTCTTCCTGTTCACCCCCGACTTCGACGCCCTCACGAAGGTCCACGTCTGGCAGGGGGCCTTCAGCCAGATCTTCTTCACGCTCTCTCTCGGTTTCGGGATCATGACCGCTTACGCCTCCTACCTGCCGAAGGAGTCGGACCAGGTCAACAACGCCTTGATGACATCCTGCCTGAACTGCTCTTTCGAGTTCATCGCGGGGATCGCCATATTCTCGATGCTGTTCGTGTTCGCCATCGCCCCAGAGGGCGGGACTCTCTCGATGATGTTCTTCGTCGCTCCGCAGGGGATCGCCGCCCTGCCGTTCGGAGCGAAGATATTCGGGATCCTCTTCTTCACGATGCTGCTCTTCGCAGGGCTGTCATCCAGCATCTCCCTGGTGGAGGCCCTTGCTTCGGGCCTCGAGGACAAGTTTGGAACTTCTCGCGGTAAGCTGGTCGTGATGATCACGGTGTTCGGGACGGTGGGGAGCATCCTCTTCGCACTCCCGATGATCGTCAACCAAGGCACCGACCATGCCGGAGTTCTGGGGTTGACCCTGCTCGATGTCATCGACCACTGGTCGTTCAAGTACGGGTTGCTGGTGGCCGGGTTGGTCGAATGCGTCTTGATAGCGTGGATCTTCGGGGCCAGGCGGCTCGTGAATTCGATCAACGAGACGTCCAGGATCCCGCTCGGATCCTGGTTTGTCGCCTTCGTACAGCTTGTCCTGCCACTTCTCCTTGTCGTGGTGATCGGTTGGTCGATCAAAGTGGAGGTAGAGAAAGGAACGCTCTACGGATCAGGCCATATCGATAATTTTGCAGCCCTGGGGTACATAGGTTTCGCGGTGTGGGTGCTCGGGACCCTGGGAGGGGCGTTCCTGCTGACGAGGGGTGGGGGCAAGGAGGTAGTCGCAGATGCTTGAGGCCCTGATCCTGATTTTCGTCGCCGTGACTCCCCAGGCAGACCTGTCCATGGAGATTCTCGAACCCCTTCCAGATGCGAGCGGGCGGATCTATCCCAAGGCCGGCTCGAGGGTATCCTTGAGGATCCTGGAGGGCGGGAATCCCGCCAAGGGCGCCAAGCTCGAGGCGATTCATCTCCCCGGCAGTGAGGTGTCGAAGACCGTGGAGGTGGGGCGAACCCGGGAGGACGGAACGATCGAATGGACCCCTCACGCCGCCGGGATCGTGACCCTGGTGGCATCCGTCGAACGTTCTGGCGAAGGGAAAGAAAAGATCAGGGAGGCGACGACGTTGACGCTCTCGGTCCGGTTCGAGAAGTTCTCCTGGCAGGGCATCGCCGTCTTCTTGTTCGCTGGAAGCCTTCTCTTCGGCGGCCTGTTTCTCTCCTACCGGAAGCTGGTTTCGTGACGGTCACGCTACCACGCTAGATCTCTCGCCTCGAAGACGGGGCCCGCCGTGCACACCTTCCGGTAACCGTCCGTCGTCATGACCATGCATCCCATGCACGTCCCGAAGCCGCATGCCATCTTCTGATCGATCGATACCTGGCACGGGATGTCCTTCTCGATGGCCATCTGACAGAGGATCCTGAGCATCGGATTCGGACCGCAGCCGTAGAGCGTCACGTCGTGTCCCCGCTTCTCGAGGTGCTCGTGCAGGAGGTCGGTCACGAAGCCCTTCCTGCCCAGCGATCCGTCGTCCGTGGCGGGGAGGACCTCGATACCGGCCGCCTCCAGCGCATCGATGTCGACGATCGCTCCGCGGTTTCGCCCCCCGAAGAGGAGGGTTCCGCCGCCTAGCTCCTTGCCGAGATGCAGGAACGGCGCCACACCGACTCCGCCCGCCACGAAGACGGCCCTCCCTCGCTCCGGCGGCACAAAGGTATTTCCGAGAGGTCCGATGAGGAGAATCCGATCTCCCTCCCTCATCTGCCCGATCAATCGACTTCCCAGCCCGAGGTCGAGGCAGAGAAAGGTCACAGTTCCCGCCTCCGGGTCGACGTCGTAAAACGAGAAGGGGCGATTGAGGAGAGGGTCCGTGCCGGGCCGGGGGCGAATCATCGCGAACTGCCCCGGCCGTGCGCGCCGGGCCATCTCGGGAGCGCCCACGACGATGCGACTATAGCCTCCGCCGAGGGTCTCTTTCGCGAGTACATCCACGTTCTGGGACGGCAGCGGTAACCCGGGCATTCAGGAGGGCCTACTTGAGGTTGCGGAGGCTGTTGTAGCACTTCTCGAAGATGGAGGTCGTGGAGCCGGCGATGCTGCCGCTGGTCGAGAAGGTGAAGACATAGAATTCATCGAAGGTCCGAAGGACGCGGACTTCGATGCGGCGCTTCTTGTTCCCCTCACCGACCGAGTAGACCTTTCCCCGTGCCTGTCGAGGAGCGCTACCGGCCTGGGGCGTGATTCTGGGGTAGACCATCTCCATCTCGTCCACGGAGCCGGACGCGGCGCTCAGGGTCTGCAGCACCTGTGCCTGTGTGTAGTCGAAGAATCGGTCCATGCTGTCGAAAGGAGGGAACTCTCTCTTCTTTTGCACCCACAGGTTGAAGCCGATGCCGATCTTGTCCTCGGGCGGCGAGATCACCCTCAGAACGGACCGGCCACCCTTGGTCACCACCTCGTGACGGAAGCCAATCGGGAGCTTCATCGCCAAGCCCATCTTGGCGATGGGCACCTCTTTCCCAACGCCCGCCGGTCTCCAGATCGTCACCTTTGACTCATCGCCGGTCGTCGGGATCTCCGGATCAATGTCGATGTCCGGGATGTCGAACTCGATCTCTTTTGCCTTGGGCTTTTCCGGGATATCGACCACGACGTCCTCGCGATCCAAGACGTCGAACTTCTCCTTGCCAGTCTTCTTGTAGATATCCGCCTCGTCGAGAATCACCATCTCGATCTGAGAGTTCGGAACGCTGTACGTCCCTTCGGAAGTGACGACCCTCCCGCCGGCTCCCCCTAGCATGACGATCCTGTCCAGCAAGAGGAAATCGAAGCCCTGCTCCTTGATCCGGCCCGTGATCATGGAGCCGTTCTTCAGATGGATTTCGGCTGCGAGCGCTTCCGTTGCCAGGAGGCAGACGATCAGGCCCAATAGCGTCCGTCCCATGCTCTGATCCTCCGTCGGCCCCGCTTCCTCAGGGCCTGCCCAATAGATCGGTCAACGCGAAATGAAGGGCCTCTTCATAGCTCGCGCTCTCCTCTTCGGCCGGTAGAGGCGGTGTGTCTGTGTTCTTTATGGGCGTGGTGTCCGAATTGTTGGACTGAGCGCCGTTCGTGTCGGGTGGAGGCTTCGTATCGCCGCCATTCCCCTGGACCGAACCCGTGCCCGTCGTGGCGACCGTGCTGGAATCGTCGGAGGCCATGCCCAGCCATCCCAGGACGTCGGTGCCATCCACTCCGAACACCCCCCCGAAGAAAAGGCCGACGACGACCGCGATCAGCAGCATGCCCAGCAGGATCGGCCGCCTATGGGAGGACTTATCCGTGATAGCCCCGTAGATGACCGGACGGGGCTCGGGGGTCGGTTCATAGAAAGGCTCGGGCTGCGCCGGAGCCTCCTCGGCGTACTGTTCGTGATCTTCGGGAATCTCCTGGGTGACCATCTCGGATCCTGCGGGGACCTCCTCGACCACCTCCTCCTCGGCAACGATCGACTCTTCGGGGAGATCGATCACATCCTCCACCGCGTCCCGATCCATGGGCTGCGTCATGAGCGCATCCATATTCGGGGCCTCGCTGCCGGACTCTCCCACGCTGAGGGGCTCCCCTCCCCCCAGGGGAACGTGGTTCACCTCGATGTCGCTGCCCGTATTTTGCAGGACGATCTTGCGTGTCCATTCGATCGCCTCCTCCTCCCCATCAGTGAGGCTGAGACGGTCGTAGAGTCCCATTTCGTGGATCACCCCTCGCACCGATTCCCGGAATCCACAGAAGACGATCTGGCCCCCGTGAGACCGCACGTCATTGTCCAGCTCCGTAAGAAGGGTGAGCTCCTCCCCGGGCAACTGCTCGACGGCGGCGGCGTTGACGATGTAAAAGAGGAATTCCTGAGTCAGGTACTCTGTGACCTGGGGGTAGACGAAGGCCAACCCATCGGGGGCAAGATCGAGCACCGTGACCGGGACCGGCGCAGCCTCCACCGCCGGAGGGCTCTCCCCCCCGGAGATCTCGACTTCTTCGGCCATCAACTCGTCGGCGGACTCGACCAGGCCCGGAACGGCTTCCGCCTCTTCCGAGGCCGTGCCGATTTCCGCTGGCTCCTCGCCACCTAGATTGCTCTCCGCTTCGTCGAAGAAGGAGTCAGCGCTCTCCGAGCCTTCCTCATCAGGCAGAACAACCAAGATGTCCTCATCCAAGGAGGCGTCGTCCCCGGCTTCTTGATCCTCGTCCGGCTGATCCGCCTGCAGATCCTCAGGGAGGTCTTCGGCCGCCATGGGGTTCTCCAGAAAGGTATGGCTGTGAAACGATTTGCGGCGCCCTGCGGTGTGCGCCCGTCACGATCCTCTCGATGGAAGTATAGGAGATTCCCGGAAGTGATGTCAAGCGCCGGAGACGGGGATCACTGGGGTCCGTACGGTTCTACTCCCCCGAACTCGATCATGCCGTAATCGTCGCATTGCGGGCACTCGCCCTCGCCCACGCAGAAATAGCATTTTTCTGTGCTGTCCTTCCCCGGATCGCGACCGCTTCCGTCACAGATGGGACAGAGCTTGACGCCATCGCAATGCCAGCACGTCTGCACCGCCCCCACCCAGCGAAGGCGAGTGTCACAGCGCGTGCATCGAACGACCCGGGTCGCAAGCCTTGCCTTGCAGGTCGGGTTGGGGCAGTGGGGTTCGCCGGACCTGGCATACTCGACCGGTTTGGCCGTGCACCCGGAGAGAGCCGTGATCGGCAAGCCGATGATGAGCAATAGAGGGAGCCAGCGATGCATGTCGTTCCTCGTGAGGTTGCCCTGATTTCCCCCCGATCCTAGCCACAAGTCCTGTGGTGTCAAGGTGGTGCAAGGAGTTCTTCCGGGATGGGGAAAGCGGCGCTCCGGAGCCTGCCCGGAGGCCGTTCTCGGCATGGCGAAAGCGGGGTATAATGAACTCGTTCAGGGTGGCGGGATTCGGTGCAATAACTCCCGGCCTTGAAACGTCTTCTGGGAATAGAGGAGTCGAGGAGGGAATGCACAGGGATGACGCTGGCCTCGTCCGATTGGTTCTCCAGGGAGACAAGGGAGCCTTCGGGAAACTGATAGACCGCTACTGGCGGGTGATATCGGTGCTGGCCATACAGAAAGTGAGCCACTCAGAGGATGCCGAAGACATCGTCCAGGAGACCTTCTACAAGGCGTATCGGTCCCTCGACACGTTGCGCGACCGGAACAAGTTCGGGTCCTGGATATACAACATTGCTTTCAAGCTATGCATCGATCGCCACCGGGAAAAGCGGCGCAAGCGCGCCCTCTCGCTGGACCGTCTCACCGACGGAAACTTCCAGGTCCTGGACGAAAACGGCGTCGATCCAGGTCATGATGAGGAAGTACGCGACACTCTCCGGGAGGCGATGCGAAACCTTCCGGACAAGTACCGTCTCGTTATCACGCTGAGGTATCTCAAGAGCATGTCGTACAAGGAAATTGCAAGCCACCTCGATGAGCCTCAGGGCACGATCTCGAATCGCCTCTATCGGGCGAGCGAGATGCTGCGAGGTTTTCTGAAGGACCCGGCATGATCGGCTGCGCAGACAGAGAGAGCTATCTCGAAAGATTCCTCTGGGGCGAGGCCACCGCCGAGGAGGTGGCGACGTTCGAGAGCCATACCTCCGCGTGCGTCTCTTGCAGTGAGGCGTTTGCCGCCGCGGTGATCTTCGATCGCTCGATGAAGAGCACGCTTCCCGCCTGGGCGGCCAAGGTGCCGAATCCGCGCGACGCGATCCTTCAGAAGATCACAGTCGGCAGCATGATGGATTCCACGCCGGCGTCATGGAAGGCCGTGCGCTGGCGCGCGGTGCGCTTCGTGCTCCTCTGCGGGCTCGTTGCGATGCTCGCTGTAGCGTTCGAGGGATTCATGACGCTGACGATTGCCAGGAAGAAGATGCAGCGAGACATCACGGCGGCCGAGGTGAAGGCTTACGGAGGTCTACTCTCGAGATATCAAGACCACCATCGGTTGCTCCCGGCCTCGGGCAACAAGAACATGACAGGAGACCTGGCCACCTTCGTGCGATTCCCCTTCGACCAGAGTCGAGTCGTGGACCAGCAGGCGCTCGACACATGGAACGAGCCCTATGTCTATCGGGCCCACGGCGAATCCTTCACGCTGTACTCGAAGGGGGAGAACCGCCGCGACGAACAGGGACAGGGAGACGATATTCTTTACGTCGCCGCCGCGAGGGAAGCAGGCGGCTAAACGCGAACAACGCAACGCCGGTCAGCGCCAAGAAGCCCAGATCCCCCATCCCCCATCGGTCGATCACCCAGCCAACGAGGATGCCCCCCAGGAGGAGGCCGCCAGCGACTGCCCCTCGAGCCTGGATTCGTCGCTCCGCCGCGGAGTGCAAGGTGTGGAAGATCACCCAGACGAGGGCAATCACTGCCCAGCCAGGATCGACGCCCTCCGCTCCGACCATCAGATAGATCACGCCGGAGACGTACCCGAGGACAACCCCGAGGACCCACCGACACCCGGCCCTCTGCCCGGACCAGCTCGCCTGAAGTCCCGGCGCGAGCAGAATCCCCGCAAGGGGGAGAAGGCCTCCCCCCATGGCCGGGAGAGCCGCGGAGACGTAAGGGTGCATCACTCCGAGGATGAAGATCGGCGATGCGTCACGCAGGAATTTCCACGCCCGCCCCGGTCGTAGCAGGAGGAGATCCGCCATCAAGTACGCCGCGTACCCGGCCAGGACCCCTGCCAGGGGCGCTGCAAGGTAGGTCTTCCAGGAACCGAGCAGGACCGCTCCGAGAAGGAATGGAATGATCTCCTGAAGTCGGATGGGAGGCGCTGGTCGCTTGTACCGTTGTTCGACGCGGGACAGGAATCGCGAGTAGGGTCCAAGACGCGGCGTGATCGTCTCCTGGAGTCGAGCCATGACTGCCGCGATCCGCTCTCTCTTGCTCCCCTCCCCCGGATGATGAATGGGCGGGTGGTAGGTGATGGTGATCCTGGCTGGCGTGGGGAGCCACTGACCATGGGGCCAGGCGCGGACGCCACCGGTAATCGTCGCCGGCACGATCGGGACGCCCATCCTGATGGCGATCCGGGCCACGCCGTCATGAAAGGTCTGAACGCTCCCCTCGTCCTTGCCGCGTCCGCCCTCGGGGAAGATGCCGAAATACCCCCCTTCCTCGAGCACCTGGAGGGACTTCTCGAAGGATCTCTTGAGCGACATGTCCGCGTCGACCGGAAAGGTTCCTACCGCCTGGATCAACTGGCTGAGGACCGGGATGCGGAAGAGATAGCCCTGCGCCATGAAGCGTATCCTCTTGCAGCCTGGGACGGAGAGAATGACCGGGTCCAGGAAAGACTGATGATTCGACGTGAAGATCAGGGGGCCGCCGGGAGGGATATGTTCCATGCCCCTCGCCCGCAATCCGTGGAAGATGTAGACGTAAGACCCTGTGATGCACCACCCCAGGAACCAGACGAATCGCATCCACCCGTTTCGCAGCGCTCTCGTCACTAGAAGAGGCTCCAAGCGGCCCTATCGGCCTGGGTGACGAACGGCCCCTGAATGATCCCGAGGATGATCGTACCGACGACAGCGACCACAATCGCAGCCTTCAGGAATCCAGGGATCGGGATCGGGGTCTCGTCGGTGGGCGGGAATACGAGCACACGACGGATCACTCCCAGGTAGTAGTAAAGGGAAACGATCACGCTCGCTACCGCAAGGATGCCCAGCCACAGGTGCTCGGGAGATTCGAGCAGGGCCACCAGAAGCAGGAACTTACCAAAGAATCCGCCCAGGGGAGGGAATCCAGCGAGGGAGAGGAAGCTGATGGCGATGGCGACAGCGAGAAGCGGAGAGCGTCGCCAGAGGCCGTGATAGTCGGACAGCTCGTCGCTCTTCGTCACGCGCGAAAAGGCCACGATTGCCAGAAACGCTCCCATCGCTCCAAACGCGTAGGCGAGGAGATAGAAGAGCACCGCCCGCACGCCCTCCGGGCTCCCCGCGACCACGCCGATCAGGATGAACCCGGCCTGCCCGATGCTCGAGTAACCGAGGAGCCTCTTGATATTGGTCTGCGGGATGGCCCCGAGGTTTCCGTAAAGAAGCGTCGCCGCCGCCAGGACCGCGAGCGCCGTCGTCCAGATCCCCGCCAGGGGCGCCATCACCGTCAAGACGCGCATCAGGGCGGCGAAGCCGGCTCCCTTCGAAGCGACGGTGAGAAAGGCGGTGATGGGGGTAGGCGCTCCCTCGTAGACGTCCGGAACCCAGAAGTGAAACGGGACGGCCCCCACCTTGAAACATAGGCCCGCGACGATGAGCGCCAGGCCCAGGGTCACGCCCGTGCCGTCGCCGCCCGTTCGGGCGACTGCAGTCGCCACCTCATCGAATTGAAGGCTGCCGGTGAATCCGTAAACGAAGGAGATCCCGTAGAGGAAAAAGGCTGAAGCCAGAGCGCCGAGGATCACGTACTTCATCCCCGCCTCCGCGGATCGGCCGTCTCCCTCCAGGAAGGCTGCGAGGATGAAGAGGGAGACGGTGAGTAGCTCGACCGAGACGAACAGGGTGAGAAAATCCTTCGCTCCCGAAATGAACAGGAGTCCCGTCGTCGCGAAGAGTAGCAGGGTGTGAAACTCTCCCAGTCGCTCGCCAATCCTCTCCCGGAAGGCCTCCCCCTGAATCAGGACGAATATCGATGTCATCAGGAAGAGCCTTTGAAAGTAGAGGCCGTACGCGTCCGCACCGGTCGGAATGAAGAAGCTAGCCGCCAGGGCGACCCCCAGGCCGACGATAGCGATCCCGCCGAGACTCCTCTTCCCCTCCTGAGAGAGGAAGAGGTCGGCGAGCATCACGACGAGGATCAGGACGAAGAGGTAGATCTCGAGAATGTGCCCGCTGAGCATCCGAAACCAGTCCATTTCGCTACCCATCGGCGTACCTAAAATCTTTGGACGATCATGCGCGCGCCGCTTTCGATGACGGGGAGCAGCAGGCTGGGAAAGCACCCCGTGATCAGGAGCACAATGATCAGGATCAGGGAAGGGGCGCGATCTATCAGGCTCGTGGCGTCCTTCATCCCGACTTCCGGAGTCTTCTCCGCGCCGAACAGGCCATCACGGATCATCCGGAGCATGTAGGTGGCCGTGACCACAATCCCGAAGACGGCGAGGACCGCGGGGAGATAGAGCTCGGCCTCCCAGGACCCGAGGACGACGAGAAGCTCCGCGACGAAATTGGGCGTTCCCGGTATGCCCGCGTTGGCCATGCCCATGAAGACGAAAGCCGCCGCCACGTAGGGCAGGCGCCGGGCGAGGCCTCCGAGTTGATCCAGGTCCTTCGTGTGAGTCTCGGCGTAGATGTGTCCGATCAGGCTGAAGGCGAGCGCCGCCATGATCCCGTGGGCCCAGATCATGTAGACGGCCCCCGTTATGCCCACCAGCTGGAGCGAGGCGATGCCCAGGAGGACGTATCCCATGTGGCTACAGGAGGAGTAACCGATCACGTACTTCATATCCCTCTGGCGCATCGCTGCAAATCCGCAATAGATGATGTTGAAGACGCAGAGAGCGGCGATGACGTTCGCCCAGGCCTTCGCCCCCTCGGGCAGGATCAGTAGAGCGATCCGGAGGATGGCGAATGCCCCGAGCTTCTTGAGCACCCCCGCGTGCATCATGCTGGCTCCGGTCGGGGCCGCCGCGTAGCCGATGGGTGACCAGGTGTGAAGTGGCCAAAGAGCCGCGAGGACCCCGAACCCGAAGAGGAGGAAGGGGAAGATGGCGATCTGTGCCTCGCGAGAGATGGTCCCCCTTTGAACGATCTCGACGATGTCGAAGGAACGGGGGCCACTGAAGTCGACATGCAGGTAGATGAGGATCACACCCACCAGGGCGAGAATGGCCCCGGCCGATATGTAGATGGTCAGCTTCGTGGCGGCGTACTTCCGGTCCGTGCCCCCCCAGATGCCGATCAGGAGGTACATCGGGAGGACGGCGACCTCGTAGAAGAAGTAGAAGAAGAAGAGGTCCAGGGAGAGAAAGGTTCCGAATATCCCCGTGCCCAGCAAGAGGAGCCAGATGAAGAACTCCTTCGATCGCTCCTCCACCCTCCAACTGGAGAGCACACCAGTGAAGAGGACGACCGATGCGAGCAGAGCGAGGACGGCCGAGATCCCATCCACGCCGAGATGGTAGGAAATCCCCAGCTCAGGGACCCACGCGACCTTTTCCTCGAACTGAAACGTGTCCGACGTCGAGTCGAACAGGGTCACCAGGGCGAGGGTGAGGAGCAACGGGATTCCGGATGCGACGGCGGCGGCGGTACGTATCCATCCACGGCGCGCACCGGGGATCAGGGCGATCGTCAGGACGCCGATGAGAGGAGATATCAGGATGACGGTGAGGAGACCCACGGGCTAATTCTCCCGAAGGAAGAGATAGATCACTGCGGCGAGGCCGAGGAGGAAATAAGTCCCGTAGGTGCGCACCCGACCCGTCTGGAACTCGCGCGCGACCCTCCCGAGGCCCCTCACCGTGGCACCGGTCCCGTTCACCAGCGTGCCGATCAGCAGGGAGCGATCGAAGGCAAGGCTGAGCCGCGCGAGGCCGTCGTTGCCGTGTCGGACGATCCAGAGGTAGGCCTCGTCTACATAGTACTTTCGCAGCAGCAGCGTGTGGATCGGGCGCAGGTTGGATGCCAGTGCCTCCGCCCGCTCGGGACCGCTCCGATACAGAAACCAGGAGAGGAGGAGTCCCAGCGACATCAAGCCGGTCGAGAGCAGCGCCACGTTCCCGTGAAATGATCCGGTATGGTCCCCGGCATGTCCGTGGATGAAACCGGAGAACCCTCCCATGAAGGAAATCCCGCCGAGACCGAGCGCAAAGAGCGCCAGGACGATCAGTGGGATCGTCATCACGGCCGGGGAATCGGAATCCGCTCTCCTCCCCCTCGGTTCTCCGAGGAAGGCGACGACCGCGACGCGGCCCACGTAGACCGCAGTAAGAAAGGCGGTTGCCGCGGCGAGGATGTAGAGGGGAAGGCTCGCCTCCCGGGTGGCCGCCAGGATCTCGTCCTTGCTGAAGAAGCCCGAGGAAAATGGGAAGCCCACCAACGCCCCGGCGCCGATGAGGAACGTGATGGAAGTGGTTCTCATGCTCTTGAGTAGCCCACCCATCTCGAAGATGTCTTGCGTGTGCAGCTTGTGAATCACCGAACCGGCGCAGAGGAACAGGAGCGCCTTGAAGAAGGCATGCGTGGTGAGGTGGAAGGTCGCCGCCGGCGTCCCCTCGACTCCGAGGGCGAGCATCATGAAGCCGAGCTGGCTGATCGTCGAGTACGCGAGGATCTTCTTCAGATCTGTCTGGACGATCGCCATCGTTGCCGCGAGAAACGCCGTCCCGCCACCCAGCGCGGCCATCGTCCAGAGGACCGCCGGCGAGGCGGCGAAGACAAACGAGACTCGGGCCACCAGGTAAATCCCCGCCGCCACCATCGTGGCGGCATGGATCAGAGCGCTCACGGGCGTCGGCCCCTCCATCGCATCAGGTAGCCAGACGTGCAGAGGAAACTGGGCCGACTTTCCGATCGCCCCACAGAGGATCAGAAGCCCCGCCAGCGTCGCGAGCCCCCCGTTCATGGGGTGCTCGACGAGATGGGACTCGAGGCCGCTGAAGTCAAACGTAGACGCGCCCGAGTGGAAGTAGAGGATCAAGATACCGAGAAGGAGTCCGAAATCACCGAGACGGTTGACGATGAAGGCCTTCTTCCCCGCCTCGGCGGCGGCAGGTCTCTCGTACCAGAAACCGATCAACAGGTAAGAGGAGAGACCGACGAGCTCCCAGAACATGAAGATCTGGATGAAGTTCATGGAAAAAACAATACCGAGCATCGACCCGGTGAAGAGGGAGAGGCAGCCGAAGTAGCGGGAAAAGCTCCTGTCCCCCTTCATGTAGGCGAGGGAGTAGATGTGAATTACGCCGCCCACTCCCGTGACGACCAGGGCCATGAGGATCGACAGGGAATCGCAGACGAGGCCGAAGCCTATCTCGAGCGGCGGGATGGAGACCCAGGGGACCGAGAGGGACCGGGCGACCTCGGCGGACCCGGACGACAGCGTCTCGACAAAGAATCCCCCCGTGATGAAGAACGAGACGGCAACGGCCCCGATCGAGACGGCCGCGGACGCGCGGGGCCTGGCCAGGCCTATCACCCAGATCGTCCCTGCCGCCGCGAAGGGCGCGAGGAGGACCACCCATAAGAGCTCGATCCGCATCGGTCAGAGTCGCAGAGAGCGGAATTCGTCCGAGTTGACCGTCTTCCGGAGTCGGAATAGAACCAGTGCGATGACGAGGCCGACGGCGACCTCGGCAGCAGCAACGGCTATCGCAAAAAAGACGAGAACCTGCCCTGAGGCATCTCCCGCCGACTGCGAAAACGCGACGAGAGACAGGTTCGCTGCGTTCAGCATGATCTCCACGCACATCAGCATCACGATCAGATTCCGTCGGGTCAGGATGCCGAGGAATCCGATGACGAACAGGGCAGCGCTCAGATAGAGGCAGTGGTCCAGGGGGATCACGTGGGCCTCCTTCGCGCCA
>JAPUJT010000031.1 GCA_027296055.1 Planctomycetota bacterium | reverse complement strand
CGCATCCGCTGGTATTCCTTGTCGGTGAGGGTCTGCACCGGCGCCACCGTGATGCTATCGCCCGTGTGGATCCCCATCGGGTCGAAATTCTCGATCGAGCAGACGATGACGACCCGATCGAGCCGGTCTCGCATCACTTCCAGCTCGAACTCCTTCCAGCCCAGCACCGACTCCTCGATCAGTATCTCGCCGATCGGACTGGCCTCGAGGCCCCGGACAACCGCCTTGTCGAATTCATCTCGGTTGTAGGCGATGGAGCCTCCCATCCCTCCCAGGGTGAAGGCCGGACGGATCACGAGCGGAAGGCCGAGGGCGTCTCGCACGAGAACCGCCGCATGGCGTCCGCGCACGGTCGCGCTCCGGGGCACGTCCATCCCGATCTCCAGCATCGCCGCCTTGAATGCCTCACGATCCTCCGCCATCCGGATCACTTCCTCGGTGGCGCCGATGAGGCGGACTCCGTGCTCCTTCAGCACACCCGACTCGGACAGCTCTATGGCAACGTTCAGGGCGGTCTGGCCTCCCAGGGTCGGGAGGAGCGCGTCCGGCCGTTCCAGAGCGATGACCTTGGCGACCGCCTCCGCCGTGATCGGCTCCACATAGGTGCGATCGCTCATCTCCGGATCGGTCATGATCGTGGCGGGGTTGGAGTTCACGAGGATGACCTTGCAGCCCTCCTCACGGAGGGACTTGCAGGCCTGGGTCCCCGAGTAGTCGAACTCGCAGGCCTGGCCGATGACGATGGGACCGGACCCGATGATGAGGACCTTGTCGGGGCGTACGGTCTGCGGTCTGGTCTCTTCCGGCACCTGCTATCGATTCCTGGTGAAGTGATTTGAGCGGGCTGGGTTCAGGGGCATTCTAGCGTCCCCCCCCGACGGCTCCAACCGGCTTCCTCGCGGGCGACCCCCCGGGGAGCGGAACTAGGGTGCTGCCCACGGGTTGCGTTGGGTCGGGCGACCATGTTACGATGGGCCGGTGGCGAGCGGGAATAGCGCTGCGCGGAAAAGGTGCCTGCGATGGACTCGGAAATACAGGACAGGCTCGACGAGATGGGCCGCCGGATCTCGGATCTCAAGACGGCTCTCCGGGTCGACGAAAACCTCGAGAAGATCACGGAGATCGAGGCGGAGATGGCGCGCCCCGGCTTCTGGGATGACCAGGAAAAGGCCCAGGCGAGAGTCCGCGAATTCAAGGACCTCAAGGGCTCATCCTCATCCCTCCTCGAGCTGGAGAAATCCCATGGCGAGACCACCGAGCTCATGGAGATGGCCCATGCCGAGGAGGATCGTGAGACCCTAGATGAGCTGGTGGCGGACCTGGGCAAGATCGAGGCGCGGGTCCGATCCTTCTCGATCCGCACCTTGTTCAGCGGGAAAGACGACTCGAAGAACGCCTTCCTGAGCATCCAGGCGGGGGCGGGGGGCACGGATGCATTCGACTGGGCCGAGATGCTACTGCGGATGTATACACGATGGTGCGAGCAGGCCGGTTTCGATCTGACGCTCGTGGAGAAGAACCCCCACGAGGAAGCGGGGATCAAGAGCGCCACATTGAACGTCAAGGGCCGCTACGCCTACGGTCACCTCAAATCGGAGATGGGTACTCATCGCCTCGTCCGCATCTCTCCCTTCGACGCGGGCAACCGAAGGCACACATCGTTCGCTTCGGTCGACGTCGTCCCGCAGATCGATGAGGCGATCCAGGTCGAGATCAGCGATTCAGACCTTCGGATCGACACCTACAGGTCGAGCGGTGCGGGCGGACAGCACGTCAACGTCACCGACTCGGCCGTCCGCATCACCCATCTGCCGACGAAGATCGCCGTCCAGTGCCAGAACGAACGCTCCCAGCACGCCAACCGAAGAGTCGCCATGGCGATGCTGCAGGCCAAGCTCTACCAGATCGAGCAGCAGAAGCGAGATGACGAGCTGGCCCGTGCCTACGGGGAGAAGGCGGACATCGCTTTCGGGAACCAGATCCGATCCTACTGGCTCCAGCCGGAACAGCGCGTCAAGGACAAGCGAACGGGCGTCGAGACCGGCAATGTGGAAGGAGTGCTCGACGGAGACCTGGATCCATTCATCGAGGCCTACCTGAAGTCCCTGGTCGCCAGGAGTCGCCGTTAAGCCGCCCAGCCTCGTAAGTGGGGTCTGACCCCCTATATCCCCATTGACGATGTCACGGGGCACACATACTATAGGGTCGACTCTACAAGACCATCATGACCATCACGAAAGGAAACTCGATGGAGCACGGCACGCTCAGACTGAAAGTCGGTCTCGCCGAGATGCTGAAGGGCGGCGTCATCATGGACGTCACCAACGCGGACCAGGCGAGTATTGCGGAAGAAGCGGGTGCCGTCGCCGTCATGGCTCTCGAGCGAATCCCGGCCGACATACGCAAGGATGGCGGGGTGGCCCGCATGTCCGATCCCCTCATCATCGAGGAGATCAAGAAAGCCGTCACGATCCCCGTGATGGCCAAGTGCCGGATTGGCCATTTCGCCGAGGCCCAGATCCTCGAATCCCTCGGGGTGGACTTCATCGATGAGAGCGAGGTCCTCACACCGGCCGACGAGAAGAATCACGTGGACAAGTTCGCCTTCCGGATCCCCTTCGTCTGCGGGGCGACGGACCTCGGAGAGGCGTTGCGCCGGATCTCGGAGGGCGCGGCCCTGATTCGCACCAAGGGAGAGGCAGGCTCGGGGGACATCGTCGAGGCGGTGCGTCATCTGCGATCCGTCTACAGCGAGATCCGCCGGCTCACCACACTCCGGGAGGACGAGATCCACACGGCGGCCAAGGAACTCCGCGCTCCCCTCGATATCGTCCAGCTCGTCGCCCGCGAGGGAAAGCTCCCCGTCCCCAACTTCGCCGCAGGCGGAATCGCCACCCCGGCCGATGCCTCGCTCGTCATGCAGCTCGGGGCCGAGTCGGTCTTCGTCGGCTCCGGGATCTTCAAATCGAAAGATCCGGCCCCCCGGGCGCGCGCTATCGTCGAGGCCACGACCCACTTCAAGGACCCGGAGGTCCTCGCTCGCGTCTCTCGAGGCCTCGGAGAGGCGATGCGTGGGATCGACGTCGCTTCTATCCCCCGCGAGGAGCTGCTCCAGACTCGAGGGTGGTGATGCGCATCGGGATCCTCGCCCTTCAGGGTGACTTTGCCGCCCACCAGCAGGCCTTCGCCAGACTCGGCGCCGAGACTACACTGGTTCGCACCCCCTCCGCGATGGATGGGATCCACGCCCTCGTCCTGCCCGGCGGTGAGAGCACCACCATCTGGAAGATGATGGAGTGGTCGGGGCTTACCGGTCCTATCAAGGACTGGGCATCGAGCGGACGCCCCCTCCTCGCCACGTGCGCCGGCGCGATCCTTTGCGCCAGCTCGATCGACCACCTGGACCAGCCGACGCTGGAGGTCGCCGACGTGTCCGTCCGCAGGAACGCCTACGGCCGGCAACGCGAATCGTTCGAGGCCCCGTTGAACATCCCGAGCCTCGGCGACAAGCCCTTCCCTGGGGTCTTCATCCGCTCGCCCCAGTTCACCCGGCTCGGCAAAGACGTCGATCTACTCTGTGAGCACGACGGCAAGACCGTCCTCGTGCGCGAGGGGAGCCTCCTCCTCAGCGCCTTCCACCCCGAGATGACCGAGGATCTACGGCTGCACGATCTCTTCCTGCAGGCTTGTGGTGCCTCCACCCCGGCGATATCGCCATGACGAAGAAGAGAATCGTGATCGGCGAACCGAGCCCCATGGTGGGGAAGATCCTGCGGGACAAGCTCCAGCGAGAGGGACACGACGTCACCTGGCTGTCGGAGGTGCCGGAGATCGATGCCAGGCTGCAGGAGGACCCGCCGGATCTCCTGATCATGAACGCCATGGTCCCCGAAGGGCACGGTCTGAAAATACTTCAGTCGATACCCAGGACGGAGGGCAAGCTCCCCTACCCTGTCATACTCACCTTCGACCAGGCCCTCTACCCGGAGGAGGAGGAGAAGCTGGCCGCTCACCGCCCCTCCGCGATCCTTCCGATGCCGTTCAAGCCCACGGAGGTCGCCCGCCAGGTTCGCGAGCTTCTCGCGTAGCCATCATCCGAGATAAGGGGACACACACTTATCTATTTCGAATTAAGTGTGTGTCCCTTTAAATGCAATATATTGCATTTAAGTGAGTGTCCCCTTAATTATCGGTCTTTCCAGGCTTGCTGGATGGCGCGGCATTCCTCTATCGCCTCCGCCGGGAGGCGAAGCCGCGCGTGGCGAGTCTGGCGGTGGTGGAGCAGGGCGAGGCCGGCCTCGGTCGTGGCGCGCTCCAGGGCGTCCTGATCTTTCTGCGCGTGGTATCGGGTGTGAAAGAGGAATCTCGCGAGCCGGTGACGATACTCCGGCTTGGTGGGGTATAGATCGACGGCCTCCTCGATGTATCTCTGAACGACATCGAACGACTCGGGCCGGTCCTTCGCCTGCACGGAGTACACAATGGCCAGCTCGATACGGACCTCGGCCGATCGGGGCAACCACCTGGCCGCCTCTTCGAGCGATGCGATCGCGGCGTCAAGGATCTCCGATCGCGGTCTCCCCGCGTCTTCTCCGAGGCGGTGTAGAGCCCGCAGGACACGGCCCCGCTGGAGAAGCGCCCGCCCCCCCCAGGGTTTCTCGAGCGCGGCGCGCCGGTAAAGCTCTTCCGCAGCGCCCAGGGCCGCCTCACGCGCATCCGGCTCATCTCCGGAGGCCGACCAGAACTCGATCTCCGCGTGCGAGAATTCCACGTCGTGATAGAGCATCCGGGGAAGATAGAACACATAGATCCCCGTCGCCAGAACCAGACCGCACGCGACCAGCAAGAGGCGGGCGCCGTAAGAGATCCGCAAGCCACGAGCCGGTTGGGGGACCGCCAGCAGGATCGCCGCGACCGTGGAGAAGAGGAGGCCTGCGGAATAGAGATCGAAGTCGACGGTCCAGTGCAAACCCGCCGCCACTGCCGCAGCCCAGGCCCCAGCGCGGAGACCCTTGCTCCCACCGGGGGACGCGACGCGCTCCTTGCCGCGCCAGGAGAAGGGGATGAAGAAGATGCCCCAGGCGACGACCAGGAAGACCTGTGAGATCCCGTCGCTGAACCGAACGTCGAGGGCGGTGAACGAGGAGAGGGCCAGAATCCCCCCCACCCCTCCGAAGAAGGCGAGGATGAGATCGCGCGTCCCGGGTGGCTGCGGATCCGGCTCCTTCCCTCCGTACAGACCCCTCAGGAGGAAGGCGAGAAAGAGGAGCATCAGGAGGATTCCGATCCATCCCGTCTCCGCCGCCACCTGGAGGTAATTGTTGTGGGCGAATTTCGTCTCCTCCGCCGTGGCGGGCCGGTAGGCGGAATAGTACTCCCGGAAATTCCCCGTCCCCACACCGAGGATCGGGTGATCGGCAATCATCGACCGTGTGGCGCGGAAATACTCATCGCGGACTTCCATCGAAGTGCCGCCCAGCCGCTGGACCGGACTGAACCCCGCCGCCCAGCCGGACGCCAGGAGCAGGCCGATCAATGCACACATCGCGAGCCACCCGTCCCCGATCCGCCCGGGGCGACGCTGTCGAATCAAGATGACGAAGGGGATGGCCGCCATCGCGATCGCGACCCAGGCCCCCTTCGAGCCGGTCATCGCAAGGCAGGTGAACTCCAGGATGAGGAAGACGACCAGCATCGCCACACGCACGCCACTCGCCGACGACCTGCGGCCCCTCCAATGATCCAGGAAGGTCCCGAGCGTGATCGGGATCACCACGATCAGGTAACCCGCCAGGAGATTCGAGAGCTGGAACGGGCCGAAGACCTCTCCGCTCCGGAGTCGTGACTGAAACTCCGGCCTCAGCTCTTCGGGGATGCGCGCGATACTCGGATCCTGCTCGACCAGCTCCTGGGCGATGGGCCGCTCCACCAGGACTTCCTCCAGGGCCAGCGCCGCCACGACCCCACCGATCACGATGAAGGCGTCCAGGAGTGCCGACCTCCGCCGCGGATCGCGAGCCTCGAGAAACAGGACGTACGCGAGGAGGAGAGCCCCCGTCCAGTCGGTCCAGGTCTCGATCGCCACGGCGCGGTTGCCGGCGAGGCTCGCCGAGAGGGCGGCCCAGGCGAGGAAGAGGAGAGCAGGCGCGGCCGGCGTCCAGAGGGTCAGGCGATCCTGTCCCCGCAGAAGAGGCCGTAGCGCGGAGAGAGAAAGAAGGAGGAGCGGAAGCGTGGCTACGAACAGATTGACGGAAGGGGCGTGAAAGGATGTCGACACGCCCGGCGCGAGAATGCGCAGAAAGATGGCGGCGACAAGCCCGACGAGCATCATCCCGTCGATCAGCGCGAGGAACCTGTCCTTTTCGCGGGAAGGCATCGGTCTTGAGGAGCGGGGCTCCCGCGCTAACCCTTCTTCAGCGCCGCCTCTCGGGCGCGGTTCACCCGGTCCCGGAGGTCGCGTGCCGCGTTCTCTACCGCCTCGCCCCAGTTCTCGTCGCCCGAATCGCGAAAGGCGAACCCCACCCCACGGGATGAATTCACGAGCACCCCGAGACCGTCCCTCTGGAAGAGAGGAATCAGATCCTCCTCCCTTCCTCCCTGGGCGCCGTACCCGGGCACCAGTATGATCGTATCGGGGAGCGCAGCCCGGATCCGTCCGAGGAGCTCGGGATCCTTGGCGAGCCCGACGACGGCCCCGACGGAAGAGTATCCTCGCCCGCCGCGGAACTCGTCACCCCAGGCGACGATGCTTCGTGCCACCATCTCGTGCAGGGGGATCGACTTTCCCTTCTCCGGCTTCACCTTTTGATCCTGGAAATCGGCCGCCGATGGATTGGAGGTCCTGCAGAGGATGAAGACCCCCTTCCCCATCGCTCTGCAGCGATCCAGAAAGGGTCGCACACCGTCGGAGCCCAGATAAGGATTGATCGTGACGGCATCTACTTCGAGGGGGGAGGCGGGATGGAAGACCGCCTCTCCATCCGATCCGACGTCTGGAGTTTGGTCTGCCTCGCCGAGGTGAGCGCGGGCATACGCCTCGGCCGTCGACGCGATGTCCGAGCGCTTCACGTCTCCGATGACGATCAGTCCCCGTTCCTGGGCGTATCGTACGACGCGGGCGTACACCTTCAGCCCCTCCCCCCCGAAAGGCTCGAAGAACGCGATCTGGGCCTTCACCGCCGCCACGTAGGGCTCGACCAGGTCGATCAGATCCAGGCAATAGAGCCAGATCGCCTCCGCTGCAGCCCGTACCGTCCTGCCGTGTAGCTGGATGGACTGGCTGCGGATCGAGGCGGGGATCCAGTCGAGCCGCGGATCCAGCCCCACGACGGCGGCCGTTTCCTTCTCTTCGATCGTTTTGATCAGGCGATCGGCGAAAGATGGGCGTTCCGTCAACGCATTCTCCCTTCCAGGAAATTCTCCAGTATCCGAGTTCCCTCGGGCGTCAGAAACGATTCGGGGTGAAACTGCAGCCCCTCGATTTCCATCTCCCGATGCCGGAGTCCCATCAGCTCGCCGTCATCGCTCCAGGCAGACGCCTCCAGCGCCGGCGGAAGGGATGACACATCCACCGCCAGCGAATGATATCGCGCCGCGTGAAACGGCGATCGCATCCCCGAGAAGGCGCCCCTTCCATCATGCCGGATCGGAGAAGTCTTGCCGTGGACCAGGCGTCGGGCCGGCACGACCCGCCCGCCGAAGGCTTCCGCGATGCACTGATGTCCGAGGCATACCCCGAGGATCGGTATCTCTCCGCCCAGCCTCCGGACCAGTTCCACCGATACGCCGGCGCCGGCGGGCCGGCCGGGTCCTGGAGAAATCAGGATCCGCTCCGGGGAGCTGTCCCGGATTTCATCGATCCGGATCCGATCGTTCCGCTGGACCTGCAGGTCGGCCCCGAGGGCACCCAGCGCCTGAACCAGGTTGTAGGTGAACGAGTCGTAGTTGTCGATCAGGAGGATCATTCGTGAACGTCCGGAAAGGATCTTACTCTTTGCTTCCCCCCGAGGAAACCTTTGTGTCATCGGGAGTCGGATCGGCCGCTTCCTCATCTCCCCGTAGCGGCCGGTCTCCCGGGGCGTCCCCCCCCACCAGATCCGCGCTGGCGGGAAGGATCCATTTGAGAGCGAAAAATCCTGCGCCCGCCACAAGGCCCAACCCGGAGACGATAACCCACGTCACCCAGGGGCGCTCCGAAAAGGCGTGGAGCGACATGCCGCCCAGATACGGTCCTATCGACCAGCCGAGGTGGTTGAACATACCGAAGACCCCGAGGAACCGTCCCCGCTGGTCCTCCGGAGCGAGCCGGGAGGCCAGGGTCAAACCGGCCGGTTGTACGATCATCTCTCCGAACGTGATGATGATCATGGCGAGGGCGAGAAGACCGAAATCGGGGACGAAGCCCACGAGGAGGTAGCCCGCGGAGTAGAGGAGGCTACCCGCCAGGAGAGCTCGGGTCATCCGCGTCCTGCCGATGATGGACGCGAGGGGCACCTGCAAGGTGACGACGAGGAGGCCGTTCAAGGAGAAGAGGAAGCCGACATGGGTCAGGGTCAGCCCTATGTACTTCACCGTGTAGGCGGACAGAATTCCCATCATTTGCCCCATCACGGTAAAGATGAGGGTGATGTTCAAGCAATAGAGCAGAAAGCGCCAGTGCCTCGTTACGAAATGGAGCCCCCCCAGACCCGCGGCTTCTCGTGCCTTCCCCGCCCTCGACTCGACAAGCACCAGAGCAAGGGCGATCCCCACACCGCCGTAGGTGAGACCCATGATGATGAGCAACTGGGGATAGAATTCGGCGGGCACGAACCCGCCGAGGGCCGGCCCGATCGCCCAACCGAGATTCGTCGCCACGCGGAAGAGACCGAAGGCGTCCACCCGCTTCTGCCCGGATGTGCGATCGGAAATCAGGGCATGGGCGGCAGGGATGAAGAAGTGCCCCACGTACGAGGCGAGGACGATGAGACAGCCGATCCAGTACCAGGGGGCGTCGTGGGCGAGCATGTAGGCGAGGCCAAGGAACGTCCCCGCCCGGAGGGTGAGAGCGACCCACATCGTCGTCTTCCGCCCCCACCGGTCGGCGAGGATTCCGCCGTGGACTTTCGAAAGTGCGCCCGAGAGGCCGATCAGGAGGTAGAGAAAGCCGACCTGTTCGAACGTCACCCCCCTCGTGGTCGTGAGATAGATCGATAGGAATGGAAAGAAGAGGGAGAAGGCGACGGCCGTAGCGAAACGACCGATCAGCATGATCCAGATCTGCGGATCCTGCCACCGGAGAGCGGCGGACAGGACCTTACGCACCACCCCGATGCCCGCCAGGCTCGGGGACGACTGGGGCTCGAAGATCTCGAGGGATTCTTCTGGCGCTGACTCGCCTTCCGACTGAGGTTTATCCTCGTGATCCATTCATTCTCCGCAGCCGCGTCACTGTAAAGCGAACGAGAATAACATCGTCGCCTCTCCCCTCACAGCCTTCGATTGGTAAGAAAACGGTCCATCGGATATACTTTCGATGGAGGGTGGCACCTATGACCCACTGGTCTGGGACGGTAGAGAGAGGGGAAGCGGGATGGACGGCCACAAGGCCCATCCGCGCAGCAGCGTCGATGATCGTCGCACGCAGGTGCGCGCCGCAAAATGCCTCCACGTGCGCTACACGCAGGAGGGCTCACCGACCATCAACCGCGGTACGCTGGTCGACCTCAACAACACCGGCGCTGGCATCCTTACGGAACACCCCCTCTCCGTAGGCACCCGGGTCGTTCTCGAGATCAATTCACCGAGTGGAAGCCGGGCCCGTTGCGCCGCCGAAGTGCTCCATTCCCACCAGGGCGAGGGTCAGAGCTTTCGCGCGGGCGTCCTGTTCATCGATCTCGACGAGCAGGACACGGAGGCGATCTCCCAGATCCTCCAGGTCGATATCCCCGTCAAGGACAACCCCTTCGTTCCCCGGAAGATCGTCCCGAAGGAGTCCCTCGGCAACCTGCCTTCGGGTCTCGAAAGAAGGCGTGCGCCGCGCGTCGGCATCGACAGGTCCATCTCCTTCAAGGTCTTCGGCACCAAGGGAATCCCGGAGAGGGAAGGGGTGGCGCAGCTCTTCGATCTGAGCTTGAATGGCGTCGGGCTCCGGACGTCCGTGGCGATTCGACAGGGTGTTTCGCTCCAGCTCGAGGTGGTCTATTCGGGGGGTCTCCGCTGCGCTATCGAGGCGGAGTGCATCTACTGCCGGAAGGACGGCGACGAAAACTTCATCAACGGCCTCCGGTTTATCTCGGTCGAGCGATCCGACCTCGCCTTCTTCGCTCAGCTTCTCGCCGGTTAGTCCGGGTCTCGCACCCTCCAACTTGATATAAACCAGGGCTAGGAGGCACGGTCCACTTGGCTTCATCGGGAAACGAGACCCTGGAGAGGAAGTCATCCCACGCTACGGTCTGGCCGATCGCTCTGGCGATCACGGCGATCGGGATCGGTCTCCGCCTCTACCGGTGGACGGCGGATGAGCTGTGGCCGGACGAGGCGTTCCTCGGCTACGTCTCCGGTCTCCCCCTCTCCGAGATCCTCTCCCTTACCTGGAAAGAGAACACTCCTCCCCTGGCCCATTACCTCGTGGCGATCTCGGAGCGAATGTTTGGCCCCGGCGAGGCGGCCCTTCGATTGCCTTCGCTGATCGGGGGTTCTCTGCTGGCGCCGGCGACGTTTCTGGCGGGACGCCGATTCTTCGGGGATCGGGCCGGGCTCTTTGCCGCCTGGATCGTCGCCCTGTCCCCGATTCATATCTTCTATTCGCAGATTGCCAGGGCCTACGCCCTGCTTCCTCTCCTCGCCCTCGGGTCAGCCGTGGCCCTCTACTTCCTGACGGATCGGATCCGACGCCTCGACGTGGCGCTCTACTCGCTGCTCACCGCTGCGGCGATCTACACGCACCAGTGGGGAGCGCTCCTGGTACCCGCCGCCTACATTTATGTGCTCCTCGCGAGAATCCCTGGAGGGGCGAAGCGCGTGTTGATCTGTCACGGGATCGCCTTCGTTCTCTGCCTACCGCTTATCCCTTCCTTGAGACCGAACCCGGCCCAGGTGGACGTAGTCCGGTCGTTCTACGATCCGGTCTGGGCGGCCACCCCGCCCGCCCTGGCGATACCCAAGAGCCTGGAAGTGCTGTGGGCCGGTGGAAGGTATCCAACGCACACGACGAAGAAGATAGAGATGGGGGATCGCATGCTGCGGGCGCGGGATGCGGGCCTCTACGGCCATATCTCTCCCTGGGTCTGGCGCATTGGGTGCTGGCTGAGTCTTGCCTATCTTCTGCTCACAGGACTCTTGCCGGTTCGGGATGACGTCCTGCCCGCCGGCGGCCGCAAGGGCAAACGCCGGCTCCTCGCGATCTTTCTTCTCGCCCCCCTGGGGATGGCGTGGATCGTGTCCCTTGTGATCACCCCCATCTACCTCGTGGGGCGACACGACGTGATGCTCCTTCCGTTCATAGCCCTCCTCGCTGGTCTCGGCGCCGCCAAGCTGCGTCGGCCCGTGGGCGGGGCCGCGATGGGCCTCTACACGATTCTCGCCGCCACCAGCCTCGTTCCGTTCTACCTCGTCACCTATTCGGATGGGAACCGGGAGCGGGCTGGGCTCCTCTCCCGCCGGGTGAGGGAGGGCGATGTCGTCATCTACACTGGATACCGCCAGAACCCCATCGAGTACTACCTACGTCCCGGCACGCTGGCCGGATCGTCCCTCACCTTTCCAAGCGTGATGGGAGAGTGGAGAACGGGAATTCCGTCGAGACGGATCGAGGAGGACCCCAACTGGCTCGCGGTCGATGCGGAGGAGGTGGCCCGAGAGGCGGAAAGGCTGAGGGCAGTGCGGGGGGCGATCTACCTGATCCCGTCGACGAGCGAGCTCCTCAAGACTCTCGCGCCAAGACTGAAGCAGCACTCGGGATCGCCGCACGTTCTACCCGTCGACGGCGGCGGCATTCTGGTGTTCGATGGCGGATAGGGAGATCGGGCGCGTCACGGATCTTTTCGTTTCGCCCGAGGCTTCTCGAAGTGAGTCTTCCACCAGGCGTCGAATTTCGCCGTGCAGTCCTGCGCGACGGCTACCTTTAGATCGCTCATCGGCTCCGGGTCATTCGGCCGCACACCTCCCACGCGGACGCGCAACTACATCGGCTTCTTCTCTCGAAGAATCCCGACGTCCACCTCCTGACCCACTTTGCACTCCCTGACCCACGACGCCAGATGATGTCGGGAGCGATGAGCCGGTGTCACCTTATGCTTCGCGAACGAGACGATGACGTCCTTCTTCTGCATGCCTGCCGCCTCGGCCGGCATGCCGGGCAGAACGTTATACACGACGATTCCGGCTCTCCCCCCCCCGAGCTCCACGCTTGGCTCGACCGATTCGAACAGCGTGATCCCGATAAACGGATACCCACCGTAGATAGCGCTCTCGAAATAGCTCGGGGCGAGCGATTTGATCCGAATCTTGACCTCCGGGTCCCTCGTCTCGATGTAGGTCTGCTTCAGGATCGGCATCGCTTTCCTCCCCGATCCCTTCAGCCCCTGCGACGCCGCCTCCCTTGTTTCCCAATCGTGATGACCCAGGTCCGCCACGAGCTTTCGAATCTGCTTCCCGCTGAGCGGGGCCGCCCTCGCCTTGCCTTCGGACTTGTCCTCGGTCTTTCCCTTCGACTCCTGGGCGAAGAGTCCGATCCCCGGGGCGAGGTCGATGGCAAGGATAAGGGAGATGGACAGGAGGAATGCGCGCATCGAATCGGCTCCGCGATTCACGGGATACTCGTAAGCGTATCCCCGACGCGGTCGATGGTCTAGAGAGGGGGCCTGAAAAGAGAAGGGCGGCCCGTAGACCTTCCAACGCTACGGGCCGCCCCCCGGCCGATCCGTCCCCGGTTACGGGGACCCGATCGGGCTAAATATCGTAGTAGAGCAAGAACTCGTACGGGTGCGGCCTCAGCCTCAAGGCCTCCACCTCGTTCTGCCGCTTGTAGGAGATCCAGGTGGACAGGACGTCTTTCGAGAAGACATCTCCCGCCCGGAGGAACTCGTTGTCCTTCTCGAGGGCATCGAGGGCCGCATCGAGAGAGACGGGCGTTGATGGGACGGACCTCATCGCCTCGTCCGGCAGGGCGTAAATGTCCTCGTCGAGCGGCGGGCCCGGATCGATCTTGTTCTGGATCCCGTCGAGCCCCGCCATCATGATCGCGGCGAACGCCAGATAGGGATTGCATGCCGGGTCCGGACAGCGGAACTCGAGGCGCTTCGCCCCCGGATCGTTGGAGTACATAGGGATCCGGATCGCCGCGCTTCGATTCCTCGAGGAGTACGCCAGGTTGACGGGGGCCTCGAATCCGGGCACGAGCCGCTTGTAGGAGTTCGTCGTCGGGTTGGTGAACGCCGTGAGGGCCGGGGTGTGCTTCAGGATTCCACCGATCGCGTAGAGGGCGGTCTGGCTGATCCCCGCGTACTTGTCTCCTGCGAAGAGGGGCGTGTCGCCGTTCCAGAGCGAGAAGTGGATGTGCATGCCCGAGCCATTGTCATCGAAGAGAGGCTTCGGCATGAATGTCACAGTCTTCCCACGCCTTCGCGCCACGTTCTTGGTGATGTACTTGTAGATCATCAGGCCGTCGCCCTGCTTGACCAGGCTCCGATAGCGGAGGTCGATCTCGGACTGGCCCGCCGTGGCCACCTCGTGGTGCTGCGCCTCCACTTCCAGGCCGCACTCCTCCATTAGGAGGATCATCTCATTGCGGATGTCCTGCAAGGAGTCCGTCGGGGGCACGGGGAAGTACCCCTCCTTGTGGCGAGGCTTGTAACCGAGGTTCGGGGACTCCTCGCGGCCGGTGTTCCAGTGACCCTCCGCGGAGTCGATGTGATAAAAGGCCTGGTTGATCGACTGGTCGTACCGGATGTCGTCGAAGATGAAGAATTCCGCCTCGGGACCGAAGTAGGCCTCGGTGGCAATCCCGGTGGAGCGCAGGTACGCCTCCGCCCGGCGGCCTATCTGCCGCGGGTCCTTCAGGTAATCCCTCCCTGTGATCGGATCACGAATGTCGCAGATGAGATTGAGGGTCTTCACCTCGGAGAACGGGTCGAGAAAACCGGTGGTCGGGTCCGGGACGACGAGCATGTCGCTCTCGTGGATCGACTGCCACCCACGGATGCTCGAGCCGTCGAAGCCGAGCCCCTCGGCAAATGTCGCGGGTGTCAGGGCCTTGACCGGTATGGAGAAATGCTGCCAGAGGCCCAGTAGGTCCAGGAAACGCAGATCGACGATGCGGACATTCTGCTTCTTGCAGAACTCCACGACCTCCTTCGGATCCACCCCGATTTTCTGAGCGCCCTGAAGATCCGTCACCCCGTCACCTCGGCCTTTCTCTATTTCCAGCAGCTGACTGGGCGTCATCTTAGCATTCCCCTCCTTCGTCTTCGAGCCCTGTTTGCACCAATAGATCAGACCCCCGCCACCGACCTACCGGAGACAAGGGCCTTGGATAAGTTTTTAGCATCCCCCTCCGACAATACAGCACCCTAATTATGGGGACACTCACTTAATTGTACGGAGATACGGGGACACTCACTTGATTGTCCACGAGATAAGTGAGTGTCCCCGAAATTCATTGGAATTAAGTGTGTGTCCCCGAAACAATGCTGCGGATGAGCGGGACATGGACGGCCTTGGCAGTGACGATTTCCTACCTCGTGGGGGCGATCCCCTTCGCCTACCTCCTGGGAAGGTGGAAGGGCGTGGACATCCGCGCCCAGGGAAGTGGCAACGTCGGCGCGACGAACCTGGGTCGAATCTTGGGACGCCCCTATGGCATAGCGAGCTTCGCTCTCGATGCCCTCAAGGGGGCCATCCCGGTCCTCGGGGCGGGTTTCCTCGGCGAATCGCTCGGCTGGGACCCGGCAGGCCGCCGGGGGCTCATGTCCCTTTGCGGAGCGGGCGCTATCGCCGGCCATATCTGGCCTGTCTATTTGGGGTTCCGTGGAGGCAAGGGTGTGGCAACCAGCATCGGCGTGGCGGGAGTGCTCACCTGGCAGGCAACCTTCATCGCCCTGGTAGTGTGGCTCATCGGGACCTATTTGCTCAGGTATGTCTTTGTTGGGTCGGTTCTCTTCGCCCTGGCACTCCCGGTGAGCTTTCTCGCTCTCGAAGGGAGGCGGGCCTGGAGTGAGGAGATGGGAGTGACGTTGCTCCTGATCGGTATCTGCCTGATTGTCGCGATAAGGCATCGCTCGAATTTCAGACGATTCATGGCGGGCGAAGAGGGCAAGACAGCAGCGCCAGACCCGGAGGTGACCTCGGATGCAGAATGAGACCATCGCCATCCTGGGAACCGGGGCCTGGGGGACGGCCAATGCCATCCTGCTTGCCCGGAAGGGACTCCCCGTCCGGCTCTGGGGGCGCAGACCGGACCACGTGAAGGAGCTTGCCTCGGGGCGAGAGTTATCCGCTCTCCTGCCGGGGGTGAAGATCCCACCGGAGGTGCGGGTCACCGGAGAGGCAGCCGAGGCCCTCGACGGGGCAACGCTGGTCGCCGTCGCCATTCCCACGCAGCATATCCGCGAGACCCTGGAGCCGATCGCCCAGCATTTCTCGGAGGGCCTGCCCATCGTCTCTCTCGCCAAGGGCATGGAGCTGAAGACCCTGCTGCGGCCGACGGAGGTGATCTCCCAGGTCCTTGATTCTGCCCACGTGGCCTCCCTGTCCGGTCCGAGTCACGCGGAGGAAGTGGCGAGGGGCGGCCCGACGTCCGTCGTCGTGGCCTCGGAGGACGAAGGGCTAGCCCGTCGCTTCCAGGACGCTTGGAGCGGACCCCTCTTCAGGGTCTACTCGCACTCCGACCTCGTGGGCGTCGAGATCGGCGGGGCCTTGAAGAACATCATCGCCCTGGCCGCCGGGGTATGTGACGGGCTTCAGTTCGGGGATAACTCGAAGGCTGCCCTCCTCACCCGTGGGCTGGCCGAGGTGGTCCGCTTCGGGGTGAGCAGTGGGGGGCGG
Source organism: Planctomycetota bacterium (assembly GCA_027296055.1). Lineage (GTDB taxonomy): Bacteria > Planctomycetota > JAPUJT01 > JAPUJT01 > JAPUJT01 > JAPUJT01. The sequence continues at coordinate 31,170 of JAPUJT010000031.1, read as the reverse complement.
CGGGAGACGTTTTACGGACTCTCCGGAATGGGGGACCTGATTGTCACGGGGGCCAGCCGCCACAGCAGAAACTGGGGGCTCGGCCAGATGCTGGGAAAGGGGATGACACTGGAGGAGGCGATGAAGAGCACCGAGAAGGTCGCTGAGGGCGTCTGGACCACCCAGGCCGTCCACGACCTGGCCCGGAAAAAGGGCATCGAAATGCCGATCACCTCCGAGGTTCACCGTATTCTGTTCGAATCGAAGGACCCGGCGGTCGCCGTCCAGGACCTCATGGGGCGCGACACCCGCTCGGAGGTCGAGGACCTCTCCCCATGAGAAAACCGCTTGCGCCTCTCTGGCGTGCCGGTAGAATGAGCCACGCCTACCGTTGGCGCATCACCATCCAAATCGGGGCGTAGCGCAGCCTGGTTAGCGCGCTTGAATGGGGTTCAAGAGGTCGGGAGTTCGAATCTCCCCGCCCCGACCATTTTATCCACTTCTACTACAAGGTGTTAGGGAAGTATCTAGCGACACCTCACTCTCGGACTGAATCGACACTGTCCATTTTACTGCCTAGCGCACGGGGCCTCTTGCGATTCACCCGCAGATTCCTCGGTTTCGACCGTGCCTTGGGCATGTCCCCTGCGCCGTTACTCCCGCCGCTTTCGACACCACCGCCAGACTCCACCCTCAAGTCCCTGACCATCAAGACGCGGACGTCGCCGCCAAATCGCACTCACAGCATCCCCCGGATAGGGGTGGTCGGGGCCCGAATGCATGGACTTCGGTGCTTCCCCGCATCATCATCTCCATCGAGCTCGGAGTGTGTCGAAGGTGCCATCAAGCCGTATTCCGAAAGGATGGGATCCGCGCGCTTCGAAAGTCGAGCGGATGAGCGCCGCCCGCTCACTCCATATAAAACACATGGAAAGGAGTGCCTTAATGAAACCCCCATTTGGTGAGGTCTGGAATCGGATTCGCGGGCATGCGGGCGACGAGTTTCGGCAAAAGCGAGGCGCTCACTTCCGCTACAGCGTCCTCGGAAATTCCCTTGTACCCGACCGAACGAACCATCAGTTCGCAAGATCACACGTTGAGGAGGCCTACCATCGCATGCCAACACCTGGACCCGCCAGTCTGCAGGATCTTCGAGGACCGTCGTACCTCTGGGCGATCCTAATGGACGAAAGAATCTGCAAGGGTGACTGGTAACGCTTGCGCCCCATAGGAGGCCGGACTGCGAGGATCGAGCAACATGAGACTGCCCGACAATGAAAATCGGACGGAACCTCTGTGGGCGTCTTTTCCGTACGGTCCGCCGCTGCCTTGGCGTACGTTTTCTCAGAGGAAAGGACTTCACAACCCTTCATGCCTCGGAGACTCCCTGGATGCCCACCCCAACGCTTGATGGCTCGAAGCCCCCTCTCGTCGTCCTCCTCGCCGGCGGTGCCTCTGTAGCAGTCGGAGGACCGTCGACTCCGTCACTCACAGACGCCGTTTGGAAGGCCCTTCGAGAGGCGACAGAGCCCGAACAACCTGCCTTGTGGGGACGAAATCTTCCGGGGGAAATCTCCCGAGTTGAGCTCCTCGAAGGGGCCCTAAACGAGACATTTTCGAAGCCCTGTAACTTCGAGCAGATACTTCACGGACTCGAAAGCATGTCAAGCCTGGAGAGCGCTTGGCGCATCCGAAGGGAACCGCATTGGAGCGACAAAGTCATCCGACCAATCATGCACGTCGAAGGCCTCCTGACCGGCGGACCCCGAGGCGGATTGGAGCGATGCTTCAATAGGTACTGGCTCTATGCCATGACCAACGCTCTATTTGGGACCATCCATCAGGACATCCAGGCTTTCAACGGCTCATTGCCTACGCACAGAGACTGGCCCACTGTGAAGGAATTCGTTTCCCAGCTGAACCATGAGTTCGACGCATACTTCATCACTATCAACTACGACTCTCTTATCGAGAAGGCCCTCGATTGGGACGATGCGGCTCAAGGTTTCGTCGCAATCCCCGACGAGGGAGTATCGCGCTTCGATGGTCACCGCGATCCTCTGCGCCTCATGCATCTCCACGGAAGCGTTGCCTTCGGATATCGTCCGATCAGTGCCAATGCCGACGGCAAAGCAGAAACAGATCCAAACCGCTTCAGGTATGAGGACCTTTTCAAAGACCTTTACTGGCATCCTAGCCCAGACAATGCTATCAAGACATGGATCGGAATGTCCCCTGATTACAACCAAGCAGGGCGGCTTCTAAGTGCGGGGCCAGTCATCACGGGTCTCCAGAAAACCGAAAAGCTCCTTGTGGAACCCTACCTCTCGTATATGCGGCACTCTGCCGGGCTTCTAGCCAGGACGCCGCGCCTTCTCGTGATTGGGTATGGCTTCGGAGACTATCATATCAACGCGTTACTTACGCGAATGACCAAGTGGCATGGGAAGGCGCGGCGAATCGTTGTGGTTGATCACCGAGACGAGGCAACCTGGGAGCCGCCTGAGTTCTGGTCAAGACCCGAAGAGGACAATTTTCTTGAGATCCTCTCTCGATGGGCTGAAGAGGTAAGTTTCCTACGTCTGCAGACGCGGCCTAGCCTTTGGCAGCCCGAGGGCGCGGGGCGCGAAAAGCTACGAGTCAGCTTCATCGGCCTTGCTCAAGGCATTCGTAAGCACGGAAGCGAAATTGGTGCGTTCCTGAAATCCTAGCCATCGAGAATTGGCGACCCACGAATCCGAGGCTCGGGAAGATTGGAAGCATTCCCGAGGCGTTCCGCCCAAAAGCTCGCCCCTCGCTGTCGCATAGCCGTTCCGGAAAGCGGCTGGGCCTCTGCCAACTTCTTGCTGCTCTGCGGCAACCGGCGGTGCGTACTGAGTCCAGTCTCCCGGAGGGAGGCTCCTTGCCTGCCCACCTACGCTGGGAAGTCTTCGCCAAAGGTCCTCCGCAGCACTTGGCAGGCGTTCTGCTCACTGGATTTCCTCGCAGCTCGCAGGTTGCCGAGAAGCGCATCGAGCCTCTGCTTAAACTCCTGCATCTGTTGGTTTGACAATTTCTCGAAGATGTCGTTGTGCGGCGGGACAGGCAGGACTACCCTGATCCGCTCCCCCAAGCCCGCGGTGCTGTAGCCCATGGTAAAGTTGCTCCGGATCTTCTCGACGAGACCCGTAGTCACACCGAGATCGTCGGTCTCCGCGGCCTGTGTACCGTAGGAGTAGAAGCCCAGTGATGAACTCTGTGTCGCAAACCAGCTGAGGGCACAGGCTGTAAGGCCGATCCCGGTCGGGGCCGCCGCGCCCTCCGAGGAGAACTGAAAGTCCTTCCAACGCTTTAGGTAGCGTATTACCCGTCGGAACTGGTTCGCGTCCTCGCCCGAGAACTTTCGGTCGACCAGATCCGTCAGCCTCTTCGGCTCCGATCGGACCCACTTCCGTTGGTCCGTAGCCCCCCCTTGCTTTCCCGAGGCCAGGTGGTGGTTACCCCAGGCGTCCTTCCCATAGATGGCCAAGTCCACGTGATACTTCGGCTCCCCACCCTCGACATAGAACACCGTGACGCACGAACGGCGAAATCGGACGTCTGTCGTGTGCTCCTTCACGGCCTTGTAGACCCACTCCTTCACCGCGACGGGATCACGATGGTGGGATATATCGATGTTAAGCACCAGGCCCACATCGATGTCGTAATCACCGCCGAGGGGCTTTACCCCGGTCCCCATCTCATAACTCCCTTGGTTGAAGAAGTCGAAGGTTGGTCGATTAGCCGGCGAAGGGAATTGCTTCTGTATCCCTCCGCGGAGCCGCGTCAACACGCGGTCGCGCTTCTCCCGCAGTTCGGCGTTTTCCGCAAATCGCTTCAGCCGGATGGTCTCATCGAACGTTCGGAACTTGGCATGAATCGTCATCATCATCCTCCCTGAAGGCTCGTTGGTTTCGTAGGGCCTCTATCGAAACCGCCGTCCCCGGCGACCACGCTTGATCCAACCGGAGTACCCTCGCCTCCGCCTGTTCACGATGTTGACGTAGAAGGGCCCGCTGCGCGCCCACAGCTCACCCCCCTTGACGACAAAACACTCAATCCAATGCCTTCCCGTGTACTCGCTACGCTCCCAGGTATCTAGCGGTTTCGCCGAGAGTTGTCGGTTCTTGTACCGCGAGGTAAAGAACTTGTCCCCCCGTAGACAATCCTCCTCCCTAGCATGCGTTCCCGTATTGACGACCTGCCAGAACACCTCGTACGGCTCAGGGACATTTGTACAGGCCCGATAGCGAAACCATGCCCCGTCGGTTACGAGCACCCTCCCCGATTGCAGTTCCTGGCTCCAGGCGCCCCTTCTTGTCTGGTAGGAGCAGGTCACGTCGACCCTATAGATCGTCGGGCGCACCGGCCAGCGTGGCGGACGCTGGTGGCTGGAGTCGTCGAGGACCACAAGTTCCGCGGCGCTCTCGCCCTCCTCCCCTTCGAGGGGGCCATACACGTCTTGCCAGCCACACTGCTCCAGAGCGTCGAGCGCTACGGAGGCGGCGGCAGATAGTCCTTCCCGCTCGACCTCTCCGAAGATACTCGAAAGGTCATTCCCTGCCGGGTTTGCCGGGTCCTCGATCTTGATCCCCTCGATGTCGTCCCGAAGCACTGTCCAAAGCCTCGTTAGGTTCTTGTCGTGTGTCTCGGTCTGCCTTCCGCCCAGAATCTCGATTACGAGAAGTTCGAGGAGAAAGGTCTTGAGCTCCAGGCCGGCACGATACCTCCAAAGCTTTGCGAGCTTGATGACATCGACTAGGCCCGAATCGCCGACGTGATGAACGTGCTTTCTCAGGTTAGTCTTGAGACGGTCCTTGCCGCCCTCGGTCTGGAATAGGAAGACGTCTTCTTGGGCTTCATCCACGAACCGACCCGGCACAACATCCACGGCGAACGGCATGCTTGTCCCGTCCCGCCGGCCCCTGAGCGTGAGCGCGGACCTCCGAGGCGTCAGCTTGTAGGCTGAGCTCAAAGCAGTTTGAACACTCTCGTAGATGTCCTTGAGCGTGTCGCCAACCTTAGAGGTGTCCTGCCGGAAGTAGCAGGCGAGATCCAGATCGTAGGACTCTAGGATGAGGGTCCCTTTCGCCACCGACCCGGCGTTTTCCACCCTTGGCGCGGCCTCTGCGAGGCCCGCCTGCAGCACTTGAGCAACGCGGTTCTGCTCTCTCCCGATTGCCTCCATCTCGAGGCCATTAGGATCGAGCGTCTGCTCTTCCACGATTGCGTTGAGGTAGTCCGCGCCCGTCATCCCTCCTCCAACGTGATCGCCCTTCGATACCGAGGGCTCCGCTGCCGGGAGTATTGATAGGTAATCACCGGCGGGTCCATTCGTGGATTGATGGCCTGACCGACCACGACAGCCCCACCGGTCGGTCCCGCGTAGAAGAGGTGGATTCGCTGACGAGCTGGAACATGACGCCGGATGGCCTCTAGGACTTGGCCGAACGTCGCACTGAGGCGAGCAAGCTGAGCAGGGGTTCGCAGCCAATTAACTCCTGGTTCCTGGATCCCAATATCGATCTCTACTCCAGCACGGGGAACTACCGAACGGGTGTCGGCGGGGGCGATGACCTCTGACAGCGACACTCGGATGATCACATTCTCAGCGCTGGGCACCTCGGTCGTGGGCAGGCCCTCAATAGAGAGTTTGCAGTCCACTTCGGTCGCGTCCGGATCGGGCCACTTCCAGGTCTTCCGCAAGCGGTCGTACTGGTGCGGGAACACTTCGACGCGATCCGACAGAACGAAGCCGAGATGAACGGCCAACGGAATCGGCGACAAGCTGAAAATGGCGAATCTGGGGACCAGGCCCCGGCTACGCTCCAGCACCTGCGCGAGAAGTGAGCCCTGCTCCTTCGACGCGCTGCCCCAGTCCTCCCCGCTCAAGTCGGGTCTAACAACAATCGGAGGACCGATTGCCTTCTTCGGCGCCAGGGCATCGATGGCGTCGTGCACATTGATCGGAGCCATCACGTCGTGGACGAGCACAAGGTATCCGTCGCGCAACCTCCTCCGCGTGATTGCACTGTCGGAGTTAGCCAGGAACAGGTGTTCGTATCCAACTGGAGGCCCAAGCACCTCGCATCGCTGCTGGAGGGGAAGCGCACGGAGCTGCTCCCACAACTGGTCACTGCTCTGAGCTACGATTTCAATCTCGGGGTACTTCTTCTCCTGCACCTTGAGGAGCAGCGGAATGTCCGGCGCAAGCCCACGCCTCACGTTGTAGACGAAGACCCAGCGGGTGAGTTCCTCCCCCCAGTGCGCTACGGCCCCGCCCAAGTCCTCCTCGATTTTCGCCGTCGTGTTAGCCAGCTTGTATTCGTCGGGTGAGTAGACCTGGAATACGATCCCATCCTGGTAAAAGAGCCCGTCGCACTTTCGGTCACCGATGTTCCCGTACGATCGGATGCTCATAAACTGGGGATCTGTCCGCTTGATTACTTCTTCGAACAGTTTCTGGAAGGCCGTACCATCGGCCTCAAGGCAACGCACCTTCCACCAGAGCCAATGGTTCAGAGTGAAGGGGTCGTAACCGGCGGTGATCATGCCGACTGTTTCCGTTCGCCCACGAGCGCATCAGCCCTAATGGACTCAGGTAGTACACGAGGGAGGGACCGAGGCCCATCGCGAGCCCGTTGCTCCCCCTGTCCAGCCAGAGAATTTCCCCCCTGATGATGCGGGTGCTCTCGGCGACTGTCTAGCATCCCGGCCGGCGGCCTCAGCCATAGAATGGCTGGGGCGGGGCTTCACGGGAGCGCCGGTTCAGTAGAGGATTCGTGGCGTCGAGAGATCCTCTGCCCTAGCGCCGGCCAACCGTGCGAAGATCAGGTCGTTTCTGAACTAGTCATGTGGCGCTGCATCTCCTGCGACTATGCGGCTTCCCTGGAGCGGCAAAGCCAGTCATGCAAGTTGCCTCTATGAATCCCCGGGTCCAGGTCAATCCGGAGCGCATGTTCTGTCAATCCTGAGACCTTGCTAGTGCAAATCATGATCCTGCGCTCGGGAATCCCCATGCAAGCTGCGGAGGCGACATGGGCTCATACCCCAACGGAACCGTTCCTCTCTGGGAGATTTGAGGGTCCTTGAGCGCCACACGGGAGCCTGGTGATGCCCTCGGTGGCCTTAGCCTGAGCTGGAACTGAATCGCCGACCAAGTCCGGCGTCCCCGTCGCTTCTTTACGGGCAACGGGAGTCACTCCTCTCTCCAAAGCCTCCCGACTGGCCTTTGGTTCACTACGGGCTCACGGCAGGAAACGCCCGTCATTGAAGGAGTCCGGCACCGCCGACGCTTGTATGTATGACCCCACAATTCAACCTCAGATCGAAGTTTAGGGAATTCTCGGGCCCGGCCGCATATCAAGGCGTCCCTATTGAAACCCGCAACCCGAGAGTGCTCGACAGCCTGGTGGCGCAAGATTTCTTGCGTCGCCACAAAAGATTTTGCATGATTGGTGGTTCCATGAAGAGGCTCTTGATCAGCTGGGTTGGCCGCACTGACCTCCGGGCGCCGAAGGAAGAGGAGGTGGTGGGGAAGGGACCGATCGCCCAAGCCCTCGACGCTGGCTCCTACGATGCCGTTGTGCTGATCAGCGATTACCCGAGGAAGGAGGTGGCCCCGTTCCTCGAGTGGCTACAGCCACGGACGAAGGCAGAAGTCACCGTGCTGTACGAGTCCCTATCCGGCCCAACCAATTTTGGGGAAATCTACAAGGTCGCAACGCGAGTCGTGGCCCAAGCGCTGGAGCGTTGTGGCGGAGACGTTGAGCTCGCGTTCCACCTGAGCCCAGGTACACCGGCTATGGCGTCAGTCTGGATCATTCTTGCGAAGACACGATTCCCCGCGGAGCTGATCGAGTCCTCCCTGCACCACGGAGTGCGAACAGCGTCCGTGCCCTTCGACATCTCGGCCGAGTTTATTCCAGATCTCCTTCGAGGCCCTGACGAGCGCCTCGAGAAGCTTACCGCCGGATTGCCGCCCGATGCGCCGGAATTCGCCGACATCGTTCACCGCAGTCGGGTCATGGCCCGCGTCATCGCCAAGGCTCGCAGGGTCGCGCCTCGATCCATCACCGTTCTCATTGAGGGCGAGTCTGGCACGGGGAAGGAGTTGCTCGCCCGAGCGATCCATCGAGCGAGCCCCCGGAGAGACAAGCCATTCAAGGCGGTCAACTGCGGCGCCATACCCTCCGAACTAGCGGAATCCGAGCTCTTCGGCCACGAGAAAGGCGCTTTCACCGGTGCCCACAAGACGAAAGTGGGGTACTTCGAGGCCGCGGACGGCGGCACCCTGTTCCTCGACGAAATTGCAGAACTCTCCCTCCCCGCCCAGGTGAAGCTCCTTCGCGTCCTTCAGGACGGGGAAGTCCTACGCGTCGGCTCGACGAACCTGCTCAAGGTGGATGTCCGAATCATCGCGGCGACGAACCGGACCCTAAGCGAGGAGATCGCTGCGGGCCGATTCAGGGAGGATCTCTTCTACCGCCTCGCAGTGGCCGCCCTGCGGCTACCTCCTCTGAGAGAGCGGTCTGGGGACATGGGCCTACTCCTGGATCGGCTCCTCGAACAGGTCAATCTCGAGCACGCCCAGGAGCCAGGCTACGAACGCAAGATTCTTTCTGCCGGCGCAAGAAATCTTCTCCTATTGCATCCTTGGCCAGGGAATGTCCGCGAGTTGCTCAACACCCTTCATCGGGCCGCACTCTGGACCTCTGGCTCCAGCATGCGAATCGAGGACGCGCGGGAGGCTTTGCTCCCGGCAGCGGGCCGGGAAGTTTCCAGGATCCTCGATCGGCCTCTTGGTGATGAGCTCAGCCTTCCTGATTTGCTGGCTACAGTGGTGCGACACTATCTGACGCGTGCGCTCGACGAGACCCGGGGTAACAAGACGCTAGCGGCCCGCCTGGTGGGCCTCTCCGGCTACCAAACCCTTACCAACTGGCTCAACAAATATGGCGTGAAGCGCTAATGGCACACACCTTGCTCTGAAGAACCCTCGCCCGGTTCAGTACCGCCGGCCTACGGACCAAGCCATGAGTCGCAACGAAGAAAGCACATGCCGTGAACTAATCGAGCCCGCCCTAGAGAAGGCCGGGTGGGAGTGGGACCGAGAGGTCGTCATCGGTCCTGGCCGCGTCAACATCACCGGCGAGTCGATGTATGACTCGTCGCAGCAGATCATCACCGACTACGTCCTGCGTCTCTGGCGGATGCCCCTCGCGATTCTCGAGGCTAAGCCCGAAGGCGAAGCAGCCGCGGACGGCATGCAGCAGGGTTCCCGGTATGCCGGCCGTCTTCGGCTTCGGTTCTCGATCGCCTCGAACGGCCGCGAGTATATCCTCACCGACAATGAGACCGGTCAGTTCGAGACATTCGACACTCCACCATCGCCGGGGGACATCCTCACGCGACTTGGCCGGAACATTGTGTGGCGTGAATGGCGGCCTGTGTTCACGGCGCCGTGGTACGAGGACCAGATCACCCGGAAGAAGGTCCGCCCTTACCAGGAGATGGCCATCTTCGAGACCCTCTATCGCTTCAGCCAAGGCGAGAAGCGCGTTCTCCTGTTGATGGCCACAGGAACAGGCAAGACGTTCACTGTCTTCCAGCTCGCATGGAAGCTGATGCGGGGCGACGTACTCCGCAACAAACGCCTCCTATTCCTTACGGATCGGAACAGCCTCAAGGACCAGGCGTACCGAGCCTTCGCCGGCTTTGCCTCAGACGAGCGCGTTGTCATCGACAAGAACCGGGTCAGCCGAGGAGAGCATCTCGTTGGGAGAATCTTCTTCGCCAACTACCAGAACCTTAACGAGGAGCTGGACGGAAAGAAACTCTACGAACACTTCGACTCGGAATTTTTCGACCTGGTCGTGGTGGACGAGTGTCACCGCTCAGGTTTCGGCGACTGGTTCGGCGTGCTGGAACACTTCCAGTCGGCCTACCAGCTGGGCCTCACCGCTACACCGCGTGAGATTGACCGGAGCGGCCGTCTCCTCTCCGAGCTGGAGCTACGGCGCGACACGTACGAGTACTTCGGGGAGCCCAAGTACATCTACTCGCTCAAGCAGGCGATCGAGGACGGGTTCCTCGTGCCCTACCTCCTCGAAGAGCGCATCTCGAACCTGGACGAGGACGGCTATACCGGCCCGGATGGCAAGCAGTACACAACGAAGAACTTCGAGCGCGACATTCGCCTGCCCGAGCGCACCCGCGTCATCACCCAGGACCTCTGGTCTATCCTCGGGAAGTACGGGCTCCGCGACGAGAAAACCATCATCTTCTGCGTTGACGACACACACGCGGCGCTTGTCGCGGCCGAGTTGCGGCGCCTCTCAGGTGATGGCGACTACGCGGCGCGCATCACCCGTTCTGAACGCAACTCGCACCAGCTTGAGCGAAACTTCGCCGAGGTCGGACGCAACAAGCCCCGGGTGGCGGTCACAGTCGATCTCCTGACCACCGGCTTCGACGCGCCTGACGTGAAGAACATCGTCTTCGCTCGGCCGGTCAAGAGCGCGATCCTCTACAAGCAGATGAAAGGGCGAGGGACCCGCCTCTGCGAAGAAATCGACAAGCGCTACTTCACCATTTTTGACTACGCCGGAGCGAATCTGCTCGAAGATGCCGAGTTCGATGGGCACCCGGCCAACCTCCAGAAGAGCCGCAAGCCTTCAACGCGGAAGAAGCCGGGCACCTCCCCCCAACAGAAGCCGGTCGGAGAAGGCATCACGGTCTACATCTCCTCGACCGAGCGTTACGTCTGCCTGGCCGACGGCCGCAAGATCCCCTTCGACGATTACCAGGAGCAGTCCCGTGACGTCATCCGGAGCATCGCGCCGACGAGCGTCGACCAGCTCCTGGGTATCTGGATCGACAAGAGCACACGCCAGGATCTGCGGGCCGAGCTTACAGACCGCGATATTCACGTCGCCGCGTTCAGGCACTACCTCGAGCTCGACGGATCGGACGACGTTGACATTCTCGCCAAAGTGGGCTTCGAATTGGTCCGGATCCCTTCGCGCCACGACCGCGTCATTCGTTTCTGGCAGTCGGACGAGAACTGGCTGCTGTCGCAGCTCGGCGAGCACGGCCTGCCCGATGCGGATCGCTTCAAGACGCGCTTCTGGCAGACGGGACTGGACCACTACTCCCTCTACGGCATCGACGATCTTGAAAGGGGAGGCACTTACAGCGCGCCGCAGTTCGTGGAACAATTCGGCAGTTTCAGTCGCCTGCTGAGCCGCTACGGGGGAGCCGACGTCCTGAAGACAGACCTGGAAGCTGTGAAGCAACACCTGTACGTGCCGATGGTGGCGTAGGAGAGTGCGCATGCCGCAAGAGAAGGCCAAGAAGAAGAACAAGCACGGGTTCAACGCTAACACCGATCACCGCCGCCAGGAGGTTCAGCAGGCCGTCAAGAGCGCTTGCGATCAGCTCCGTGCGGACGGCGTGGATCCACGGAACTACGTTGAGCAGCTAGCGTGGCTCTTTTTCCTCAAGGCGTTCGATGAGATGGAGAGCCGTCTTGAAGAGGAGGCCTCCTTCGACGGCACGGCATTCCGGCGCCGGCTCGATGATGAGTACCGCTGGTCGAACTGGTCCTCGATGACGAACCGTCCCGACCAGATGCTGGAGTTCGTGGACGGAAAGCTTTTGCCTCACCTCAAGGCCTTCGGAGAAACGCAGGATACCGTACAGTTTGCGAACGACCCGGTCGCCGAGCGTTTCCGCCGCATTTTTTCAACGGTCCGCAATCACTCTCGCCGCGGTGCGAGCTTCGCCCGGGTGGCCCAGCAAGTCGATCGTCTTCACTTCGGGGACGCGACTGACGGCATCGTCTTGTCAGAGATCTACGAGGGCCTGCTCAAGGATGTGGCCGCTGACTCTGCTGGCTACGCGGGCGAGTTCTACACCCAGCGCCACATCATCCGGGCCATGGTCGAGGTGGTCCGTCCGAAGATCGGCGAGCGCGTCTATGATCCATGCTTCGGCACGGCCGGGTTTCTTGGCGAGTCTGCCGAGTACATCCGGAACACCGCAGGCGCCCTCAGCAGCCGGCACCTCGACCGGCTCCAGCGCGAGACTTTCTACGGGATTGAAATCAAGCCGTTGACCTACCTCCTCGGCACGATGAACATGCTCCTGCACCGCATTGAGGGGGCGGGCCTCGAACTCGGGAACACGCTCGAGCTGCATTCAAGCTACGTCCCGGAGAAGGACCGCTACGACGTCATCCTGTCGAATCCGCCGTATGGGGGGAAGATGGCCCGGGAACTCCAGACCAACTTCACGATCCACTCGGGCTCCACCGAGATTCTCTTCCTCCAGCACATAATGACGAACCTAGCCAAGGGAGGGCGCGCGGCCGTGATCATCCCCGAGGGCGTCCTCTTCCGCGGCGGTCCCGACGCTAAGGTCCGTGAACGACTCCTCCGCGAGTTCGACGTCCACACGATCCTCTCGTTGCCGACCGGGTGCTTCCTCCCCTACACGAGCGTCAAGACGAACGTGCTTTTCTTCACCCGCCGCAAGGATAGCCGCGGCACAAAGGACGTCTGGTACTACGAGCTCACCAATGACGGCTTCGACCTAAAGTCGACCCGACGGCCGATCGACGGGAATCAGATCCCAGACTTCCTCTCCAAGTGGGAGAAGCGGGCTAAGGGAGGAAACTCCTGGAGGGTCCCCATCAAGGATATCGAGGAGCGGGACTGGGATCTCTCTGCTCAGAATCCCACCAAGGTAGAGGATCTCGAACACAAGCCCGTCCTGGAGCTAGTTCAGTCCATCAAGGCGAAGGAGGAGCGGATTGTTGAGCTCCTTGGAGAACTCGAAGACCTGGTGGAGGCGCCTGAATGAAGCAGCACTGGCAGTCAATGCCTATCGGGTCGCTATGTCAGCTGGTCAACGGCCGGGCCTTCAAGCCCTCAGACTGGACCCATCAGGGTCTTCCAATCGTTCGCATTCAGAACCTGAACGATGAGACCAAGCCATTCAACTATTACGATGGCGAAGTCCGCAACAAGCACCTCATCGGCGATGGTGATGTGCTTATTTCCTGGTCAGGCACGCCCGGCACTTCGTTCGGGTGCTTTGTTTGGACCCGAGGCCAAGCGATTCTGAATCAGCACATCTTCAGGGTCATTGTCGACTCATCGAAGATGCTCAAGGAGTTCTTTGTTCATGCCGTGAACTCGCGACTAGACGAGATGATATCACTGGCTCACGGAGCTGTCGGACTTCGGCACATCACGAAGGGGAAGCTGGAGCGCATTGAGCTTCCAGTGCCGCCTCTTCCAGAGCAACTCGGGATCGTAGACCTGATCCGTAACTGCTTGGAGCGCGTCGGTGAGATAAATCGCCTCAAGGGAGAAGCCCGCATAGAGGCAGCCGCGCTCCTTACCAGCTTCCTGGGAGACATTGAGCGAGCGTCAAGCTGGCCGGTAGTAGCCCTTGGGGGGCTGATCGAATCCAGGAATGGGCGATCCGTGCGCAGAGCGGACAACGGTGGGAACGGTTATGTCTTGACGCTCTCGGCAGTCCGCGACGTTTCGCTCGACTTCTCAATGCGGAAGCACGTCGAGCTTGACGAAAAGACAGCGCAGACCTTCCAAGTGAAGCGCGACGATGTGTTCGTCTCGAGGTCGAACACGCGTGACCTAGTTGGGCTTTCGGCATTTGCAGGTGCTCAGCCGGAAGAGGCCACCATCTTTCCTGACCTCCTGATTCGACTTCGCCCCATCGACACAAGGGTGATTCCTCGCTTCTTGGCCTACGCCCTTCGGTTCCCGGCGGTTCGTGATCAGATCAAGGCCCGTGCGAAGGGCACAAGCCAAAGCATGGTCAAGATCTCAGGAGCATCGCTGAAGGAAGTCCTGATCCCTCTGCCACCCAGGAGTGAGCAGGAGGCCGTACTCGTCTCTCTAGACGAGGCAAGCGAGGTCGATGGCCTTCTGGCTGAGGCGTTTGACAGTACAGATCTAGCCGCTCTCGCTCCGGCGGTCCTTCGGAAAGCCCTTGCCGGAGGACTATGAATATGCAGATCGCAGTGGAGACCGTCGGCACGTGAAGCAGGCTGAGCACACATCTCCAGTTTCCAACTTGCGGGCCCGCCTCGACGAAATCCGGGACCAGGGGGGGAGCCACCGCCCGCTGGAGTGGGTGATCGCTCCGCTGGCGGCGATACTCCTCCTCCGTTGGGCCGACCACGTCGACGCCGAGCAGGAAGCCGTGGCCGATTTCGATGGGCACGATTATCGCCCCGCACTGCCTCGAGCAAAGCACTGGACCTCGTGGAGCGACCTTCGCGGAGAGAGTCTCCTCGACTTCCTGCGGGGAGAGGTCCTGCCCGGCCTGCGCGACGCGCCCAGTGGGATGCTCGGGCAGACTCTGCAGCGGCTGGTCCCTGTCGTCGAGAGCCTAGTACACGCGTCTCCTAAGACGATCGGAGCGCTCGTCCAGTGGGGCCAGGACTTCGATCTGGAGACCATCAGCGGCCGGCAGGCAGCAGGGGATGCCCTTGCGGTCCTTGTCGAGCAGGCCAGCGGAATCGCTCCTAAAATGTGGGGCGAGTACACGACCCCGCGGCCTGTGGTCGAGCTCATGGTGGATCTTCTGGGGCCGTCTCCGGGCGAGCGCATCTACGACCCGTGCTTCGGCACAGGCGGACTGCTCGCAACGGTAGCGAGCAGGCTCCGCGAAAAGGCGCTGCAGATGCCCCCAAAGGTCTGGACAGATGTCCAGCACCAAAGCGTGTTCGGGGTAGAGATTAACCCGTCCGCATACAGCGTTGGCCTTGCGCGGGTCGTGTTGGCAGGCATCGAGCATCCCGGACTCGAGCTCGGTGACGCCTTGGAGCGCCCCATGGCAAGGGACCGGTCTTCCGAGGGATTTGAATGCATCCTCGCAGTGCCCCCGTGGGGAGGACGAGTTCAGCCCGAGATCGCGGCCCACTTCCCCGTGCCGGCAACCAACCTCGAGACGTTGTTCCTCCAGCACGTGATGGGCTCCCTTCGTCGGGGTGGTCGTGCGGTAATCGCACTTCCGGAAGGCGCTCTATTCCGGACTGGTCCCGACCGGATGGTCCGAAAGGAGCTTCTCTCAGACTACTGCGTCGAGGGAGTGATCTCGCTGCCTGCGGGAGCTTTCCAGCCCTATACGGGAATCAAGACAAGCCTGGTTCTCTTCCGCCGAGAACGAGCCAAGCAGGCCGTACGGTTCTTGCAGGTGCAGGAATGGCCCTCTCCCCGACCGGATGACGCGCTCAGTCGTGACAAGGCGATCGCAGTGGCACATAGTATCGCCGATGAATACCGGAGCGGCGTAACAAGCGGCAGCCTCTGGGAAGCCCCGGTCAAGAAGCTCGCGACAAGAGACTGGGAACTAGTCGCCAAGCGAACAGGCGAAGAAGCCCTGTCGCGTTCGCTCAGAGCGCTCCGCGAGGCGGAAGCCGAGATCGTAGTGCTCCCACTCAGCGAGGTCGCGGAGGTTTTTGCGGGCGTCACCTACGGGAAATCGGTCACGACTCTGGTTAGGACCGATCCATCAGTGTTCACTGGTCTCGTGCGTGTTGGGGATGTAACCCCTTCGGGTGCCCCATCCCCCTCCCTCTTCCTTACAAGGGATGCCAGCCCACGAGTGAAGCCGAAGCACCGGTTGCGCGCCGGAGACATCTTGCTCACGAAGTCTGGCACTATAGGGAAGCTAGGCATTGTGTCTAAGTCGGCGGGCGCAATCGGGGCAGTTGCCGCGAAGAGCCTCGTCGTGTTGCGCCCTGGAGACCGGATCTCTCCACAGTTTCTGAAATGCCTACTGGCCTCCGATGCCTACCAAAAGTGGTTCAGCGGTCACGCGCGAGGGGCAACGATTCAACACCTCTCAGTGCGAACGCTACGACACATTCCCGTTCCTGTCCCAGAGCTACCGATCCAGGAGCGCGTTGTCCAGCACGTGACGGCAGAGAGCACCGACCCTCTAGGCACGCTTGTCCGTATCTTGACGGACAGCAGCCAAGACCCGGTTCTTGTCTGGCTCGAAGAGTCTTCCTATGTACAAGAGCTAAGGCAATCACCGCAGGCCACCGACCCCCTCGTGATCCTGGAGCGAATCACTAATGCCATCGGAGTTCTTCGTAATCTGGTCGCGCACTCGCAAGTCCAAACCATGCCCATCCTTGCTCGTTGGCTGATGCATCTCGCTGAAGCCGCGGCCAATCTGCGGGGTCTCAAACAAGTGCCCGAGGGGTCTGGGCGAATGGCGATCCTCGGCAGTGCAAAGCTCCACTTGGAACATGCGGAGTCGGCTCTTGGAGAGTCGTCGCTGCCCGCCATCAACACTGCCTTAGAAGTCACGCTGAAGATCTCCCGGATCGTCGAGCGTGAACTGGAGTTGATCTTGGAAGATCTGAGAATAGAGCCGACCGTTGAACCTAATGCGGTTGTGGCTGGAATCGATGGCGAGGTCCAGGTCCGGCTCAAGAACCTCTCGTCTCTTGCGATCCGAAACCTCTCGGTCACCACCACACCGGATGTCGGATCGACCCGTTGCGCGTACCTGGCCGAGGGCCAGTCGCTCAGTATTTCGGCGAAGATACCCGCTCAACCCAAGACCGGGACATTCCGCTTTCAGCTGAAGTGGCAAGCAGACCGCCTAGATGGACGACCGGTGTCCGGGGAAGTGCCATTGGCCGTCGATGTCCGCTCGACACGGCAGGCCGTCCGCCTCGCTGAACTCGGGACCAGCCCGTACATTGTCGGTAGCCCAATTGACAGAGAGGAGATGTTCTTCGGCCGCCAGGACATTATCGACAAGATCCAGCGCCAACTCCCAACCAGCCACAGGGCCAACGTAATCCTCCTGGAAGGGAACCGGAGAACCGGCAAGACCTCAATTCTCAGGCGCCTACAAGCTCCCAACGTCCTCCAGGGATGGATCGTAGTGAACTGCTCGTTCCAGGGGGGCGAGGGCCACGAGAACAAGGCCGGATTGCCTACGAACGAGGTCTTCAGACTCATGGCTCGCGACATTGGCTGGGCCGCCCACGATGCCGGGCTCAAGGTTTGGTTTCCCGACATGGATCCTCCCGATCCTGGCAGGCCTTTCAAGGTCGAGTTCCTGAAGGGACTGTCAACCCAGTTCTCCAGTACCCGTCCCTTTGAGGTGTTTGAATCGTACCTGCAGGCGGTCCTGGAGGCGGCCAGTCCGCGCCGCCTTCTCCTCATGCTCGACGAATTCGACAAGCTCCAGGAGGGCATTGATGCTGGCATCACAAGCCCACAGGTCCCTGAGAACATCCGTTACCTGCTCCACACGTACTCGGAGCTGTCGGCCATTCTCACCGGCTCCCGCCGCCTCAAGCGGCTGCGGGAGGAGTATTGGTCAGCCCTATTCGGATTAGGCCACCGTATCCCTGTGAGCGAACTCCCAATGGAGGACGCCCGCCTCCTCGTGACCCGGCCAGTTGATGGGCGCCTCACCTACGTGCCCGAGGCGACTGACCGTGTAGTCGAACTTTGCGCTCGGCAGCCTTTCCTGATTCAGTCCTTGTGCAACCGGGTCTTTGAGCGCGCGGCCCTCTCGAACGAACGCACGATAACGGTGAGCGCCGTGGACACCGCCGCCAAGGTGATGGTGCAGGACAACGAGCACTTCCGGACGCTGTGGGGCTACGCCGGATCCGAACGAAGTCGCCTGGTTCTGGCCCTTTGCCAACGGCTCGAAGGGGAACCCGATCCCATCACATTGAGTTTGCTGGAGACGAAGCTTGAGGAGCACGGGATCGCCTTGCCTCGCGACGACCGCCTGGGAGTAGACGTAGAGCGCCTCCGCGAGCTTGAGCTCCTCGAACTTCGCAGTACGACGCGGGGTTCGGCATACGTGCTCGCAGTACCGCTCATGGCCGATTGGATACGCCTGAACATCGACTTCCAGGACCAGCGCCAAAAGGCGGTCCGTAAGAGCGAGGAATGGGGGGTTGGCGATACTGACGGGTACGACGAAAGGGACTTCGACCGCGGGATGCCAGGCGGCAGTGGCGATCGCGACGGCCATAGGGACGGATTCGACTCAAGCACGCCGGAGGATGAGCGATGAGTGACAGCCCGTACCAAGTCCTCGGTGTGGGCATCCCCAAAATGCTTGGACGCGAGCGTCTGTTTGACGACCTCTGTCGGCACTTGACCAAGGCGACGCCGGACCATATGTGCGTGGTGGGTCCTCCGTTGTTTGGAAAGTCCGTCCTGCTGAGCCACCTCGCATCGAGTTTCCAGGTCGCCGGCGATCACTACGTCACCTCGCTCTACTGGGATCTCCGTCATAGCACCCCGCGAACGGATGACGAATTCCGACGGCAATTCGCGGATCAGGTCAAGGGAGCCCTCCAGCCGGTACAGGCGGAACTTGCCGAGTACCTGGATATCGAAGGCGAACGACCGCACGACCTTCTCCATCTCGTTTTCAATGAGATGGAGAGCAAGGGGCTTCGCTTGCTTGCCGTACTCGACGGGTTTGACCACGTTCTCGCCGGGAGCGGCATCACGAGGAACCTCTGGGACGACATGCGAACTCTCGCTCAAAGGCCGAGCCTTCGTCTCGTCACCGGCAGCCGAAGCAGGCTTAGAGAGCTCTGCAAGACTGAGGAATCTCGAACATCGGACTTCTGGGAGATCTTCTACGACTCCCCGCTACAGGTCGGCAGTTTCGAGAAACATGACTGGAAGGGTTTCCTGGAACCCTTTGATACCAAGGGCGTAAGGCTGGACGGCTCAGGACTTAAGGAGATCGTCAATTGGACCGGCGGCGTTCCAGTCCTGGCAGCGGCGCTCGTCGAGCGACTCCTAGAAGGCGCGGGCAAAGGCGTGACGCTCTCCAAACCGCATGTGGATGGCCTCGCAGAGGCGACAGGTGAGGAACGACGAGAGCTACTCGCTGCCTTGTGGGATGATTGTCCGATCGAACTCCAGTCCGATCTGGCCGCGCTCGCCAGCCGCGACCTGCCACTCTCCGAAGTGCCGGACGACCGCCGACGCGTTCTCGAACTGCGGGGCTTTGCCAGTTCCTCTGGAAACAGGCTTCGCTCGTCGTGTCGCCTGATGGCCCATTTCGCGCAACAGCAGGCCGCGGAAGTCGCGAACTTGCAACGCCTATTCGGCGACACTGCACGCTTCGAGGGCAACATACGCAGCCTTCTGGAGCTCCGCCTTGCTCAGATCCCGGGAGTGGATCCGGAGCTGCGGGGGTACGTCGAACGCGCTATCCGCGAACTGCAGCCTGAGCCCCGAAATTCTGTGGTGTGGGCCCGGAGCATCGCCGAACGAGCTCTAGATCTCATCTGGCAGGCAGAGCTCCCCGCGGACAAGTCGCTACCGGCAGGCTGGAAGTTTGTCGGGATAACATTCGACGCGCTCGGCAAGCTACCTCGAAGGCGCGGCCAGCAGTGCAACATACTCCGTCGGATTACGGGGACCGAGGACCATGCCCCGGTGTCCCAATTCGTGACAAAACCTACATACCTGTTCGTTGACCATCTTCAGTCCGTAGGCGACTTTGGCCAGCACAAGGAAGAGGGCACCCTGTCGGTTGCAATCGCATCTGCATTCTGTCTTTCAGCGATCGGCCTTTGCGAGAGCTTCGCCCGTGACCTTGCGACTACTCGCGGCCCATCCCATAGAGCCAAAGCTAAGTCGTCTGGAGGACCGGGAAAGGCAGGAGGCCCACGCAGCTCGAAGTGACTGGCTTTCCACCGATCCGAGTTTGTTCCCCCGAGAAACTCGCCGGCTTTGTATTGCTCGTTGGATCGCACCGCGTAGGCAGGGATATGTTGCTGGAGGCGATCCTCACGAAATGCCGGCTTCCTACCGGCGCTTATTTGACCACGCGGAGGAGCCGAGACCTCTCTGACTGGGCATTCGGGACCGAGGGCGGACGACGAAGGCGCCAACAAGAGCGACCTTGCCGGTATCGTCGGTCATGCAACGAATCGAGCCGGGAGTGGTCGCGTCATACATGCTTGAGGGCGAGCTGTCATTCCCTGCCTGCACCGCGACCGAGATCGTCGTGTCGGTGGCCGTGGTAGACTGGCAGCGCCGATTTTGCGGAGGGTTTGGCGTTTCGTTTTGCGGTCCGTTTTGCGGTCCGTTTTGCGGTAGGTTTCTTAGGATAGCACTGGCGGGTGGGCGTCGAGAATGGCTCGAGGACGACGCGGCGAATCGCCGAGGAGCCGTCGCACGTACTATTTGCGCGACATTCACCGGTGCCCGGAGTGTCCGGAGATCACGGCCGGGGTACTGTCGCCCGTCGGGCAGCGTGAGAGAGACCCTCGCTGCGTCTGGTGCTTCGCCAGAGGGTTCGACCCGCTGAACGACCCTCAGGAGCGGAAGCTAATTGCGGAGTGCAATCTCGCTGTGCCGGGGCTGGATTTCTCAGCGCCTCGCTGGAGAGTCTTCTTGAGACGGCTGGAGCCCCAGTTCGATGGGGGCCGGAGAATCGATGGCCACGTGGCGAGCTACGAGGAGGTCCCGGACCAGGACAGCATCATGTACGAGCACGGTGGCCACTTGTACCGCCTCCGGGTCCAGTGGGGGACGAAGTACGTAGGGCACGCGACTTTCGAGATAGGATATCCGCCTCGTGTCGAGGTCCCTCGCCCCGCACCTCCAACGGATCCTAGGTCCCGAATCATACGCTTCGTGCCCTGAGCGACCATGCGTCTGCGTCTAGATAGACAGGGGTGGTCCTGGCTAGGCGGCATTCTGTGGCACTCATGGGGATTGTGCCGACCCCGTTATAACCGTTAGATCGTTGCGTTCCGCTCTCCCCATCCCTCAGGCCAAGAATCCAAATAGCAACGTCGCAACGGATGTAACGGCTTCCTACGCCTTGAGTCTATATTGGCCTCTCTCGGGCCTATCGATCTCGCCGGCATTCCACATCCGTGAGAGTTTCATCCGGACCGATGCGACCTCCTCGCACAGTTCGTCAGCAATATCCTTAGGCGAGAGGGGCTCCCTGGCTCCTCCCAGGACCCGGATGACGGCTTTGCGCTCCTCGCTCCGGCGAACATCCTCCGCATCCCCCAGAATGGTCCAAGAGCAGGAGGCGGGGTCGAAGCGGATCGCCTTCTCCTGCTCCTCGACGTCCCTCCCTGTGACGTGGAGAACCTTATCCTTTGAGCCCCGCAGTCCGGTAACGATGAGGATCCCATCGGCCGTTCCGGAGAGGCCGTGAGTCCCGCTGATCATGTCGAGGGGGTCGTGCGCATCCGCCTTCCGAAGGTGGTGAACTACCAGGATCGAGATCCGCCTCCTCTCGGAAAGCTGGCCAATAGCCGCCATCGCAGCGTGGTCCTCAGTGTAGGGGTCTCCGCCCCGGGAACGGATAGGCTTCACCCAGCCGAGCGTATCGATGACGGTGAGGCGCGTATCGGGATGCAGCATCAGCCAGGCGTCGAGTTCCTCCAGCCCACGGTCCCTGAAGTCGAAGCGTGGCCAGTCCGCCTTAACTTCGAGGAGGTCCGGAACCGAATCGATCTCGGTCAGCTTCTTGATGCGTCTCTGGATTCGGCGGTCTGATCGATCATCGAGCGAAAGATACAGGACCCGACCTCTCTTCACTGGGATACTCCCGACGGCCATGCCCCCAGAGGCTACGGCCAGGGAGATTCCTAGAGCCATCCATGACTTACCTATTTTCGGGCGGCCCGCGAGAATCGTAACCCCTTCCGCCATGATCCCGGGTACAGTCCATTCCGGCTCCGAGTATTTTGTCGCCATCAGATCCGTGGCCTGGATGGTGCGCAGCCCTTCGCGGTTCACAATCCCGAGCTGGATTATGGTTGCGGCGTCGGCTTCGCCAACGAGGTGGAAGGCCGTCGTGCGACGGAGAAAGGCGATAATCTCCCTTGCGTTGGCCTTGCCATTGGCCGAGGCAAAGTCGGCCGCGGTGTGTCTAAGTTCAAGTGCGGCGACCGGCCTCACGATCACGTGTAGGTCGTCCTCCCTCAGAGCCTTCGCATCCGGCTCCCGGCGGAGAATCTCCAGAATCGTGTTCGCAGATTTGTGGTCGACCTCCCACATCTCGTGGGCCAAGCTCGCGAACCTCCCAATCACTTCATCCGGACAGGATGGTCCTGGGGCATCGGTAGGTCTTGGTAAACTGTCCACGGTTTTCGGGCTTCTGGTCGGTCTCAGCCGACCCGTCTACGCCCGGCGCATGCTGCCGGGCGTCGTCGCGATGCGATCCTTGGCTCGGTTCCTGGCGACAGGCCAGCCACTAGCGCTCCTCACGCCCTTGCCTATGAGCGTCAAGAAAGCTGAGGAGATCGCTCTCCTTGATCAGGACCCTTCCTCGCCTGCCCTCGAACTTCACCCGGGGCAACCGCTTCGCCAGCAACCATGACTTCAAGGTGCTGGCGGGGATGCCGAGTATTCGGGCCGCCTCTGCAATTCCGTAGTGCTTCTCGAGCTTCGACGTAGCTGCCTTCATCGGCCCTCCTTTGAGCTCTCGCCTTGACGGACGGAATCGCCCGTCGTGCCATGAGCAACTTAGTCGTCGCAGTGGTACACGGCGAGTTCAATGCAAAATGAACCGCCGGACGTAGGCCGAAGACCTACTGCGGGGGGCCGATTATGGTCCCTATCGATGGGAAATTCGGCGGAAGAGCTACATCGGGGAGGTTCTGATAGATCAGGGGCAGGATTTCCAGGGCTGTAAGGTGTTGGTTGAACTCCGCAATCAACCTCCCCGCCGAGCGGCGAGAATTGCTCGTGGTCATGTCGGCCACCTTGTAGAGTTCTTCCCAAGGTATCTTGCGGTTGGGATCCTCACGGAAGCACTCCAAGAGATATCGGGCCAAGCTCGCAACTTTGGGACGGAGGGGCTTCCTTGCACCCCTGACTCGGTGTTCTGGATCCGGGGTGCTCTGATCTCCCCAGACGAGTAGGCCCTTGCCGTCATCCAGGATCTTTAAAATCAGTTCGCTACCCTCGGATGACTGGGGACTCTTGCTTGGGTCCTCACCCAGTGTGATTGGCGTGATGAGCCCAGCTGACGTGAACGATACGATCGGGCCGACCACCTCGTCGACTCCCTGAACGACGATGCCCCCCTCGACCAGCCGGTGGATGAAGTCGTCGGAGACGGACCACAAGACATTAAACGAAGTGATATCGTGCGTTCGCAGCCGCTCGAGATCTTCCACGCCGTAGCCAAGTTCGACGAGCAAGGCCTCAACGAGCCAGTCCCGTGCGGCGACCCAGCAGGGTGTTTCACCCGAAAGACGACGAAGCCGTACGCCCTCGGCCGCCTCGTACAGTTCTGGCTCCGTGGGCACAGTTGGCTTGCTCGCCCCTGGCCTTCTGCGCTTCATGACGCCTGTTGCCGGCGAGGGATCCGAGCAGGTGGGGGCTGCGGCCTTTGTCTGGGGCGCATGTGCCTCTGATGGGCTGTCAGGCGTTCTTCTGGGGCGTCCGCCCCGTTTCCCTTTCATCAAGATCCGGCCATCTCCAAACGGCGACCGTATGGGAGCTTTGCGATGGCCTCGTGAGTTCTTTCGGGGCGGAAGGCGGCGTAGTGCTGGATCGTCGTTCGGATGTCCGAGTGGCCCAGGTATCCCTGCACCCAGCGGATGTCGATGTTCGCAGCGGTTAACGAGGAAGCGAACGTGTGCCTGAGCGCGTAGAAATTGCACCCGCCATCGATGTCTGCTCGCTTCGCCGCCTTCTGGAGTTCGGCCCCGACGTTGCGGCCGTCGTACCTGGTTCCGGCCTCCGTCCTGAAGACAAGCCCCTTGAACTGGCGAGTCCGCTTCTGGTGACGGAGGAGCACATCCGCCAAGAATGGGTCGAGGGGCAAGATCCGCCCCTCCCGATCCTTGGGGGTAAAGTCCTTCGAGACCTTGACCGAAATTGTGTGCGGGTCGGTCTTGAAGTCGATGCAATCCCAAGTGAGGTTCAGGATCTCGCCGAGCCGGAAACCCGTGAAGAGCGCAACCGACACCATCTCGAAGAGGGGGGTCTTCCTCTCACGGGTCTTTCCATTGCCTTTCCTGCCGGGACCTAGGAGAGGGATCGGAGTCCTACACGCCTCCAGGAGCTCGTCGGCTTCCTCCTGAGAGATCACACGGATCTCCCCCCTGGGCTTCGGCTTGAGACGCTTTGCGTTGTCCGAGGGGTCGAAGGCAATGTAGCGATGGCCCTTCGCCCAGCGGAGGAAGGTCCGGATCATCCCGAAGTTGGTGCGGGCCGTCGTGACCGAGCGACCCTGCTTGAGGCGATGCCGGACCCACTTCTCGATCATGAGAGGAGTGATCCGGCGGAGCTCCCGAACTCCCGTCCAGACGACGAAGTGGGTCAGGATCTTTCGCTGGTAGGTGACCCAGGAGGTAGAGTTGTCATCCTCCGACGAGCAAAGGAACTCCTGCAGCGCTTCTCCTGGCCCGATCTTGAGGAGGTCGATGGCCGGATCGCCCTTGAACTTCGCTTCCTCGATCAGGGCGGCCCTTCGTTCGGCCCGCCGCTTGTCCGGACCCACCTTCTCTCGGACTCGCCTGCCCTCCGAGGTGTAGTAGTCGATGTAGAAAACGCGACCTCTTTTTGTCTGCCAAGCTCTTACGGTTGCCACGGCACACCTCCTTGCGCTCTCGGGCGGAGAAGCGAGGCGGCGTGCTTGCGCGCTCTACTGCCCATTTTACTGCCCATCGATCACCGGCCCATGCGCCGTCCCCGGCGCACTCGCCTTTGTCGACTTTGCCGCAACCTCTTGTGTGGTAAGGCAATCGCCTCAACCCCCTTTGTACCCGTCGGGTCTGACATTCCCCCATGAGCGAATGGGGTTCAAGAGGTCGGGAGTTCGAATCTCCCCGCCCCGACCATTTCCATCTTTGCCTCAAGCATTTTGTCCATGCTGACTTGCGGCGGCCTAGGCTCTGCCGGTTTCTCTGTCTCTTCCGCACACATGCAGGCCTTTCTCACTGGATTACTCACCATGATGGGCGTGGCCTACCTAGGTCGTCTCTCCCATCTGTGGCTGCCCTCTCTCCCGACGGGCTAGACGCTGGCGAGCCGATTCCGTGTTCGCCGTCCTCGCCATTCTAGGCTACTGTCGGTGGGCCCAAAATACACTTTGAGGGACGTATTGAGATTCCCCCCCTAGGCGCCTCTATGGTCCGGGACCGTCATGCGGGGCCCAAGGTCATCTCGATGACGAGCATCGCGCCCATCAGGCGGGGCGGCGCCGGGACCGGTAGGTAGAAACGCCGACACGCCTGCGCCTATCGCCTTCACCTTATGGCTGGTAGTCAATGATGGACAGCACGGAGTTTTCTGAGGCGGGTGAGAACATCAAGCTTGGTGTTGCTCATTGTTTCCTCCCGTGCGAGTGGCATGCGGACCGTTCTCGAAAACGAAGTCGTTGGGATTCAGCTCAAATCGAACAGGAGAATTTCTGAAGGCTCGTTGGCATCGATCACGAGCTCGGACTCGTTGGACACGGCGGCTCCATCGCCGGTGGCAAGCACTTGACCGTTTACCGTTACACGCCCGCGGGCAATGTGCAACCAAGCGTGCCTATTTTCCGACATCGGGTACGTCACCGACTCGTTCGGATCGAGCAACGACGCGTAGACGAGCGCATCCTGGTGGATGGGCAGCGAATCATTCCGGCCATCGGGAGACACGATCAATCGTAGTCGATTCCGTTTGTCCGCATCGCTGAATCGTTTCTCACTGTAACGAGGGTCGACTCCCATCTCTTTCGGGTGGATCCAGATCTGAAGAAAATGGAGGGTTTCGTCCTTCTCGTGATTGAACTCGCTGTGCGTCACGCCCCGACCGGCCGACATGGCCTGGACATCTCCGGGGCGAAGTACCGATCCCGTGCCCATGCTGTCCTGGTGCTCCAGCGCGCCCACCAGCACGTACGAAATGATCTCCATGTCCTGATGGCTATGGGTACCAAACCCCTTCCCCGGCTGGACCGTGTCGTCGTTGATTACCCGAAGGGTTCGAAATCCCATGTGGCGAGGATCGTGGTAGCTCGCAAAGGAGAACGTGTGATATGAGTCCAGCCACCCGTGGTTGGCGTGGCCGCGTTCCTCGGCGGGTCGTACAGTGATCATGCTTCTCCTCCTAGCCGCGCGTCCCTACCATAAGTTCACACAAGCCCACTCGACAGCGCGAGCCGCGAACGTGAAAGTTCAAGTCTGCCGCCCAGGCACAGGTGGAGGCCCGAGCGCCCTTGAATCATGTCCCTACCGACGTAAACTATTGTAGTCCAAGCACTGCCGAAGTCGCGGAACTGGCGAGACAGCAGGATTCAAAAGGCTTCCTCAGGCTCGTTCACGCGATCGCCTCAACCCTTAGGTTTCGTAAGGCTTTCCCTCTCATTTCCTGACTCTCCAATTGGATGCGCTCGTCAGGCCCTCGCGCCCTACCGCGCAGTAGCGCGCCGGGTCGCGCACACGTTACGCTGCCCCTGGCGCTACCCCAATCCGACGATCCTAGAGGAGGGCACACTGGGCCCGAGCCCGGATCAGCGAGGGGTAAATGGGCTGGGGCAGCCCCCTCTGGGGATCCCCACGATGCGAGCGGGATCCGAGGCGTTGCCGTATCCCCCTGTCTAACAACTAATTACAACGCTGGCCGAGAGTTGGGATGATCCGGCCGTGGTCACAGAAGGTCACGGAAAGACACGGAAGGACCTGGAAGTGTCTACGATTTTGCTACATTTCTGAAGCCCCGAAATGTCCAGAGTCAATGTCGGGGTCAAGCCCTGCCTCTCCCTTTGTGCCGGCGCATTCTGGGGTAGTGTCCTAAGTTCAAACCCCAAATAGGGAGGGATCAGGCAAATGCACGTCTATTGGCTGCACGAAGCCTCGGCCTCGTCTGCGTGATTGACCAGGGTTCGGCGCTGATAGTTGTAGTAGCCGCCGTAGCGCTTCAGGTTGGCGAAAACGCGCTGTGGATCTTCGAAGGTCCAATCCGACAGAATGATGGTGTACTCGCGATCGTAGGCATACGGCTCGGGGCTCGCCGACTCGACGATGAGCGGTCCGAAGATGCCGGTCTGTTCCTGAAAACCGCTGTGGCTGTGATACCAGTACGTGCCGCTCTGGCGCAGACCAAAGCGATACTCGAAGGTGGTGCCGGGTCGGATCCCATCGAAGCTGACGCCTGGAACGCCGTCCATTTCCGGTGGCACAAGCTAACCGTGCCAGTGAATGGAAGTGTCGACATCCATGGCGTTGTGCACCCGCAGGAGAACATCCTGGCCCTCGCTTAGCCGAATCTCCGGACCCGGGACGCCTCCGTTGCTGGTGGTGGCGGTTGCGGTCTGCCCCGCGATCTCGATGCGTGTCTGAGCGATGTGTAGGTCGATGGCATCCCCTCGCGCCGTCACCAGCGATCGGCGCGCGGGATTCGCCACCCCACCGGTGGCGCAACCCGTGACAAAGCCGCCAAGGAGAATGGATCCACCGGCTGTTGCTGAGCGCTTGAGAAACGCCCGTCGGGACACCCTCGCACTCATATGCTCGCCCGACGCAGCCTGAGTGCATTACCGATAACCGACACGGAGCTGAAACTCATGGCCGCAGCGGCGATCATCGGACTCATCAGGAGCCCGAAGTGCGGATAGAGAATGCCCGCGGCGATGGGGACGCCGGCGGCGTTGTAGGCGAATGCAAAGAAGAGGTTTTGGCGGATGTTGGCCATGGCCATGCGGGACAGCTTCCTCGCCCGAACGATACCGCGCAGGTCACCTTTAACCAGCGTGACCCCGGCGCTCTCCATGGCGACGTCGGTGCCGGTGCCCATGGCGATGCCAACGTCTGCCTGGGCCAGCGCGGGGGCGTCGTTGATACCATCGCCGGCCATGGCCACCACTTGCCCAGCGGATTGCAGCGCCTTGACCTTCGCCGCTTTTTCGTCGGGCAACACGCCCGCGACGATTTCGTCGATCTTGAGCTTGGCGCCTACGGCGCGCGCCGTGGTCTCGCTATCGCCGGTGAGCATGACAACCCGCAACCCCTCGGCATGCAGTCGCTCGATGGCTTCCGGCGTGCTTTGTTTGATCGGATCTGCAACCCCGAGGATCCCGGCGAGTTTGCCGTCAGCGGCGACAAACATAACCGTCTGTCCCTCACCTCGTAGTGCCTCCGCCCGCTGTTCCATCGGTGCGGTGTCCACGCCCAACGAGCGCATCATCGCCTGGTTGCCGAGAGCCACGTCCCTACCCTCAACCTTGCCCTTCACCCCCTTGCCTGTGACCGAGCTGAATTCCGAGGCGGATGGCAAATCGCCAGCGCGTTCCTCCGCACCGCGAACAATGGCTTCGGCCAGAGGATGCTCGCTCCCACGTTCCAGTGCACCAGCGAAACGAAGCAGCTCATCTTCCGCAATGTCCGCAGCCGGTTCCACGGCCACCAGCGTTGGCCGGCCTTCGGTCAGTGTACCTGTCTTATCTACGACGAGGGTATTCACCTTGCGCAGCACCTCGATGGCCTCGGCGTTCTTGAAGAGCACACCAACCGAGGCGCCCTTACCCGTGGCCACCATGATCGACATGGGTGTGGCAAGTCCGAGGGCGCAGGGGCAGGCGATGATGAGCACCGCCACCGCGTTGATGACCGCGTAGGCCATAGCCGGCTCCGGACCCATGAGCGCCCAAACCACGAATGTTGCGATGGCGATGAGGATGACCGCCGGCACGAAATAGGACGCAACGATATCAGCGAGCTTTTGGATGGGAGCTCGACTTCGTTGCGCCTCGGCGACCATCGCCACAATACGCGAGAGCAGTGTGTCGGCGCCGACGTTTTCGGCGCGAATGACCAGCCCACCGGTACCGTTGACTGTCGCCCCGATGACTTTGTCACCGGACTGCTTCTCGACAGGAATGGGCTCACCAGTCACCATCGATTCGTCGACGCTGCTCGAGCCTTCTATGACCTCTCCATCGACGGGGATTTTCTCGCCCGGACGAACGCGCAGACGGTCGCCTTGCTGCACTTTTTCGAGAGGCACGTCCTCCTCGGAGCCGTCATCGAGTAGGCGGCGCGCGTTCTTGGCCGCCATGTCCAGGAGTTTTCTGATGGCGGCGTTGGTCTGGCTGCGGGCCCCGAGCTCGAGTACCTGCCCAACAAGGATGAGCGTGACGATGACCGCGGCCGCTTCGAAGTACACGGCAACTTCGCCACCATGTCCGCGAAACGAGGCGGGGAAGAGCTCGGGAAACAGGGTCGCGATGAGGCTGTACAGGTAGGCGACGCCTACGCCGAGTCCGATCAACGTAAACATGTTGAGACTGCGATGCTTCACGGAACTCACGGCGCGAACAAAAAACGGCCAAGCCGCCCAAATACACACCGGCGTCGCCAAGCCGAGCTCGACGAGGGCTCGAATGCGTCCAGAAAGCATACTAGAGATGGGGCGACCTGGCAGCATGTCGAGCATGGCGATTGCGAACAGCGGCACCGTGAGCACCACGGCCAACCAGAACCTGCGCGTCATGTCGCGAAGCTCGGGGTTCTCGCCTTCTTCGACGGTTACCGTTCGAGATTCGAGGCTCATGCCGCAGATCGGGCAATTCCCCGGGGCGTCCCGATTGATCTCAGGATGCATTGGGCAGGTCCACTCCGTCTTGGTGGCAGGCACAGGTACGCCCTTGGGCTCGAGGGCCATGCCGCATTTCGGGCAGGTGCCTGGACCTACCTGCTCCACCTCGGGATGCATTGGGCAGGTGTACACGGTGCCCGCCGGCTCGGCCTCGGAGCCCGCCCCTTCGTCGTGATTGCTGTGCCGATGATTGTGTTGGTGATTCATGACGTCAGCTCCGCTTAGCAGTTGCAGTTCTTCTCGAAGACCCGCACGAGTTCTTCGATCTTCTCGGTGCGCTGCTCGGCATCATCGCTTTCGAAGGCACCTCGGACGCAGGTTTGAATGTGCGAGTGGAGCAACATCTTGCTACTTTCGCCAGCGCCGCGCGGACCGCCGAGATCTGCAACAAGACGTCCCCGCAGTAGCGGTCTGCCTCCACCATGCCCTGGCTCCCAGATACCTGCCCCGCAGCCCGTTTTGCTCCTCAACCTGTTGAACAGAAGACAAGGGATTGGTGTATAGCTTCTATTAACAGGCCTTTTGCTTTCTTTTGTCCCCGTAGCCGGCTGCGTTAGCAGCGCCTTGTGTTTTCGCGACCTAATTTGCATCGGCCAAATCGCCATGTACGATTTCCATCATTTCAGTGCCACGTATTTTCCCAGTGGATATTGGCCTTACCAAAACTCGGAGGCTAGCTTCCGCTTTTCTCAATAACGAAATCAGTTCGCTGCCGATGCGACCTGTGCCATCAACAATCAAACTATCCGGCTTATTCAATTATCAATGTCGTTTAATCAAAGGTTGATGTTGCCCGGGTTTTCATAGTCTACTCAACAAATGGGGCGGCCTTGATCTTGCCGGCAAATCCAAGACTATAGTGACCGGCAATATGGCATTGTGGTTTATTGTCAACCTGAGTTTTTAATAAAGGTATAAATGCCTGCTTGAAATCAAGACGCGGATAGGCATTGACAATGGCGTCACGAGTTTCTGATGAAATATCCTCCGCTCGAAAGCCAATCACGTCAACACCTGCACCGTAATGCACCAACACGATTTCCGCTTCACGTTTAGCGGCAATTCCAACAGCCGAGTGCAAGGCAATCGCTTCGTGTACCAGGTCAGCTTTTTCCTGGCTTGCACCCTTTTCAAGCATAAAACTTTGAGCTACATCGGCACCGACGACTTCGAATGAACCTTCGCTTTTGTCATGTGGATCTACCAGCCCCAGATCATGCATGATAGAACTCAGGTAAAACACCTCCATATCGGCTTTGATATCCAGTTGCCGGGCAATCGCGACTCCAAAACAATAGGTTCGTATGGAATGGTTGACAAGAAATTGTGGTGAACAGGCTTCCACTAATTCGGTGGCATCTAAAGCCAACTGTGTGTCAGGAATTTTGATTTCTTCAATGGCAATATTATCAGGCCGTCTGTATCCAAATGCCCTTGCGATCTTCCGGCCGAGACCACCTATTTCCAAACGAGCAAAACGGGATATCAGCACCGGTGTGGGTGTTCTTGACAGTGATTTGGTCAATTGCATTGTTCTTTCCTCCGGGTAATCTACGTTAAC
>JAPUJT010000030.1 GCA_027296055.1 Planctomycetota bacterium | reverse complement strand
TCCGCTCGTGATCCGTCCGGCCTTCACCCTGGGAGGGATGGGAGGCTCCATCGCCTACAACCGAGATGAATTCGACCAGGCGGTCGTCCGGGGCCTCGAGGCCAGTCCGATCGGGGAGATACTGATCGAGGAATCGGTGCTGGGCTGGAAGGAGTTCGAGCTGGAAGTGATGCGAGACCGGCTCGACCGGGTCGTCATCGTCTGCTCGATCGAGAATGTCGACCCGATGGGGATCCACACGGGCGACAGCATCACCGTGGCGCCGGCGCAGACCCTCACCGACAAGGAATACCAGCGGATGCGAGATGCCGCCGCGGCGGTCATTCGCAAGATCGGCGTCGAGACCGGTGGCGCCAACATCCAGTTTGCCGTCGATCCGGAAACGGGACGCATGGTCGTGATCGAGATGAACCCTCGCGTCTCACGATCATCTGCCCTGGCGAGCAAAGCGACGGGCTTTCCGATCGCGAAGATCGCAGCCAAGCTGGCCATCGGACGGACGCTCGACGAGATCCCGAATGACATCACGCGGGAGACCCCGGCGGTCTTCGAGCCGGCGATCGACTATTGCGTGGTGAAGATGCCTCGATTCACCTTCGAGAAGTTTCCCGAGGCGGATCCCATCCTGACGATCCAGATGAAGT
This sequence comes from Planctomycetota bacterium, assembly GCA_027296055.1. Lineage (GTDB taxonomy): Bacteria > Planctomycetota > JAPUJT01 > JAPUJT01 > JAPUJT01 > JAPUJT01. The sequence goes on along the minus strand of JAPUJT010000030.1, from coordinate 41,817 downwards.
CGGTGGGGGAGGTGATGGCGATCGGGAGGACGTTCAAGGAAGCCCTCCAGAAAGCGATCCGGTCGCTGGAGACGGGGAGGCAGGGGTTGTCCAACCCGCCGGGCGCTGAGCTGCCAACCCTGGAATCGGTGCGCACCCAGCTTGCCATCCCCTTGGCGGACAGAATCTTTCGTATCGCCGATGCTTTTCGCCTGGGGATGTCCATCGACGAGATCAACGAATTGACGGCGATCGATCCGTGGTTCCTCTCGCAGATCGCCGAGATCATCCGGATGGAGGAGAGGCTGAAGACGTGCGGAGACCTGGCCGAGTTTCCCGGCGACGGTCTCAGGGATGCCAAGCGCCTCGGCTTCTCCGATGGCGTCCTGGCCGATCTGCTCGGCGCTGGCGATTCGGACATCCGTCGAGAGCGTGAGCGCAACGGGATCAACACGGCCTACAAGCTGGTGGATACCTGCGCCGCGGAGTTCGAGGCGTATACGCCGTACTACTACTCGACATCGGGGGAGGAGGATGAGGCGCGCCAGGGGGAGAAGAAGAAGGTCATGATCCTCGGGTCTGGCCCGAACCGCATCGGGCAGGGCATCGAGTTCGACTATTGCTGCGTGCAGGCGGCGATCGCCCTCCGGGAAGATGGTTACGAGACGATCATGGTCAACTCCAATCCCGAGACGGTGAGCACGGACTACGACACCTCGGACCTCCTCTTCTTCGAGCCGCTCACGCTGGAAGATGTCCTCAATGTGTACCGGCACCAGCGGCCGGTGGGGGCCATCGTCCAGCTTGGAGGGCAGACGCCGCTGAACATAGCGAAGGGTCTCGAGGCCGCCGGCGTGCGCATCCTGGGAACCAGCCCGGACAGCATCGACATAGCTGAGGATCGCGAACGCTGCGCCCAGCTCCTCGGAGATCTGGGTCAGCTGCAGGCCCCATTCGGGCTGGCGACAGATTTCGAGTCCTCGAAGGAGGTGGCGGAGCGGGTCGGCTATCCCGTGATGGTCCGGCCGTCGTACGTGCTCGGGGGGCGGGCGATGGAGATAGTCTACGACGAGTCCTCCCTGGAGCGATACCTGGGTCACGCGGTGGACGCTTCCCCGGAGCACCCTGTCCTGATCGATCGGTTTCTCGAAGATGCCATCGAGGTGGACGTGGACGCGATCTCCGACGGGGAGCGAGTCGTCATCGGCGGGATCCTCGAGCACATCGAAGAGGCGGGGATTCATTCGGGAGACTCTTCCTGCACGCTGCCCGCCTACACCCTGTCGGATTCCATCCTCGCCCGCATTCGAGAGATGACGAAGGCGATCGCTCTCGCCCTCGAGGTGAAGGGTCTCGTCAACATCCAGTTCGCGGTGAAGAGCCCCACGGTTTATGTCCTGGAGGTCAACCCGCGTGCCTCGAGGACGGTGCCCTTTGTCTCCAAGGCGACAGGAGTGTCTCTGGCCCGCATCGCGGCGCGCGTGATGATGGGCGCCCGCCTCGATGATCTGGGATTCACGGAAGAGCCAGAGGTTCGCCACATATCCGTGAAGAAATCGGTCTTCCCTTTCTCCCGGTTCCCCGGGGTCGACATCATCGGGGGGCCCGAGATGAGGAGCACCGGCGAGGTGATGGGGATCGCCGACGACTTCGGCACCGCCTTCGCCAAGGCCCAGATGTCCGCCTCTCTCCCGCTCCCCCTGACGGGAAAGGCGTTCCTCTCGGTGAAGGACAGCCACAAACGGGAGATCATCGCGATCGCCAAGAGGCTGAGGGCCCTCGGCTTCGAGATCCTGGCGACCCGGGGCACTCATAAGGTGCTGGTCCGGAACGGTGTCCCCGAGGCGCGTCTCGTGAAGAAGGTCAAGGAGGGGAGGCCGAACGTGCTCGACATCATCAGCAATCGCGAGGTGGGGATCGTGATCAATACACCGAGCGGGAAAGATCCTCGGGCCGACGAGGCGAAGATCCGCGCGTTGACGGTCCCCTGCGGCATCCCCTGCATCACGACCCTTTCGGCGGCGGCTGCGGCGCTGAGCGGCATCGAGGCTCTCCGCCGCGGCGGGTGGGGCGTGCGGGCCCTTCAGGATTATTACTCCGACAACGGGGGGGGGTGATCGGATGGTGACGAAGAATCTCATCACAGGGGGCTCTGGCTTCATCGGATCGCACCTGGCGGAGGCTCTGCTCGCGCGGGGCGAGGAGGTTTACGTCATCGATGATCTCTCGACCGGGTCCATCGAGAACATCGATCCATTTAAGAAGCACGATCTGTTTCACTACACGATTGAATCCATCACCAACGAGCCGATGGTGGCGGAGCTGGTCGACCGTTGCGATACCATCTTTCACCTGGCCGCCGCCGTCGGGGTGAAGCTGATCGTGGATCGACCGGTCGAGACGATCGAGACCAACATCCGGGGAACCGAGATCCTCCTGAAGCAGGCGGCGAAGAAGGGCAAGCACGTGCTCCTTGCCTCGACGTCCGAGGTGTACGGGAAGGGAAGCAGGGAGAAATTCAGGGAAGACGACGACATGGTTCTCGGGCCTACGACGAAATCGAGATGGTCGTACGCTTGCTCCAAGGCGATCGACGAGTTCCTCGCCCTTTCCTACTGGAAGGAGGGCGGCCTCCCGGTCGTGATCGTCCGTTTCTTCAATACGGTTGGCCCGCGGCAGGTCGGGTCCTACGGTATGGTCCTACCCCGATTCGTCCAGCAGGCCCTCCAGGGAGGTCCCATCGTCGTCTACGGAGATGGCTCCCAGAGCCGGTGCTTCGCCTACGTGACCGATGTCGTCGACGCGATCATAACGCTGACGCACACCCCGGAGGCGCAGGGTCGGGTCTTCAACCTGGGCAGCGAGGAAGAGGTCACGATCCTCGAGCTGGCAGAACGAGTGAAGGCCAAGGCGAAATCGGACGCGGAGATCACGACGATACCGTACGAGGAGGCCTACGTGGCCGGGTTCGAGGATATTCACCGGCGCGTCCCCGATCTCTCCCGCGTTCGAGAGGCGATCGGCTACGATCCGAAGTACAATCTGGATCAGATCATTGACAAGGTGATAAGCTACTTCCGTTCGCACCACGATTTGACATCACCGAAGTCGAGGACACGATGAAGGGCGTCATCCTGGCGGGGGGTCTCGGCACTCGCCTCTATCCGCTGACGAAGGTCACCAACAAGCACCTGCTCCCCGTCGGCCCCAAGCCGATGATCTACTATCCCCTGGAGACGCTCGTGAACGCAGGGATCGAGGACATCATGATCGTCACCGGGGGGAACAACGCGGGAGACTTCCTGCGTCTCCTGGGGAACGGCAAGGAGTTCGGGCTGAAGGACATCTCTTATACGTATCAGGAAGGCGAAGGAGGCATAGCTGCGGCTCTTTCGCTGGCCGAGCACTTCGTGGACGGCGAGAAGGTCGCGGTGATGCTCGGCGATAACATCATCGAAGGGAGCATGCGCGAGGCGGTCCATCGATTCGAGGAGCAGGGCAAGGGCGCCAAGATCATGCTGAAGAAGGTCCCCGACCCGAGACGATTCGGAGTCCCGGAGCTGGACGGGGAGAAGGTCGTTCGAATCCTCGAGAAGCCCGAAAATCCCCCCTCCGATTTCGCCGTCATTGGCATCTACATGTACGACGGCCAGGTTTTCGATTTCGTCCGCACCCTCGAACCGTCGGCCCGGGGCGAGCTCGAGATCACCGACGTAAACAACGCCTACATCGAGCAGGGGTCGATGACGTACGAGATCCTCGATGGTTGGTGGGCGGACGCCGGGACATCTTTCGAGTCTCTTCTCAGGGCCAGCAACCTCGTCATGAAAGACGGAGCCGGCCGGCCCGGAGATTGAGGGCCGATCCTTCATAGCCATCACGGGACCGTCCCATGGAAACACCCGAGCAGGTGCTGGTCGTTCCCCGGTCTCTCCTGTTTTCAGGGGGGGAGATCCCGCAAGGACTCATCCGAGACGGGCTCGACGAGCTCGTCGATCGAATTGGCCGCCACTACAAGTTCGTGGATCGCCCACGGGCCGAGGATGATCCGTCCCTGAAGCAGATCATTCCGTACTCCTACCTGAGCTGGGAGGACAAGGTCTTCCTTCTTCGACGTCTCGCCACGCAGACGGAGGCTCGTCTGCACGACAAACTTTCGATCGGCGTGGGCGGGCACATCAATCCCGGCGATCCGGAGACCGGTTCGATCCTGGAAGGGGGGGCTCTCCGGGAGTTGCACGAGGAGATCGAGGTCCGATCGACGTTCCGCCTGCACCTGGAGGCCTTCCTGAACGACGAATCGAATTCCGTCGGCCAGGTCCACTTCGGAATCGTCTACCGGGTGGCCCTGGAGGGAGGCGACGTGGAGGTCCGGGAAAGGGACCTGATGGAGGGCAAGTTCGTTCCGCTCTCCGACCTCCCCTCCCACAAGGATCGGATGGAGACATGGTCGAGCATCCTCACCGATCACCTGCTCGCGCATCCGCCCTCCTGATGCGGCAGGGCCGAGTCGATGGGGCCGCCTCATGAAGCTCCTTTACGTCTTTCCGCATCCGGATGATGAGTCCTTCGGACCTGCCCTGGCCATCTCCCGCCAACGGCGAGACGGGCATGAGGTCCATCTATTGACGCTGACCCGGGGTGGGGCGACCAAGCTGAGACATAAGTTCGGTCACACGATCGAACAGATGGGGAAAGTTCGCCTTGAGGAGATGCAAGACGTGGCGAAGGTGCTGGGTCTGGCCGACCTCACCGTGCTCGACTTTGCCGACAGCGGTCTCAAGGAACTGGACCCGAGGGTCCTGGAGGACGCTGTGGCCCGCCATATCCGAAAAATCCAACCCCAGATCGTCGTCACTTATCCTGTCCACGGAATCAGCGGCTTCCACGATCACATCGTCACGTACGCCGTGGTCAAGAGGGTCTTCCTGGCGCTGAAGGATGAAGGGGCGGCGCATATCAGGCGCCTCGCCTTCATCACTCTCCCCGAGAGCTTCTCCGGGTCGGCACCTGGAATTCACAAGATGCACTACTCCACCGCCGCGGAGATCGACTGCGTCGTTCCGATCGATGGAAGGGCGAAAGAGGACTTCCATAGGTCCCTCGACTGCTACGTCACGTACCAGGAGATGATCGACAAGACGGGGGTCCGGAAGGCGACATGGAATGGTGTCAGCTTCGAGATCTTCCAGGAAGAGCACGATCCCCCCCTGACCGATCTCTGTCACTTCGATTGATTCCGACCGGCTGGCATGGCCAGAATTGACAATTCCGCCAGGGCCCTTGGAAATTGACAATCTGGCATAACGTCTATAAGATAGTGGCATATCAGGAGTTCGCCACTTCATACACTCGAAGTTGCGGCCCCGCCTTGTGATAATCGGCGCTCGGGAGGAACGGGCCATGGTGAGATTGCTGCACGGAGCCGCCTCGGGATTCCTGGTCCTCTTCTTGATGGGGACCGGCGTCTCTCAGGAGCCTCCGGCCGAGACCCCCCCTCCCCGAAAACCTGCCCCTATCAAAGGCCTCTTCCCCGGGATCGAGATCGATCTCGAGCGGAAGCAACTCACCATGAAAGGCTCGATTGCCATTCCCCGGGGTCTGATCGAACTCTTTGCGTGCACACCCTATGGGAAGACTCACGAGGCGGTCTGCGCCGTCGAAGTCCAGCCGGAGCACCTGAAGGCCGCCCTCCTCCTGCTCGGGCTGAAAGCGAAGCCGCAGGTCAACCATCTCGGCGAAAGGAAAGCCCTCGAGGGAGACCGGGTGAAGATCTGGGTCGTCTGGGAGCAGGACGGGATGAAGAAGCGCTACCGGGCTGAGAAACTCATCTGGGATCGGTCGACGAACAAGCCGATGGAAAACGTCGGCTGGGTCTTCACCGGGTCGCGATTCCTGAAGGTCCCGATTTACGTGGCGGATCAGGAGGAGCCGGAGGAGAGGGAGGTCTTCATGGCGACCGAGAAGGGATCGTTGGTGACGACCTACCACGACCCGGACAGCATCCTGGATAACCCCCTCGAGATGGGCGGAGACGACACGGTCTATTACGCCAACGATCGACTCCTGCCGCCACGGGGGACGCCGATCCAGTTCATCATCCAGGCCGAAAAGGCGGCGCAGAAGGGCTCCGACCCCGTCAACGACGATGCGAAGAAATCGGCGCCGCCGCCAAAGAAGGGCGAAGAAGGGAAGAAGTAGATTGAGCGGGAGGCAGGGACGTCATCTCGAAGATTGCGTGGAAGGCGCTCGCCGGCGGCTCGCGAGGAACGAGTTCTTGCGGCGACTCTCCCTCGGTGTGGCGGCCTCAGCGGCCCTTCTGCTCGTGCTTTCGATCGGGGCGGCCGGGGGTTCGGGCTCCGTCTGGCTTCCCTGGATAGGGCAATTCCTCTGTCTCGTCTCGCTCGGATCCGGAGTGGCCTACGCCCTTCGGGCGAGGATCTCCATTTCCGAAGCGGCCATCTTCATCGACCGCCGATCGGGGGACGGAGACCTCATCGCATCCGCCCTCGGGGCACGCGACGGACCCCTTCGCCACGGCCTCCGGGAGCGCGCCGAAGAATCCTGCAGAAGCATCGAAGTGCGGCGACTCGCCCGCTTCCGCCCATCGTGGATCGGCAAGGCGATCCCTGTACTTCTCGTCCTGTGCCTCTCCGTGCGCGTCGCCTCCGGCGGGACGGGGGACGTCCAGGCAACGGGCCCGCGAGCGGGGTCAATGGCGAGCCCGGCCGCGACAGCAAGGTCCTTGCTCTCACGGCTAATGCGGATTGACCAGGACGAGTCGGCGACACGAGACCACACCGACGAGCTGAGGCAGGTCTATGACGATCTTCAGCAGATGCGCGTTCTATATCGTGAGCTGCTGGCAGAGATCGAGGCCGAGCCCATGATGAGCGCTGCGGCCGAGGGGAGGAAGATCAGGGCGGGCGACCTCGCGCCGGCCGAGCGAGAGGCGATTCGAAAAATCATCCGGAAGGCAGCGAGCCAGCTCCCGAGGGGGGGAGAGTCTTCTTCCGCAGCGAGTAGGGCGCTCGAGGCCCTGGGCGATCGGGTTGATGGGGAGTTCGAGAACGCCCTCCGGACCCTCATCGACTCGCTCCGGCGAGAATCGGGAGATGGGCTGGATGAGCTTTCCTCCGAGATCCGCCGCGTGGCGGCGAAGAGTGGCGTCTCTCTGCAATTGTCGGTCACCCCTCTCGATCGGGAGAACGGACGGATCGGGCCGCTGTCAGGGAACGCGCTCGAGAGAGCGATGGACCGGGAGGACGTCCCTCGGAAATACCGAGATTCGGTCCGGCGCTATTTCGATAGAAGAGGGGAGACATCGAAATGAGAGGCCGTCAGGAATTCTCCATGGGAATGTCGGGAAAGACGGCGCCAGGGATCACACTCGTCATCCTGGCCCTCGTGGGCGTCGTCGGATACTTCCAGTACCAGAGGCATCAGGCCAGGAATGAAGAGCTGGCCATTGCCGCCCTCACGAGATCGTTCGTTATCCCGTTTTACGGGTCGCCGGCTTCGCCGGAAGCATCCATGTCGAGGGGTCTCGCCTTCCTCGCCAAGAATCAAAACGAGGACGGATCGTTCGGAGGGATGCCTCCCGGCGCCAAGGAAGGCGACGTGGGGATCACCGCCCTCGCGATCCTGGCGTGGGCGACGAGCCCGGAGGCGACCCGCAAGGACGTCGAAGGCCCGTTCTCGAAGGGGATAGAATTCATCTTGTCCCACCAGCAAAAAGACGGGTCGATCATCAATGTGGGGCAGGGTCTGAACACGTACAAGACGGCCACGGCGATCCTCGCGCTGCGCTCCGTCGATCCCGATAAGCACGGCGGGGCCATCCGGAAGGCCCGGGACTACCTCGTGGGGCTGCAGCTTCATGAGGGGAACGGAAACGTGGACAAGAAGAACCCCCACTACGGGGCCTGGGGTTACAAGGAAGGGAAGCCGAACGGCAACCTCTCGACGACGCACTTCGCCCTCGAGGCCCTCAAGGAAGCGGGCCTCTCCGAGAGCGATCCCGCCTGGCAAAGGGCTATCGTCTTTTTGCAGCGATGTCAGAATCGAAGCGAGTCGAACGACTATACGGTGGGCGTGTCGGTGGGCGACGACGGCGGCTTCCGGTACGACCCCGGCCTCCGCAAGGAGATGGGTCTGCCGACCGAGTCGAAGGATGGAGCGATGCGCTTCCCTTCCTACGCGAGCATGACCTACGCCGGCCTCAAAAGCTTGCTCAATGCCAACCTGAGCAAGGACGATCCACGGGTCAAGGCGGCCGTCGGTTGGATACTGAAGCACTATACCCTGGAGGACAACTACGGGCTCGGAACCCGTGACGATCCCAAGCGGGCGAAACAGGGGCTCTATTATTACTACCTGGCTTTCGCTCGAGCCCTCGACGCGTACGGGGAGGGCGTGCTCCGGGGCGAGGATGGATCCGAACATCGCTGGGCGGAAGATCTCAGCGAGAAGCTGATCTCGCTTCAGCGGGAAGATGGCTCATGGGTGAACGAGGAAGATCGGTGGTGGGAGTCGGACCCGGGGCTCGTCACCTCGTACGCCGTCTCCGCGCTGGCGATCGCGGCGAGGAATATTCAGTGAAGCGGGGCGACCAATGAACGAGGCGAGTTCCAGGTGAGCAAGACGAATTCCAGGACAGGTGTCTGGATCATTGGCGCCCTCGGATCCGTCGCGACAACGATCGTCGTCGGCTGCGAGGCGATCCGCCGGGGGATCGCCGGCACGGCGGGGCTCGTCACGGAGACATCCCCGTTGAAGGAGATCGGCCTCGTCGAGGTCGGCGATCTAGTGTTCGGAGGCCACGAGATCCGGGAGGGGGGGCTGCTCGAATCGGCGAGGGAGATCGCGCGGAATGCCCGATCCATCCCCGAATCCTTGATATCGGCCGTGGCGGCGCCGCTGGAGGAGATAAGCAAGGAGATCCGGACAGGAACTGCCTTGCACTGTGGAGAATCGATCCAGAAGCTATGGGCCGGTGCTCCGGAGGCGCCGGTCAGACCCGTCGAGGCGGCGGAACGACTGGGAGCGGAAATCGAGGCGTTCGGGAAGCGCAACGGATGCAGCCGGGTGATCGTCCTGAATCTTGCATCGACGGAACCGGCCGTCGAGCCGAACGAGGTTTACGATGATCTGGAGGGCTTCCGCAAGGCGCTGGAGGACCCGGAATCCTCGCTTCCCGCCAGCGTGATCTACGCCTACGCAGCCATCCAGGGGGGCCATCCTTATATAAACTTCACCCCTTCTCTCGGAGCCAGCATCCCGGCCCGGATCCAGGTCGCCGACGCGCGTGGTGTGCCCCACATGGGCCGAGACGGAAAGACCGGAGAGACGCTCGTCAAATCGGTCCTGGCCCCGATGTTCAAGGCGCGTAACCTCAAGGTCCTCTCCTGGGTCGGATACAACATCCTCGGTAATCGCGATGGGGAGGTGCTGTCCAACGGCCCCAACAATCTGGCGAAGGTGCGAGACAAAGATGACGCCCTGCGCCGTATCCTGGGGGAAGACGGACTCCATACGTCCGTGAGGATCGATTACGTCCCTTCGCTGGACGACTGGAAGACGGCCTGGGACTTCGTCCACTTCGAGGGATTCCTCGGCACCAAGATGTCGATGCAGTTCACCTGGCAAGGATGCGATTCGATGCTGGCCGCGCCGCTGGCTCTCGACCTGATCAGGTTGACCGACCTGGCGTCCCGGCGAGGAGAGGGTGGCCTGCTCGGGCATCTTGCTTCTTTCTTCAAGACTCCGACGGGAGTCTCCGAGCCCGCCTACTATCGTCAGTTCGATCTCCTTCTCGAGTATGCGAGGAGCGCCCTGAAGGATATGTCAACGCCCCGGAAGGCCCCTTCCCGGTAATTTCCACGATTTGACAAGGTATCCTGACGCCGGTACGATTCGCCCGTCTCCGCTTTCGCTGCGGAGATGTCGACGGGGGATTCGCGATGTCATCCGAAGCGCCAGCCCAGGCCTGGAAGATTCTGATCACCGACCCCATCCCCGAGGGGTGCATCGACACGCTGCGGAGCGAAAAGCGGATCCGCGTGGAGAATCATCCGGGGATCACGTCGGATGAGCTCTTGACCGCGATCCGTTCCTGCCACGGCCTGATCGTCCGGAGCGGAGCCACGATCTCGGCGTCAATCCTGGAGGCGGCTCCCGATCTCGAGGTCATCGTGCGCGCTGGAACGGGCGTGGACAACATCGACCTGCCCTCTGCCACGGCCCGCGGGATCGTCGTCATGAACACACCGGGCGGCAACACGATTTCTGCCGCCGAGCACACGATCTGTCTGATGCTTTCTCTTTCGAGAAACATCCCTCGAGCGGCGGCCTCGGTGCGGGCGGGGGAGTGGGACCGGGGGCGCTTCGTCGGCGTGGAGGTGGCGGGGAAGACCCTGGGGATTGTGGGAATGGGTCGGGTAGGTCGGGCGGTGGCCAGCCGGGCGCGCGGACTGGAGATGGAGGTGGTCGGCTTCGATCCCTACCTCTCGGAGGACGTGATCGCCGAGATGAAGGTGACCCCGGTCTCCTTCGAGCGGATGCTGGAGACGGCGGACTATCTCACGTTTCACGTCCCTCTGACGGAGAGGACCCGAAACATGCTCGGGAAGGCAGAGTTGCAACGCTGCCGTCGCGGGATCCGCATCGTCAATTGCGCCCGGGGTGGGTTGATCGATGAGGCCGCCCTGGAGGAGGCGATCGACGAGGGGATCGTGAGTGGAGCCGCGCTGGACGTCTTCGAGACGGAGCCTCCTCGGAACCGTTCCCTGCTGGCCCGGGAGGAAGTGATCGCCACCCCCCACCTGGGGGCCTCCACGGTCGAGGCGCTCGACAACGTGGGAGAGGCGGCCGCTCGCCAGCTACTGGACTACTTCACCCGCCAGGTGATCCGAGGGGCGGTGAACACGGTGGACCTCGACGCGCGACTCCTGTCGGAGTCGGCGCCCCTTCGGGATCTCGCCAAACGGCTCGGCAGCGTTCAAGGTCAGGTCATGGGAGAGGGACTCGACCAGATCGCGATCTCGTTCCTCGGCGAGGCTCTGGATGCCTCCGTCCAGGAGATCCTCGCGCTGTCGTTCCTCCAGGGATTTTTCGAACATTCCCTCGACGCCCCGGTGAACCTCGTTAACGCTCGACACATCGCACACGAGAAGGGAGTGCGGGTCACCCAGTCGACCGGGCCAAGATCCCGGGGGTACTCGTTCCTGATCGATACCCGCGTGGCAGGCAAGGAAGGCGAGCACGTGCTCTCCGGCTCTCTCTTCGGGGACGAGAGCGGGCGAATCGTCGGCTTCGATGGATTCGACATCGAAGCAAGGCCGGAAGGATGGATGCTCCTCATGGCCAGTCGTGACGCCGCGGGGATGATCGGGCGCATGGGGAGCATCATCGGAGACGGCGGGGTGAACATCGCTAACCTCTCGCTCGGGCGGGACGAGTCGGGTGGACGCGCCGTGTCCATCTTCAACATCGATTCGGCGGCTCCACCGGACGTGCTGGACGGTTTGAAGGGTCTCGACGGGGTCCTCTGGGTAAGGCAGGTGCAGGTTTAGATGATGGACCGACGTTTGGCGCCGTCAGACACATCCACGACTCACCGCCGAGGGGGGAAGTGCCAGCATCAGGAAAATGTCACCCCCCCGAAAGTATGAAAGCGCTCGGTGCGGGTATCGTCGGGGCATGGCTGGCCCTGTCCGTTCCTGCCCTCGCCGAAGGCGCGGGACCCCGTTACGAGATCGATGTCGCGATCGACACCCGTGCCCGTCGCCTCGAAGGGACAACGCGGTTCACACTGAGCAACCCGGGCGCCACTCCCCTGGACTCGTTCTATCTCTTTACCTATCCCAACCAGTATTCGCGCGTCGATCCGCATCTTACGGATGAGATCTTCGAGAGGGTCTATCCCTACGGCGTGAGCCTGGGGGAGATGCGCGTCCTGGAGGTGCTCGTCGCCGGACGGCGAGCCGAGTTTCGATTCCCCTATCTGCGGGAGATGCCTCCCCGGAGCCTTCTCCGTGTGGATCTCTCTGACCCGCTCGCGGCGAGTGGCGCCGTCGAAGTCCTGGTGCGATACACGCTGAAGATCCCCAGGAAATTCGGATCCTTCGGAGAGTTTTCCGGAGACGTCTGCCTTAACGGAGGATGGCATCCGTACCTTCCGACGCTGGATGAAAGCGGTGTCTGGGGGATTCGCTCCCCACCTCCCTCGTCGACCTTCTCCCTGCGCCTCCGGATTCCCGCGGGAGGTAACGTAATCCTGAACGGACGGCACTTCCTCGTCCCTCCTCGTTCCAAGCGGCCCCTCGAGGTGGATGTCGTGGGCTCCCACCTCACGCTGCTCGTATCTCCCGAGGTCCACATCTACCGGCATAGCTGTTCTCGGGAGAAGATCACCTTCTACCGGCTGTCAGCGCGCAAGTCGGATGCCGAGTTGCTCCTCAGCGTTCTTCACGAGGCGATCGCCTTTCTCTCGGATCTCGGGGTAGAGGTGCCCCGGGCACGGATCGATCTCGCCGAGGCGCACCTCCGTCGCGATCTCACGATCCCCGGGGAAGACATGACCCTCGTCTCGGACCGCCTGCTGGAAGTCCTCTTTCTGGGGAAGAAGTTCCACCTCGGGCCCATCGTGGAGGGGGCCTACGCTCAGGTATTCGCCCGGGTGATGCGATCGCATGAAGATCCGGCGGACCTCGGGTGGGCATCCGAAGCGGCCGCCTGGGTCTGTGCGAAGCCCTTCTACGACGAGGTCCTCCAGGGACCGAACACCATCCTGGGCATCCTGACCCCGTTCGGGGTCTTCACTTCGATCGATCGCCTGATTCAGGCGCCGCGTTTTCCGTTCGTCCAGGCCTTCTACGGCGGGTTCTACGAGACGGATGCCCTTCGTGAAGATATCAGCCGCTTCAACACGACGTCACTCCCGGGTCGCATCATCGCGGAAAAGTTACGCGACCTGCTCGGAAGCGAAGCCCCGCTCGAGATATTCCGCGGGGCGATCGCGGGGAAGGGCACCGCCCGCCGGTTGGCCGCCGAGAAGTTCGAAGGAGATCTGGATTGGTTCTTCGAACAATGGAAGCGGCCGATCCCGGGGATCAACTATTCCTTGGTCGAGACCAGACGGTCGCGGGGGGAGAATGGCGCCTACGTGACGGAGGTGGTCGTGAAGCGGGAGGGGCCCCCCATCCGGGAGCCTGTCGAGGTCGAGGTTCGAACCTTTTTCGGTCGGGCCTGGAGGGGCCGGTGGGATGGGGAGGGAACCAGAGGGACGGTGCGGATCGAGAGCGAAGTGCCGACCTGGTCCAGTCGCATCGATCCGCGGAAGAGACTCCGGGAGACGACACGGGTCGATAACCAGTCGCCGCCCAGCTTCAAGTTCCTTGTGAATCGCTTCCGTGTGAGAATAGATCTGAACGGGCGAGACCATGAAGCATCGATCGGGAGCACGATCGTCCTGAACAACGACTATCGGAACCGATACTTCCTTACTCTCTTCAGCGCCGAAGAGCAGGACGGGGGGATGGTCGGTTATCAGCGCTCGTTCGGCGAGTCGATCGATCCTACCCGGTATCGCCAATCCGCGGGACTCGCGCTCTCCGTCACCGAGCTGGATCCCGATTTCGCGAGCCGGAGCAGCGGCCGCCTCAACGACGAGGGGCAGGTGACTCCTCTCCATGTCTCCTACCGCATCTCCACCTTTCAGTCCTCGCGGAACCCGCTCTCGGGTGTTTCGTTCGGGATCGGGGCCGAATACGCCGAGAAGGTGCTCGGCTCGGATTTCCGTTACTGGAAGGCAGCTGCGGCCGGTGAGGTGGTGGTTCCCCTGAAGCGAGATCGGCACATCTTGGCCCTGAGGGGGATACTGGGCGCGATTCAGCGGGAGGGAGCCCCCACGCAGCTCCTTTACGACGTCGGCGGTTTCTCGGGTGTCCGGGGGATCCGATCCGGCGAGTTCCTCGGACTTTATCAATGGATCGCGAAGGCGGAATACCGGTTCGTCTTGCTCGACCACTTGAGGCTGCACATCTTGACTCTCGGATGGCTGCGGCGCGTGCAGATCGCCGCCTTCCTGGAGGCGGGGAATGTCTCCGACCGCACGAACGAGCTCTTCCGGGGAGAGGACACTCTCATCGGCGCCGGGATGGGCGTGCGATTCCACATAGACCTGTTCGGTATCAACCCGACCGTCTGGCGCTTCGACGTGGGAAAGCGAATCGATGACTACGATGCGGATACGTTCCTCTTCTACCTGGGCGCCGGGCAGTCGTTCTAGCGATCCTCCCCCTGGCCGGATCCAGGCCCTGGATAAAGAATTCCCTTGGTCCCCCCAGCGGGCCTTGGTACCCTCAGAAGACAAAGGAGAGCACCGAATGGAACTGTTTTTGCGGGAGGTCCGCGAGATCATCGGCGGGGTCCTGCACGGGGACGGCGACACGCGAATCACCGGAGTGGGGGGACTCCGACATGCCCGCGAGGGAGACCTCGCCTTCGTCAAGGACTTCAAGTACTATCCGGAAGCTCACCTCACATCCGCCTCGGCGCTCGTCACGCCCGAGAAAATCGACCTCCCAAAACCACAGATCGTAACCGAGAATCCCTACGAGGCCTTCATCCGGTTTCTCCAGAGAGTGGCGGAGGAAAAGAAGCTCGTTATCGAGGGTGTCCACCGCACCGCGGTGGTCGAGGAGGGGGTGAAACTGGGCCCCGGTGTGGGCCTCGGCGCCCACGTCGTGATCTCAGCGGGCGCGGCGATCGGTGCGGGAACCATCATCTACCCGAACACGACAATAGGCCTGGGGAGTCGCATCGGGGATGAGTGTGTCATCTACTCCAACGTCTCGATCCGGGAGCAGGTCCGGATCGGGGATCGCGTGATCATCCATGGGTGCACCGTGATCGGTGCCGACGGATTCGGCTTCCTCTGGGACGGGGAGGAGGAAAACATCAAGATCCCCCAGGTGGGCACCGTCCGGATCGATGATGATGTCGAGATCGGCGCCTGCTGCACCATCGACCGGGCGGCCCTCGACGCGACCTGGATCCAGCGCGGAGTCAAGATGGACAATCACTGCCACATCGGACACAACGCGGTGATCGGCGAGCGGTGCATTCTAGTCGCCTACGCCAAGGTCGGTGGCTCCACGATCCTCGGACGCCGGGTGGTCCTGGGAGAGGACGTCGGCGTGACCAACAACATCACGATCGGCGACCGAGCCCGGATCGGCGGCGGCTCCCGTGTCTATCGGAGCGTGCCAGCCGGGGCGCGATTCTGGGGGTCCCCCGCGAAGCACCTCGCAGAAGAGAAAAGGGTCCAGGCCAGCCTCCGCAAGCTCCCCTGGCTCCGCAAGAAGCTGGTCGAACTCCTCAAAAAATCAGATCAGTGACGCATGGTTCGATGTGCGTCACGAACCTCGGAGCCTGGCAACCTGGGCTTCACGCTCCTCCACGGATCCATCCGGGTCGTAGCGAATCTTCCGGAGCGTGAGCTTCTCGAGAGCCTGTATGGCGCGATAGCGCAGCACGCGATCCGCCGAGAGCATCGCCTCGAGGAGGAGCGGGATGTGCGATCGGTCCCGGGTTCGCCCGATCTCGTCCGCGGCGTCCCAACGGATGGCCGGGACGTCGCTCCGGATCGCGTCCTCGAGACTCTCCTCTCCGAGGGGGATCGGGATCAGGAAGAAGAGCCGAAAGTATCTCTTGCGTCCCACCCGCTGGTAGCGGCTTAGCAGCGGCCAGATGGTGAGCGATTCGATCAGACCGTTCTCTTCCTCCACCCGGAAGAGCGGGAATAAGCCCCACTCCCGTGACGGTATCTCGCGGAACTCGTCCTTACCGAGCCGCATCCACTTCCGATGCTTGTGAGAGTGCCACAGGGGAAAGAGCGCCGTCTCCGTCTCCTCGTTCGCGGATCGCCGGCGGGTGTACCCGAAAGGGAACAGGACGTGGGTCCGGCGGTTCACGCCGCGCTCGTGATCAAGGTAAAGGAGGGGCGGAAAAATGACCCACGGAGAGAATCGAGAGGCGTCAGAATCGGTGCCCCGGAAGTCGAGAGCGAGAAGGGGCATGAGATAGAGAAAGTGCCCATCCTCTTTCCAATGGGCGTAATGAAAGAGTGGTGGGACGGCAAAGTGAGAGACGGCCTTCTCGCCCGCCTTCCCGTTTGATGGACTCGAAGCGCAACCGAGGCTCACAAGGAGAGCGATGATCAGAGAGAAGGTGCAACGCGGGGTTCTCTTCTGAAGGCTCAACCCTTGATCACTCCGACGGGACGCAGACGGGCAACCTTCTTTCCGATGCCCGCCCGATCTACAACCCCCACGACATCCGCCACATCCTTGTAAGCTTCCGGGATTTCCTCCCGCAGGGTCTTCATTCCTGATGCGCGGACGATGATCCCCTGCTCGCGCATCTCGCGCACGATCGGCCGGTCCCTGGCGATCTTCCCGGCCTTTGTGCGGCTCATCGCCCGGCCTGCCCCGTGGCAGGACGATCCGAAGGTCTCACCGTAGGCGCCATCCGTCCCGACGAGGACGAACGAGTACCGCCCCATGTCTCCCGGAACCAGGACAGGTTGGCCCGTCTCGCGATAAATCTCCGGCAGATCCGCATGTCCGGGGGGGAACGCCCGGGTCGCCCCTTTCCGGTGGACGCAAACCCGCTGCATCTTGCCATTCACGCGATGGTCCTCGAACTTGGCAATGTTGTGGCAAACGTCATAGACCAGGTCGAGGCCGATATCGGAGGATCGTCTTCCCAGCACCTTCTCGAACGATTCGCGCACCCAGTGGGTTATGATCTGCCGGTTGGCAAAGGCGTAGTTGGCGGCGGTGGCCATGGCGGCGAGGTACTGCTTGCCCTCCGGCGACGTAAGAGGTGCACAACAGAGCTGTCTGTCGGGTAGCTCGATCCCGTACTTCCGAGAGGCTTTCAGCATCCGCTTGATGGAGTCGTCGCAGACCTGGTATCCGAACCCCCTCGAGCCGGTGTGGATCATCACGGCGATCGAGTCCTGCTCCAGTCCTATCCCCTTGGCGACCGCGCTGTCGAAGATCTCGTCGACGACCTGCACCTCGACGAAGTGGTTACCGGATCCCAGGGTGCCGAGCTGATTCTTCCCCCGCTGCTTGGCGCGATCGCTCGCCTCGCCAGGATCCGCCCCAGGGAGTCGTCCCCCCTCCTCGATCCGGGAGGGATCCTCCTCACGGCCGAAGCCCTTGCTGACCGCCCACCGCGCTCCGTCCCGGAGGAGGTCGTCGTATTCTCCGGGCGGGACTCGAAAATCCTTGCGATGCGATCCGACGCCGGTCGGGATGTTTCGGAAGAGGCTCTCGACCAAAGGATCCATTTTCCCTTCGACATCCTTCCACCCCAGGTTCGACCGGAGGAGACGGACGCCACAGTTGATGTCGTACCCGACACCGCCCGGGGAGATCACCCCGTCATTCTCGTCGAAGGCCGCGACGCCCCCGATCGGGAATCCGTAACCCCAATGTATGTCTGGCATCGCCATCGATCGGCCGAGGATCCCGGGGAGGTGCGCGACGTTGGCGACCTGAACGAGACTGGGATCGCCCCGTAGGGTCTTCATCATCGCCTCGCTGGCGAAGACGAGCCCTTCTGTTTTCATCCCGCCGTGCCTCGGGATGAGCCATCGATTCTCATCGATCCGTTCGACCGGCACCGTGGACTGCTGCTTCATCGGATCCCCTTCGGTCGCCTCCGGTGGCGCCGCCCGCCTGTCAGATATCGAGAATCACTCGTGCTTCCCAGGTCCCGTTCTTCTCCCGCACCATGATGTCATGGTAGGTGACCGCCTTGATCTGGCGCAGGATCGAATGCCTTTCCGCGTCGAACTTCTCCCCGTGCAAGCTCGCTATCACGCCCCCGTTGGGACCCTCGTGGATCTCGACACGACAAAAGACGAGGTCCTCGGAGTCATGAAGGTAAAGGACCTCCCCGAGGAAGGCGACGAGCAACTCCTCCCGGTTGAAGCCATCCGCCTGGACCACATAGGTGACGCGCTCCTCGACCTTCGAAAGGTCGGCGATAACGCTGAGGAGAGCTTCCGCCGATCGGACAAAGAGCTCCTTCAGAGTCGGTGCGTCGAGCTCGAATCCGATGTCGGCCGTGTGGTCGATCAACCGATACCGCCGCTCGAAAGGTCGTTCCGCCATATCATCCCCACGCAGCCAAACCGACGCGGCGATCATAGGGAGTACCGGGAACTCGATCAAGAGAGGGATGGGGGCGCTAGCGCACCGAGGTGACGTCGAGAATGCCAGTCCCGAGACCAGAAATCGGAGGAAGGGGAAAGCCCATCCCCGTCGCCTCGAGAAGGTCCAGATCGATCTGGCCCACTTCTCCGCTCGAGGTGTCGACGACGTAGGCGCGGGAGCCGAAATGAGTTGCCAGGGCGGTGATCCCGCGGGGATCGATGGCGGCGCGCTGAACCGTCGCGAATGGCGAGTGCAACGCGTTCACATCGACGACCCGGACCGACCCGTCCCCCGAGCAGGACACCAGGACAAGGTCCAGCCCCGTCGGGAGTCGAATCGAAGTGATCCCGGACGGATCGGGGAAGGATTCGCGGACCAGCGCCGACGTGACCACCTGGTCCGTCAGCGAGTCGATCACCGTCACCGTGGACGACCCGGTGTTGCCGACGTAGAGGAATGTCTCGAAGGCGCTCTCGACAGCCGTGATGGGCCCGGGGCCGATGCCGGTGACGGGGATCGTGCTGCCCGTGGCGAACCCGTCGACGTCCATGGGAGCGACCGAATTCTCACCCAGCAGGGTCACGTAGATCGTGTCGAATCCGAAAACAGATGTGACGGCCAGGTCGGTGGGCTCGGATCCGATGGCCCCCACAAAGCGGTTGGCAATCGGAATGAGTAGGTCCAGGTCGATCACCGTCACGGTGTCACTGCCGGAGTTGGCCACGTAGGCGCGATGGACCGGGAGGCCGGGCACGGTGCCCTCGTACTGGTGGACGAGGATCCCCTTGGGAGCTGTCTGCACCGTCAGGACGGTTTCGACGACATTCGTATCCGTGTTGAGCATGTGGACGGTGCCCCCCGCTGTATCCGTGAAAAGCACGAAGCTGCCCGTCGGGAGGCGAGCGGCCGCGATGGAATGCGGAGAGGTCGCGCCTGTACCGACGAGGCTCACGCCGCCGGTGTTGGTGTCGACCTCGAGGAGGTTCGAATCCGCGGCGCGGGTGACGTAGAGGCGCGGGACGATCGAGCTGTTGTCCACGCGAAAGGTGGAAGTTTCGCTCGGACTTTCACAGGCCGGTGATGCCATCCCGTCCGAGGCCCGCAGACGGATTCCTACCTGGCCATACGACTGGAAGCCGAGATCCGCGATCGAGTCCCACGTGATCGAATGGTTCACTCCAGAAGCAGTGGTCATGACATCGACCGTCGATTCACTCGACGGCGCGAGCGAGGCGGTTGCGAACGAGGCCCCCCCATCCGTCGAAAAATCGGCCTGGATGCTGACCAGATCGGACTCGAAGTCGCTCACGTTATACATGACGACGATCTCATCGGACAAAATCCCGACCGGGGAGGTCGCAGAGATGATCGGAGGAGAGGACGTCGAATTGTTCACCAGAAAATCATCCGACGTACCCTCTCGTCCCTTGTCCGCTGGAGTGACCGGCAGAATGCGAATCCTCGCCTGCGGAGCAGGGCAGCTCGTAGCCACACTGTTCGCAACGGTGTCCCACTCGATCGAGTGGAGGATCCCCGAGGCCGAGCTATCCAGGTCCTTCGTCGTGTTGGCCGCGTCCACGATCGTCGCTGTGTGCCAGCTCACTCCCGAATCGGTCGAGTAGATCACCTCGATGTCCACGTCCTCTTCGGAGCGATGCTTGACGGTAAAGTCGATGGGGACATTCCCCGACTGGAGACCCAGGGGCGTGTCGATGAACACCGAGGGCCGCGGATCGGCCGAGCACCCGGCGGTCGTGGCCAGGATCAGCGCGGCATAGCTCAGCAACGCAACGAGGCGGGGCGCAGAGTTCATCTCGATAATCTCGACAATCTCATCAATCTCATAAACCACCCTTCGGGCCGAGTCCGGCCATCTGCGGACGGATCATCAATAATATAGACGATCCTGGACCCCAGGGTTCATTGGAAAAACTTGCGAGGCGCCACGATGGGCCCATTTGGCACAATCACACCAATCGTTGTATATTGAGATGACCTTATCCGGAGGGTCCAGTAGCCAGATTCCGGGGGGAGGCCCGTGCAGCGGGCCTTCGAGAGCCTGAGAAGGGCAAATCAGCAGCGATGCTGAGGCGCAAAGCCACGGGTCTCCGTCGCGGAGACGGCCGGGCTGCCAGAGTATTCTCCCTTGCGCCTTGGATCGGATATGAGGCCGATTTGCCTGGAGGCAGATCGGCTTTTCAGCTATGGGGGGTGGATCGTGAGGATCCGTGGGCAAACGGAAACCATCGACTCTGACCCCATCCCCCGCCTCGGCGGCTGAGAAGGGTAGGTCGCAGGGGCGCTCGTCTGACGGGAGGTCCGCCGGCCGGATGCCTAAACTCCCGAAGGGATGGGTCCCCGGCAAGGGGATTCCGTCGAGGCGAGCAACCCCCGACCTCTTCGGCCAGGCCACCGGTCAGGTATCAGATCCCACCCGCAGGATTCAACGCCCCGGTAGCGAGAAACCGAAAGCCAAGAAGCCCCTGATCGAGCGGATCCGGGAGAAGACCCCCCTGGAATGGGCTGCCGTTGGCTTCACGATCCTCGTGGTGAGCGGTATCGCTCACATGACCTTCTCGACCGGGCCGGATGCGGTTGCCGATGCGCGGAGTGTCACCGCGGCTCGCCGTACGAAGGCGCCAGGGCGCAACCTCGGTCCGTCCTCCTGGGTGAAAATATCCAACGACGAGACGCCGCCCGTGGGCTTCGCGTTCATGCCGCCTCCCAAGGCCTCCGCGTCCTCGGAGGAGCCTACAAGACCCGAGTGGGTCGACATCCTTCCTCTCGTCAAATACGAGGATCCTTCGCAGAGGGAGCTCCTCGAGAAGTCGATCAAGTCGATCCAGGGAGAAGCCTGGAAGGAACTGACACACTCCGGCAGCAGGCCGGTTCCCTACCTCATTGCGGTCCTCGAGTTCGGTCTGGATCACGAGAACAGCGACCCGAATCAACTCGTGACCGTCGTGAGCGCCCTCGGCAAGATCTCGGATCGGTTCGCCGAATCGGCGGTGCTCAAGGCGGCAAGATCGAGCAGGGCGGAAGTCCGCGAGGCGGCTCTCGTAGCCCTGACGGAGGGTAAGCACCCGGAGGCGATCGAGCTGGCGATAGAAGGTCTCGCCGACGACAGCATGGCGATGCGCATGCGGTCCGAACAGGTCCTGCGGGATGCGGGCCACAAGGGCCGCGAGGCCGTCGTGGAGGCCCTCCGATTCTCCGCCTGGGAGGTCGACGAGGCGGTCACACGGGCCGTCACCCTCTTCTCCATGCAGCCGATCAGCGATGCAGTGGCTCCGCTCTGCAACCTCCTGCGGCATCCCTCCGCCGCCGTGAGGCGATCTGTCATTCGCACGTTCGGCACCTGGGGAGAGGCTCTCCCGCGGGATCTGGATGTCGTGAAGGATTGGGTCCGAAGCTCATTGGAGGATGACGATGCCACGGTGCGCGGACAGGCGGCGCTGACACTCCTCTCGCTCGGGGACTCGGGGGAATTGGCCCAGCTCGTCGATCTCTTGAAGGATCCCGAGGAGAACGTCCGCAAGAGCGCCGAGCAGGCTCTCGTGGGGATGACCGGTCTGGAAGACCTGGCAGGCTCGCACGAGGCCTGGACCAGGCATCTGGAGGATAAAAATGTTCGCTAGGACAACGCAACGCGGGGGAAACGTTCAAGGACGATTTGCCGACGCCGCAGGACACACGTTCATGGAGATGGCCGTTGTGATGATCATCTTCCTCGTCATGGTGCTCGCTGTCGGGAGCGCTTTCGGCACCGGGGGACAGGTGTTCGGGGAGGGTCTGTTTCTGGCCGACCTGAACGCCCACGCCCGGAGAGTCCTCAACCGCATCATGGAAGAGATGGGGGAGACCCAGAGCAACTCGCCCGACTTCGCCGTCGGCGACACTCTCGTCACCTACAACAAAGTGGAGTCGGTGTCCGCCACGGCGGCCACCTTCGGGCCTACCCGCAGGATCAGCCATAACGGCAGCACGGAAAAGATCACGATGTCGGTGGCTGCGGACGGGATCGCTGAGGAGCTGTCCGGTGAAGCGAGCGGTCTCACCTTCGCCCTGGATGGTAGCCGGCTGACCATCACGGTGAGCATCAGCAAGACGAATTCGGAAGGAACATACGTAACTCAGACAGTGACCGGGGACGTCAACATCCACCGGTAGGAGGAAGAAGTCATGAAACGGCAGACTCGCGCGAACTCCGGTGTGTGCCGCCCACGCCAGGACGGAGGGCTCACCATGGTCGAGCTGATGATCGTCATGGTCATCCTCGTCGTGGCGCTCCTTGGATTCGTCTTCGGCCTAGGAGTGAGCGTGCAGGACGTCGGAGCGTCTCGACTCTCCTACATCGCCATGAGCGCTGCCCGCAGCAAAGTGGAAGAGTTGAAGGGATACTCGTTCAAGCAGATCTATGCCGACTTCGGCCCCGGCTCGGCGGGCCAGGCGTTCGACGTCACGTACGTCGAGGAGGGAAACACGTATCGCCTCGAGACGTCGCGTGGGAGCACCTCCGGCCTCGTCGTCTTCTGCGTAGACGAGACGGCGATACCCGGCGACTACGGCTGGGTGGGCTCCTACGACCTGAACGGGGATGGGGATTCCAGTGATATCGACGTGGGCGCACGATACAAGATCCTGCCCGTGATCGTGAGAGTGACGTGGATGGATGCGTATGGTGAGAGAGATGTGGAAATGAAGTCCGTATTGTTCGACCCGAAGTACCCCGGGTAGCCGGAGTCACCATCTCGGACCCGCAGGTGGGGCGGGGCCCGACAATCGCGGAGGTGTTCCTTGCAGGGCTCATCCAATCGCCGAGGCAGCGCCCTCGTCTTCGCTCTCATCACCAGCATCATCCTCATGGCCATGGTCGGCGCACTTTCCACGGTCGCCGCCAAGGAGAGCGAGGTCCTCAGCGGAACCCGCGAGCTTGAGGGGGCCCGCCTCATCACCGAGGCCGGATTGAATCTCGTCGTCGAGGACTACCAGAAGGATGGAGTAGCCCCGCCTCAGGACTGGTATGTCAATCCCCAGGATTTCGGTAACGGCACCTTCCAGATCGTCGCGGACACGAACCTGGGGGGAGTCTTTCAGAGGCGCCTCATCGAGATCGAGGGGGTCAACGACAGATCCACCTGGGGTATCGAGGCGGTGATCGGTCCGGTGGTCAAGCCGCTATGGGACAGCGCGATCCAGGCGAACGCGGACATTACATTGCAAAGACATCCCAGGGTAGACTCGTTCGACTCGCGGATCGCCCCCTACAATCCAATGAACCCCAACGACAAGGGCGATATCAAGGGGAACGGAGATCTACTCCTGGTCAACAACTCGTCCGTCCTCGGCGACGTCGAGGTGTTCGGGGACCTCAATGTCGATGGGTCATCGTCGGTCAGCGGCAGCTCAATCGGAAACGGAGACTCGGTCCCTCTCGACTCGGTCGATCCCCTCGTCGCCCAGATGGTCACCGACCTCTCGGCGACCAACGACAACGGCACGCTCAACCCCGCGATCGTCACGATGATTGGCTCGGATCCGTCCATCACGCTGCCGAACAATCGGACGGCGTTCATCGGCGCGGGCGACTACTACCTCCATAGCATGACGACCTCGATGCGCTCCAATCTCGTTTTCGACACCCGAAGCGGCCCGATCCGGATCGTCGTTCACACGGACGACGTCTCCATCGGTCGCAACAGCTACTTCATCGTGTGGGGCGACCACCCAGTCCACATCTACATGTCCGGGATGAACAAGTTCGAGATGAGCAACCTCTCGGGCGTCCTCAACACGTCGGCCGACGCGTCTCTCTTTCAGGTCGTGATCAACAGCAATGACCCGGGGGGCCCGCGGTTCCAGATGGGACAGTTCACTACCTTCTACGGCACCGTCTGGGCGCCCGAAGCGAATATCGAGCTACTCCAGTACTCCTCGGTCTACGGGGCCATCATCGGGGACGAGGTGCTGGTATCGAACTACTCGTTCGTCCACTTCGACGAGGCACTGGCCACTGGGGAGTGGATCCTGATCCCCGATTCCTATCGGATCTACTTCAAGCGGCGCCGGATCTAGCTGGATCGAACTTTCCTGTCAGGGACCTCGGCGCCGGCAGGGCCCCGAGGTCCCTCTCGTAAACTAACCTGTGTGACGCCAAACGGTTCCGCTCACTTGGCCGGGGTGTGTTCACGCGACCCCGTTCCTTGACGATCCGTGAATTGAGAAGTATTATGAATCTGCCGGGCGGAGGCAGATCCTCCCCCTGAGGATCTAAAATCAAACCAGGGAGCCCGTTCCCCGATGGCGGAACAGATAGTCGGCATCACCCTAGCCGGGTGCAAGATCATCAAACTACTTGGTAAGGGGGGCATGGGCGCCGTCTACCTCGGCCGCCAGGTAGACCTGGGCCGCTTCGTGGCCCTCAAGATCCTCTCGAAGAACCTGATCCAGGAAGAGGGCTTCCTGCGCCGCTTCAAGCGGGAGGCTCGTTCCGTCGCAGCCCTCAGCCACCCGAACATCGTCAGCGTGTTTCAGTACGGAGAGGAGGACGGACTCCACTTCATCGTGATGGAGTATGTCGAGGGAGACACCCTCGGACAGATGATCGTGAAGTCGAAGACCCTCGAAGAGGGTGAGGCGATACGCATCTTCAGGGACACGGCGATCGGAATCCGCGAGGCGCAGAAGAAGAACATCGTCCACCGCGACATCAAGCCCGACAACATCATCCTCAACAAGAACGGCGACGTGAAGGTGGCCGACTTCGGTCTCGCCAAGAACCTTTCGGGGAACCAGTCCGAGTCGCTCGTCACCAAGCAGATCATCGGGACCCCGGCCTATATCAGCCCCGAGCAGATCAAGGGGACCGAGATCGATCCCCGCTCCGACATCTACTCTCTCGGGGCGACCATCTACCATTGCCTGGTCGGGAGGCCCCCGTTCACCGCCAAGAATCCATTCGAGCTCCTCGAGAAGCATCTGAAGGAAAAGCCGGTACCCCCGAAGGAGCTGAGACCCGAGCTTTCCGACGAGATCAGCGAGATCGTGGTCAAGTGCCTGCAAAAGGACGCCAAGAAGAGGTATCAGTCCTGCGAACAGCTGATCGCGGACCTCGAGCGCCTGCAGACCGGGGCCAAGGGTCTGGGGGGCGGCGGGATGAAGTCCTGGTCCCGTGGCTGGCCGGTGCGTCTGTCCGTCGCAGCGGTCGCGATCGCGGCGCTCGCCTGGGTGGGAGTGAAGCTGAGCGCTGGGGGAGAGGCTCCGGCGAATGGCGACGTCATGGTCAGAGGAAACGGCAACCCCACCGGGAACAACGGTGGAAACAACGGTGGCGATAACGGTGGGAACAACGGCTCGAATCATATCCCGGTCGTCACCGAACTCGAGCTCAAGAAGGAAAAGTTCAAGTCGCTGATGGAACAGGGCGAGGCCTACGAGAAGAAAGAAAGGCCGGAGTTCGCTCTGGAGATGTTCGAGAAGGCCCTGGAACTCTTCCCGGACACCACGGGGCTGCAGTCTCGCGTGGACTCCATCCGGAAGGCGCTGGAGGAAGAGTTGGCCGCCAAGGCGGCCGAGGAGGAGCTGAAGGATCTGCGTCTGGGGGCCGTCGAGGCCTTCTCGGATCTTCGCGGCGGGGGTCAGCGAGACCCGGAAAAGCTTGATGCCACGATCGAGCTCCTCGAGAGGCTGAAGCAGAAGGTCCCGGATGACGTGGTCGTGAGGAGACGCCTGGCCGTCGTCCGCGGGTGGAGGGAGGCTCTTGGCGAGTCGGGCCCCTTGAATCCTAACAACGGAGAGAACGGGGAATTGCCCGGGCTCAACCTGCCGACGTTCGACGATCCGGCGGAATCAGATACGCTGCCCCCGACCCCGTTCCTGGCAGAACTGGAGCTCACCCGGGAACGTCACTTCAGCGGAATGATTCTGGAATTGACAGAAGAATACGGGTGGATCAAGGCCAACGTCGGCAAGATGGGATTTCGCATGGACGAGGTCGTCAAGCTGAAGCCCAAGGGTTCCGGTTTTCGGGTTCTCCAGGGCGAAGAGATCTCGGAAATCATGAGGGCCCGCAGCCAGGAGCCATTGAAATTCCGTGTGACTCCCATGTCTGTCAAGGACAAGCCCGGGTTCATTCGTCTGGAGTACTCCTTCCGCAAACCAATCCAGCTGGAGGATTGGGATCTTCATAAAGGGAGATTCGATCCCCTGGGAAAGGGGATCATCCTCGGGCCCGGAGGGCGCCTTACCTTCAAGACCAATTTCATCGGAGACGTCGACATCGAGGTGTGGGTACGTCCCGCGAAGGAGGGCGTCTTCCAGACGTTCATCTACCGGCGCAACGTTGGTGTGAGCACCCTCTGGACCGAGTCGCCCAGCCTGTCGGACGATTGGGAGCACGAAACTCTCGAGTGGAATGACACCAAAAAGAACAGCCCTTATCTGACCGAGGGGGGGAATACCCTCAAGATCAAGAGAGAGAGGGGTACTGTCTACGTCTCGGTCAATTACGCGCCCGACCTACCGCTGGATGGAGTTATCAAGAGCGGGCTGGGCAAGATCGCCTTCGGGGGCCGCGGCGGGAAGTTTACCGTGGAGAACGTGATCCTGATCGGAAAGCCGCGGCGCTGAGGCCGCGGGGACCTACCTTACTTCTTCCTCTTGCTCTTGTGGCGCATACGCGAGCGGAGCTTCTTGTGCTTGTGCTTGTTCATCTTCTTGCGCCGCTTTTTGATTACACTGCTCATCCTTACCTCCTGACGGAAATCTGACCCTCTTCCGGGGCGCCAGTATAGGGAGGCACGAGTGCGCCGACAAGGGATCGCAGCCATTCGGCTGGGGCGGGCGATTCCTCTGCTGGAGGCGAATTGAGGCCGACGGTCTTCTATCACGAATCGAGCCTGCGGCACGATACGGGCTCGCATCCGGAGACCGCTGCCCGGGTCGAGCGGATTCTCGATCACCTCCATTCGGCCTCCGGAGGCCTCGACCTCCGGTCCCCGAGGGCCGCCAGTCCGGAGGACGTGGGAAGGGTCCACACGGAAACGCACATAGCCCGGATTCGTGACGTCGCTCATGCGGGGGGCGGCCATCTCGATGCGGACACGGTCGTCTCTCCGGACTCGTACACGGCGGCCCTTTACGCCGCAGGCGCGACCCTATCGGCCATCGACGCCGTCCTTGCCGGTGATGCCCCGGCCGCCTTCGCCCTCGTCCGACCGCCCGGCCATCATGCCAGGGCGGGGGTAGCGATGGGATTCTGCCTGTTCAACAACGTCGCGATCGGGGCCCGGTATCTGGTGGAGGAGAAGGGGCTTTCGCGCGTGGCGATCGTGGACTGGGACGTTCACCACGGAAACGGGACGCAGGAGACGTTTTACCGGGATGGAAAGGTCTTCTACCTCTCCCTCCACCGGCATCCCTTTTACCCTGGCACGGGAGCCGCCGATGAGAGGGGAGCGGAATCCGGGGCGGGGACGACCCTGAACGTGCCCTTACCCGCAACCACCTCGTCGGAGGAGTACCGCAGGATCTTTGGCGAGGCGATGGGGGAGGTTGCCGACTTTCGACCGGAGTTCGTCCTGATATCGGCCGGGTTCGATGCCTACCGGGAGGACCCGATCGCCGGGCTGAACCTGGATATCGATGACTACGGCGACCTCGCCGCCCGGGTGCGGGTCGCGTGCAGCGAGGCGCGCGGGATCGTCTCGTCCCTCGAAGGGGGCTACAACCTGGAGGCCCTGCCGAAATGCGTCGCCGCGCACCTCGACGGTCTCGACGAGTAACACGAAGCGATCTGGATACGATTTACCGGAAGCTCTCGAGCCACTTCGGTCCGATGAACTGGTGGCCCGGAGACACGCCGTTCGAGATGATCGTCGGCGCCATCCTCACCCAGAACACCGCCTGGCGGAACGTCGTGCTGGCGATCCGCAACCTGAAGGAGGCCGGGGCCCTCAGCCCCCGGGCCCTCCGCCGGCTCTCCGAGGCGAAGGTCGCCCGGTTGATCCGTCCCTCCGGGTACTTCCGGGTGAAGGCAAGGCGGCTCCGGTCGTTCATCGATTTCCTCTTCGAGAGGCACCAGGGGAGTCTCGCCCGGATGTTCCGGCGGCCCTTCCCGCAGCTTCGGGAGGAGCTTCTTGGCGTCTCGGGAATCGGACCGGAGACAGCCGACTCGATCCTACTCTACGCGGGGAAGATGCCCAGCTTCGTCGTGGACGCTTACACCCGGAGGGTGTTCGGACGGCACTACTTTCTCGGAGAGGACGCCAGCTACGACGAGACGAAATCTCTCTTCGAGGAGAATCTTCCTGTGGACGTCCCTCTTTACAACGAGTACCATGCGCTCATCGTCAACCTCGGCAAGGATTTTTGCAGGCCGCGTCCGAGGTGCGAAGGCTGCCCGCTTGAGGGGCTCCCCCACTGGACACCCCCGAGACAATAGTCCGGGTTTCTTACAGGTAAGGAATTCGGACTCAGCCACCCCAAAGCCATCGGGGCAGGCTCCCCCATCGAGCGGCCCCATCGAGTGGCTGGTGTCGATGGTCTCGTGCTGGGTTCGTCGACCGGCGCCGAGGAGGTGAGGAATTGGGCATCAGGGCAAAGCGACCGAGGGTCACCAAGGAGTTCACCGTCAAGCTGAGAGCGGGCGGGCCGACGGGGACCCAGGCGGTGATGTCGATCCCGTTCGACGCCTCGAAGGTCTTCGGACCGAGGCCGATCATCCCGGTGAGAGGGACGGTCAACGGATTCGAGTTTCGAAAGTCCCTGATGCCGATCGGAGGGGGAAAATTCGTGATGATGCTGCACAGGGTGTTGAAGAGGGGAGCGCGCGTGGAGGTGGGCGATCGGGTCAAGGTGGTGATGGAGCGGGACACGGCGCCTAGAATCGTGAGTGTGCCAGGCGATTTCCAGACGGCCCTCGACAAGCGGGCCAAGGCGGCCGGTTATTTCCGGACGATGTCCTACCCGCACAAGAAGCGGTATGTGGACTGGATCGGCGAGGCGAAGGGAGACGAGAGGCGAAAGGGCAGGATCAAGAAGGCCATCCTGATGATGGAAGAGGATCCCCGAAAAGCGGACTTCTGAGATATGAGCCAGTTCGCGGTCGAGACGAAAAACCTGGGAAGGACCTTCAAGAGGAAGGGCAGGGAGGGGCCGCTCCGCGCCCTGGATGGGGTCAATCTCGAGATCCCTCCAGGGGAACTGTTCGGTTTGCTCGGGCCGAACGGCGCGGGGAAGACGACCCTGATCAAGATCCTCACGACCCTCCTCTATCCGACGGAGGGGAACGCCTTCGTCGCCGGTCACGACGTGGTGAAGCGCGCCGGGCAGGTGCGCCCGCTGATCAACATGGTCTCGGGGGGCGAGCACGCCGGTTACGGAATCTTGAAGGTGCGGGAGCAGCTATGGATGTTCTCTCAGCTCTACGGCGTGTCGACCAAGATCGCCATGGAGCGGATCGACGAGCTCCTGCCGATCTTCGACCTCGAGGAACAGGCGGAGGAGAAGGTGGGGAAGCTCTCCACCGGTGAACGGCAGAAGATGAACCTGATTCGCGGATTCATCTGCGACCCGAAGGTCTTCTTTCTGGACGAGCCGACCTTGGGGCTGGACGTTCATGTGGCCCGCGAGATACGTCAGTACATCCAGAAGTGGGTCCGGGAGCGTTCCGATCGGACGATGCTCATGACCACGCACTACATGGTGGAGGCGGACGAGATGTGCGATCGAATCGCCATCATCGACCAGGGCAAGGTGATCGCCCTGGATACCCCCTCGGCCCTGAAGAGCAGTCTCGGTCGCAACGCGGTGTTTCGTATCGAGGTCGATGGTCTCGAGACGGGAGACGGAGTGCTCGCCGATATTCCCGGAGTCTCCAAGGTCGCGGTGACGTCAGAGAAGGAGACGGGGCTTTCTCGACTGGATCTGGTTCTGGAGAGCGACGCGGCGATCAGCGAGGTCGTGGTCCGCATCACGGGAAAAGGCGGGTCGATCCGTTCACTCGCCAAGGACGAGCCGACCCTGGAGGATGTCTTCATCTCTCTGGTCGGACGGGGGCTAGGGAAGGATGCGTAGCGAGAGAGCCGGGCCGATCTACCCCGAGAGAAGCGTCCGCCAGATCATCCGAACGAATCTGAGAGCAACGTGGGCACGGGCCTACGTCCGGATCGTAGGCGGTAATCGGGAGCCGTCCTGGCTGATCTCGGAGATCCTCCTCCCGCTCCTTTCGGTCGCCGCATATATCTACGTCTACCGGCATCTCGGAGGGACGGAGGAGTATACCGGGTTCGTCCTCCTCGGCGGGATGATGACCGCCTACTGGCTGAACATCCTGTGGAGCATGGCGATGCAGTTCTACTGGGAGAAGGAGATGGGCAACCTCGATCTCTACCTGATGTCGCCGATCTCGCGGATGTCCATCTTGATGGGGATGGCGCTCGGCGGGCTTTTCATGACGACGGTCCGGGCCGTGGCGATCCTTGGAATCGGGGGACTCCTCTTCCAAGTCGAATTCCAGGTCTCCTCCTGGGGCCTCCTGATCCTTGCCTTCGTACTCTCATTGGGCGCCCTCTACGGGATGGGGATGATCTTCTCATCACTTTTCATGGTCTTTGGCCGCGGTGGCTGGCGAGGGGCCGAGGTCCTTCAGGAACCGGTCTATCTCCTCTCCGGGTTCTACTTCCCGCTCCAACGATTTGGTTTCGCGGTCTCCGCGATCGCATCGCTGATTCCCGTCGCCATCGGTCTCGACGCGATCCGGCAGCTCGCGATCCCCGGCGGGGCGGGCCTCGGCATCTTCTCCGTCAATACCGAGCTCCTCTTCTTGCTTCTGCTCGTCGTGCTGTTCGCCGTGATCGCCCGACGGGCCCTCACCACGATGGAGGCTCTCGGAAAGAAGGAGGGGAGGCTGAGCCTCCGGTGGCAATGAAGTCCAAGCTCACCATCGCGTGGATCGGCCTCTGGCTGGGCTGGCAGGTGGAGAGCAACTGGACCCATCCGCTCTTCTACGCCTTCCTCTCGGCGATCCGCCCGATCTCGGCCTCGCTGATCCTGATCTTCATGTACTACGTCGTGATCGGAGGGGACTTCTCCCGCCCGGAGTTCGCTCATCTTTACATCGGGCACACGTTCTTCCTGTTCATCGGATCGCTACTCATGGGGATCTCGTTCACGATCCATGACGACCGAGACCATTACCAGATGTTCCGGTACCTGTATCTCGCTCCGGGCGGGCTCTACGCGTATCTGATCGGTCGGGGTGGGACGAGGCTGCTGACGACCACGTTTGCTGTTGCCGTCAACCTGGCGGTCGGCATCTGGTTTTTCCGGATACCGATCGGATTCGAGACGATTCATCCGGTGTACTTCATCATCTCCCTTGTAACGGGCCTGGTTGCGATCATGGCCCTGGGGATCCTCCTGGCCGGGTTTCATATCATCACGTCCCGGCACTCGTTCTTCCTGGGCGAAGGGCTGGCGGGTGTCTTCTACCTCCTGTGCGGGTGTATCTACACGCTCGACGTGCTTCCGCCCTGGGCGCAGACGGTGGGGAAATGGATGCCCTTCACTTACTGGTTCTCCGCCCTCCGCCGTTCCCTGGGGCTCACGGAGCTGAGCCAGGGCCTCGCGGGAATCTCCCTGGGGGGGGTGGTCGGCCTCCTCGTGGCATTCACTCTCTTGCTCGCCGTGATAGCGCACTACTTCTACAAGGCGATGGAACGGGTGGCTCTCCGCCACGGAAAGATCGACGTCGTCTTCAACTATTGATTCTTTATTGTTCCGTTCTTCCGGCATCCACTGCCGTAGCGTCCTTCCTCAGGAGCTTCTCTGCCTGGACAGCTCGGAAGAGGAAGATGGCAGGGGCCGCGGTGAGCGTGATCCAGTCGAGGGGAGAGAGGTGGATCGGAGCATCCTCTCCGAATAGGACCCGCACCTGGATCAGAAACAGGGCGGTTGTGAAAGCAGGGAGGAGACCGGCGAGGGAGATGGCCTTCAGCAGGTAAGAGCGCCGGACGCGTAGCAGGGGATAGGCGAGGAGAAGAGGCATGGCGAGACACGGCTGGAAAGGATCATCGAGCCGAAACACGGTGACTCCTCCCAGAAGGAGGAGGGCCACGGTGCAGGTTCGATCGACTCTCGTCGATGGGGCCGCCAGGAGCGCCGGCACCATCGCGAGGAGCATCATGCCTCGCAAGATCCAATCCGTGAAAACGAACCCGCCCAAGATCAGGTAGACGTCGGATCCCGGCTGGGGGCGCTCCTCCAAGGTTTCCAGCGCCTCCGTCGCCGCGATGACCGTCTTGCCGCACTGCCGCAGAGCATCCTCCCCGACTTGCTCCATCGTGTCTGCCGGTCCGTGGTAGTGGGGGAAGAACTGGATGAACGACGAATTGGAGAGAAAGATGGCGGGTATACCCGCTTCCAGGAAGGGTCCATCATCGCTTGAGAATGGCACTCGCATGTTGCGGACCCCCATCTGGTAATGGAACGATATCCAGGGGTCGCCGATCCTGAGGGGTTCTCCCGCCCGGTCTGCCGACGCGATCACGAGGTGGGGTAGCCAGAAGGGGACGAGGCGCGGGGCGTCCACCTCCCACGCCTTCCCGAAGGTGTGAATCACCGGACTCCCGCCCTGCCAGCCGGGCATGTCCAGGCTGATCATGGCGAGGACAGAGTCCTGCTCATCCTGGGAGAGGCCGCGGACATGATGCCGCGAGCCGACCAGCCCGTCCTCCTCGCCGTCCCAGAAAGCAAAGACGAGCGTCTTGTCCCAGTCACGCCCGACCAGGATCCGGATCGATTCGAGGAGGATTCCGACGCCTGACGCGTTGTCCACGGCGCCCGGGGTCCCGGGGCGGCTGTCGTAGTGAGCGGAAAGGTATATGCGGGAGGGATCGGAGCCATCGGGGCCTTCATCAATGGTCGCAAGGATGTTCGTATAGGACAGGCCATGCCAGTCGAACGGCTCCGTCTCGACCCGGAGTCGACCGAACTCGGCCAGTCGGGTGCGGATGAACTCTCCTGCTCGATCGTGACTGGGGGATCCCGGGACCCTCGGAATTCCCTCTCCCACGACCTCAGCCGCATTCCGGTATGCCCGGTCGGCATCGAATCCCACAAGGGCAGGCTGAGTCGTCGGTTGGGGGGGGCGCCCGAGCACCAGGGCCAGAAGCAGGCCCACGCTGATTGGAAGATAGCCCAAGTACGGCTTCATGCGGCGTTTCCTGAACTTTCGGAACGCTCGCACCGGGCCGAGCGATCTTGACCGAATGTGAGTTCTAGGCAGGGATTATACACTTCCATGACTTGATCCTACCGGGGGCATGGGATACTCTCTTCCACCAGGAGAGATTCTTTTCCCGAACGGAATATCGGCGGCTTTCCTGGACGGGGGATCGCGGACATTCGAAAGGAGGGTTCCATGAGGAAGGCCATTCTCATCTTCGTCGGAGCAGTCCTGGTGATACCTCTTCTCGTCTCCGCGGAGACGGAGAAGGACACCCAGGACTTCCGGCTCAAATATCGAGAGGTGAACGACTGGACCTACTGGTCACCCAACCCCGAGCCAGTGACCGTGGGAGACGTCGAGGTAGCGAACCTGGATGTCCCCGGCAAGGGCGGCAAGATTCGCCTGGAGATCCGGAGGGATGGGTTCTGGGCAGACAGTAACGGCGACGGTGTCGTCGACGTCAAGTCCACCAACGGCGCCCTGACCCTCCCGCTCTTTTACGAGGACGGAAGCAAGGGCCTCTACAAGATTCTCCTCCGCAAGGTGAAGGGCGAGCTCGTCTATTCCCGCTTCTGCGTGATGGCGGGCAAGGTCCAGGGGATCCCTGTGACCCTGATCGACGAGAATCACAACGGGATTTACGGCGAGATCGGCACGGACACGATGCTGATCGGAAGGGAGAACGCGGCGTCCTACGTGAGCTCGGTCGTCAACATCGGCGGCAAGCTCTACAACCTGGAGATCAGCCCGTCCGGGGCGAAGGTCACGACGACCCGCTACGAGGGTCCGAGCGGCGTTCTGGATCTGAACTCGAAGTACAAGATGAAGGGCAAGGTCCGGAGCCATCTCCGCCTCGCCACCGTCAAGATGGGCGAGGACATCTTCTTCAACCTCGCCGCCAAGAGCAAGAAATTCAAGATTCCGACCGGGGAATATGACTTTATCCTCGGCCTCGTGGGCGCCGGCAAGAACCAGATGGCCGACATCGAGCCGGGTCGGATGGAATCCTTCACGGTGAAGGCAGACGAGGTCACGACCTACAAGTGGGGCTCTCCGGGTGAGATCGAGTTCTCGGCTCTGAAAGCAGAAGGGAACATCACGATCGAGACCTCCGGGATCGCGCTGTACGGCCAGGGCGGCGAGCGGTACCTTCGCTTCCGGCCGGTAGCGTTCACCCCCCGTATTCAAGTGCGGGAGGTCAAGACGAGAAAGATGGTGGTGGAAAGAAACATGGGAGGGGGATGCTGAGGGGGCGAAGCTCCCAGCACCTACTCCGTGAGAGTAGGCGAAGAGACGGAGACCCAGGTTCGCCTCGTCCACGAAGTCATCTTCCTCGGCCCGTTCGCAGGAGAGTGGCAGTAGGAAGTCGCTAACGTTTTGACGAACCCGAGGCCCCGCCACATTCCGGTGGCGGGGCCTTTTCTCGTTACATGAGAATTTATCACCGAGGGGTCGGTGCTCGGAAAACACCGCCGGAAATCGTGCTATAATGGTGCCGCCACTGCTCTTTGGATTGCCTTTCTAGGGTGGGAGTAGCTCAGTCGGTTAGAGCACCAGGTTGTGGCCCTGGGGGTCGCGGGTTCGATTCCCGTCTCTCACCCCAATACCCGCACCACGCCAAAGGCTCTCGCCTCGAGATCGGCTTGATCTGACCGACATCGTCGTGCTAGGTTTGTGGCCTTCGAGCCTGGATGTACGGATAAGACGAACGAGCGAAGATGGAGGGCCGGTGATGCCACCTGAGAAACCGTCAGGCAAGGGGGAGAGCCGCGAACCGGGCGACGGCAGGCCGAAAGAGTTCATCGTGGAGATCGTCGATCGTGTGCGTACGGCCTGGGATAAAGCGAGTCCGAAGGTGCGCCAGCGATGGACGTATGGTGGCCTCGGGGCGCTGGCGTTTCTCGTGCTCCTCGTGGTGGTCTGTTCGGATGGGCAGGTGCCCGATGGCGCGCCGGGAATGGTCGATGACGACAGGAGGACTATGGGCTTCGTGAACATCGACGGTGTAGATATCTCGTTCACCGACGCCGTGCATACCTACGAGTCGGAATGGGAACACACGAAGATCTCGCTGGATGCCTCGAATCCGCCAGGATGGGAAGTGAGCGTGATCTGGGACCTGGATGAACAGCCGCACGACATACGGCCGGGTGCGTCCGGTCTCACCATCGTCGTGAAACGTGTCGATCCGTCGGGTGCCGCCGGGCTCGCCGGCACCAAGCATTACCACTCGGATCGCTCGCGTCCCGAGAGCGTATTGCTCGAGGTGAAGACGTTTGTGTCCGAGGCGGGAGGCTACACGAGCGGAACGTTTTCCGGCCGCGCCTACAAGTCGGATTCCGCGGACCCTGACTACGCCATCGAGCTGCTGGATGGCCGCTTCACGGCCGTCCGCAGGTAGGCGGCTCTCACTTCCAGCCTCGAATTGGTCAGGTTGAGGCGAGGCAACTATCAGCACGCACACTCGATTGACATGCAGTCGCCGCCAACGTCTGGCGCTCTACCTCATCCTGATGGTGGTCGGTGTCGGATGCTCACTGCCCCGGAGGTTCACGACCACCGCAGGTTGGAGGCCGGGAGAGCCTGTAGAGGGTCACTTTATCGCCGGAACTCTCATTGAACGCGCGGAAGGTGTGGCCTATCTCTCTGGACTCGCTGGAATCGCCAAGGGAGAATTCGAAGGGTGGAAGTACTTTGTCCGGGTGAAGGGAAATCCCGGTAACGTGAACCTCTACGGACACGCTCGAGTGAGCAGGGAAGCTGAGGGGACCGTCGTAGTGGAACAGGAACTGTCTAACATGTGGAGGCCGCTATCGCTCCGGTACGAGGCGACGAGCCACGAAGGGAGCGAGAAGTTCTTGCTTGCCGGGGGGGAATACGATCTGGGTTCGGGGCGGTTCTTTCTGATGGACATGACGAGTGACTCCGTCCAGGTGCGTCAGATCTCTTTTCCTCTCACCGTGTCGTACAGACCTGGGGATTATGTTGCCGTCAGAAGGACCTGGAAGGGCGGAAAGGAAAGGACTCATGTCCACGGCTTTTACCGCGGAGATGGCCATCAGCACAGCGAGTTGCCTGGTCTCAAACGGGCAGAAACGATTGAAGTCCCTGGCTGGAACCCCGAAGATGACCAGCACAGCGAGTTCCCTGGCCTCGAACTGGCTCGAGCGATGGAATCGGCCGTGACAGAGAGTCGGCAGTTTCTATCCGAAGGGTTGAACGAGGTCCTGACGTCTCATCGATAAGCAGGCCTAGACGTATCCGATTTGTACGATATACTGACCCGCCGAAGCTTCGATCACACGGGGGGCCCGATCTGATGGGCGTGATCGAGCACCGCTTCGAGGAAGCGGCCTGACTGCTACAATCGGGCCAAGTAACTTCACGCCGTAACGGTCCCTTATCCATGTTTTCACATCCATAGGAGGCATTGATGCTCTGGAATCATCTT
The DNA here is from genome assembly GCA_027296055.1 of Planctomycetota bacterium. GTDB lineage: Bacteria > Planctomycetota > JAPUJT01 > JAPUJT01 > JAPUJT01 > JAPUJT01. The sequence continues at coordinate 4,925 of JAPUJT010000030.1, read as the reverse complement.
CACGTCAGGTCGATTTCATTATTCGCCCTTGCCCTCGCGATCTCCCTGTCCGGATGCGGCGGCGGCAGCAGCAGTAAGAAGAAGGCGCCGGCCGTTTCGCTTCTCCAGCTATCGTCCGGGACGTATACGATTGCCGAGGGGGGGGGGAGCATGACCATCACCGCCAGCCGAAGCGGGCCCTCGGCCGGCGCTGTGAGCGTCGCCTACGCGACAAGCAACGGCACGGCGACGGCTGGGTCGGACTATACGGCTTCCTCCGGGACCCTGAACTGGGCGGACCTGGATCTGGCGGACAAGACGTTCACCGTGACCATCATGGACGACATGTCCGTGGAGGCGGATGAGACGGTCAACCTGACCCTCAGTGGCCCGACAGGCGCCAACCTGGGGCCGCAGGCCACTGCGGTCCTCACGATCACAGACGACGATGTCGCCGGGACACTGCAGTTCAGCGCCGCCTCCTATGGCATCGGCGAGGCGGGCGGGATGATTGCCATCAATGTCACGCGTGTGGGAGGAGTCGGGAACGCCGTCAGCGTGGATTACGCGACGAGCGATGGCTCGGCAGTGGCCCCGGGCGACTACACCCCCGCCATGGGGACACTGAACTGGCTCGCGGGGGACTCGACCAACAAGAGCTTCAACGTCACGATCATCGACGATGGAGATGTCGAGGGCGACGAGACGATCAATCTCACGCTCAGTAACGCCGGCGGTGGAGCCACGCTCGGCTCGCCCATCACGGCGGACATCGGCATTGCCGACAATGACACTCCCCCTGCCGGCGCCGTCCAGTTGATATCTACTACCTTCAGCGTCATCGAGGGCGGTGGAACGATCGACATCACGGTGAGCCGCACCGGCGGGAGCACCGGGGCGGTGAGCGTCGACTACCGCACCGCTGACAACACGGCGACCGCGGGGATGGACTACAACGCAACCTCAGGGACGCTCAACTGGCTCGACGCGGATGTGGCCGACAAGTTCTTCACCGTTGCCATCATTGACGATGTCGTGATGGAGGGAGACGAGACCGTCGATCTGACCCTCAGCAATCCTCTGGGAGGAGTGGCCCTGGGGACGCAGAGCATGGCGACGCTCACGATCGTCGACAACGACGGGCCGAGCGCTGGGGACCTTCAGTTCAGCACAGCGACCTACCTCGCTGGCGCCTACTCCGATCCGTGGGTCATCACCGTGAGTCGCACGGGCGGGAGCGCGGGTGCGGTCACCGTCGACTACGCCACGAGCGATGGAACCGCCCTGGCGGCCTCCGATTACACGGCGGCGTTGGGGACGCTGAGCTGGGCGGACACCGATACGGCCGACAAGACCTTCACCGTCACCATCACGGATGACGTCCTTGCGGAAGGGAACGAGGACCTGAACTTGACGCTCTCCAACCCGACGGGTGGAGCCCTTCTCGGGACTCCGAGCGCGGCCGTGCTTACCATCCAGGAAGGCTGGGTCAAATTCCCTGGCAACCCGGTCCTGAACCCGTCTCCGGGTCCCGCCTGGGACGACGATTTCGTGTTCGACCCCGCTGTCCTCAGCCCGGCCAGCGGATTCCCGAACTACGGGATGTGGTTCGCGGGGGAAGAGCAGGGCGTGAACGGCAGCTCGCTCGGCTACGCCAGCTCTTCCGACGGCGTGACCTGGGTCAAGGATGCGAGCAACCCGGTCCTCGTCCCCGGGGCGTCGGGTTCCTGGGATGATACCTTCATCTCCGGGCCCTGCGTCCTCTACGACTCGACGACGAGCACGTACATGATGTACTACGTGGGGGAGGATGTCGCCGGAGTCCCCCAGGTTGGTCTCGCTACGTCGACAGACCGTGTAACCTGGACGAAGGAGCCGACGAACCCCGTCCTGGGCCTGGGAGCGCCGGGGAGCTGGGATGCGGGGGCGACCGCCTTCCCCTGCGTCGTGGAGGATGGGGGCACCTTCAACATGTGGTACACCGGCGTCGACGTCTTCGCCCCCGGCGGAGTGGTCCAGATCGGCTATGCCGCCTCGACAGACGGTGTGACCTGGACGAGGTGGGCGACTAACCCCATCATGATCCCCGACTCGAACCCCGCTTCGTTCGACAACCCTGGGGTGGGAGTGGCGCGGGTGATCGAGGACGGGTTCCCGACCTTCCGAATGCTCTACAATGGTGGTCTCTCGGTGATGGGGATGAACCGCGAGGAGGTCGGCTACGCCGTCTCCAACGACGGGGGAATCACCTGGATGAAGTATCAGGACGCCACCGGGCTCCCCGTCCCGACTCTCACGGTCGGAGCGCCGGGCGACTGGGACGACAACGTTATTTTCCTCGCTACGTGGGATTCGATCGCCCCGTCCGAGCTGTGGTACGACGCGGAAGGCTCGTCCGGCGGCGGGATCGGGTACGCCACGCATCCGTAAGGGTGGACTCGGATCGCACAACAGCGTGACAAGCAGGACGCTGAGATCCGCATCGAGCGGGTGTTCGATGCTTCGGTGGAGGCGGTGTTTCGCGCCTGGACGACTCCCGAGAAGCTCGCCGCTTGGGCGTGGGGCACCCTGGGGAAGGACGTCACGGCCGAAGTGGACCTTCGCGAGGGGGGCCATTACCGTATAGAGACGGCCGGGTCCAATGGAAGCCGAATGGCGTTCTCGGGAACGTACCTGGAAATTGCTCCTCCAGACCGGCTGGTCTACACGGTGACCTGGCAGGCGCCGATGGGCTATGACTCCCCGGGGGAGCTGGTCACGGTGGAGTTCAGCCCCCAGGGTGAGAAGACCGAGGTCGTCTTCATCCACGAGGGCGTACCGGGGACACAAGCGCGCTCTGAGCACGTGCGTGGCTGGAACAACACATTCGACCTCCTGAGCAAGATCCTGGAATAGTCCTCGCCCCCGACCGGATCTCTTCGAGTGGGCTCGCGCCGAGCTGCCTCCAGCGGCCGAGCAGATATCGAATTGTTTTGCCGGGCCGGTTCGTCCTATGTAATGTGACAATTCAAGTATCTCCAAAATCTCGAGAAATCGTATTGGGGGTCCACCTGCCATGAATAGAACACGCACGGGATTCCACCTGGTTGTGCTCCTCCTGGCCGCAAGCATCGCCGCGGGGTGTGGTGAAGGGCCCCAGCAGGCGGCCGCGGTGCAAGTTGCCGAGCCGGCCGCCCTGACGGCCTCGGCCCCGAGCGGCGGTCCGGTTGGCGATCCTGTTCCCCTTGTAGCGGAGTCATGGCGGGAACATGACCGATCAGCGCCCGTTCTCGTGCTGAGGTCCGTGCTGGCCGGTCGGAAGATCAAAGATCTCCCCTTTCTTGCCCGTTGCGAGGCGGTCACGGCAGGGCAGCCGCACCTCGACCAGCGTGACGAGGCCCGGGCGTGGCGTTTCTTCTGTATGAAGAGCATCCAACCCTTCTGGAACAAGATCGAGGTGGCCCTCGATTCGGGTCAGGCAAGTTTCGCCGAGGATGGCGCCCGGTCCACCGCCTCCTTCGACGTGGGCGGCGCGCTGGGGAAGATGGAGCTCCAGTTCGTGAAGATCGCCGACGAGTGGTATCTGGAGATGGGAGAATAAGAGGATGATGATGATGATCAAGATGGGAGCCTTTAGAAGGGCGCCGTGGATTGCTTGCTGTCTCATCCTCTCGCTTCTGCTCGGATGCGGTGGAGGAGGAGGCGGAGGTGGCGGCGGGGCTAAACGATATGATCTCGTCTTCACGACCGTTCCTCCGGGAGGAACGCTGGCCAACGCCTCCTTCGATGTTGGTCTGGCGATCACAGATCCGTCGACGGGGATGCCGGCTTCACCCAACCCTCCCATCGACATCACTCTCGACGTGGCGGCGGGGACGGGCACCCTCTCCGGTGTCCTCACCCAGGTCGTAGGGGGCTCCACCATCAGTTTCGTCGGGCTCGGATACAGCGGCATCGACGCCCTGGAAATTCGAGCGATTTCTCCGAACGCCAGCATGGACATCACCTCCGGCCCGATCCCCTTCGACATCGACATCCAGGCCGCGCCGGTCGATCTGGGGATGGTCTATCCCGGGATCGCCATACCGGGCGTCAACTTCGACCTCCTGGACGGCCTGGGGGCGCTGTACCCGGTCTCGGGAGATCTCGCCTGGAGTCTGGAGAACCTGACGACCTCGATGCAGGTCCAGTCGGGGATCGCCCCGTTCAGCGGTTCGTCCACGGCGATGGTCACGCTCGCCCCGATCTTGGTGGAGGACCTTTATCGGCTCACCGGAAACCTGACCGGCTCGAGCAATCAGGCCACCGCCGATCTGCAGATCTCCAGCGTCGGCCTCACCTTCACGGCGCTTCCCCTCTCGGGCACGCTCGTAAACTCGCTCTTCGATGTGGAGGTCACCGTCGAGGACACCATGACGGGGGCGCCGATCGTTCCGAGTCCTCCCTTCGACATCACGCTGGATGTGGCCGCCGGCGCGGGGACGCTCTCGGGGGTGCTCACGCTGGCGGCTACCACCCCCGTCACGACGTTTACAGGGCTCTCGTACAGTACGACCGACTCGCTCGAACTCCGGTCACAGTCCCCGAGAACTGCGACGGTCCTTGCCGGGCCGATCCCCTTCGAGGTGGACATCCAGGCGAATCCTGCGAGCCTCGGAGCGGTCCGCCCCGGTGATCCGATCCCCGCCGTGCTATTCACCCTCTTCGATGGCCTCGGTGCGCAGTACGCCAGTCTGGGAGACCTCGACTGGACACTGACGGACCTGACCGCCCCTGCCGTCGTGCAGTCGGGCACCGACTCGTTCGGGGGAACGGCGATCGCGCCGGTCGTTCTCAGCCCCATCACCGTGCAAGGCCCGGATCAGCTCGAGGCCATCCTCGTGGGGTCCGGCAACCTGGCCAGCGTCGATCTCAGCATATCGAGCATACGGCTCACCTTCACCTCTCTGCCGCCCGCCGGTACGCTG
>JAPUJT010000003.1 GCA_027296055.1 Planctomycetota bacterium | reverse complement strand
TGGAGTCCATCACGCCGCCTGCCTTTCCGATGGAAAACCTGGACGGTTTCGGACCTGCTGCCGACCTGTTCCGCCGCTTTCGTGATCCGGTGGAAGGCAAGAAAGCCCTGATTGACGAAAACCTCTTCATCGAAGTACTCCTCGCAAACGCGACGATCACGCGACGGATGACGGAAGAGGAGATGGACGTTTATCGAGCGCCCTTCCTCGAGCCCGAAAGCCGCTATCCCATCTATATGTGGCCGAACGAATTGCCCGTCGGTGGAGCGCCGGCGCGCAATGTCCGAGTCGTGGAACGGGTCGGCGAGTGGCTTCGCACCTCGGATACACCGAAGCTTCTACAGTACGCCTCGCCGGGCGTAATCATGCCGCCGCAAGCGGCCGAGTGGGCGGCGCGAAACTTCCGCAATATTGAGACGCAATTCGTCGGCTACGGCCGCCACTTCATTCAAGAGGACAATCCTGAAGCGATCGGGCGCGGCATCGTGGAATGGTACCGCCGCCTTGAGACCAATGGGAAAGACTGAAGGAAGGACCGTGTCGAGAACCTCGTCAACGGCGTATAGGGAGCTTCACCCATCGCTCAGGGCGTAGCGTCCGCTCTCAGTTCTCGAAAGGTGAGTCCAGGTCAGTGAACGGCACAATGCTGCCGGGCCCGCCGGCGAACCACTCGATATTCCATTCCAGCGTGGCGAGGCCATCCCGCAGCCCCTGCGCCCAAACTCCGAAAGGCGCTGGCAAAGGCTGATGCGGGTCAACAAGATGTATACGACACTAAGTGAGGAGGGAGACCAATGAGTAATGCACCTACAAACGTGAGCGAGTATGACGTGATCGCCAAGGTCGTCCAGCACTACATCGATGGCGCCAAGTCCGGAAGAGGCGACGACATGAAACCCGCCTTCCACAAGGACGCGACGGTCTTCGGTTATGTCGGTGCCGACCTGTTCGCCGGCCCCATCCAACGGCTCTTTGCCTGGAATGACGAGAACGGTCCAGCGACGGGGCTCCAAGCACGGATCGCCAGCATCGACCTCATTGACACGGTCGCTGCCGTGCGGCTTGAACTCGACAATTGGACCGGTCACCGGTTCACCGACTTGTTCACGCTGCTAAAAGTCGACGGGGAGTGGAAGATCATGAACAAGGTCTTCCATCTGCACCCCTGAGGGAGTAGCGTGCGGGGCATAGGAAGGATCGTTTGAAGAACTGGTGAACGCTGGCTTGGGACCCCGTGGGGTGAAGTTCTTAAGGATGCCGTGGATGCGCCAGGATCTGTCGATACCCATTGAATCTGCCAGGATCGCGGGCCAGATGTTCGTCCAACCCCGTGGGGTGAAGAAACTCTTGGCTATAGTGGTCCATCGAGATTGACCGACCCGATATGGTCAGATGAAGGCCTCACTATCTCTAGGAGCTAAAAAAAGGGGCGGCCTGGGAGAGCGCCCCTTTTCCAGGATGGAGGGACGAGCAAGGCCTGCGCCGACGCGGCGCTCCCTCTCGGCCCTATCGCCCGGTCCCGTTGCTCACCTTGATCCCAAGCACCTGCTCGACTGCACCACGAATCTCACGGAACATGAACAGGTCCAGGATTCGCCCGAGCATGAGCCCGTTCGTTTGATAAGATCCGCGGGGTCGCGCCGCTCGCGGGAGCGGCCGCCGTCCAGGCCCTTGCATGCCATGCGGACGATTCTGCTGATAGTGACCGAAACGGAGTTTGAGGTGATTCAATGCAAGCCCGGCACCATCTCGCGTATCTCCTTGGGCTAGCAACGTGGCTCGTTCTCACGACGGGTTGCGGCAAGGAAGGGGAACTATCCACGCGGCCGGCGCCGTCGGAGGTGGTGGTCAAGGTCAGGCGGACGGTGGGCAAGCCTGCCAAGCTACAGGTCGCCGGCGCCCGGCGCTTCCTTGTGAAGTACGAGCTCGTCATCTCCGAGGGCTCGCAGGAGACCGTGGGCGCCTCCGTGCCCTCCATCGAGCACGATGCTATCGGCCGTCTCGAGCCCGCAATGCAACTCCACGCCACACTCGTTCAGCGTCGCGAAGTCTGGGTGCTGGTCACCCAGCAATGGGACCTGAACGTCATGCGGTTCGTTCGCGGGGCGAAGCCCGGCGTCTGGACGTTGGCTGCATCGGAGCGTCTGCGCGGATCGGTTTCCTGGGATCGGCCGCTCACGACGGAGCTGGTTGAACTCGACGGCACGGTCACGGCTGCCATGGACTACGGCACCAAGGGGAAGTACGAGGCCCGGCTCGCGGTGACGGCGCAAGGCATTGACGTCGAGGTCCTCTCGCAACCGATGTGATGGTGGCAGAGAGCCCACCGACGGACGTCGAGCACATTCCGTCCGTGTTCTCACCTGGCGGCGGCAGGGGAGTCCGCGCCGGATCATCCTAGAATGATCGGCCCACTGCCCGAGCTCCGGCCTCCCACCACCGGTGCCAAGGGCCCCCACGTTGCCATTGACATAGTGGGCCTTCTCATGGAAGGGGCGGGGCCGGGGCTCTGGATGCAGAGGAGGAGGTCTCGGCGATGCCCCTCGGCGGCGGGGGAGTTCGCACAGGATCACCATTAGATGATCGCCCCCATGCCCGAGCCCCGGCCTGGGAAGCCTAGCCGACGTCGGACCGATCCCGCCCTGATGGACCCTCGAAAAAGCGACCCTGCACGTAGGCACCGGCGAACATGCCGGCAAGGCTGATGAGGATCGGGTAGTTCCCGACCCCCACGCTCGCCAGGGCCGCCCCGGGACACGCTCCGGAGATTCCCCAGCCAAGGCCGAAGAGGATCGCGCCGATGATCGTTCCTTTGTTGAGGCTTTTCTGGTAGGCCTCGAATGATCCGATCAGGGGCCGATTCAGGATCCGCGGTCCGAGCATGATGGCCATCGTCGCCACCCCCACGGCAGCCCCCATGACGAGGAGAAGACCCAGGTCCTCGAGGCGAAGGAAGCTGAGGACGACCTCCGGCTTGATCATACCGCTCAGCGCCAGGCCGAAGCCGAAGACGGCACCGCCGGTCAGCACAAAGAGCATCTTCATAGCATGACTCCGATTCTCGCAATTGCATTTGCAGTAAGGACGGCCACTCCCATGAATGTGATCACCGCCAACAGGGAAGGCAGGGACCACGAAGAGAGTCCACAGATGCCATGGCCGGATGTGCAGCCACGCGACATCCGAGTGCCCAGTCCTACAAGGAAACCCCCTCCCCCCAGGAGCGACCACTGTACGTCGGTCACGTAGCCCTGGCTCTGGTTCACGAGCAGGGTGAACGCCAGGGCTCCCCCGATCAGACCGACGGTGAACCATGCCCTCCATACGCGGGAGCTGACAAAGGGAGGCTGCCGAAAACCGGGCCTCCTGGAGAGCCAGGACCATGTGGACGTGAGGAACCCGCTCGCACCGGAGATGATGCCCGTCGTCAGGAATATCAAGCTGACACCGGCCCCGACCAGGAGCCCCCCGTAAATGTACTCCCGAATCCCTAATGGGAATAAGTCCATGTCGCTCTCCCTATCTTCCAACGAAGTAGGTATGGTGCCTCGGATCGACTGCCCTTCGGACCTGCAGGAGCCCTAGGCGTCTCGCGCATGTTCGGAGCCGGTTTCCGACGCGGCGAGCTCGGAGCCGTCGAACCGCGCTGTACCGGGCGAGGATGCTATGACTCTATTATAAGGTTGGGGCAACGGTGGGATTAGGGGGTCCGTCCGAACTGGCGATCAAACCGTATCTGGCGTCTGAGCGAGGATCGGGGCCATGGCGGGTGACGGGATCACCTACGCGCCGGCCTCGGCTCAGGCCGGTGTCGGAATCGCGATGGGAACGAGAACGGACGTGGCCATGGATAGTGCTAGGGACCGGACCGGGACCAAACGGAGCCTCTTGATCGACGCGTGCAGCAAGATAGGCGCAGTGCGAGCCGCGCGATCGAGACTCAGATTCCCTCGCCGGGTCTTTCCCGAGGTTACTGACCAGGGTTCAAGAGCCCTGGCGTATCGCTCCCGAGACCGCCACAGGAAAAGTCTGACGGTTGGTCGGTGTCGGTCTGGGTCCTCCGATAGGCGTCGTGGCTAGTGCAGTTGAAGGTAGCCGTAAACGTCAAGCCTACAGGTAGGTTTGCCATGGTCGTGTCATTGATGGCCACGTAGTCCACGCCCGTTGCAGTGTCATCCAGCAGCACCACTTCGGAAAGATCGACACCGGCGCAACCTGGCGCACCCGGGAGCCAGTCCGCGTCCATCTCGAACCCGACGTACAGCGAGGTCGGCGTTGGCGTACCCGTGTTCTCCCAGAGCACCAAGAGCCCTCCGGCCGGGAGCATCGTACCCGTGGGGATGGTGTAGATCCCGTTCAGCGCTGCGGGGTTCGAGTTGTTGTAGACTTCGAGTGTCCAATTCGATAGGTCCGCCGTGCCCGTTCCGATGTTCAGGAGCTCGACGAACTCCCCGCCGGTATGGCAATGATCTCCCCAAACCTCGTTGATGACGACCTGCGGTGCGGGCAGCGGGTTGATGTCGATGGTGAATGTGTCCATGATCATCTGCACGGGATTCTGAGAGTCAGAAACGGTCAAGTCGAATGAGTAGTTCCCATCCAGAGTCGGGTCTCCGGTCACACTACCGGTCGAAGTGTTCAGGGTCAGGCCGGGCGGAAATGTTCCCGGCGTGTCCAGGTTCCACAAGTAGGGCGGGAGGCCTCCACTCACCGTGATGCCGGTGCTGTAAGCGGTACCGACCTCTCCTGCCGGCAGAGCAGGCCCCGAGGTGAACGTGAAAGCCGACACCGTGACGACGATGGTGAATGTGTCCATGATCATCTGCACGGGATTCTGAGAGTCAGAAACGGTCACGTCGAATGAGTAGTTCCCATCCAGAGTCGGGTCACCGGTCACACTACCGGTGGATGGATTCAGTGTCAGGCCAGGCGGAAAGGTCCCAGGTGTGTCCAGGTTCCACCCATAGGACAGGAGGCCTCCGCTCACCGTGATCGCGGTGCTGTAGGCCGTACCGACCTCTCCTGCCGGCAGACCAGGCCCCGAGGTGAACATGAGAGGAAGAGGGCCAGTTCCCCTGTTTCCTCCACTGCTATTGTTGCAGGCAACGACAAGGGCTAGCACGAGGGTTGCCCCCAGGAAGATGCCGAACGTGTATCGATGGTTCATCGCACTCTCCTTGAAGAGAAAGGAATCCTTTACGAGGCTCTGGATGGACGATTATCTGCCGATGCCTCCAATGTGATCGCTCCACTGACCGGCGCACGTCAAGCTCAATTCGAGATCGTGAGGGTATAGTCACCCACCCCGCCACAGACCCCGAACACCCGGGCGGCAAACTGGCCCGCGCCGGGAGTCGACAGGGCTTCCGAACCAATCAACTCATAGGAACCCGTAACCCTCATGCCGGTCGAAACGTCAAATATCTCGAGATCGAGGTTGCCTGTGGCTGAGTCGGGCGTCAAGGTGACCGTCGAATAGTTGGGCTCTTCCGACGTGAAGCAAACGTAGTCCTCGTCAATCGCATTATGAATGGTTAGGTCAATCGAAAACGACAGCAGGCAGGTCCAAGAGCAGGTTTGAAGCTCTTCGTTCGGTTCGATGCTATCTTGCGCGGGGTCCAAACTCCGGTAGGTGTAGGCGCCAGGCGCGGAGTCCGTACCGCCGGACGGGTTCACCACCACCACATCCACCGAATCGGGAGGCCCAGAGGGCGTCACCACCGTGATTTCGGTGTTCGAGATGAAGGTGACTTGAGTGAGCTCGAGGACACCGAAGAATACCTCTGGCGTATCCTCGAATCCGAAACCTGTAATTGTCAGTAGTTCTCCGCCGGAGAGGCTTCCCTCAGCGGGGCAGATAGAATCGATCCCGCACGCACGTGCCGGAGCGCCAGCGGACCTGCCATCGTTACTTCCACAGGCCCCCGAGAATGCGAGCCCTAGAATCAGCGCCGCAAGGACCATGGCTGTCCTGAAGCTCTTGATTCTCGGACCCGCTTCGATGTTTCTTGGTGTCCGCAGGCACATCGGACCCCCCTCGCACCCCGAGGCGGTGCTGATCTTATTCCGCCAGAATGGAGACATCAAGGGGCAGCGTCCCAGCCACTCTTATTCAGGCCTACCTTCAACTGGACCGGGCCGACGGCGGGGAGATCCCCGCGAATCATCATCTAGGATCTCCCCCGTGCCCGAGCTCCAGCCTCCCCGCGGCTGGGCGGACAACGATGGCCAGAGCCGAAGGGGCAGGCCCGGCAGGTCCGGAGGGGGAGGGCTCGGGGATGCTCCTCGGCGGCGGGGGAGTTCGCGCCGGATCATTAGATGATCGGCCCCGTGCCCGAGCTCCGGCCTCCCCCCGGCGGTGATCGGAGGGGCGAGCCCGGCAGGTCCGGAGGCGGAGTAGGTCTCGGCGATGCTCCTCGGCGGCGGGGGAGTTCGCGGCGAATCATCAATCATGATCTCCCCCGTGCCCGTGGTCCGGCGTCCGCCCGATCGCCATAGGGCTCCGGGACAACGAAGGTGGCATCGATCCCGGTCGTGAGGGGCGCTCACCATCGCTACAAGCGTCCCTGCCTGATCTGCAATGGCGTCCCCTACGCCATGTCACTCGAGATTCCGCGCGATTGCGGGACTCTTGCTCGCAACCGAGTCGCGTCCTGAACACATCTCGCCGCATCGACAGCCAGTGGAGATCGCTGACCAAATCGCTGGACCTCGAGGTTAGGCCTCCTCATCATGTGGAGGTGGAGGGACTTTTTCGGATGGACAGGCGACTTCTGGTCCCAGGGTAGAGAGGTGTGCGAGGAGGGAAGCGATGCAGTTGCGGGGCGTATCCATTCTGATTGCAGGGTGCTTGCTTCTAGGCATGGCCGGGGCAGGGGACGGGTCGGATTCCGAGAAGGAAGCGGCCTTGGAAAAGGCGGAGGCTCTGATGGAGTCCGCCGCCTGGAAGAAGGCGATCAAGGCCCTGAAGAGCTATCGGAAAAAGTACGCCAAGTCCGAGGAGGAGAAGGCAGAGGTGGAGGCCTTGATCCTCCGCGCTGAAGGGGAGAAGGAGTTTGCCGAGATCGACAAGAAGTATCGCAGGAGCTCGAAGATCAAGCCTGCCGTCAAGAGCATCAAGAAATTCATCGCGAAGTACAAGGAGGACGA
>JAPUJT010000029.1 GCA_027296055.1 Planctomycetota bacterium | reverse complement strand
ATAACCCCAGGTGCAAGATTCCCGCGGCCTTGACGCTGACCCCGAATCCCTTACCGGCGCCGACCTGAAGCCGAAAACAGTCACCGAAGTCGCGGGCCCGGTTGGCGAAGTAGTTCCCCACCGTCGTCTGGCAGCCGGTGGCTATCAGGGGCGAAGCGAGTAGAGAGATGTAGAGAAGCAGGCGGCGGATGCTCGAAGATGGCGAGTGCCTGGTCATGACTACGTTGCACCAGCCTACTGATCTGGGAGCAAGAAACAAGAAATCCAGCAGGGGCCGATTTCGCAAGCGGGAGCGCGGTGGAGACGCCGCCTGACCTGGAGTATCATCGCCTCCGTGGAGGCTGAAGCGCGGCCTCCCCACGCTCAGAGGTTTACATGCCAGTCGATAACTAGGCAGAGAGGCAGTGGCTCCTATGGAGTACCGCAGGGTACGGCCGATTTTCTGGCTCCTTGTGCTCCTCATGATCGGCTTCGGTCGGAATCGGTGATCGTCTTGCCCCGAAATACGCATATGCTCCCCGTTCGGCCCGCTGTGCTGCCCGCAGAGGTTCTCGGGAATGATACGGGTTGCTTGGAATCCGGGACCCGGCGGTTGGCCGAGCCGACTGGGGATGGCAGGGTGCTCAGCGTCAACAGGCTAGCACCATTCTTCTCAATGGGAGGTGTCCATGAGACGAGAACTTGTGGGAGGGGTGGTCGGCGGTGTCATAGGGGCGCTGATTGTGCTGGTCCTCTCGGGAGGCCGGGGCATGACCCAGGCCAAAGAGAAGGACATCAAGGACATCACTGTCCAGCACATTAAAATTGTGGACGGTCAAGGAAACATTAGAGGAGGGCTCTCGGCTGGCGGACTGTCGTTCTATGACGAGAGATTAAAGATGGCGGCATACTTCAGCCTTTCCGGACTGTCGTTCAAGGACGAGAACTCGAAAATGAGAGTAAGCCTCTCCGACTTCGGGCTGTCGATCTATGACAAGAACGGAGAATCCAGAGCATCCCTTAGCGAGGACGGACTGCGGATCCATGATGAGGAGGAAAATACTGTGCTCACCGCAGGCTACTCGCAGGAGGACGGGGCGGCTGTTTTGACGATAAAGGGAAGTGACGGGAAAACAATCTGGGAGGCCCCTTGATCCGAGGAGAGCCGACGAGGTCAACGCGAGGGTATCGAGTCAAACGTGAGGCCGCCAGGTTGCTCTAGACGGCCTCGGTGACAAAGTAGTTGACGATTCTATGCCGATAGTCCTCTCAGGAGGAGCGGCCTGTCCTCCCTAGCCTACTCGCACGGTCGATCAGCGGCTTCCCCATCTCACTCCACCACTCCCGCATCGCATCCTCGGGACCATCATGCGGGGAAGACTCTAGCACCGTGAGCAAGAGCCTGTGCGCTCCGAGTCCCCGCCTGCGCTGACGACCCTTTGAGTTCGCTAGGTTCTTGCGGGCCGCGGCACTGCGAACACGGCCGCAAGCAGGACAGAGGCCCTTTTTGGACCCCTTCAGGGAGACCGGCGCTCGCTTTTTCAAGGAGCCGCCAATCCTCGCGTTAATGTTGTTCCTTTGTCCCGTCCTCTTCTTAGCGGTGGTCGGGGGCGGCTGGATTCTGCTCGAACTGACGATGGGAGCGTTCTCTCCCAAGCCTGAGTCGCCATCTGATAGTGCGTGCTGCCCAGCGCCGTCGCATCTTTGAGAATCAACTCTCTCCTCTCGTCGGATTGCTGATGTCCTCCAACTTCTTCCCCTCTGCGCTGGCGTCCGCCAGCGCGCTGTGGATCTCCTTAGCGTCTCCCTGCCTCAGCTTCCTCCTGGGTGTGCTCCCAATCGCGGGGAAGAGCAGACGGTCGACAGCCATGGCCATTAGGTAGGCTGCAGCCAATGCGAGTGTGAGATCGATGAGGAACGGGGTGACCCGGAACGCAGGAGGTGGAGACGACATGCCAGGCCACCACCCGTCGAAGCGTAGCGGAACGCCCCACCCGCCATCCCAACTGCTCGGCCCACCTCGATAGACTGAACAGAGTCCCGCCCAAAGAACCAAGACCACAGGCACCAGAAGGACTGCAGGAAATCTGGGCAGGTACCTCGTCCATCGAAATCTGATGCTCAGGATCCATCGTAGCACCCGCCGAAATCTTAGACTCAGCACCGCCCATATTTGCACCGGCCGGTCAGTACCCCACGCGAGAACCCAGGATACGGCCACAGCCAACAGTAGGTCCACGAGATACGGGATGAGTCGAAACCCAAACCCACTGAGGCCGCCGACGGGTTCCCACGACGATCCGTAAAAGAGCAGCGGGAATCCCCATCCAATCAACCATGGCCCGCGCTCGGGTCCGGATTCCCATGTGTTTCGAAAGTACGTGCAGAGCAGAGCCCAAACAACTAGCACTGCAGGCATGAGAAGGATAGCGGGGTATCCAGGCAGCCATCCAACCCATCTGGATCTCGTAGGCGACTGCCAATGGACCACCCTGGAGAATGCCAGCACTACGACCGCGGCGGTGGTTAGCGAGATTGGGACCCCAGGACTCCAGTGCCAAGCAGAGTACACCAGGAGGTGAATCATGAGCCCCACGGAGATTGCAAACCCTACTAAATTCACCCACCTCAACACCTTCGCTCTGTGACTCCCGACCTCTCTCAGAGAGGGGCGCGCACCAATCGAGAACCAGAGAGGGCTGAGCAGACACATCCCAATGAGAACACGCCCCTCCCAGTGATAGATCTCGTCCGCACCCCGCCAGAGATCGAACACCAGGTGAGCCAGCGCCGCGGCTCCGACGGCACCGCTCATGAAGTAGCGGAGCGAGTGAAGCGCTGTTATCGAGATGTAGATGGCCTCGGGCAAAGCGAGGAATAGAACGTAGAGGACTATCAGGCAGATGCCCACCACACCATGGTCCATGAGCCTAGTCTACCAAGCAGGATTCAGCCTCTCCAGCGGGCTGGGCGACGTTTGGTTGGGCCGGGGAGCGACAACACAGGGAAATAGCGGGGGAGGTGCAGATTGAAAGTCGGACGCCCCGCCTATGGGACTGCGAGCCAATGACAAGAAGTCCAGCGCCCCCCAGTCACACCACCTCGACACACCCGAATACCCTTCGCTAGAATGAGGGGTGTCAGAGGCTCCGTAGTATCATGACCTCCGCAGACTTTCCAAAGTGACACCTCCCGCAGATCAGCCGAGAGTGCGCCCAAGCCTCTGGCTCCTCATGCTCGTCATGGGTGGGGTCGGACTCCTCGCGTATTGCCATAGGCAAGATTGGTTCCGCGCCTCGCTCGAAACAGGAACGCTGCATAATCAGACCTACTTCCTCGCATGGGCATCTGTCGGCTTCGCTTACAGCCTCCTGGCCTCATTTGTCTGGCTTCGATGGTCGGGTCAGCCTGGCCGAGTGAGACGAGTGCTGGGGCTGTGCCTTCTCGTGGCCTTGATGACGACGGGCAGCCAGGTGGCAGCTCGAAGGGTCACGCTCTTGCTTTGCGTGAGCTTTGCCAGAATTACCTGGGACCCGGATTCTCAGGAGTTCGTGGTCTACATGTACACATATCCTGCCGTCGCCGAATCGCTCATCCGGGGGGATCTACGGGCCATCGTTTCAGTCGAGGGGCTTTGGTGGAGTCCATCGGAAAATAAGACACCTCAGCCGCTCCTGGCGAAAGAGGTGGAAGAATTCGCTGTCGGCTCTCCCGATCTGATGGGTCCCCGCCAAGGAGCCTACGTGCCTCCGCGGTATCGGGCCATGGGCACATCAAAGGGCGGTGGGAAGATACGTGTGCCCTGGAAGCCAATGAGGGTGGGGTCTGGTTTTGCGTACGTGGTTCGGGTGAACGCCGCGCTTGTGAATCGAGAGGGAGAGAAAGTCGGTCGGGAATCAAGCCTTCAAGCCTTTGGTGGGGGATTCCCCCTGTTCGGATGGCTCCCTGCCGATCCCCGCACCATCCGCAGCGACGCGTTCATTACAGAAGCGTGGGCCTGGCTGTCGGACCCTGAACGAAACCGGGCTCCATTTCGGTTCCGGCCACCGCCGCCGCCGGGAGTCATCCGGGAGGGCTTTCTATTCAACCCGAGAAAGTAGTGGGTACGTAGCGGTGGGCTCGATAAGAGAAGCCCGCGACCCCGAGCCAGATCGGACTACAGCGGCGTGCTTCCAAACGAATTCACTCAGCGTGCTCTCGACTTGTTCCGGCCCGTTCTCCGTCATGCCAACCGCTGCAAGGGATGGATCATCTCATACAGTCCTGGGTGAAGATTCACGAAGTCCCAAATGTCGTCGGGGCTCGCAGCTCCAGGTTCTACATCGAAGTCCTTGCCGATCTTTGCGAAAGCGTGAGCAACGAGCCAGGAGCATATCGGGTAATCGTCCTCTCGGGTGACGCGCCGAAAGACGTAGGCTCCCATAAGCAACCAATCCGCAAAGTGGGCGGCTGCCTTGGGCGATACCACTGGTTCGTCGAACTATCCCTGGCGTGGCCGCTTTATTTCCGAAAACTTCGTGCTTGATACGAGCCACTCGCCGAGATAAGTGAGGCACCGATGTAGATCGCTTGCTGTCGGATCTGCCATAGTTTCCAATGATGTCCTCTGGAAGGCCGCTGTTTTTAGAATTGAGACTAGCAGCCGTACTTTACGGGTCGAATCAATGAATTCCACCAATGTGAGCGGAACTGGTAAGATTCCGGCCAACTATCTCATTGTCATCCATTCGATTCACTTCATCCTCTTGGGCGCTGTATCTTGCTGGTTGGCACGCGAGACGGTGGCCTTTGTTGGTCTGCTCCGTATGGGGAAACTCGCCTACTTCGGAGCGTGGTTCCTTGCCAGCCTCATATTCGGCACCTTGGCCTCCCTAGTTCTGAGGAACCGCATCGTGGATCGAAGAAGAGGTCCATTCTTGGGAGCTTCGATCTCCATTGTGCTTGCAGTCGCATTCATCGGCCATCTCTTTGCTCGGGATCTCTTGAACAGCCTCTCGGTAGAAATCGTTGACATTCGATGGTGCTGCGAGGAAAGAGAGTTCGCGATCCAAGCCGGTGGACACCCCAGTGTTGTGAGTGCGTTGAGACGAGGGAGCCTAGTCGCGATGGTCTCTGTGGAGGGTACCTTTCTGAAGAGTGAGGATGAATGGGAGAGGTTTTCCTTTACCTCGTCTGCGATTCCAAGCTCTTCTGGAGTACATGGATCGATACCTCCTGCGCCCACGGCACGAGGCTACATCTCGCTTGCAGTGCCGTGGAGCCCTGGCCGGCAGGAGTATCTCGGCGTCCGTCCGGATCTAGTTGCTGTCAGTCTTAGGGATGGTGACGGGGAACGGGTGGGGGTGCCGTCGAAGACCAGCTTTCCAGGGCGGGGCTCCCTGGTGCAAATCGACGGCACGTTCAAATTCGTAAACGATAAGTGACTCTCTCTGCGACAAGTATCAGCTCAGCTTGGACGCCCACGTGGCATTCATCTCCGCACGGTGGCAGCAAGGTCCGGAGACCCCATCTTGGGTCCATATCGAGGCCCCTTTACGGCTTCCTACCAGGTCACCCTGGGTCCCGCCTTGGCGCGCCCATCGGCACCGACGCGATTGCTCCAAGCTCGGGGAGTCCCTTGGTGCAGGGTAGGAGGCTACCTCTTCTTCCGCCGCCGCCCCAATCGTCTCTTGCCCCTCGGCTTCGGGCGCTTCTCTCTCGGCCCCGCTGCCGCGAGTAGCTTCTTCGCCTCCCTCGCCCTTAGCTTTCGTAGCCCGACGAGAACCCCGCGGCTCTTCTCTCTCGGCGAGACCTGGCCCGTCTCCCACAGGTAGATAGTGTTGGCGCTCACTCCGGCGAGCTTGGCGAACTCCTCCCGCGTGAGCTTGAGTCGCTTCCTTTGTGCCTGGATGGATCGGGGGCCGATGCGGACGCCTTCGAGCTCCTTCGCTCCCGCACGGATCACCTGGATCTGGCGCGCTTCAGCCTCCCCGCTCAGGCGAGCTACCTCCCGCTCAAGGGCGGGGACAATCTTCTTCAAGGCGGCGTTGCTCCGCGTCAGCTCGGCCACTCTCTTTCTCAAAGGGCTGACGGTGGCTCGCAACTCCTTTCGGGCGAGACGGACGATCTCTTCTCGGAGCACGGCGGCGATGTTCGGCATGCAAGAAACTCCACTGTGAGTTGGGCCTGGAATGAGATCGGGAAGAGACGTATATCGTGCCCAATACGACTGCCATCGTCAATCGTAGTTCATTCAGGATCTGGACCTTCGGGCTCAAAGACGAGTGGGAGGCCCGCGATCGGAATGGCCGGTCTTGGGTGACCGGTGAGAGGATGGAGGCGGCTGGAGATCCTGGCTGGGGCTTCTGTTTGCTTCGGACTTATCCCTTCGAGAGAGCCGGGGCTAGATGAGGTGTCGGGTGGCCATCTACGTAATACCGCGATGACAAGGCCAGCCACGAACAGAACAAATGCGCCTACAAACATTATCCGCAGGGACTTATTACGCAGGCGGTTCATGGTTTCCGACCTATCTTGAGTGCCCCGATGACTTCCCCTTCCCCCTCCGCTGGTCAGGTGCTGTTTGTTAGGGGGCTCCAGGCGAATTCCCGCGGGCATCTCTGCTCTTGAGACGATAGAAGTGTTCGCCCGCCACCCCCGCAATCCCTGCGACGAAGAAGCAGACTAGTCTAATTACGGAATGACCGCTAACGCCGTCCCTAAAGAGAGTGTCGTATGCGAACCCTATCCCTGCCACGAGAATGAGGACGATCGCAAGAACCCTGAGAACCAAGAACAGGATCTTAGTAGCTCTCACGCGTCATTCCCCGCGTCCGTCTAACGGACAGGGCGCTCACCTGCCAGCCGTAGGTACGCAGCCGCGCCAGGCGTAGCGGCTTGCTGGGCATAAACTCGTCGCGACCTTCTGAACTTCAGCCACGCTTTCCTGACGATCCTACAGCTTGGGCAGTAGTCCACCGTCGTGAGACGGCCCGGAGAACCGACACAGGTTCCGGCCCACATGTCTATTTTCGCGTAGGGAAAGAGTAGGTCTACCGCTAGGTCATGGTCGGGATCGGCAAGAGGAAGCCCATAGACAACCGGTACCGTGTCCTGTTGCAAGGGGATTTGATGAACGTGACAGGATGTAGGGGCATTTTGGCGGTCAATCGCCGCAGGAATCCCGCTGTCGGAAGTGGGCGCAGGGATAGAATGAACCGCTCTACACGAGAACAGCACAAGAGGCGTGGCAAGGACTGCCAGGACAGCGGTGCAGGACAAGGTGGCATGAGTTGTAATTCGTGTGCCGGTCATGGTCTGCATGCACAACCCCTCGGCCGCTCACCTGCCGGCCGTAGCCGCGCCTCATGGTTGCCGGCCAAAAACAGGACCGACTAGGGCACTTCCTCCACGAAGGTCTGAGGTGATTGACTCCTAATCCTCGCTCGTAACTCATCGATCATTTTTTGCTGACGCAACAAGAGGTAGGAGATGAGCATGAAGGGGACAAAGTAGAAACTGAAGAACGCAGGACCGCCTGGACCAAGCGTTGTGAGGGACCCTCGACCAACCAGAATGGTTGCGCTCAAGAAAAGGGCAAAAAACGTCGGATACCACACCGCATACTTGAATGGCCAGAATGGCGGCGCGTGTGTCGGATTGCGTTTTCTTTCGTCCCGAAACGCCCTCGCCCCGCGTTGAAGTCCGCGCCAGAATCTTACCCAGAAGCGAAGGATCTTGATCTCCATGACTGTGGTCTCCTGGTACGGAGTGGGATGTCGGGCCGACAGGAACTATGTGGGACTACGTAATCTCTTTCGCAACGCGTAGCCCCCCGCCCAAGATGATAGACGCCAGCGGCCTTCCCAGACAAGGCCAGCTACTCCTCCTCGACTGGCGACTTGCCCGCCAGCGGCTCAATCGAATTCGGCTTTCCTGATTCCATCCCTCCGCCGCTTGCCTGGCTGCGAGCCTCAGGACCCCTCAATCTGTAGACGACAAAACGGTAGATGAAAACTCCTACTATGCCGAGAAACCCCCCGCACGAAAAAACCCACGCAGCGTAATACCAGCGGAATGCACTTACCGAGTCACAGATTCTGGTTAGAGCATCAGCCGGTACTCGTATCCTACCGCGGGACATGATGGCCTTGATGAGGGCAGAACTCTCCTGCAATTCCTTGATGGCTCCATTCCAGGTCACCACCGCTGCACAAAGGAACAGCAACAGAAGACTGAGCAGTCCTATCGGGAATCTCGGCATTGATCGCATCGATGGGACTACCGTTTATCGCCTCTCGGCAGACTCAGCCTTGCCGGAACGAGTTACCCTAATCGTAGTCTTGGCAGATTTGAAAGTAGTTGGGACTCGCTCTCCTATGTCGAGTATCCCTAACTCAATGGTGTGCTCGCCGTTGTCGAGACCCTCCACGAAATAGGGCGTCCAGGCTCTGATGTATTTCTTCCTTCCGTCCACAGTCAATAGAACGCTGTACCTTCCAGCAGATTCACGCATGGGCGCGTTCGAGACGTAGAAATCCACTAGGATTCTCTTTGCGTTCTCGCCGGTATATTCCCCTCGTGGCCGATTCCAGACGAGCAGCGGCCCACCAGGTGGGACACGGGGAGAGGTCGCCTTCGCCACATGAAAGGTCACGGTAGCAAAGGCCCCTGGTGTCTTCACAGACTCGTGGTAGGACCGACACGGAAATGCGCTGATCACATGCGTGCCAGGCGACAGCCCTCCCACTGAAAATGGACTCGTGGCGTCATAGCAGGACAAGTATGTCCTGTTGTCCACAACCAGGTGAACGTGTTGGCCCTTCACCGAGTTGGCGATCTCCCTTCGCGCCGCCCCTTCTGTCTGGCTCCCCAGTTCAAACCCTCTGAGTTCAAACCTGACTGACACGTTTCGTTCAGTAACCGTTTCGCCCTCCTTCGGTGAGCTGATCTTCAAGCTGACTTCGGGGAAGGGCTCAGATCGATCCAGACGAGTGATACTCCAAGAGGGAAGCCTTCCCCCCGATTTCAACGCATCGTTGTAGCGGGCCCCCGCATTTCCAAGAAGCTCCCCCAAAGGCCCATCCAAGTGCTCGATAAGTGTGGTGAAGAGTAGGAGGAGTTCTTCTTCATACAGCACGACGACCCTATCAAAATCCTTTCTAGTCAGGGCATTCTCCATCTGGCGGAGGATCTTCTGGCCTTCTCTCTCATACATCTTCAAACATGTCCTAGTGTAGACGTCTTTCTTCTTCCTCAATGCCGCCTTGACCATCTTCAGGCGCTCAAGCAGCGGAGCGATAGAGATGGAATCCTTGTGTCTGTGAAGATCATCTACGAGCAGCGTCCAAGAGACGAATGCCTTCCTCACTTTGGCTTCAGAGGAACTCTCGATGAGGAGAGATGCATCCGCCCAGAGCGCCTCGATCCTCTCGACAATCCTTTCCTGCGAGTCTCTCGGTAGGTCCTCCTGGGGGAGAAGGCTAGGTGCTAGCAGAGTACAGAGCAAAGCAGCTGGTATGGTAATCTCAGTGTGGAACTTCATTGCGTGTCGGCCTATCGTCGCGGCGCTCACCCGCCCACGCCGCTGGTCAGGTGCGGGGGGATGTTGAGGGGCCCCTACTGAGAAATTCGTTTCGCCAGCCACGGGCTGAGGCAGTACAAAATGAAGCCCCAACCTGAAATTGTCGCGTCAGCCAGAATCAAGTAGATCCATGCCGCGCGCACTCTTTCCGCCGTCTGTTCGCCTAGGGAGCCAAAACCGCTGAAAGTGCTGCTGACAGCTAGGCGCTGCACTGTCGCTCTTGTCACCAGCGTGGCACCAGCCAAGATAGCCAAGACTGCGAAAATTCGCAGGATCGAGCGTACTCTTGATTCTTCCATTCGGCTCTCCTAGCGATGGCGATTAACACGAAGGCGCTCACCTGCCCCCGCCGCTGGTCAGGTGCGGATGCCTTTTAGACGGCCTTCGTGACCCTTCTCTTGACTAACTCATCAAGGACCCACTGAATGCTCTTGCCCATGAAAAGCGCGAGGGAAACACCCAGCAGGACCACGAAGAGAAGAACGGGGGACCACGGGTACGATGCGTAGAGGATCACCTTGAACCAGACCGCTATGACATAAAGCGAGATCAGTACAGCCGAGAAGCGTGGTAGGACCACGCGCAGGAAAGTGGATGGAAGTTGCCTTGGACGAGGGTGTAGCTTGCCTTGGACGACGTACGCAAAGCGAACGTAGAAGATGAAGGCAGATACTCCAAGGGCGAGAGCCAGAGTCCACGGCAGCAATTCTCCGTCGCTGTACGCGATGGCACCGACCGCGCTACCGCCCAAGAGGAGAAGGATGTAAGGCAGGGTTTCGTTCTCGGGGGCGCATCGTCTTGCTCGGAGGAACACTCCTGTCAGCTGAGAGCTGCGCGCTACAGCCGACCGGGGGGGAATTGTCCAGATGTACCCCTCGGGCTGATTCTGTTGACCCTCTCGTCTCCGCTTGAATAGCATCGCTGTCCGCCTAACGGATACGGCCTTCACCTGCGAGGAGTAGCCCGCTACCTGAGATGATAAACCCCAGCAGCCTTGCAAGACAAGGCCAGTTACTCCTCCTCGACTGGCGACTTTTCGGCCTTCAGCGGAACGTCATCCCCCGCGATATCCACGCCGAACCAGCAGAGGAGGAAGTCGCGCCATAGTCAGGACTGCTGTGCGCTCTTCCCGGCGAATCCAGACCATCGAACCTCACGATTCGACCGCCAGATACGCATCACAACGTACAGAACACCCCATGCACAGACGAACGCATGAAAACTGATCCGAGTATAGTTTACGATTTCCGCCCCACCCTCGGACCCGTACGACACCATGAACAAGAGTATTCGGGCCAGGATACTCGCGATCAAATTCGACACGAGAACGTCGATAAGGAGGCCGTCTGCAGCCGTAAACAGTCTTCTTGGGTCGTCCATGACTCCTCCGAACAAGAGCCCACTCCACATGGGATACCGAACAGGGCAAACCTTCCCGCGATCACTCTACCCTTGATATGCGGTTCAACGTCACCCTCAAGCGGTTCCCGGATCAGCGCCGTAGTACCGCCCCCCGTTGGCGAGGTAGTTCCCCACCGTCGTCTGGCAGCCGGTCGTGATCGTGATGATCGCTATGAGTGATAACAGCTGGAGAGGCCGAGTCCAGAGCAAGGCATTCCTCCTGGCACTATCTAGTCTCCTCTAGGCTACCTTGCCTGCCGAGAGGATCAATGGGCACGATGACCCAGCAGGAATGCCCTGAGCCATGTGCCCTTCGGTAACCTGCCAAAGCCTAGATCGGATTCTTGGGGTGGGGACGGCTGGAGATCCTGGCTGGGGCTTCTGTTTTCTTGGGAACTATCCCTTTGAGAAAGCAGGTACTAGATGTGGGATTTGCCTACCTTCGGATCAGGCGGATCAGGGCGATGACAAGGCCAGCTACAAACAGAGCAAAGCCGCCGATGTACATGATTCTCAGGGATGAACTACGTAGGCGGTTCATGATTTCCGACCTATCTTGAGTGCCCCGATCACTTCCCCTTCCGCTTCTTAAACCGTCTAGCTCCCGTCCTCCCTGCGCCGCTGGTCAGGCGCGGGGGGATGTTAGGCAACCCTCCATGCGCAGAGTGGGCAGCTCGAATAGTTTCGACCCATTTACTTTTCCGTCCCTCGCTTCTCGCCCCGGTGCGATCTGTCATTCGTGTCGGGTCTCCATGGACTCTCCTTCAGGAGGGTCGGCTTTACAGGCAGTTTCTTGAGCCCGAGGACGACAACGATGTTGTTGACGTCGTCCCCTGTGAATCTTCCTGTCATGATCCCCCGGCGAGTGATCTTCTCCTGGATCATCGTCGCGGACAGAATCACGCCATCGAGGACAATCACAAGATTCCGCCCCTTGTTCCTTCCCGTCAGCTTTCCAAAAAGGCGGGCTCCCTCAGCGTCCCACTCAAATCCGATGGCGGAGTTGCCAAAAATATCCGTCGTGGCGTACACCTTCGAAATCATTTCGCCCGAAAGGGCTTCGTTCCTCTCGACGAGGGAATAGGAGGCGGCGTCGTTCGTGGGGAGGGGATTGCCTTCAGCGATCCTCCTGAGGGCGATGTCGAGCTTCTCATCGTCGGGGTTGTAGGACCCATCCGCCTTGCGTCCGAGGATGGCAGCGATCTTCGCTGCGTCCTGCCTGGGGGATACGATCATGAAGTGGAGATCACCCCTCATCTCGATGAACTTCTTGGCCCGCTCGAGATCCGAACCCTTCAAATCCGGTAGTTTTACCGAGATTTCCTGTGGCCGCAGGAGACTGACAATCACCTGACCCTTCTTGACGGGTTCGAACTGCTCGAGCCGCTTCTGGATGACGTCGATAGCCTTGTCGACCTGCGAGGCCGAGGCACCGGGGAGTCGATAGACCAGCTCGACGCCTTCGCCCGACGTAAGTGATTCGGTCAATTCGTGGCAAGAGGTGAGAAACAACAAGGCCCCGACCATTGTCACCACCGCGATTCCGGACCTCGCGCATGCCAAGCTTGGATTCACCTTCATGCCAACAACTTCTTCACCCACCTGCGGGTGTTGCTCAACTTCCCTTGAAACACTTGACTCCAGTCTTCCCTACGCCGCTGGTCAGGTGCGGGGTGGTGCTAAGAGTCACTCTGGAATCCAAACCGGCCATGTCTCACCTCGGCCGCTGGCCACGGTACGAGCGCCAGGGTGCAACCGAAACAATCGCGCAATTCTCCCCCTCGAATCCGGCACCGC
>JAPUJT010000028.1 GCA_027296055.1 Planctomycetota bacterium | reverse complement strand
GGGGACCCCACCCGAACCGGCAGGCAGTCCCCTGCCCGAGTCACCTCCCGCCTGCCCGGATAGGTCGATCGTGCCGTCGACCGTGATGTTCCCAATAGCCTGAATGACCAACGGTTTGGAACCGTAGGCGACTAGCGTGTCGGATGGCGCAAGGACGAAGGACGTGAACTCGTAGATCCCTCCCTGCGCCGCATCGTCCGTATCCACCGTGATGGTGGCCCCTACCTTCGTGATCCCGGGTAGGTCACCGCTGGTGTACGTTACGGAGTCGAAGGGGCCATCCAGCCCGCTTCCCGTGCTCAGCGTGGAAGACACCGGGATGGCGTCGTTCCCCACGGAGTCCTCTATCGCGCCCGCAGGCATCGTCTGGGAGATGTCGATCCCGGACGGCATCCCCGCGACCGGCGAGACGTAGCGCCCGGGGACGGTGAGGATCGGAACACTTCCCAAGGTGATGACGATCTCCGTGGAGGCGAATCCCGCCGCCACGGTCGCCCCCGATCCGAAGGTATCGCCGGCCACCGGCAGGGAGAACGCCGATACGCTCGCGGTATTCAGAACAACCGGTTCGTTGAACAGGACGGTGATGCGATCCCCCTGGCCCACCCCGTTGCCTTCGGTATCCTCGAAGACGGAGCCGACAATGAAGGGAGCGGGATCGCCCAGGTTGTTCACCGCGAAGTTTGCCGTGACCCCCGCCGTGCCGGTCACGGCATCGCTGGGCGTGATCCGGATGCGCGCCTGCGTCGTGCTCGCAAGTCCCAGGTCCGCGAGGGAGTCCCAGACAAAGACGTGCAGTGTCCCCGGATCGGAAGAGGAGGAAAGGCCCAGAGTCCCCTCCGATAGGGGATTGAGCGACTCGGTTGCGCTGAAGAAGGACCCGCCCCCGTCGAGCGAATACTCCACGGAGATCGAGATAAGGTCGCTGTCGTCATCGATCAGCCTGTACGCGACGGGCACATCCCCGATCTGCGTCCCGCCGGGTGTGGAGACGGTCGCCTTCGGCGGCGTATTTCCCTGCACGTTGACGGTGATCTGGGCGGCAGAGGGATCGACGTTTCCGTTGAAGTCTTCCGCCTCCACCGTGATCGACTGCGTCCCGGTGGGAAGGGCGATCGCCGCCGTCCAGTTGGCGAAGTCGTCTCCTGTCGAGGCAGCCATCCCGTTCACCCTGATGGCGGTGATCAGGGAGTGATCATCCGTCGCGGTCCCCGTGACCGTCACGCTCTGGGACACATCGGCCCCATCTGCCGGTTGGACGATGGTCGCCACAGGCGGGGTGGAATCGGTGCTCGTCATCGTCAGGTTGGAGGCGCTCACCATGGGATTCCCGGCGGCGTCTTTCACGGCCAAGACGGAGAGGGTGTCCTTCCCCGAGACGACCGGGGCTGTGAGGAGGACCTGGACTCTCTCCCCGCTCGGGGTCTGTGTCGCCGAGGTCGTCCCGATCCCGCCGGAGGCGGTGTAGTTGGCTGAGGTCTCCGCGCTCGCCCTGTCGAGGGCCTCGTCGAAGGTGACCTCGACGGTGGCCCCCGTGGGGTCGGGAGCCAGATCCTGACGGACCGTCAGAATCTGGGGCGGCGTATTGTCCCCCGTCACGGTCCCCGCGAAGGAGGATCCGGCGGCGATGGGGTTGCCGGACAGATCGCGCACGTTGTCGACCGTCACCTGTGCGGATGCCCCGAACTGGAGGTTGTCGGCGGACGGGCCCGTGCTGGACAGGGTTATGGTCGTCGTGGCGGACGCCGCGCTGTAGGAGATCGCCGACCCCGCCATGTCGATGGGGATCCCCGTGGGACTCTCCAGGGCGAAGTTGGCGAGGTCCGTGGCGTCGGTCACGTCCACCGATTCGGTGAAGGTCACTGATATCTGGTCGTTCAGTAGGCCGGAGATCGCCACGGCGCCAATGCCGCTCAATCCTGGGGGAGTTGCGTCGGGCCCCCCGATCGCTCGCCCGGCGATTGCGGCGATCACGTTGCCGGCCAGGTCGCGGACGTCCGCAACGTCAATGGTCGTGACTCCTGGAACGATGGGGGAATCGAATACGATGCGCACTTGCCGAAGGCCGGTGAGGAGCACAGCGGAGAGTGTCAACTGGCCGCCGCTCACCGCGTAGTGGACCGGGTCGTTCGCCGTCAGCGGGTCCATTGCCTCATCGAACTGGAGATCCACCGTCTCTCCCCCGGGGCCGGCGACCAGGTTTTGGTTCACCGAGAGGAGAGCAGGCGAGGCGCCGTCGCCCCCAACGGTCCCCGAGAGAAACGAGCCGGGCGTGATCGGATTTCCCGCGACGTCCCGGACGCCCGTCACGATGATCCGAAACGAGCCCTGGTAGGCGAGGTTGTCCATCTGGGGACCGGTGTCCGTGAGGGTGATCGTCGTCGTGAGGGTCGTGGGATTGTAGAACACCCCCGCTCCCCCCATGTCCACGGGACTGCCCGACGGGCTCTCCAGCACGAAGAGCGAGATGTCCTCGGCATCGGCCGCGATCACCGGTTCGCTGAACTGGATCCCGACCTCATCGTTGGAGGCTCCCGAGAGGGCCTGGGCGGATGCCGTTCCGAGAAACGGCGTGGCCACGTCAGGGGAGCCGATGTCCACCCCGTCGTCGTCCAGAGCGGGGTCGCCGTAGTTGGTCGCCTCGTTGCCGGCATCGTCGGTGATCGCGTTGGAGGGGAGGGATGCGGAAATGTCCATCCCGGATGGGCTGCCAGCGGAGAGCGAGGCCGGGTCGAACACCCCCGCTACGATAAGGCTCGGGCTCGACCCTAGCAGAATCGTGATCTGATCCGCGCCCGGACCGGAAAGGATGAAGCTGGCGTTCCCGAACGTGTCCCCTCCCACCGGGAGGCTGAAGGCGGAGAGGGTGGGGCTCCCGAGGACGATCGGCTCGCTAAACGTGATCTCCAGGGTGTCACCGAAGTCGGGCCCATCGAAGTCCATATCGATGTACTCGGCCGAAGCGATCTGTGGGGCGAGATTGTCCACCCGAAAGGAGGCGGTGGTGGACGGGGTGCCGGTGGCAGAATCGAAGGGGGTTAACCGGATCTGGATGTCGGCCTGGTCGGTGGTCCCGACGTCGGAGACCGAGTTCCACACGAACTGATGGGTCACCCCGAGGGCGGAAGTCTGGAGGCCGGTCGTCCCATCGCTCGGAGGGCCGGGCATCTCTGTCGCCGACGTGAAGCTCGACCCGCCGTCCTGAGATAATTCCACCGAGATGGAGACCGGATTCTCATCCGGATCGATCAGGACGTAGGTGATGGTCACTGGGCCGGAAACAGGCCCCGTGGGGGTCTCCACGGTGGCGGAGGGCGTGGTGGGGGGAACGACGGTGAGCGTCAGGTCATAGACATAGAGATACGCTGAGGTCGTGTCACGGACCCGAGCGAAGTAGGTGCCGAGGGACGGGAAGATGAAGTCGACGCGGGATGCGATGCCTCCTCCTGCCCTGTCGTCGTTCTCGGCGAGTATCGTGATCCCATCGGTGTCGAATAGGGTCAAGATCGTGTCGCCTCCAGTCAGGTTCGAAGTCTCGATCGTGTATCGCTGGATGTTCGAAGTGACCTGGATGCTGACGTAGTCCAAGTCCCCGGGCTCGTGGATCGAGTGGACCTGGGCCGCGGCAAAGGGGACGAGGGGGTTGGCGCCGGCCGTGTCGTTGTCCACCTCGTAGATGTCGGGAAGGTGGGTGTTGTCCACGGTGAGGTTTCCGGTCATGCCCGGTGTGCCTTGCTTCGGATCGAAGGGCGTGACACGGAGACGGATGTCGTTCTGCGCCGTGCTTCCGACGTCGGCATAGGTGTCCCAGGTGATGGTGGCGGGCCAGCCCGCTGGGGAGGCGCTGAGACCGGTGAGCGTGCCGGTGACGGTCGCCGGCAGGTAGGTCACCCCCCCGTCCTGGGAGACCTCCACGAGAATGTCCACCAGGTCGCCCTCCTGATCAGACACGGAGAAGTCCACCGTGACGTCCTCCAGGAGGGGAACGCTTGGGGGGAACGCTGTGGTGATGGCGACTGATGGAGCGGCGTTGTTTCCTCGCCCGTGCCCACCCCCGCCGTCCGAGCCCAGGATGATCCCCGCCGTAATCCCGCTCAAGCAGCCGGTCAAATAGAATCCGGCGATCATCGCCGCCAGGATGACGCCCGTCCTGCCCCTCATTATTGTTGAACCTCCTCGTTTCCCGGCACTTCGGGGTGTGGACCCCTGTAGAGCCGGGGTACCTGGACCGTGCCCTCCAGAGGGGCATGATCCTCGACCCTCCACTGGGCGTAGGCGTGCGCCTCCTCCCAGGTGACCTTTCCATCCCGGTCGCGATCTCCATCCCCCTCCAGTCCCCCTATCAGATAGAAGTTGAAGAGCCCCCGGCCGAGATCGTCCAGCTCGACACAACCCTGGCCGATCTCCCCGGAGGTCAGGATCCGGTGTTCCGCTTCAGAGAGAAAGCCCGCCAGGGCATCCTCGATGGACCCGGTGCTCTCGTCCCCCATCGACCGTCCCGCGAAGCGACCGACCAACGGAGCGTCGATGATCAGCGTCACCCGCGGTCCCGCCAGTCCGTACGACGGAGCTGCCAGCTCATCGAGCGCGAGGGCGGTCGCCTCGAGACGCTCCGAGTCGGCGTCGTAGGGCAGAAAGTAGGCTCGCTCACCGGTCCACGCCCCGTACCCGGCCAGGTAGATGAACACCTCGTCATCCTCTCCCACCCCTAGGGCGACGAACTCCTCGATGGCCGAACGGATCCGGGCCAGCGTGGCCCGACCGTTCAGCAGGAGGCGGGTGTTGTAGCTGGGAACGCCGACCCGGCGCAGGAGATGCCCGTGGAACGCCCGGGCGTCGGCATCGGCGAACCTCACGCCCTGGATACGCTGATCCTCGAAGTGGGAGACGCCCACCACCACGGCGAACCTGCTCGCGAAGGCGCGATGAGATTTGGGGGTATCCGCTCCGGCGAGGATCTCCCGGCCGGCCTCCGAGGCGACCTGGCGGGCAAGCTTCGCCTCCGTCGCCGGGGAGAGGGAGGCATCGACGGAGACCCAGTTCTCCCCGTCGAGAGATCCGGGGACGCGGAAGATCCCGAGAAACTGCCACCCCCGCTCGAAGTCGTTCAGGGCCTCCTCCACCCTCACCCGGTGGATCCCGGAGTAGACGATCAGGCCGGAGCGCACGCTGCGCAGGTCGACCTCGACCTCCAGTTCGAGGGCGTACTTCTCATCGGGCACCCACCAGGACGGGAGCACGGTGTACCCCCATACGAGGAGATTCGGCAGGAAGAGAATGTTGCGACCCTCGTACGAGGCCACGCGTTTCCGGACGCGGGTCTCCAGCAGGAGGTCCACTCCCGCTCTCGCGGCGTTTTCGATAGGGTCTCGACCCTTCTCCGCCGAGGAGAGGAGATCGACGTCTTCGAAGAGCTCGGCCCATTCGAAGCCTTCTCGCAGCGCGGCCTGTAGAGAGGTTGGATCGGCCTCGGTATGGAAGCGGCGCGTTGGATTAGGATTCCGCTTCTCCTTCTGCGCGCTGACCTCGGGGGTGGCGATGAGCAGCCGATAGGGCAGAACAGGTCCTCGACCGGCCCAAGGCGAGACCGGAGCGGCGGC
The DNA here is from genome assembly GCA_027296055.1 of Planctomycetota bacterium. Classification (GTDB taxonomy): domain Bacteria; phylum Planctomycetota; class JAPUJT01; order JAPUJT01; family JAPUJT01; genus JAPUJT01. The sequence goes on along the minus strand of JAPUJT010000028.1, from coordinate 1,507 downwards.
GCATCCGGCCGCGGCCCCGAGCAAAACCAGGAGATAGGCGCGTACCGATTCCCTCATGGGTTCCTCTCATCTACGATCTCACGGACACACCGGAATCCTGTGCCGACGGATCGGTAGAGAGGCCCCGGCTCTGCGCGGAAAGAGCAGCGAGCATACCGCTCGATGGCGTAGAGGAACGACCCGCCCTTGACCACCGACGTGCCACTTGCTCCGACGGTCCACTCGTTCACGTTGCCTCCGAGGTCCCGAACCCCGAAAGGGCTCTCGTCCTCTCCCTGCCCCCCGACCGCCTTCGCCGCATTCGCTCCGAGGTTGGCATTGGATGGGTCCCAGTCATGCCCCCAGGGATACTTTCTTCTCTCCCGGGTATTCCCCGAGGCCGACTTCTCCCATTCCAGTTCGGCGGGAAGGCGCTCTCCCCTCCATCGGGCGTATGCCCTGGCCTCGTACCACGAGACGCCGGTCACGGGGTGGTTTGCCAGCGCCTTCGGATAGCTCCCTCCGGTCCAGCTCATCGGACCCGGAACGCCGGGACGGGATATGAACTTGGCGAGATGCTCCCATCCATCCGAGTCCCAGAGGTCTTCCGTCTCGTAACCCTTCGCCTCCACGAACTCCAGGAACTGCCGGTTCGTGACCTCGAATCGGTCGATGTAGAACGAGCCGAGGATCTCCTTTCGCCCCGTGAGATCCGAGGCGAGTGAGAACTCTCCGCCTGGGATGTAGACGGCCCCCGGGGGCGCCTCTGCGCTTCTCTCGAGATCGGCCAGCATGATGCGCGCGAGGCGATGGCCGGGGTCGATCTGGAGGACCTGGTTCAGGATCTCCTTTGCCTCGGAGGACTTTCCGTCGCGCTCGGCGTCGCTCGCCTTCGCAAACAGCGGTGAACAGACCTCCTCCCGGGCCCTGGAGCATTTCGCCTCCACCACCTCCCGCTCACCATCGCTCGCATTTGCCAGGGCAACCCGGTAAGCCCGATGCGCCTCCTCCCAATCCCCGGCCTGGGCATGCTTTTCCCCTTCCGCCATGCTCTTCTGGTAGCGCGCCTGCTCGAGGACGTCCTTCGCATCCTGCGTCTCCGAGATCATCATGGCCTGCAAGATGGCCGGAATCGCGCCCTGGAAGTCCCCTTCGGCCAGTCTCTTCCTCCCTTGAGTCAGGTATCGCTTGTACCCCTCGTGGACTCGTCGGGCCTCGTCGACCTCTTCACGCAGCTTATCCACCCGCTCCGGATCGTTTCCGAGGAGCTCCGCCTCGCTGAGGAGGAAGGAGGACATCTCGAAGGATTCCTTGCGCAGGGCGACAGCCGCGTACTCCAGGAGAAGCTCAAAGAGGGCCCCAAGGGTCTTGGAAGCCACCGGGTCCTTGACGGGATCCCTCGCAGCCGCCTGACGAATGAGGATGATGGCCTCGGGGTATAGCGCTCCCGCCGACTCGAGGGGAGCGTGTCGTGCCTTCTCGGCGAGATGGAGCCCTTTCTGGAGGAGTCCCTCGGCCTCCTGACGCA
>JAPUJT010000027.1 GCA_027296055.1 Planctomycetota bacterium | reverse complement strand
AGATGAATCTGGAGCCGCCCGAACGATTCATCGCAGGCGGAGGCTTGAGATTCGTAGCCTAATCCCCTCCCCTGCTCCCGATTTCCCAAGTACTGACATCGGCGTATACTTCGGCCCGAGCCCCAGTTCCCACACTTCGGGGACCCAGGCTGGCAGGGACCTCAGCCATGTCCATCGAGCCCGGCCAGAACCTGCTGCACTACCGCCTGATCGAGAAGATCGGCGAGGGTGGCATGGGGGTGGTCTGGAAGGCCAGGGACACCACGCTCGACCGTGACGTCGCGATCAAGGTCCTGCCCGATGTCTTCGCCGGGAACCCCGAGCGCCTGGCCCGCTTCGAGCGCGAGGCCAAACTGCTGGCCTCGCTCAACCACCCGCACATCGCCGCGATCCACGGGCTCCACGAGGACCGGGGCAGGCGATTCCTGTCCATGGAACTCGTTCCCGGCGAGGACCTCGCGGCAGCCCTCGCGCGCGGTTCGGTTCCGCTGGACGAAGCCCTGTCGTACGGCCTGAAGATCGCCGAGGCCATCGAATGTGCCCACGAGCGAGGGATCGTCCATCGCGACCTGAAGCCCGCCAACGTCAAGATCACCCCCGACGGCGACGTCAAAGTGCTCGACTTCGGCCTCGCGAAGGCGATCGCGGGAGACCCATCGATATCGGGTCCCTCCACCCCCACCGTCATGCCGACCGTTACCAGCGCCGGGACGGCGCCCGGTCTGATTCTCGGCACCGCGGCCTACATGAGCCCGGAGCAGGCGCGCGGGAAACCCGTGGATCGTCGCACCGATCTCTGGGCGTTCGGGTGCGTCCTCTACGAGATGCTCACGGGCCACGTTTTGTACGCGGGAGAAACGGTTTCGGATACCGTGGCCAAGATCCTGGAGCGTGAGCCGGACTGGGACCGTCTTCCCGGGGATACGCCAGCCGGTGTCCGGAAACTGCTCCGACGCTGCTTGACCAAAGACGCGCGCAAGCGGCAGCAGTCTGCCGGTGATGCCAGGCTCGAAATCGAGGACGCACTTAAGGGTGGGGAAGAGGAACGCTCGACTGCTGCCACTACCCCGACCGGCCGCCGATCGATCCTACTGCCCGCGATCCTCACCGGCCTCCTCGGCGCGGCTCTTGCCACTACCGTCATGATCACCCTCCGTCCCCGGCCGGAACCACCCAGGGTGCGGAAGTTCGACATTCCCGTGGAGGACCTCGGAATCGGGTTCACCGGCGGGGCGTATCCCTCGCCGGACGGAACACGCATCGCCTACATCCAAGACATGCAGATCATGGTTCGCGATCTCGACGTTCTCGAGCCCCGCCGCCCGCCGCTCGAGGAACGTCTGACCGGGTCCCCGCTCTTCTGGTCCCCTGATGGTGTTTGGATCGGCTACCAGTTCGACAAGAAGCTCTGGAAGATCCCCGCTGCGGGCGGCAGTCCGATCTCCATCGGGGACCTCCCCGGCACAGGAGAGATCATCCACGCGATCTGGGGTGCCGACGACCGGATCACGTTCAGCTCATGGCGAGGCGGGATGTATTCCATCATAGCGGAGGGAGGCGCGGCCGAACCCGTGATCGAGGTAGATCCCACCGAGATCGTGGACTTCCATCGCGTCGAAATGCTCCCGGACGGTAGCTTGCTTTACACCGTCCACTTCACCGACAGCTTGGGGGGGATCTGGCGGTTTGCCGATGGGGTTTCCGAAGTGCTTCTCGAAGGCCGCAATCCGGTCTATTCCCCGACAGGGCATATTCTTTACAACGTGGTGGCCGAGTCGCGCAACACCCGACTGATGGCGGTTCCATACTCCGTCTCCACTTCGAAGATCACCGGGGATCCGTTCCGGGTAGCCGACAACGCCCATGCCCCCTATCTCACCAGCGACGGGCTTCTCGTGTACATCGCCGCGAGGGGCGCCAATCTCTACCAGTTTGTATGGTTGGATCGCGAGGGAAGGGCTCTCGAGAGTCTGGGGGAGCCCACAGAGCGTCTCTCCTACTCCGCTCTTTCTCCTGACAATACCCAGATCGCGTTCGTTGCCACCGTCGAAGGAGACCGGGATATCTGGATCCTGGATCTCGAGGACGGCACCCGTCGGCGCATCACCTTTCCGGACGCGGCCGCAAAAACGGTGGGTACGCCCGCATGGTTTCCGGACGGAAGAACACTCATCTTTTCCCGTCGCTCCAACCTCCGATCGCACCTCTTCACCCTGCCCGCCGACGGGAGCGGAAATGAGCAGTTATTGTTCCGGGGTCACGATCCTTCCCTGTCTCCGGACGGACGGCACCTGGTCTACGTGGTCCATGGGTTAGATGCGAACGATGATATCTGGCTGGCCGAGCGTGGGGATGGCGGGAACTTTACGGAAGAGAAGAGACAAGAGTTGCTTGCCACATCGCTCAATGAGCGGGATCCCAGCATTTCTCCCGATGGTCGATTCCTTGCCTACCGAAGGGGTGAAGGAGACGAAGGAGATGTCTTTCTCACCCAGTTTCCAAGCGGGGAGGGGCAATGGCAGGTGTCTACAGGGGGCGGCCGCTATCCTCGCTGGCACCCTGACGGGAATGTTCTCTACTTCGTGAATGACGACAACGAGTTGGTCGAGGTGTCCGTCCGGTTGGATACTCCCGTCCGGGCGGGAACACCTCTGAAGCTGTTCGGAGGGAGGGACAGCAATTTCCGGCTGAGGGATTACACTCCGACGAGCGACGACCGGTTCCTGGTTGAGCAAAAACTTGTCAGCGAAAGCGACCTGACCTTTTCCATCGTGGTCGTCGAGAACTGGTACGAGGAGTTCCGGGATCGTTGATGCGATCGACGGTGTCACCGGGTAGGGTCGCCGGCAGGGGGCTGGGGGAGATCGGCGGCACGGAGAACTTCATGGAGAGCGCCGAGCCCGAGCTGTGCCCCGAGGAGGAGGGGGAGTGCGATCTCGCG
>JAPUJT010000026.1 GCA_027296055.1 Planctomycetota bacterium | reverse complement strand
TCGATGAGAAGATCGTCCGAGTCCAGGGTGATCTCCCGTGGAGATCCCTGGCCCCCGACAGCCCCTGTCAGGAGGAACATCACGACGGCGAACAGGATCGGTCTGAAAGATCGAGGGGACATCAACGGTCTCCCTTCACGGGGAGTATCCTGCAGACGGCGGATACGGCTCTGCCGAGCCGGACTTCGTACGCCACGGCTATCCATCCTTCGCCGCAAGCCACGCTGGGAAAACCCGCCGCCCCTTCGGGCAGGTCGCTGACCAGCACGATCCGATCCGGAGACGACGATGACCGTAGGTAGATCCGGGAGGGTTTATCTCTCTCGTCCTCCCAGACGGCATGGAGCACGCCGTCGCCATCGAACGCGAGCGATGGGTGGCCCTGGTATCCTTCCGTGGAATCGCTCAGCGGCGCGCCCTTGTCGAAAAGGCCCTTGCGGGCGATCGTCCAGTAGACATCCTTGTTCCGCCCATCCGTCCGGGCGTCCATCCAGGCCACGGCCACACTCTTGCCGTTCCTGGAGACCGCGACCGCCGGGGCGTCCATCGGGCAGCCGTCCAGACGGCTCGCCGCCATGTTGACCTGGACCGGTCTGCCGAACGACTTTCCTCCGTTCTTGGACCCGATCACGAAGATCTCCCGGCTCGGTTTCTCGCCCCCCTCCCGGTAGGAGAGGAACAGCGTGCCGTTCTCACTCCGACCGAGGCCCGGCGCGCAGCACTCGCAAAGCTCCTCTCTGATGAGCCGGTTCTTGCCAACCTTGCTTCCGCCCTCCTTGACCGTGGCGAAGTAGAGGGCCGTGCCCTTCACTCCCGGTCGGTTGTCCAGCCACGCGAGGTGGACCTCTCCGGAGGGCGCCACCGCCATCCAGTGAAGCCCTTCAGGGGCCTTCCTGGAGACCTCGTTGATCTGGACCGGAGCAGTGAAGGTTTTCCCCCCGTCTGTCGAGGCGACAAGGAAGAGCTCCGGCGTGGGGTACCTCTTCTTCAACTCCTCCTCGTCGAAGCAGATCGGCGTCGATACGTAGACCGTGCCGCTCGCATCGACTCCCACCCTGGGCCCCCTCTGCGAGCCACCCCTCGCCTTCCCGTTGGCGTCGATGGCGATGGCGGGCTCCCCGAAGGTCCGGCCCCCGTTGGATGAGGTCGCGATCTCGACGTTCCCCCCGCGAATGAATACCAGGTGAATCTCCCCCCCGGGGCCGATCGCAACCCGGGGCTGGGTCGCCCCCGGTACGGAGAAGGGTGGGATGGGATCTGTCTGTCCCTGCGGGTGTGCCGCAAGTCCGAACGGCATCATCAGGACGACGGCTAGAAGGGCGGTCCGCTGCTCCGGGCGAGTCATATCTGGCCTCCGCATGGTCCGGGTGGAAAGAGACCGAGATTCTATGCGCACGGACAAGCCGGAGTCCAGAGTTCGGCCGTCAGATCTTCCTCCGGCTGGCCGCCGCCCAGTTCCGTGCCGTGATCCCCACCATGATAACCGTGAGCATGCCTGCCAGCAGCAGCCCCATGACCAGATAGCCGAGCCGATCCTCCCCCGTATCGAAGATGGCCACTGCGACGAAGAAGAGGGGATTGGAGGCGCTCAGTATTGAGAACATCCCCTCATCGAAGTGTCCCGCGATGCCGAACGCAAACGGGATGCCGATGGCCTGCCCGATGAATATGGTGAACGTCGCGACGATCCCTCGTGTCGCCGATGCGTAGGCCCTGGCGATAAGGGCGCTGAGCGCTCCCAACACGGCCGTCCCCATCAAGACCGAGATCATCCCCATCGAGAGTCCGAATACCGTGTTGTAAAGACTTTGATACATGTAGGGACGCGGATCGAGATACACGCCGCCCACGAGGAGGAGGGCGATCAAGATGACGGGCATAAGGGAGGCCCGGACGATTGCCGCGATCTTCTCGAGCGCGATTTGTCCCTCGGGAATCGGCGCGACGAGAAGCGGAAGCTCGGTCCGCGGATCGCCTCCACTCCACGCCCCCCGTACCACGGCGAGTATCAGGACGACACCGAGAAGGCAGAAACCGTAGATGATGCAGCCGGCCGACAACCAGTTGCCCCGTCCCACGCCTGTCATTACCACGGCAAGAAGGAAGGAGAGCGGCAACAGGCACAGCCGGGCGAGCATGCTGCCCACCCGGATCCTGCGCGATTGCCTCCGCTGGCGGATCTGCGTCTCGTACCAGTAGACGGGGTGATCCCCCGGAGGGGGGCTCTTTCCGGATCGCTCCAACGGAAGGGCGGCCTGACCCGGCGATCCCTCCCTCCTGAGGCCTCGCGCGAAGATCACCGTTCCCAGGGCCACCCAGACGCATCCGATCCCGACGCTGCCCAGCGGCCCCCACACCGGGGTCCGCCAGGAGCCGCGCATCCCATAATCCATGGAATCAATGCAATCCAGGAGCGGCTGCCAGAGCAACATCGGCTTGAAGACCCAGCTCAACCACCTCGTTCCCCCGCCCAGGGCCCCCGCCTCCGCGAGCACCAGGGGAATGACCGTGTAGAGCACCAGCACGCTGTAGGTGCCTATCAGGAGGCGTGCCCCCCGTGCATGGGTTCCCAGGAAGATGAGGGCGATCCCCGCCGCGAGAAGCCCCCCGGCGGCGACGTGAGCCAGGGACCGGACGATGGCGCCGGCCTCCACGCCCCCGAAGGCAAACGTGACGAAGAGCAGGGGGACCACACCGAGGCACCAGACCCCCGTGCGCAGAAGGGCGGCCAACGTCTTTCCCACGGCCACGCCCCTGGCGCCGATCGGAGAGGCGAGGAGCAATCCCAACGTCCCCCGCTCGCGCTCCTCCGACACCCCCCCGATGATGGCGGCCGGCACCGCCATCGAGACGATTATGAACGCGCAGACTGTGACGGTCGATACGAGGCTGCGACTCACCATCGACATCGCGTTCGGAATTCCCAGATAGCTCCAACGCCACATCCAGCTAAGGACCCACAGAAACAAGGCACTGACGAGACCGATTCCGATCACTCGCCATCGATACGTCCAGGGCCGCCGGCCGACGATCGTGAAGTCCTTGAACAGGATCGGGGCGACGCCGCCCCAGGCTCGGGAGCGCTGGACAGGTCTGGGCGAGGTCAAGTCGAAAGCCTCCCGGCTACACACTACGCGTGTCGGCGAGTGAGAGGGCCCCAGATGTAGATCGTGAACAGGAAGATCCCCGCCACCCAGATCGACTGATGAATCAACGCCACGGCGCCATACTTGATCGACTCCCTCCAGCCCAGATTGAAGATCCGCCCGACGAAAAAGGCGGGATCGGTCGCTCCCGCCAGGAGCTCATAGTCCCGCACCCGGGCGATCTCGAAGAAGAGGGGGACGGCGATCGCCGTGGTGAGGATGACCCCGAGGGCGGCCGCCGTCCCTCGCGTGGATGAAGCGAGCCACCTGGCGAGGAGCGCGCTCAGCGACGCGAAGCCGATCGTGGAGAGGATCAGGCAGCCCACCAGGAGCGGGATGTCGCCCCCATTCCACTCGAGATCGTCTCCAGTCATGACGGCGAGCGAGAAGGCGACCATGACGAAGATCATCCCCGGCACCGTTTTCAGGCAGACGGCCGCTATCTTCTCCGCCGCGATCCTGCGCGCAGACAGCGGCGTCACGGCCAGGGGTAGCTCCGTCCTCGGATCGCCTCCCGTCCAGGCGCCCCGGACCACGACCTCGATGAGCAGCAGGACCAGCGTCCCCATCCCGAGAATGAACCAGAACCACCCGAAACCCTGCCCATCCTGGATGGCGATCATGGTACCGAACAGTGCGGTGATGAGGATCCCGATGGCCGCCGTCCATGCGCGACTCCGCCGGTGACTCTGCCCCCTGATGGTGGTCTCGTACCACAGGATCGGACTACGTCCCCCCATGGGCCGCCTCCTCGGCACTCGAACCGCTCTGCCCGGCGCCGCCTGCTCGCGGGCAAGCCTTCGAGCGAACACCGCCGTGGCGGCCACCAGAAATGCGATTCCGACGAGGAGGCTTTGCCAGGGACCGAGAAGTTGAGGCCAACCCATTCGAGACAGGTTTATCTCGTCGAGACAGCAGAAGAACGGGTTCCAGACCATCCAGGGAGCCCAGGCCAGCGCTAACGGCACGGGACCACGGATGACCTGGTCCGTGATGAACGGCAGTATGATCGTGTAGGCGATCAGGATCAGGTACATCCGGATCAGGATAATCGGCGCCGATGTTCGGAGAGAGAATGTCAGCAGCGCCACTCCCCCCGCGAGCATTCCCCCCGCAGCGATGGTCGAGAGGACAGCAGGGATGGCCCCCGGCTCGATTCCCCGGAAGCTGAGCAGCCCGAACAGAAGAGGGACGATGCCCATGGTCCAGACGGCGGTCCGCATCAGGGCCGCCAGGACCTTCCCGGCAACAACGCGCCACTCCCCGAGGGGGGATGCGAGGAGGAGCCCGAGGGTCCCCCGGTCCTTCTCCTCGACGAAGCCCCGGACGACGGATGCCGGCATCGAGAGCGTGACTACGCCGAATGTGATCAGGGCGATCCCGCTGAGCAGCTCCCTACCGACCCGATCGGCAGCGCCATGGCCCAGGGCGACGGCCCGCATGGAGTCTGCGTAGGTGAGGATGAAAGAGAGACCCAGGATCGCCAGACCCGCCGCGCGCCAGGCGTAGGTCGGCCAGCGCCGACCCGCCACCACGAACTCCTTGTAGAGGATCGAACCCAGCTCGAGGCGTGGCCAGCGACCGGGAGGGGGAATCAGATCTGGACCCTCCGGTTGTAGATGTACCACTCGAGGAGCAGGACGAGGAAGGCGGCCAGGATGAGGGGCCACCAGATCTCTCGGTTCGTCCGGATCTCTCCGATCGTCGCCTCCACATCCTGATCGCTGACCGTGATCTTCTTCGCCGGTTCCAGATCAGACTCGGCAGACGAGAGCAGATTGACCGCATAGCGCTCCACCCGATCCTCGGGATAGTGGATCGTGTAGAGACCGACCTCCTCCGTCTGATTGAAGAACCTCTGAGTCGTGCCGCTCGATTCCACCCTCAGATCTTTCCCCGAGGGAGTCTCGACGGACACACTCACCTCCGGCCCGGCAGAGATGGGTAGCACGCCGCCGGTCAGCGCCTGCCGGCCGAGCTCGCTCCGGTCGCGCCCGCCCAGCCACCGGAGTGCGTTGGAGAGGAAGATCGGGAACGAGACGCGCAGCGGCCAGTTCGTCTGTCTGACATCGAAGGCGAGACAGATGAGCCTCACCCCCTGAGAATCGTACGAGAGGATCAGAGGCCCTTCCTGTGACTCGACGAGCACGCGAGCCGCCTTCGGGTAGGCGAACTTGGTCGCCTTGTTGACCCAAAGGTTCTCCAGGTTCACGAATCGCATCGCAGGATGGGAAGAGTTCCAGTCCAGCGCCACCGGGTCTTCCAGCTCTCCCTCGATGGCAAAGCCTTCGATGGGCGGGACCTGCCCCACGATCAGGTACCCGCCCGGCGAGAGAGATTCGGGAACCATTCCATCCAGGATGACCACGTCGGCTGGCAGCGCGCCGGCCAGCACGAACGGCCCCCCCGCTGCCACCTCCTCTTCGCCGATCTTCCCGTAATCGACGTCGGGGTCCAGTTTGAGGTCTTTCTCGAAGAAGTGACCCCACTCGGTGGCCAGGATGACGCGCAGGCGCTCCTGCTTCACCAGGATGGCGAGCGCCCGGTCGTCCGCAGCGAGGGCATCCTTGGCCGAGTGCTCGATCGATGCCTCCAGGATCCCCTCGACATCCCCCAGCCCGCCGAAGAGCCGCGACGCGGAGCCACCGGCGGGGATGTCGACCTGGCGGGCGTCGAACTCTCGGCCGTTCAGCTTGAGGATCACCGTGACAGTTTGTGCGGAGGGCGAGAAGTTCTCCACCCGCACGAAGGCCTCCACGTCGCCGCCCATCTCGAGGCCCCTCCTCAGGTCGAGGGCGGTGATGGCGAGGTTCGGAGCGGACTCCCCCACGCTCAGGTAGGTGAACTTGTTCACTCGCTGCATTTCGATCTCGGATCCGGCCGGGAATCGGCCGTCGGAGATCAAGGCCACCTCCGGATTCTGTCGGAGTCGCGCTAGATTGCTGGCGACCTCGAGGGCCGCGTCGATGTCGGTCCGTCCCTCCCCCGGGGTGATCTTGCGGATAGCCTGCCGGAGCGCCGACTTCGAACGGCTGAACGGAGAGACGACGTCCGCCGCGGTCGAGAAGGCGATGATCGCCATCTGATCGCCGGCCGACATATCCGCCACGAGAGCCTCCGCCGCCTTCTTCGCCTCATCCAGCCGCGTGCGGTTGCCGACCCGGGCGTTCATGCTCGCCGAGCGATCCAGAAGGACGATCATGCTCTGCCGCTCGAACCCGCGCACGTCGAGGAACGGTTGGGCCAGAGCGAATATGGCCGCAGCCAGGATCAGGATCTGGAGAAGGAGGAGGATGTTCTTGCGAAGCCGCTGGAAAGGGGCGTTCACATGGAGATCCATCACGCTCTTCTTCCAGAGATACGTGGAGGAGATCGGGATCTCCCGCCGCTTCAGCTTGAGGAAGTAGAGGAGGACGATCAGCGGAATCAGCCCAAGCCAGAAGAGCGCCATCGGGTTCACGAAGTTCATGACTCCCTCATCGGAGCAGCCCGCGGGTGCGCAGGTAATTCAATATCAGCTTGTCGAACGGGGCCGTCGTCGTGGTGAAGACATGCATGATCCCTCGCCGGGAGCAGTAATCCCGGATGTCTCCGAGGAAGGCCTGCAGGTTGCGAGAATAAACCTTGAGGAGCGGGGCGCTGATCGTCACCTCCGTGACTTCCCCGTCCTCCATGTCGACGAGACGGAGATCCCCCGTCAGCTTCGGGTCCACCTCCTCGGGGGCGAGAATCTGGATCGTGAAGATGTCGAGGTTTCGAGCGAGGAAGAGCTTGAGCGCCCCTTCGAACCCGTCCCGGTCGAAGAAGTCGGAGATGAAGATCACGATCCCCCTCCGACGATGCCGCACGACGAAGTCCCGGACCGAGCGCTCGAGGCGCGTCGTCCCCTCCGGGTGCAGGCCGGAGAGGAATCGAAGGAGCTTCCAGACCTGTGAGCGGCCGCGCAGGGGCGGCAAGGTATCACGGATGCGAGAGGAGAAGCTGCCGACCACGACACGATCCAGGTTCACGAGACCCACATAGGCGAGAGCGGCGGCAACCTGCCGGGCGTAGGCCAGCTTGTCCGGCTTACCGAAGGACATCGATCCCGAGATGTCGACCAGGATATAGACGTGCAGATCCTCCTCCTCCTGAAAGAGCTTCAGGAAGAGGCGATCGAGACGGGCGTAGATGTTCCAGTCGATGAACCGGAGGTCATCTCCCGGGACGTAGTTCCGATAGTCGGCGAACTCGACGCTGATCCCCTTCTTCCTGCTCCGGCGCTCGCCCTTCATTCGTCCGTTGAAGATCTTTCGCGAGATCAGCGTGAGCTGCTCGATCTTCCTCATGAAATCGGCGTCGAGGAGAGTCGTCGCGGTGGCAGGGGTCTCCATCGTCACTCCTTCTTCTCGTCTTCAAGGGTCCGGGGCACCTTGGCGAGGATCTCCTTCAGGATCGTGTCGGGGGCGATCGCCTCCGCCTCGGCCTCGAAGTTCAAGATCAGACGATGCCGGAGGGACGGGAGAGCTACCTGCTCCAGATCCTCGAATGCCACGTTGTATCGTCCCGCGAGGAGGGCCCGGACTTTCCCTGTCATGATCAGCGCCTGCGCCCCCCGAGGGCTGGAGCCGAATCGGACGTACTTGTTCGTGATCTCCGGGGCGAACTCACTTCCCGGATGGGTGGAGAGGACGAGGCGGACGGCGTAATCCATCACGTGCGGGGCGGCGGCGATCTCGCGGACCAGCGCCTTTCCCTCCGCCGCCTCCGCCTGGGTCATCACCGGGGTCACCCCTTCCACCTTCTCACCCGTCGTCCGCTCCAGCACCGTCTTCAGCTCTTCCCGGTTTGAATGCTTCACGAGGAGCTTGAAGAGGAACCGATCGAGCTGAGCCTCGGGGAGCGGGTAGGTGCCTTCCATCTCGATCGGGTTCTGGGTGGCCAGGACGAAGAACGGGTCGTCGAGCTTGTTGATCGTCCCTCCGACCGTCACGCTCGCCTCCTGCATCGCCTCGAGGAGGGCTGACTGGGTCTTCGGCGTGGCCCGGTTGATTTCATCGGCGAGCAGGACCTGGCAGAAGATCGGCCCCCGCTGGAACTGGAAGTGCCGGTTCCCCTTCTCGTCTTCCAGCACCATGTTCGTGCCGATGATGTCCGCGGGCATCAGATCGGGCGTGAACTGTATCCTCGAGAATTTCAGCTCGAGGCACTCCGCCAGCGTCCGGACGAGCATTGTCTTTCCGAGGCCGGGAACCCCCTCGAGGAGGCAATGCCCCCCCACGAAGAGGGCGGTGATCACCCCATCGACGATCTCGGAGTGCCCGACGATCACCCGACCGATCTCGGCTCGCAGCCTTTGAAACCTTTCCCGGAAGACATCGGTCCGCCTCTCGATCGCCGTCGTCATGAATTCCTCCCGTGATTCTCGCACAGGACTGGCGCCCGGTGCCGGTCAGGGTTTGCGCCTCTTGAAGGCGCGCCTCTTCGCATCGAGCAACCTTCCAGTGTAGTTCTGTGGAGCCTCGGCCTCCGATGGCTTCGCTTGCTCCTTCCGGATCGATCTCTTCGGCGTCTCCTTCTTCTTCTTGATGGGGGCCACGAGCCCCGCGGGCCGGACCTCGTCGGTCGAAGCTCCCTCTCGCGCCCGGAACCGCTTGAGGGGGAGCCCCCGCCCCTTGAGCTTCGGCTTGGCCTTGAGCAGCCTCTCCACCGGAGAGGAGATCGCTGCCCCACGCCCCCGCCCGAGGAAGCTCTGGTAACGGGCCACGAGGTAATTCCAGATCTTCTCGTAAGGGATCCAGACGCGGCGCACGAAGACATCGACGGGGAAGAGCAAGATCGCCGCGAACAGGAGCGTTTGCCAGATGTCCTGGCTGGATCGGCTGGGCGTCAGGCCGGTCCGCTGGAAGACCCCGCGCGGATCGCCCAGGGAAAACTCCCGTCCACCGGTGAGATCGCGGATCGAATGGAGCAAGGAATCGTTCGTGGTGAGCTTGAGGAACTCGGGAGAGTAGGAGACCGGGATGCCCGTGGTGTAGAGGCCCGTGCGCCCCTCGTCATCGGTGTAGGTGAGGTTGACGAAGTAGGTCCCCACCTCGTCCGCCCGGAAGCTCGTCTCGTACCTTCCCGGCGCGGTCTGCGTCACGGTCACGTCCTGTCCCTTCAGGGAGGGAGAGGTGACCCGCCCCTTGAACCGCAGGAAGTTGAGGAAGTTCCCGTCTATGTCGACGGCGTCCAGCGAGAGATGGCCAATCTCCCCCTCGATCCTGGCGTTCGTCTGGAAGTCGTCCCGGCCGATGCTCCGGCTGGACCAGCGCAGGATCTGACCCCAGAACTTCGAGACCTTTTTCCACGACATCCAGTCCGCCCCCCACAAGTTCTTGGCGTCGCTGGTGAACGCGACTCCCTTGCCGAGGCCATATCTCCAGTGGGCGAGGATGGGGTCCTCTACCGGCTTTCCCCCTTTCTTGAACATCGCCATCAGGGGGATCTCGGCCAGGCCCTTGGGGGTGGTGGCGACGTATCCGAAGAGGTTGGGAAACGGTTCCGTCTCGAACCCACGCATCACCTCGGTCGCCTGGACGAGCTGTGGCTGGAAGACGATCCCGTCGTTGATCACGGACTTGCGCACGACAGACGCTTCCTTGACGAAGATCTGCGGCAGGTCCTCGGGATTCGTGACCTCGTAGGCGCGGCCACGGCCGACGCGCGCCAGTTCCGCCATCACCCCCTTGCCTCGCATGTGCGTTCCGATCGCGACGGTCGAGATCGTGATCCTGTCCTTCCCCACCATCTGCCTCACCATCGTCATATTCGGCGGAGACGGGTCCCCGTCGGAGATGATCAGCACGTGCTTGACCGCCACGCTCGCCCCCAGTCCCTTCAGGCCGTCCCAGGCCATGCGGAGGGTGGGATCGAACGCAGGCATGTCTCCCGGCATCATCTGGTCGATCAGCGTTCTCATCCGGTTTCCATTACGCACCTGCGAGAGTGGAAAGAGCCACTGGTCCTGGCCTCCCATGCCGTAGAGAAGCACGCCGGCGTAGTCGCGAGCCGACAGAGTCCGGATCGCCTTCTTGGTGATCTTCCGAGCCCACTGGTTGCCGTTCGCGAACTCGCAGGTGTGCATGACGAGGACGAGTGCCCCGTTCGGCATCACCTTCCTCTGCTTGAGATCCATGTCGACGGGCAGGGCCCTCTCGATCGGGCTGCCCTGGTATCCGCCCGCCCCGAACGAATCCTTCCCACCCACCATGATCAGCCCCAGGCCCAGGTCCTTCACGGCGCTCTCGATGGTGAGCATCTGCTTCTCGGTCAGTTCGGCGGCGGGAATGTCGTCGATGATGATCGCGTCGAACTCCTGATATTCGGCGAGACTGAGCGGAATCTCATCGACGCCGCGGACGTCGACCCGGATATTCTCCTCGTCGAGCGCCCGGGGGAGGAACGGGTTGGTTCCGGCCTTTCGCTCCAGGTAGAGCACGACCGACTCCCCTGCCACCATGCTGTAGCCGTATCCACGGTTGTTCTGGTAGAGCGAATCGAGATCGCTTTCGATCACCGCCTCGTAATTGTAGAACCCCTTGCGAGTGAGCTTCCGCTTCACCTGGAAGAGATTCTTCCCCTTGACGAGCTGGACGTCCTGGGACGAGACGAGGGCCTGGTCCTCGAACAGTCGGAGGACGGCTGGTCCATCCTGGAAGGCATCGACCATGATCTTCACGTCGAACGCCTCTCCCTCGCGCGCCTCCTCCGGGACGATCAACCTCTCCACCAGCACCTCGTTCTTGTGCTCGTAGAAGATCGGGACCACGTCGATGGGGACGCCGAGGGCCGACGCCTCCTGGGCCGCCTTCTCGGCCAGGCCCTGATTCTCGTTTCCGTCGGAGAGAAGCACGATCCGCTTCTGTGCCGCCTCCGGGAACGCCGCGATGGCCAGGCGTATCGCGGCGGCGATGTCTGTATGGCTTCCCGTAAGCTCCGACTCGATCCGAGGGACCATCAGGGACCTCTCGATCGCCGTCTCGAAGCGCGCCTCCCGGCCGAAGACGATGAGCCCGGACAGATCCTTCGCCCCCATCCCCTCCGCCGCGCGATTTACGAACTGCAGGGCCTGAGCCCGGAGGCTCGGGATCACGCTCTCGGATTGGTCCAGGAGGAAGAGGACGGCAAGGTCTTCGTTGGTCCGCAGCGTCTGCGTCTCGGCGAGCGCGAAGATCAAGAGGGCGAGGATCAAGAGGCGGAGGGTGAGGGCCGTGATACGGCGAGTACGTCCCAGGCCCGCCAGGCTCCGGTAGGAGAGGAAAACGGTCCCCGGAAGGACGAGCAGGAGCAGGAGGAACCATGGGTTGCCGATGTCGATGCCCAACGTTCAGCTACCCTTCTTCCAGAAGTCGGCCCGTATCCTCTGGACTCGATCGTTGTTCGTGTCGGCCACCAGCAAGCCGCCGTCGGGGGTGGCGGCGATCCCCTTCGGCGTCAGGAACTCGCCCGGCTCGCTTCCCACCCGGCCAAAAGCGCCGAGCGGCTGCCCGTCGAGAGTGAATGCCTGGATCCGGTTGTTCTGGAACTCGCACGTGTAGAGGATTCCATCGGGTCCCAGAGTGATCCCGTACGGGTAGCGGAATTGCCCCGGCGCCTCCCCGATCCCTCCCCAGATCTTCAGCAGGCTTCCGGAGCCATCGAACTTCTGGATCCGGTGATTGACCGTGTCCGCGACATAGACATTTCCTTCGTCGTCACAGACGATCGCCGATGGCCGGCGGAACTGTCCCGGCTCCTCTCCGAAGCTCCCGAAGGTGAGGATGAACTTCCCCGTCGAGTCGAGCTTCTGGACCCGATCGTTCCTGTCCCCCTGCTCCGTGACATAGATGTTCCCCTCTCGATCGACGCCCAGGCCGGTGATGAGGATGAACTGGCCTGGCCCCTTGCCGGACTCACCCCACTGATCGAGCAGCTCCCCGTCCAGCGAATACCGGGAGATCCTCGCATAATGAGTCTCTGCCACCAGCAGGTTCCCGTCCCGGTCGATCGTCAGGCCGGTCGGCTTCCCGAGATTCGTCTCCGGAAGGGAGATCGAGAGGCGATGCCGTCCGTCGGCCCCGATGGATTGGATCCGGCCCGTCATGTCCGCCACCCAGAACATCCCATCGGCAGCGACGGCGATGGCCCGCGGTCGATCGAACTGGAGCGGCCCGTCTCCCTCGGAGCCGATGATCTCGATGTCCGACGCGCCTCCAACGAGATCCCCATTCGAAGCTCGCGCCGTGCAGGAGAGTGTGGCCGCGACTATCCATCCCAGGAGCAGGAAGCCGATGAGGCCGGACCTCGCACTATGCATCGTCTACCCCCGAGAAGGTCTGCGCGCCGTTCCGGTCCACGGCAAGGCGAACCGTCTCACCGATCCGAAGACCTCCCCTCCCGGTCACCCAGAGAAACTCG
Source organism: Planctomycetota bacterium (assembly GCA_027296055.1). Taxonomy (GTDB): domain Bacteria; phylum Planctomycetota; class JAPUJT01; order JAPUJT01; family JAPUJT01; genus JAPUJT01. Next base: position 21,781 of record JAPUJT010000026.1, on the reverse strand, counting down.
CCCCGGACATCCACCTGATACAGCGTCCGCCCACCCAGGAACCTCCTGCGGAGGATCTTGGCCTCGAAGTCTCCCACTCCATCGATCTGCAGGGCCTCCGGCCGGATGCCGATCAGGATCTCATCCTCCCCTTCCGGAACGTTCCACTCTCCGAGGGGCGTAGCTACGGTATTCGGGCCGACCCTCTCTCCGCAGAGGAGGTTGTAATCCCCCAGGAGGCGCGCGACGAGAGGAGTCTGTGGGCGCGCGTAGACCTCTTCCGGATCTCCCTGCTGCAGGATTCGCCCGTCGTGGAGGACCGCGAGCCTGTCGGCGAAGGCGAGGGCCTCTTCCTGGATGTGGGTCGCGTGGATCGCCGCCACGCCGCGCCTACTTGCCAGTTCCCGGACTCGATCCATCAGCTCTTCTCGGAGGCTCGATTCCAGATCGGAGAACGGCTCGTCGAGGAGGAGGACCTCCGGCTCGCCGACGAGGGCGCGGGCCAAGGCGACCCGGCGTTGCTCTCCGCCGGAGATCTCGTGCGGATAGCTATCTTGCCGGTCTTCGAGACGAACCTCTACGAGGGCCTCGATGGCCCGGCGTCGCCGGTCGCGTCGCGAGAGCGTCCCCTCCAGGGGGAAAGCCACGTTCTCCCATACCCGCATGTGGGGCCAGAGGGCCAGATCCTGGAAGACGATGCCGACCCCTCGCTGATCCGGCGGGATGTCCCGTCCCGACCCGGCGACATCGCGATCTCCGATCCGGATCGTACCCCCATCGATCGGGCAGAGGCCTGCCACCGATCGGATCAGCGTCGTCTTGCCTGCGCCGGATTTTCCGAGAAGGGAGAGGAAGCACCCGGCGGGGACATCGAGGGAAAAGTGGTCAAGGACCTTCCGCCCGCCGAATTTCTTCTCGAGCTGGACGATGCGGATCCCACCCACCCTACATTGCCCCGGTGTGATTTACGAAAGTGGTTCTACCATAAGATAGTATAGCGGTTTGAAGGGGCAAGGCCAGACAGGCGAATTAAAGGGACACACACTCATCTCGTCCGGAATTGAGTGAGTGTCCCCTTATCTCCCGATTGTTGATAGCCTAAAGGGCGACGCTGAAAGTAGGTGCCGCCGTGTCTCTGACTGAACGAGATCGCCTGATCGACAAAGTTCCTCCGTGGGTCATGGCCTGGCTCAGCATCGAGTTATTCATCGGACTCATTTTCCTTGGGGCCTACCTGGCAAAGCGTTAGCTATTAAAGGGACACACACTTAATTGATCCCGAATCAAGTGAGTGTCCCCTTATCTCCGGGAGTGGTTGTGGCATGAGTGAGTGGAATCCGGATATCGATCACGTCCGAACCCTCTGCCTGGAGTGCCTCCACGAACGGCACAAGAGGTGCTGGGGCGATACGTGCAGGTGCCCGGAGTGCGAAAAGCCGGAGTGACATGAAGATAATTGCAATTAAAGGGACACACACTTAATTGGTCCTGAATTAAGTGAGTGTCCCCTTATCTCGGCGCCAGAGGCATACCGCCGTCGCGAGAGGGATGAGGCTGATCGCCATCGCGAGGAGGCAGAGGGCTGCCACGTCCTTGTTGCGCCCGTAGTGCATCTGGTTGAAGAGGAGGACCTGCGCGGTCTGGAAACCGGGCGGCTCCCGGAGAATCGCCGCGCCCGCCTCCCCGAAGGCGAGCGTGAAGAGGATCAGCCAGATCGCCGCGACGTCCCTGATCATCAGCGGGAGGGAGATCCGGAAGAGACGCCTGAGTGGACCGGCGCCGGATGCGATCGCCGCTTCTTCGAGTGATGTTCGCAACCCTGCGTGCGCCGCTCCCAGTGTGGCGAAGGCGGGGAGGAAGAACGCAGCGCCGATGCCGAGAGCGAGGATCGGCCATCCCTCGTAGATCGCCCGTAGCGGACCGGGGCGGTTGTAGATGAAGGTGAGCCCGCGACCCAGGAGATAACCGGGAAGGACGAAGGAGACGAGGCCCGCTGCCCATGTCGCGCGCCGGGCGAGGCCGTGGCGTGGCAGGAGGACGGCGGCGAAGAGTCCTAGCCCCACCGCCAGGGTGGCCGCCACCGCGGCCAGCCGCGCCGAGTTCCAGAGCGGCCCGCCACCCAGGGCCAGGGCGCGCCCGAAGGCGGGCAGACCTCCCGCCTGGATGGCGAGGGAGATGATAGGGACTCCGGCCCCGAGACACACGGCGATCACTGATCCTGTCACCACGAACGGACGTCCCCTGCGAAGCTTCATCCCCTCCGACGGCGTGCCGATCGAGAGGCGAGGCCGTCGTCTCATCAAGAGGCCGAGTCCGATCAGCGGCGGCGCCGCGGCCAGGAGCAGCACCAGCGAGCCCATCGCCGCCTCGCCGCAACGGGTCCCGATACTCACCGACTCGAATATCCGCGTGGACAGGGTACGCATGGCGAGCAGCGACGGCACCGAGTAATTGGACAGGGCGAGCCAGTAGACGATTCCGGCCCCGGCGAGGGTGGCGGGGAGAAGACCGGGAAGGGTGATGCGCCAGAAGATCCTCCGTTCCCCCGCGTAAGGGGCCGCCGCCTGCTCCAGCGAGCCGCTCCCCGCGAGCAGGGCCGCCGCACCTAGCAGGGCCACGATCGGCCACAAAGATGATCCCAGTATCAGAGCGCCTCCCCAGGGCAACCACCCGATTCCCCACCCGCCCGCCGCTTCACTGGCTCGAAGTCCGAAGAGAGAAAGGTCGGCCGCTCCGGGCAGGTTCAGCCAGGCGTACCCCTGGATCGTCGGGGGCAGGGCGAGGGGAACGAGCGCCAGGAAAGGTAGGACGCGGGAGAATCGCGAATCGAGTCGGGCGATCGCGAGGGCGACGGAGAGGCCCAGGACCCAGGCGAGGCCGGCCGCCCCTCCGGCGAGAGCAATGCTCCTGAAGAAGGTGGCGGCGGAGGGTGGCGCGTCGTCCGCTCGACGCGACGCAGCGGCTTCGACGTAGAACCCGATCACCGGGAGCAGGACCACCAGCAGGATCAATGTGACGAGGACGATCTTCGGGATCGCGGTCATTGCAGGAAGTGATCTCGGACGAACTGCAGACTCTCGGGGAGGACATCGACGATCTGGGGGATCGAGACCGTCATGGTCCGGATACCCTCGAGGGGGACGATGGTCGGCGGCGTGTCAACGTCACCACGGACCGGTATCTGCCGCGACGGTCCGTAGGCCAGGTCGGCCTCGGTCTCTTTCGAAAGAATGAAGTCGATGAACGCCTTGCCCTCGTCCGGATGGCGGGCTCCCCGGATCAGCCCGATCGTGTTGGGCATCACCAGCGTTCCGAGACCCCCGGCCTCGCCGTCGGGGAAGACCATCTCCAACAATAGACCGTTGTCCTTGCCGACCCAGACGTCGTCCGTATCGGTCAAGCCCACCCACAGTTCTCCCCGTCCCACCAGGTCACGCACGCGGGAGTTCCCGTCCAGAATCCTCACGTCGTTCTTCTTGAGATCGAGGAGAAACTCCTTCGCCCGGTCCCCCCGCGCGGCGAAGAGGGCCGCGACATGGGACGAGGTCGTCCCGAAGAGAGGATTGGCGATGCCGACCCGACCCTTCAGGGCGGGATCGGTGAGATCGAAGATCGACCTGGGTGGATCGCTCTCCTGAAACCGACGGGGGTCGTAGACGAGGACGCGAGCGCGGGCGCCGAAGCCGTACCAGGCCCCGTCCGGCGCGCGGTAGGCCTCGGGGATCGATGCCCCGGACGGCGATGCGTAAGGGGCAAGCAGGCCCTCCCTCCTCAACTGCTCCATCCGGGAGGCCTCCGAGCTCCAGAAGACGTCGGCGATCGGGGCGGACCGTTCGTCCCGGATACTGTTGTAGAGACCTGTCGTCTTCTGCGCCTCGATGTCGAAGGAGGCGCGCACGCGGATCCCCGTCTCCTTCTCGAACTTGTCGAGGAGCCGCCGGGCATGCTCTTGATCCACGGATGTGTAAACGACGACCTGGCGAGATCCTTCGGAGCCGGGGCGGATGACCCAGATGAGAACCGCCAGAACGATCCCGGCGAGGACGATGACGAGAGTGGCGTTGTGGGAGTGACGCAAGATGGGTCGCAGGGGGGCGGAGAGGCTACTCGTCTCCCCCGGAGTCCAGGCTGTTGAAGTACTCGCGTATGAAGTCCCGGTAACCCTGAGGAATCCTCTGCTTGGAGAGGGCGTCGGCCGCTTCCTGCCGCGCCTCGCCGACGATCTCTATGTACTCCTCGGAGATTTCCCCCTTCGCCTGAGGGCCATCGACGAGGATCTCCCCGATGATCTTTCCTCGGCCGACCTTGCCCTTGATCTTGACCTTCTTGTACTTGACCCATGAGTCGGGCTCTTCCGGCGCCTGCCCACCCCGACCGCGGCCGGGGCCGCCCATGCCGGGGCCATGCCCCCGGCCCCCGCCAAGCAGGCATCGCCTGCAGACGACCTTACCGCGCTTCGCGGAGCCCTTGCCCTTGCCCGCTCCCTTGCCGCCCGCCTTGCCGGCGTGTGCCTTGGCCTTGCCGCTTCCGCCGCACGACTTGCAGTCTCCTCCCTTGCCGCCGCAGTCCTTGCATTCGCCGTCACCAGCGGCTTTCAGGCCGAAGTCTTCGAGGCCCAGCGCCTTCCAGGCCTCCTCGAGGTCCCCGCCGCAGTCCTCGCAGATCTCGATCTCGAGGGCGGCCAGATCCTCCTCGTCCAGGAAGGGGTCCATCCTCTGGTCCTCGAGGCCGGCGAGGGCCTCCTCCAGGAGGGCGAACTCCTCGAGCGAATCTGCCATTTCCTCGAGGCTCATCTCGGCGTCCTCCAGGCCCTCGAGGGCCGACTGGAGATCGTCATCGGCGATGTCATTCGCCGCCGAGTCGAACGAGTTCGACAGCTTCGGCGCGGCGGCCAGGTCAATACTGAGGGACTTCAGCTCTTTCTTCAGCTGCTCCTTCATCTCGGCGGAGAGATCGCCGTTCTTCAGTTTCTCCTTCAGGGCCGCGAGCGCCTTCAAGGCTGATTTCATGTCTCCCTTGCGGAGGGCCGATCTCAGTTCCTTCGTGAACGGAAGCGACCCTGCGTGCTTGCTGAGGGCCTTGGCGATCCTGCCGAGTGACTTGAAACGGCTCTGGTTCTTCTTCTCACGGATGCTGTCGGTGAGCTTCGAAAGCTTCACCAGGGCCTTCTTCCGGCTGCCAGGGTTATTCGCGAGGTCGAGCGCCACACGCTCCCATTCCTTCAGCACCTTCTTGACGTCTTTGAGCTTCTTGTCCCCCAACTTCTTTACCAGCTTCTTCCGCTTCTCGAGGAGGCTCTTGGCCTGGAGCTTGACCTCCCTCTTCTCACTGACGATGCGATCGCGCGCTTCCGCCCTGGCAAACACATCGACATAGGGAAGGGCCCCGGCCAGAAGAGCGAGGAGGAGGAGGATCGCCGCCATCCAGCCCAGCTCCCGTGGGAAGCGGACCGGGAGGCCGGTGTCGAGGTCCAGAGCTCGTATCCGGCTCCGGGCGTCCTCCCTCACCGCCTCGGCGACGGCCGTGTTCTCACCTTCCAGTGAGATGGCGGTAGCGACCCGCTCCTTCAGATCGAACTGGACGTCCAGGGCCACGGCAGACGCCGCCCGGTCGGGAAGCTTGAACATCGCGAGGAATAGACAGATGAGCACGGGACCGCCCATGAGCGATGCGACGGCGATGAGGGGCGAGACGCCGACGAAGACGAGGCGGTCGATCACGACGTAGATGAGGGCGAGGATAGCGCCGATCAGCGCGCCGCGTGTCGCCGCGCCGATCAGGACCTGTGCGATCAGCCTTCCTCTCGCTCTTTTTACGCCGGACAGGATCGGATCCATGAGAGGCCCCTAACAATTGGCGTGTCCATTCATCCTACCGATACGCTGCGCGGGTGTCAAATTTCGGCAGCGATCGGAGGGCTATGAGAAGGAGAGGTCTGTGAGCTCGTCTTCGTTCCAGGTGAACCGGCGTCGCTTCCGCCGACCGATGATCTCCTTGCCGGTCTGCAAGACGGCGCCGACCAGCAGGGGAAGCCCGATGGTGGCGTCGACGTAGGCAACAGCGGTGCGCGCGTCCGACGTGTATTTTCCCCACGAGTGCGATTCGGAGAAGGTGCAGCCGGAGAGCCCCCCCCACTTCGGGTCGTCCGTCGTGATCTGGATCGCGTATCGGTAAGGGTATTTCTTGTAGCCGAGGACCTCCTGCATCGGGGCGATCTGCTGGATATAGTTCTTCGGGACTCCCCCCCCGATCAGGACCACGCCGGCCTCTTTCGACTTGAGCCCGATCTGCATCACCTCGTAGTTGTCCCGGATCAGATCGAGAACGAAGCCCTCCTTCTTTTGCTCCCGGCAGTCCCGATAGTGGGCGGTCACCCCGATCCCGAAACCGCTGTCATGAAAGGTGGGACAGTAGAGGGGGACGCCCTCCTCGTAGCAGGCCCGTATTATCGAATGATGGAGATCGATCGATTCACCCAGCGTGGCAAAGAACTCCCTCGTCGAGTGATGCCCCGCGGGCATCTCGGCGACCAGCTCCCCGACCTTGCGATCGATCTGGGTGGCGACCCGGTCGTCAAGCACGGTGTCGTAGACGCGATCGATGTCGACTGTGTCGAGGAAGGTGTCGTCCATATGCGGATGGGCCTTGTAATGGTGGTGGCCCAGCGCCTCGAAGTAGTCGTGATATAGGTTGGCCCCGGTGGAGACGACTACATCCACCAGGCGATTCCGCACCATCGAACAGATCACCTTCTTCATACCCGCCGGCACCATCGCCCCGGAGAGACCCAGGAAGATCGCCGCCTCGGGTACGTCCAGCATCAGCTTGTAGACATCCATGCACTCCGCAAGGTTTCGGCTCTGGAATGAAGTGTTCCTGAATCCCTCGAGCAGCTCTCCGATCTGACGCGCCTCTTCCACATCGATCGGATCAATCTTGTCCTTGAGGACATCTTCCCGCTTCATGCGCTTCCCCCCCTCTCGACGTGGTGTCTGGAATCATTCTTTGGTCGGGCGAATCGTAACGGTGCCCGGAGCCGCCTTCAACCCCAAACGGGCCCGGGTTGCCGATCCGCGGGTCATGGATTAATCTTACACGGACCCCAATTCTCGGGATGCCCATGGCTCCGACCTCTTCTGAGCCGCAATCCCCACCGGGTCTGAGTTCGCGCCGGGGGGAGCTCAAGAAGGGGCAGGTCATGGACAATCAGACCGGACCCACGGTCAGCGGTCCATCCATCGTTCTCTGTGGTCGATGTAACGCCAAATGCGCAAGGGACGATCTTCAATCTCATGACGGAGATCTCCTCTGTCCTCTCTGCTTCCAGAGAATGGAGGCCAGGAATCCGCTTGCGGCGGGGGAGATCGAGCGGCCGCCTCAGGCGAGGCTGCGTTCCTCCAAGGTCCGCGCTGAGCCCCGTGAGCTGACCCTTAGCGACTATCCCGTCCGCTCGACCGGCACCAGCTTCCCTCCGGATGAGCAGGAGGAGCAGACCCGAAACCGCCTCATGCAGCTCGAGCACGAGCTGCGCCGGCGGCCCGAGGACGTAGCCCTCTTGACGGAAATCGCCGAAACTTACGATGAGCTGGGCCAGAGGCAAGAGGCGGCCCTCTGTCGCCGCGAGATTTTCACCCTCGATCCTTCCAACCCCAGCCTCCGCGGCAAGATGGTCGCCGAGGGACCGAAGCGGAGCCAGAAGCCGGCCACATCGATCCCGTTCTGGGAGGACATCCCGGGCATCCTCGCCTACCCCCTCCGGGGTCGCGGTCTCGGGATGGTGATCGTCGGAGGCCTGATGTTCGGGTTCGCCACCTGGGTGGCCCGGTACAGCTTGCTCGGCTGGGCCATCACCGGCCTCGTCTTCGGATACCTCTGGGCCTACTGGTTCAACGTGATCGCCAGCGCCGGGACCGGTGAGAAGGAGCCCCCGGACTGGCCAGAGTTCTTCGACATATGGCACTCGATCATAGGACCCGCGATCGCCTCGTTCGTATGTTTTTGCATCCCGTTCGGACCCACCATCGCTCTCGGTCTGACGATCCTGTTCGGACCACTGACTCTCAACCCCATCACTATCGGTCTCCTGATCGGCTCAGGCCTGGTGGGGGTGATCACCTATCCGATGGTCGTCATGGCCTACGCCATGTTCCATACATTGACAGCGGCGGCGAACTACAAGTTCATCTATGCCTCGATACTGAGGATCCTCCCCGACTATATCCTGTTCATCACCGCCTTCTGCATCCTCGGTGCGCTGAACGCGGCGGTCGGAACGGCCGTCCTCGCCGGGGTTGCCTTCTTCCTTCCGATACCGATCCTCGGCACTCTCACGCTGGCGATCGCGAACTCCTTCGTCTTTATCTACTTCAACCTGGCCGCCTACCGCCTCATGGGCCACCTGTATCACCAATCGATGGGGAGGCTCGGCTGGTTCGGGGAGACCACCGAACCGGAGAAGAGCCTGAACCTCGGCGTCGTGGTGGCGGGCGTGACGGGGCTCGGCGTGGTCTGCGTGATCGGTTTCGGCGCCATCATGATCGCGCCTGCGCTCCTGGTGACCGCCACGGGCATCGGCGATCTGCCGTTCGAGGACGGCGGGTACCTGGAGTTCGCCGAGTTCGACTCGAACTATGGTCATTCCAAGTTAAGGTACGAGATTCGCCAGGTGCCGGAGGGATTCCGTTTCAGCGGATTCCACATGTCGACCAGGGACCGAAACCCAATCCCCGACTTCGTCGTCGATTCGCGTGGACGGTTCGTCGACGGCACGACCGACATGCAGTCGGGCCCGATCTTCAACAGGTTGGCCCGCCGTAGCGGCCGAACGCATACGATCTTCGTCGGACCCACGAGTGGGATCACCGCCGGCCCGCACGTCAACGGATACACGATCCTACGCAAGGTCCCCTGGAAGGGTTACGACGTGATCCAGGTGGACGACAGGGACGGATCGACGCGGCTCATGTTCGACAGAAACACCGGCTATCTGGTTGGTGTCGAGGCCCCTTCGATCGGTCGAGAAATGTCGTGCGTCCTCATCGATACGAATATCCCGGGGCTCCGGATTCCGCCGGAGGCTCGCGAACTGCGCTGATACGGGCCTCGACCCACCCCTGCTTCCGCTCTAGCAGTACGGATGACGCGGCGAAGATCGGCGGTTCTGCCGCCCTATCTTGCCGTCGTCGCCCCGCAAGGTTAGGATCCCGACTCCCGGCATTGTGAGGAATCGGCCTTGGCAGGAGAGTGGAGCGACCTACCGACCCGGACCCCGAAGGGCATCTGCGCCCACTGCTACTCTGATTTCCCCAAGGACGAGATGGAGAGGATGAAGGGCGCGCTCTACTGCAAGGCCTGCAGCGCGCTGATCCGAAAGAAGAGTGCATCCCGGAGCCAGGTTGAAGAGGCCGGCCGGGCCCCGGAGGCCGAGGCGCCGATCATCGATGCTGCCCCGGAGCCGGCCGACGGCCCTCTTCCCCCTTCCGAAGAGGAGTTCGAGCTTCGCGGCGAGTTGCTGGAACTTGAGCGCGAGAGAAAGCGGCGGCCGGAGGACGTGGACATCCTCCTGCAGATGTCGCAACTCTACGAAAAGATCGGCGACAAGGAAGAGGCATCCCTCCATCGAGATGAGTATCTGCGCCGAGCGCCCGTCGACTCTCCCGCCCGCGGCAAGCCCGTGAAGAAGGATGCGCCGTCACGAAGGGCGGCTCCCCCCTCCCCCCATCCATCGGGTGAGGCGGAGCCCTTCTGGCGCGACATCCCCGACGTGCTGCAATGCGCGATCGAGGATCGTGGCTTCGTGATCCTGCTCGCCGGAGGAGCCCTCCTGGGGACGTCCCTCACTTACGCCACCGTCAACATCCTGGGTTACGCGCTTTCGATCCTCGTCATAGGCTACATCGCCGCCTTCACCCTGGGTGTGATAAGAAACAGCGCGAGTGGCGGCGTTGATCCGCTCGACTGGCCTACTCCGATGGACCCGTGGAACTCGATCTTCCAGCCCCTGCTGGTGTTTCTGGGCTGTCACATCATCCCGCTCGCGCCGTTTCTGCTCGTCCTTCTCATCAGCTGGTTCACCATCGGTTTCAATTTCTTCTCGGGGACGCTTCTTGCCGTCACTTTTCTCGCCGGCCTCATCATCATCCCGATGGCCCTCATGGTCTATGCCATCCTCCGCTCGTATTCCGATCTGATGAACGTCCCGTTCCTTTTCGAGTCGATCCGCAAGATCCTCCCCGATTACCTGTCGCTGTTCTCGGCCATCTGCGTGATCCTCTCGGGGAAGTGGATCGCCTGTGCCCTCTTCGCGTATCTCGTCGCCGCGCTGTTTCCCTACCCACTCCTCGGCACGCTGATCCTTCTTGTCGGCGCGTCCACGATAGGGCTCTACGCTCTTCTGACGATCGCCCACCTCATAGGTCACGTCTACGCCCAGTCGGTCGGACGGCTGCAATGGTACGGGCGGGAGAAGGCGCCGGAACGGAATGTCACCCTGCCGATCGCTGCGGCCGGGGGCGCGGGAGCCGTGCTGGTGCTGGTGGTCGGGTTCGTCCTCTCGCCCGCGATACCGGGCCTCGTCGCCCGGGCAACGGGGGCCGACAAGCTACTCCTGGTCGACGGGACCTTTCTCCAATACGACGTCATCTCCGCCTCCGACTCTCAGTGGCTGAGAATGCGGTACGAGATCGAGAAGGTCGAAGGGGGGTATCGCTTTCGATCGATGAGCACGACGGGGGGGCTCCGGCGCGAGGTTACCGATTTCACCGTGAACCGTGAGGGCGACTTTCTCACGACGGCGCCCTCGCAAGAGGGCCCAATCTTGGACCCTCGCTTCATGATGATGATGGGCCGAAAGGATCGGAAGCAGACGATCCTCTGCGGGCCTCGACGACCCGAGCCGGGGGAACATTATTTGAACACCTATCCATTACACGGCGAGGTCGACTGGCAAGGGTGGCGCGCTTACAAGGTGAAGAACGCTGACATCTCCGGGGCCCTCTACTACGATCGTTCCACCGGCTATCTTGTCGGGATCGAGTTCTTCAAGGGGTTCAGCGACATCTACGCCCTGCTGACAGATACGGATGTCCCCGGACTGGATATTCCCGAGGCGATCCGACGGCGAGGTTGAGATGGAGTTGCCACCTTTCAGCGAAGAGCCAGCGTCGGTTGCGGGCGACCCGCTGGATGATCTCAGGGTTCGGCTGACAGATCTGGATCACGCCAGCCGACGGTCACCCGAGGACATCGGGATTCTGAAGGAGTCCGTGCTCGTATGCGAGCAGATGGGAGATGAGGAGGAGGCCGCCCGGTACCGCTTCCGGATCTGGAGGATCGATCCGGGCGAGCCGAGCCTCCAGGGAAAGGAGATCGCCCAGAGGACGCCCCGGATAGAGGCTCCGGAGTCGCTTCGGCTCTCCTTCCGGGAAGACTGGCCGAGAGTCTGGCGCTACCCGATGGAGGGGTGGGGCCGGGCGACCCTGATCGGCGGCGCGATCTTGATGGCCCTCGGACGAACCCTGGGTGACGTACCTATCGGGTCGAGCCTGACCCTGATCTGGATCGGGGTGGCAACGATTTTCTGGATCATCACCTGGGGAACGCTGGCCAGTTACTGGCTCCAGATCGTGGAGGCGAGCGCGATGGGGAAGGAGGAGCCTCCCGAGTGGACCGATTTTCGGGACTTCTGGAGTTCGATGTTCGGCCCGTTCTTCTCGATGCTCTTCTGTCTCACCCTCACCCTGGGCCCCGCCCTTGCGTGGCTGATTCTCTGCGGGAACCAGATGGGGTTCAATATCGTCACCGTGACGATCCTCATCCTGCTCATCCTGGGGGGTGTCTTCCTCCTGCCGATGGTCCTCCTTGGCTACTCCCGCTTCAAGCAGCTCTCGCAGGCCGTGCGCCCCGGATTCCTGTTCGGATCGATAGGCAGCGTGCTTCCTGAATACTTGAGGCTCCAGGGACTGGTCCTCGGCGTCATCGCGGCGAATGCCCTTCTCTCCGGAATCCTGGGTCTTCTCCAACCGATTCCTTACGTCGGTTTTCTCCTCTACGTGATTCCCACCTCTTTTCTGTGGATGTACCTGGCGATGATCGGCTTCCATCTGCTGGGACGCTTTTACCTCAGGCACGCGGAGAAGCTCAACTGGTTCGATGAACTGATCGAGGCGGAGCCGCCAGAGGGGACGGGACGTTGAGCGAGCAGGATCACAAGATTCATGTCTACTACGGCTTTGGAAAGGGCAAGACGACTTCCGGGATGGGGCTGTCGCTCCGCGCGGCCGGGGCGGGGAAGACGGTGGCGATCGTGCAGTTCGACAAGGGTTACGACGGCAAGAACGAGCACTACTCGGAGCGCCACCTCCTCCGGACGATTCCGGGGATCGAGCTACACCCCACGGGCTGCGAACGGATGCAGCCGGACGGAACCTTTCGCTTCAAGAACCAGCCGGAGGATTTCGAGGAGGCGAAGCGTGGGCTCGGCCTCGCTCGCAAGCTGATCGAAGAAGAGAAGCAGGACCTCCTCTTTCTCGACGAGATCCTGGCGACGGTGAAGTACCACCTCCTGAAAAAGGAGGACGTGATGTCGCTGCTGGACCACTACGATCGCCATCGAAGGTTCGAGCTGGTCCTGACAGGCCACGTGGTCTGGGACGAGCTGATCGAGAGAGTGGATCTCGTCACCGAGATGAGGAAGGTGAAGCACTACTTCGACGAAGGGACCGCCGCGAGGAAGGGGATCGAGTTCTAGAGGAGCTAATCTGCCCGAACGTTGGACACGGCTTCTTCGAGAGATGATATTCCGAGCGTGACCTTGTCGAGGGCGTCCTGGTAGAGCGTGATCATCCCGATCTCTCTCGCCCTCTTCTTCAGCACATCGGTGGCCGACTTCTTGACGATCAGGTGACACATCTCCTCGTCGAGCGTCATCACCTCGTGGACGCCCGTCCGCCCCTTGTAACCGCTCTTGCCGCACTTCGAGCAGCCCTTGGCGTGAAAGATCTTGGCAGGGACCTTCTCCTCACCGAGCCCCACAGCGAAGATCTTCTTCTCCTCGTCGGTGCAGTCTCCCTCCTCCTTGCAGGAGCAGAGCCGGCGCATCAGGCGCTGGGCGCAGACGAGCAAGACGGAGGATGAAATGAGGAACGGCTCGATGTTCATGTCGACGAATCGGATGATCGTACCGGGGGCATCGTTGGTGTGGAGGGTGCTGAAGACGAGGTGGCCCGTCAGGGCTGACTCGATCGCGATCTCGGCCGTCTCCTGGTCACGGATCTCTCCGACGAGGATCACGTCCGGGTCCTGCCGGAGGAAGGAACGAAGCGCGATGCCGAACGTGAGCCCGATATCCTTGTGAATCTGCATCTGGTTCACGCCAGGGAGCATGTACTCGATCGGGTCCTCCGCCGTGGAGATGTTGATGTCCACCGTGTTGATCTCGGCGAGGGCAGAATAGAGCGTCGTGGTCTTTCCGCTCCCCGTGGGTCCTACGTGGAGTATCATCCCGTACGGTTGCTCGATCACGCCCCGATACTTCTTGAGGTTGGGCGGCGAGAAACCCATCTTCTCGAGCCCCATGACCGTCGACTCCTTCTTGAGGAGTCGCATGACGATCTTCTCCCCCCAGGACATCGGGGCCGATTCGACGCGGAGATCCACGTCGCAGTTGGGAACGAACTTCTTGAACATGATCCGACCGCTCTGGGGGAGACGCTTCTCCGCTATGTCCAAGCCGGCCATGATCTTGTAGCGCGCCACGAGGGGCCTCATCTGGGAACTCTTTAGCGGCATCCTCTTCTCGAGCACCCCGTCCACTCTCAAGCGAACCACGCCCCCCCTTTCGAACCGTTCCACGTGGATATCCGATGCCCCACGGAGGTTGGCGTCCTCGATGATGCTGTTGGCGAGTCGGATGATGGGACTGTCCTTACCCTTCTTGATGTCCTCATCGGACTCCTCCGCCTCTTCCTCCTCCTCTTCCTCATCCGCCGACTGCTCCCTGGCGAGCTTGGCCTCCTGCACGTATCGATCGATCTTCTCTTCGATCGCTGTGCTGCTGGCCACGACCATGATCTGTATCTTCAGCTTGGTCTTCCGCTCGAAGGTCTCGATCATGAGGACGTCCTTCGGGTTGGCCATCGCCACCTTGAGCGCCTTGGGACCAAGCTTCTTGAGAGGCAGGATCTTGAGGTTGTCGAGGACGTCCATGCCGATCTCGTCGAGAATGATCTTGTCGATCTCCTCCATCTCGTTCAGGTCGACGTACTCGCAGTCCGAAAGCCGGGCGACGTACTTCGCCTTCTCCTCCTCGCTGAACTCCTTGTCCGGGTTCTTGACCCGGCCCATGATCTTCCCCGAGTATTCGGCGACATCTTCGAGGAAGCTCTGATCCACTTCAGAGAAGACGGTCGTTCCCGTCTTCGGATGCTTGTTGATCACCTGGATTGCTCCGAGGACGTCCCCGTCATCCTTGATCGGAACGGTGATCATCGATTCGGTCTTGAAGCCGATCGCGGCGTCGATATCGCGGTTGAAGTTGGGATCGTCGCCGACCTCGAGCGACGCCAGCGCGTTTCCGGTCTCGATGACCTTGCCCACGATCCCCGTGCCAATGGGGATCTTGATATCCTTCAGCTTCTCGGCCTTTTCCCTGTATTTCTTCTTGTCCGCCGGAGACTTGTGGAGGCTCTCCGAAAAGAAGACCTGGCTGAAACCTATCTTGTTGTCGTTCCCCACGGTGTAGATGGTGATCGCCTGGGCCTGCACCGCCTCGATGATCTTCTGGACGGTGATCCGGTAGACCGCTTCGAGGTCTTCTTCGGTGAGCTTTCTCTTCTTGGTCAGGAATCTGAGGAACGAATCGATGACCTTGTCGGCCCGGAAGGTACGAGTCTTCTTCTCGATGGTCTCGGCCTCGACGACCTGGTTCTCTTCCCCTCCCTCGTCCATCCAGCTGAGGAATCCATCGTCTACATCCGCCATCGAATCCTCCTGAACTTCCCTTCAGGCTGCAATGTCCGCCCGGACACGGAAACCCGGGTGCAAAACCCCTTCAATACCCGGAATTCGGCCACTTCATCGCTATCCAACAGGAGGCGAATTTTATCACGGAACCCCCGGGCCGTCAACGGCTTCCACCATGTGGGAGCCTCCCAGATCGCACCGCTTGACACGCCGTGACGCGTGTGGCTACTTTCCAAATTACCGAGTCGGATCCGAATGGAGGTTGCCCTGCTTTTCAACGATCGCTATCTCGCCTGGAAGATGCTGGGCGCCCTCATGGCCCTCACGTTTCTGTTTTGCTTGAACGGATTTCGTCCGATCGAGATCCGGCCCTCGATCCTGGAATGCATCGAGACCGGCGACAGGTTCGCCGGCAACGAAGTCTATGTCGGGGCGGTCCGCGTCGTGGACGTCTCGGCCGATTCGAGTGAGCTTCGGATCATGGAGAGAACCACCCGGGTTCGGATTCTCCAGCCATCGATCCAGGCCCGGGTGGGAGACCGCATCTCGGTGCGAGGCGAATATGTTCCTCCCGACGCGATCCAGGCCCGCCGGGCGACGCGCCATGAAGGATACGCCTGGAAACGGACCTCGATGTACGTCCTCTCCGTCGGGGCTCTCCTCTTTCTGGCGTCACTGCTATGGCAGCGATATCGACTCCGACGCGGATTGCCCCTCTTCGTGCCCCGAACCTGAGGAGGTCGCCATCCCCGACCTGGCTGTCCACATCGCCCTCGCCTCCCTGGCTCGACGCGCCCTCCCCGTTGGACCGGGCCGCCTCGCCGTCCTCGTCGGAACCGCCCTACCTGACATCGCTTACAAGGGGCTCTACCTGGGCCTGCGAGTTCCTCCGGAGTTCCTCGGGCCGACCCATACCCCTGCGGGCGTGCTCGCTATGTCGTACGGGTTCTGCCTCCTCTATCAGGAGGCGGAGCGAAAGATCGTCTTCGGGGGGCTTGTCTTCGGGGGGATGATCCAGCTCTTCCTGGACGCCTTCAAGTCCCATCTGGGCCTGGGCGGGATCGTGTGGGCCTACCCCTTCTCCTGGAATCCGTACGGCTTCGGGCTGTTCCGGCCGGAGAACGGCATTTTCATCGCTGTTCCCGCCATCCTCGCCGCCTTTGGCCTCGAATGGCTCTTCAGAAGGGGACGTTCTCGGAGATGACCATCACGAAGTTCGGGTGCTCGTTGAAGAGGGCAAGCTCCACCTTGGCCCCCCCTATCTTCTCCAGCGTCTTCTTGATGACGGCCCGGTCGGTCAAGTCGAGGTCGGCGTGCACCTGCCCGATCGCCATCTCGACCCCCGCCTCGATCATCACCATATGCATGGAGACGAGCCACGTGCCGAAACGCCCGTTGACGCCCCTCTCTGTCACCTTCCGCTTGATCTGCTCCCGGATCTTGGCCATGTCACCGGCAATCTCCGGCGAAATGGAAATCCCCAGCGCTCCCGGATAGCCGTGCGTGGGGCTCGGGCAGCATTGCTCGGCGAAGATCGCCCCTCCATCCATCGCCGCCCGGATGACGGGCTCCTGCATCGAACAGTTCGTGGAAAAGAAGCAAATGTCCTTGCCATGTTCAGCGATCTGCCGGGGGATGTCCTCGAGGATGAACTTCTGTGAGCCGGCGATCCCCTGATCCCCTGTCGGGTCCGGCGCATTCAGCGAAATGAACTCAAGCCCCTCTTTCGTGCAGACCTCCCGCATGATGTCGCGGCGGCGCGCCAGGATCTCCATCGACATGTGCCGTGGGAAGGTGTAATGGAGGAACTTCTTCGCCCCCATCTTCTTAGCGTGCTGAACAATCGTCTTGCCTCGCAGAAGATCGTCCGTCTGGATCGCGAGATCGGCATATTCTGCAATCTGCTCCGGATCCTCCTGCGGTGCCACAAGGATGAAAGCGATGTCCGTCCTCCGGCGCCTGATCTTCTTGATGGCCGGGAGGGTGCCCGGGATCGCTTGTGCCACAATGATCGCCTTGATCTCGGGGTCGTGCGCCATCTCGAGCAACTGGGTTACCGTGGTCTCCTGCTCCGTCATGAAATTGTCGGGATAGGTCTTATGGACGATTCGCTCCGATCCGTACTTTTGAATCACTCGCTCCGCTGCGCGGTACTCGTCCTCCCCCTGGGAGACGGTTCCCGTCATGATCCCGATCTTGAAGTCGAGGGGGCCGTAGATTCCCTCCGGATGGGGTGAAGTCAGGGTCGAGACTTCCGAGGCGCCGGGAGTGCAAGTGATGAAGGTGGCCAGAACGACGGCAAGAGCGATGAGGCGGGCCCTGCTGCTCTTCATAGTTGCATGCTCCTCGAGGTCAAGGGTTTTGGCAATCCGGAACTTTCGACGATTGTATCCAGGGCCCGCCCCCGAGGACAGGATCTGTTCTCCGACCCTACGCCATCGCCGGGGCGAAAAGTAGGGTCGTCACTGGATCAGTTTCTCCCCTGCCTTCTTCGACTTCCAGGAATAGATCGCAAGGGTCACGCCGATGATTGCAAAGAGGAAGAACTGTCGGAAATACTCGCCGAGCTGCGTGACCTCCACTCTCATCATGGCCGTGGAAACCGCAACCAGCATTGTATGGAAGAGGATCGTCCCGGCGATCGCGTTCCAGATCCGGACCCGCGTGACCGTGGCCCCGCCAACGAGGATGGCAGCAATCGCATAGAACCCGACCTGTTCGTGCGACCCGAATGTGTTCATCACAGTCATGTTCTGGAGCCAGATGATCTGGCCGATCCCCGCAAGCACCATAGACAGCATGATCGCGATGATCCGGCATCGATCCACCCGTATCCCGGCGATCTCCGCCACGTGAGGGTCCTGACCCACCGCCCGAATGTCCTGACCCAGCTTGGTGCGGAAAAAGAACCAGAGGCCCAGGCAGATGACCACGAGCACGAAGAGGGTCAACAAGGGGATCTCGCCCCAGAAACGGCCGCCGATATCGAGAGGAACCGAACCCGAGAATCCGCCCCCAACAGCCTCGAGGGGGGAATCAAGACCACGCTCAACCGACCGGAGCTCGACGGTCACTCTCAGGCCAATCCCTTCCGGTAGCAGCATCCGCGGGTGGTTTATCGGGATCACCGGGCCGGCGAGGATAAGGAAAAGTAGCTGATAGAATCCGTTGGCGAAAAAACCGAGGATCAGGCCAGTCACCATCTCCTTGCCACGTGCCCGGTTAAACAGGAGCCCCGTCAAGTACCCGAGCAGCATGGCGATGGGGATCGAGCAGGCCACGGCGACGCAGATCCCTCCCAATCCGCCGATCTCGCCATTTTCGACGTAGAGCAGACCCATCTGACCGGCCATCGCCCCCAACACGATTCCAAAATTAAGTCCCAGCCCTGCCACGATCGGGATCATCAGGGAAAGGACCAGGACCAGGTTCCGGAATACACGCTCCAGAGCGTCCGAGGTCACTGCGTGAATCGGAATCTCGCCGATCGCGATCGCTGCTATGGTGATGCAGAGGAAGATCCCCGGCACGAGGAGCTCCGACCATAGTTCCTGGGTCCGTCTCACCTGTCCGCCCTCTTTACTTGGGTGAGGGCGAGCAAGATCACCCCGTTTTGGATCACGAGCCGCGCTATCTCAGGCAGGTTTCCCAGAGATTCCTCGTACTTGGAACCCCGGACGAGAGCATTGATCACGGGAAGGGCCATCGTAAGCAATGAGAAGAAGAGGAATGAGCCGATGATGACGTGCACGACGCTCGCCCTCCTCAGCGACGCGCCTCCGATGAGCAAGGCAGCAACGATCATGAAGGCCATCCACAAGGGGGCCGAGTAGAGCTGTAGGAATCCGTAGGACTGGGAATAGACAAGGATCCCCATGGCCGACAGGACGGTCGAAATCATGATGGAAAAGACCCTCATCCCCGGCACATTGATCCCGCACGATCGGGCATAGGTCGGATTCGTGCCTGCCGCGGTCAACGCCGTCCCGAGGCGTGTGCGAAGGAACAGGACCATCGCGCCACAGAAGGCCATCCAGTAGAGGAGCAGCCCCGTCGGAATGTACAGCCCGGGAGGTCGGCTGAATTGATTGGGCTCCCCATTCGGACCGAGATCCTCGGGCGCCCATTCTCCGAAGGTGATCTCGCCTGAAGAATCCAAAATCCACCTGAAGTAATCGTTGAGAACGATTGTGCTCCTGATCTCACTTCCCTTCAGAGGCCAAACAAGCTCCGGCGAAGTGACCGGGGCAAGCAGCCATACGACGCAGAAGCCGGCGACGGCGCCGAATCCCACGTAGATTCCGACGACCATCTCCTGACCCCGCACCCTTTCAAGTAGCCAGCCGAATGCAAGGCCAGCGGCTCCCGCCAGGGGAATTGCTACCAGGTTGGCGAGGATGAAACCGGTCCAGCCGCGGGCCAGCTCGACATGCGGACCCCAGGACTGAATTCCGAACGGGTGGGGAGCCGCCAGCTCGATGACACAGACACCGCCCACGAGTCCACAGACGATTCCCAGGGGAATTCCGAAGTTGAGCCCGTTTCCAGCGCGCACAGGCAGGACGAGAGCGAGGACAAGGAGTCCGTGCATCGCCGTTCGAACAAGAGAGTCGCCAACGAGGGTCCCTAGATTGAGGGAGTCCTCCATCGCGGCGAGTAGCCACACGGTGGCCACGAACGCCACGATGATCCAGCGGGAGATCCCAAAGGCTCGGATCCTCTCCCAGACCCACGTACCGTTGAAGCGGGAAGATGGACTCATACCGCCTTTCCGGTCAGGAGGAGTCCGAACTTCACGTCCGGAGCATCGGGAGGCAGGATCCCCGCCACCTTCCCCTCGCTCACTATCGCAATCCGATGGCAGAGGGAACGGAGATCGCCGAGCTCACTCGATGTCATCAGGATCGCCATCCCCTGCTCCCGGTTCATCCGGACGAGCCAGTCGAGAACCAGCTCCTTGGCCCCGACGTCGATCCCTCGTGTCGGCTCCGAGACGAGGAGAATCTGCGGATCGAGGCTGAGGGCGCGCGCGAGACAGATCTTCTGCTGATTGCCCCCCGACAGGCGCCGCACGATCTGCGCCGGTCCTACGCACCGGATGCTGAGCCGCTCGATCATGTCGAGAGCGTGCTCGCGGACGTGCTTCCGATCGATCCAGGCCAGCGGACCCAGCCAGTCGAGCTTGAGGAATCGGTGGCGGATCTGGATCGCCGGGATGGCGATGTTCATCTCGATCGATTCGTCGAGAAGCAGCCCCACCCCCCTACGATCCTCCGAGACGAAGGCCATCCGCGCCGCGAGAGAATCGCTCGGGGCGCCCAGTCGAAGGGGAGTTCCCTTGACGATAACCTCTCCTTTGGCGGGAAAGAGTCCCATCAGGCCGTTGGCGATGCCGATCTTTCCCTGACCCGCGAGGCCCCCGATGCCGAGGATCTCTCCCTTCTTGAGTTCCAGATCGACCCCGTGGACGTCCTCTCCCGGCATCGAGACGTGGAGGTCCTTCATGCTGAGGATGACTTCCTCGCCGGACATCGTCGCCGGGTCGCGCTTGGAGCCAGAGAGCTCCCTACCCACCATCCGCTCAGCGATCTCCTCGACGGATGTCTCCGCTCGAGGCCCGGACGCCACCTTTTCCCCATCCCGGAGGATCGTGACGGTTTCGGCCACCTTCATCACCTCGTCCAGTCTGTGTGTGATGAATAGGATCGCCAGCCCCTCGTCCGCCAGGCGGCGCATCGTCCCGAGAAGAGTCTCTGCCTCTCCCTCTGTCAACACCGCTGTCGGTTCGTCGAAGACGAGAACGCGGAGGTCGGTCTTGTCCAGCTCGCGCGCGATCTCGACGAACTGCATGTGTCCGACCGGAAGTCCTCCCACAAAGGCCGCCTCATCGACAGAGAGTTCTACGTGATCCAGGTCGGCACGAGCGTCCTTTCGCATCGCGGGGATGTCGAGAAGTTCGAGGCGCGAGCCGAGGACCTTGCCCAGAAGCGTATCTCGCAGCCGCTCCCGATTGAGCTTGATATTCTCGAAGATTGTAAACCCGGGTATCAGCATGAACTCCTGATGGACCATGCCGATCCCGAGCGACATCGCGTCCGACGGGGAGTTGATCTTGATCGGCTTCCCGTCCACCAGCACCTCGCCTTCGAACCCCCCCGTCGACCGGATCACCGGCATCCCGAAGAGGATGTTCATCAGGGTCGACTTCCCCGCCCCGTTCTCCCCGAGAAGGGCATGGATCTCGCCCCGGCGGATCGAGAGATCGATCCCCTTGAGCACCGGCGTGCCGAAGTACTCCTTCCGTATGGAGCGCATCTGAAGTACGGGGGCGTCCGAGGTCATGGTCCTTCCTTACGAACGTACGAGGAAGGCCCATTATCGGGCTGGAGGGGGATCGATCAAGCGACGCAGATGAACTGCTCGCCTTCCGCAAATCCCAGCTCCTGCAGCTTCTCGCGTACCTGCGCTCGCGCGCCTCGAGCCACGACGGCAGCCAGAATCATCTCCCCCTCTCGCGGGGAGAGGTCTTGGGGTGGGATGACGGGGAGGTGGCGGCGGGTGCTGCCCACCTTTCGCGGATCGATGTCGATGAAGCCCCGGATCGGAATTCCTTCGTCCTTCAGGGCGCGGGAGATCCGCTTTCCCCCCACGCCTGCGCCCCAGATCCAGACGGGGCGTCCTCCAGCGAGGGGACCCCGGGCGAGGTAATGGGCCTTGCAGCGCCAGAACGGCTCCTTGCCGTAGCGGGGGTCCTTTCGGAAGAGCCGGCCGGGCGCCTCGCGCCACTCGAGGAGCACCTCGGGCACCTTGGCCAGACGGAATCCCGCCGCGGCGTAGCGAA
>JAPUJT010000025.1 GCA_027296055.1 Planctomycetota bacterium | reverse complement strand
GCGTGGGGAAGACGCTGCTCGCCAAGGCCCTCGCCAAGTTCATGTTCGGCGAGGAGGACGCCCTGATCCAGATCGACATGTCGGAATACATGGAGAAGCACAACGTCTCCCGTCTCGTCGGAGCGCCTCCGGGCTATGTCGGGTTCGAGGAGGGGGGACAGCTCACCGAAAAGATCCGGCGAAGGCCTTACGCGATCGTTCTCCTCGACGAGATCGAGAAGGCCCACAGCGACGTCTTCAACATGCTCCTCCAGATCATGGAGGAGGGTGTTCTGACCGATTCGTTCGGTCGGAGGGTCGACTTCCGGAACACGATCCTGATCATGACGTCGAACCTCGGGTCCTCGACCATCAAGAATCAGTCGGGCCTCGGCTTCAAGGCGACCACCGAGGAGCAGAATTACGAGACGATGAAGAAGCTGCTGATGGAGGAGCTGGAGAAGGAGTTCCGACCCGAGTTCCTCAACCGGCTGGACGATGTGATCGTCTTCCAGGCCCTGACCCGAGACAACCTGCTCCACATCGTGGACATCGAGATTCGCCAGGTGCAGGACCGGCTGAAGGATCGGGGATTCACTCTCAATCTGACTTCAGAGGCCAAGGAACACCTGATCGGAGATAAATACAACATGGACTACGGGGCAAGGCCTCTCCGCCGCGCTATCGAGCAGTTCATCGAAGATCCTCTCGCCGAGGAGATCCTCAAGGGGGCCTTCAAGGACAAGAACACGGTCGACGTAAAGGTCAAAGACAATCACCTCTTCTTCGACTTCTACGTGAAGGACGAGGCGAAGGAGCCGGAGGTCGCGGCAGCGCCCTGAGGCTCTCCCTGAGGTTCAAGGTTTCCAGAATTCTCAGCTCCGAAAGCCCAACGAGGCCGGTACAGCGTGCCGGCCTCGTTTTTACTAGCATCCACCGATATGGCCGAGACCCACTACGATCCGAAACAGACCGAAGAGCGGTCTACCAAGCTCTGGGAGAAAGAGAACTGCTTCCAGCCCCGCCCGCGTAGCCGCAAGAAGCCGTACACGATCACCATCCCCCCCCCTAACGTCACCGGCGCCCTCCACATGGGGCATGCCCTGAACAGCACGATTCAGGACATCTTGATCCGATTCAAGCGGATGCAGGGATACGACGCCCTCTGGATCCCCGGCACGGATCACGCGGGGATCGCCACGCAGAACGTCGTCGAGCGGGCCCTGGAGAAGGAGGGGACGAGCCGCGAGGAGATCGGCCGCGAGGCGTTTGTGAAACGCTGCTGGGAGTGGGTGGAGCAGTACGGTGGGAGGATCCTGGACCAGCTGAAGAGACTGGGAGCGTCCTGCGACTGGTCGCGGACGCGCTTCACGCTCGATGAGGGGCTCTCGCGGGCGGTGGCCACTGTCTTCGTCCATCTTTACGAAAAGGGTCTGATTTATCGGGGCGAGCGGATCGTCAACTGGTGCCCGCGCTGCAATACCGCCCTCTCCGATCTCGAGGCCGAAGGGAGGGAGATCCCCGGCAAGCTCTACTGGCTCCGCTATCTTCTGAAAGATTCGGACAAGTTCATCACCGTCGCCACGACGAGGCCCGAGACGATGCTCGGGGATACGGCCGTTGCCGTCCATCCCGGCGACGAGAGGTACAAGGAGCTCGTAGGAAGAACGGTGATCCTCCCGATCCTGGGACGGGAGATCCCCATCGTGGCGGACGAGGGGGTCAAGTCCGAAGTCGGCAGCGGAGCGGTCAAGGTCACGCCGTCCCACGATCCCCTCGATTTCGAGATCGGAGAGCGGCACGGACTTCCCCGGGTCAGAGTGATGGACGACCGGGGAGTGATGAACGAGAACGCGGGGAAGTTCGCCGGTCAGGACCGCTTCGAGTGCCGCAAAAATGTCCTGCAGGAGCTGAATCGAACGGGGAATTTCCTCCGCGAGGAGGATCATCTTCATAACGTCCCCCACTGCCAGCGATGCGGCACCGTGATCGAGCCTACCGTCTCCCGGCAATGGTTCGTGAAGATGGAGCCTCTCGCACGGCCTGCCCTGAAGAGTGTCCGAGACGGCCGGGTCCGATTCCATCCGGAGAGGTTCAGCAAGACCTACTTCGATTGGCTGGAGCAGTTCCGGGACTGGTGCATCTCCCGTCAACTCTGGTGGGGACACCGGATTCCGGTCTACAACTGCGCCTGTGGGGAGGTGATCGTCCGGGTCGAGCCGCCCAGGAAGTGCCCCGGGTGCAAGGGAACCGACCTCACGCAGGACCAGGACGTCCTGGATACCTGGTTTTCGTCCGCCCTCTGGCCGTTCTCGACGCTGGGATGGCCCAGGAAGACGGCGGATCTCAAGCGGTACTACCCCACGGACACCCTCAGCACGGCGCGCGACATCATCTATTTCTGGGTCGCCCGGATGATCATCCAGGGCCTGGAGTTCATGGATGATGTCCCCTTTTCGTCCGTTCTGATCCACGGGACGATCCAGGACGAGCACGGCGTGCGCATGTCCAAGTCGAAGGGGAACGGGATAGACCCGATCGAGATGATCGACAAGTTCGGAGCGGACGCCGTCAGGTTCTCCCTGATCCAGCTCACCTCCGAAGGACAGGACATCAGGCTGTCGGCGAGCCGGTTCGACGGGGGCAAAAAGCTTGCCAACAAGCTCTGGAACGCGTCGCGCTTCGTGCTCGATCAGATCGGTGAGCCGACGGCGACACGGGCATCCAGGCCGCGCCGCGAGGAAGACCGCTGGATCCTGAGCCGCCTCAACTCCGTGACCGACCGTGTCGAGACGTCCCTGAATGCGTTTCGCTTCCACGAATTCACCCATCTCCTTTATCAGTTCTTCTGGCATGAATTCTGCGACTGGTACGTCGAGATCGTGAAGACGCGTCTCCGGGAGGGCCCCGCGGCGGATCAGAGGGTGGCCCGATGGGTACTGGTACACGTCCTGGACCGCACACTGAGACTTCTCCACCCCGTCATGCCGTTCATCACCGAAGAGATCTGGCAGCGATTGAAGGGGCACCTCCCGAAGTCGGAGCGGGCGGTGGCGCTTGCCGTCGCTTCCTTCCCGAAGCCGGATCGGAAACTTGTCGATACGTCGATCGAGCGGCGGATGGAGAGGGTATTCGGGATCGTGGCCTGCATTCGCAACGTCCGCGCCGAGGTGGGAATCCCGCAGGGCCAGTCTCTGGAGGTGGTGGCGTCGGTCTCGACCGAGGCAGCTCGAAAGGAGGTTCAGGAAAGTGCGGATCTCCTCAGAAGGCTGGCGAGAGTGCATGACCTATCCGTCGGCGTCGAGATGGAGCGCCCCAAGAACGCCGTCAGCAAGCTCGTCGACGGGATCCACATCGCCGTGCCCCTGAAGGGTCTGGGCGAGGCGGGCGAGGCCTGGAAGGCCCGGCAGGCGGCGGAGCGGGCAAAACTGCAAGTCCAGCTCCAGTCGATGGAAAAGAAACTCTCCAACCCCCAGTTCCTTCGCAAAGCCCCCTCGGAAGTCGTCGACCGGCTCAGGGAGCATCGAGATCAGCTCGCCCGCTCCCTCAGCCTGTAAGAGTTTCATGACGCGCACCGAACCATCTGGAGCCCGGTAGGAGACTGTGGCCGCGATCGTTGATTTCGCGATGGAAATTGCCCGGGAGGCCGGAGAAATCCTGCTGGCGCGCCTCGGATCGGTTCCCATCGAATACA
>JAPUJT010000024.1 GCA_027296055.1 Planctomycetota bacterium | reverse complement strand
GCCATGCCGAGGCCGAGCGGATGATCCGTACGATCAAAGAGGAAGTGATATTTGGTTAGAGGAGTTCGCCAGCTTCAGCGAGGCCAAGGAGAAGATCGGCCCTTGGATCGAGCAGGACTACAACCAACTCTATCCGCACTCGGCCCTGGGCTACCGCTCGCCGGTGGAGTTCGAGGCCATGCTATGATATCAGGCCAAGGCAGCTTGAGCGCCTGGGCTATCAATTCGCATCCGCACGGCACAATTCTTATCTTCAGAGCAGGGTGAAGCTTCCACGACAAGGCGAGGTTTGGCATGTTTCTAAATAATACCGTCGCGAGATGCGGGCTCGTCGGCCTCAATTTGCTGCTGCTCCTTGGATGCAGCGACCCCGGCAATACTGATGGCTTCTTTGACGGGCCTCTCCGCCAGACGGCCCTTGAGGTAGAGGTACGTGAAGGCACAGATCTTCTCGCCGTGCTCTCACCTGACGGTAGCCGGATTGCCTTCCTGATTCTCGGCCAGGTCTGGATGGTTACCCGAGATGGAGGGCAGGCCGTAGCGATTACAGATCCTCTAACCGATCCGACCGAATACTTCGGCCTTGCTTGGGCACCGGACTCGCGCCGCCTCGCGGCCAGGTTTTGGGAAGGCGATCCGCAACGGCGTGGGATCCGCATCATCGATGTCGAGACGCGCACATCGAACCTTCATGCCGAGCCTCGCGACCTCGTCGGCATCGACTGGACGCCGGACGGAACAGCTGTCCTCACGGGCATTGTAGCCGGCGATTCGACCGTTTTGTGGAGCATCCCCGTATCCGGGGACGAATCTGCCCCCTTGGAGTCCATCCCCGCCAGAACAACGAACCTGGCTTTCTCACAGAGCGGAAAGTATGTCGCCTATCAGGTGACCACAGGACCACCGGACAAGCGGGGTATCTGGGAACTAGACCGGACCACCGGAGAACACCGGCAACTCGTTCCCGATTCTCTGGTCGGGTCGGGTGCCACCTACTCATCACTTCCCGCTTATTCGCCGAACGATCAGCGCCTTGCCTTTCTTGCCGGAAGGGCCGGGGCCCGCGAACCGTGGGTCGTTGACCGGAGAGAAGGCGCTCCGCGCCCCATTGCTGTCGGCATCGACGACGTACACGAGGCGCCTCTCAGTTGGACTCCCGCCGGAGATTCAGTCCTTTTCGCGGCGACCGGCAAAATATGGCTCTTCCCGGTGGCAACCGAGGAAATCCCCAATGTCGGTGCAACAGACCTACCCGGTGAGGAAGGGCGTTTCACCGGACGCACGATTCCATTCGTAGCGATGCACCGTGTGACGCGCTGGTCGGGCCTTCGTCGCCCGGACATGCCGTCTCCTGGGGAGCACGTTCCCATCCGTGGAATTGTAACACCGGTGCTCTCACCCGACGGGCAACACGTGGCGTTTGCGGCCCTCGGCGATCTATGGATGCTGGAAACGACAGGCGGGCAGGCGCAGAGGCTGACGCTCACTCCCGAAGAAGAATTGCGCCCCCGATGGTCTCCGGACGGGCAACACCTCGCGTACTACGCGGTGCCGTTGGGAGAAGAAAAGGAGATCCGAGTTCTTCATGTTGCAGACACCTCCGAGTCCCAGCGAATCCGTTTGCCCCACGTCGAGGATCTGGCCTGGTCGCCGCGGGGAGATCGGTTGGCTTTCTACACATTTAACTATGACTCTTTCAACCCCACGTACACGTTGGGCTGGGTGGACCTGAACACGGCAGTACGAAGGGTCTTGTACGAGGGGCGCGGGCTCGGAGCGACCCTTGCTGGCTGGACTCCAGAGGGAGATTCTGTGATCGTCGCGTTCCGATCCTATGTGAATACCCCGGAGTATCTCGGATATCAACACCGGTTCGTTCGCATGAGCACGGTAGATGGGGAAACGAGAGATTGGGCGATCCCTGGGGACTATGCCCTTCGCTCCGCATGGCTGGCCGACCTATCCCGGGTAGCCTACTCAGTCGGGGGGCGCGGGTACTATGCTCAGATTCCAGCCAGAGAAGATCCCGTCCACCTCCCGGACCCCGCACCGCGCTACTTTTCATGGTCCGCCGATGGACATTTGCTCCTCTATCTCTCTGGCGCCAAACTGCGCCTGTTCGACGTACGCACAGGACTGGCGCAAACGGTAGAATTGGACTTGACCTACGAGGTTGCGGAAGCACCCCCTCCTGTCTTCATCCAACGGGTCCGCATTATCGACGGAACAGGATCCCCACCGATGGAGCCGTCCGATGTACTGCTGGAGGGAGGTTTGATCAAGGCGATCGGGCCGGTCGGCTCGCTGGAGCCTCCGAGCAGCGCACAACGCATTGATGGTCAAGACCTTGTCCTGCTTCCGGGCCTGTTCAACCTGCATGTCCACACCGCGCCGTGGTCTCCTCCCTCGTCAGCCTATCTGTACTTCGGAATCACCACGGTTCGAGATGTAGGAACCGAGGCCGACTGGATGCAAGCGATCGTCGAACGGTCGCGGTCGGGCCATTTCCTCGGGCCTCGGGTCTTTTACGCAGGCGGGCAAATCGAACACGAGACAAAACATGGCTGGATGGGGCGCCCTACGGTCGACCACGCTGATACAGGGAGCGTGCATGACATGATTAACGGCCTGGTCGATCTTAGTGCTGATGTGCTTAAGATCCGCATCCGGGATCCTGGTCTTGACCAATTGGCGGCAGCGCTAGCCCATGAACTCGGCATGCCAGTAACGTCCCAC
>JAPUJT010000023.1 GCA_027296055.1 Planctomycetota bacterium | reverse complement strand
ATACCGGATCGGCGAGCTCACACGGTTCACCGGTCTCTCCCGGCAGAGCATTCACCGCTACGCTACCCTCGGGCTCCTCTCCGAGGAGGAGCGCACCGAATCGGGCCACCGTCTCTTCGGGGAGGAAGTCTTCGACGTCCTTCGGCGGATAGAGACGCTGAAGAAGACCAAGACCCTGGAGGAAATCGCCTCCCTCCTTCGAGATTCCCCTCGCCGCTAAATCTTCTGCCTTCGCTTGCCGATACACGGGGTGTACCTCCCTGCGCGGAAAATGTGCGCCGGAGGTCCCCTGGAACCGTTGGAGTCGCCGCCCGTGCCGAAACGAGAGAGCGCCACTATCCAGCCCGTCGTCCCGCCCATGAGCGTCGGGGTCGACATCATGGCCCGGGCGAGGCAGGAGGCGGACAACATTCTCGCCAAAGCTCGTTCCATCCTTGATGAGGCAAAGTCGGTCCAGACATACATCGATACCGATATCGAGGACGACCGGACCCGCGCGCGCCGTATCGGCTTCGACGAGGGGTTCCGGGCGGGGCATGCCCACGGCGAGGAGGAGAGCAGGAGCGGGAGACATCCCCGAGGCAAGTCTCAGGCCATCCCCATCTTGAAGGAGGCCGCTCTGCGCCTTCGCTTCGCCCTGGACCGTTTCGAAGCGGATCGCGAGAAGTACCTCGAAGATCTACGCCAGATGGTCCGACAGCTATCCGTCGGGATCGATGGCAAGCCGAGACATCTCCCGAAGGCCCTTGCAGAGTTTCTCGAGGCGGACCCACCGAAGGCCGAGATCCGTCCCGAGGATGAAATCTGGCTGGTCGACGCGGCGGAGGACAGCGAGAAGCTGGAGCCCTCCATCGCCCACGCCGGCAAGTCCCCGGAGGTCAAGCGAGGAAGCAACCGGTCCTCCAAGACATCCGGTCGAAGGAAGAGTCGCAAGCGAAAGGGCCGTGCCCATCTCTAGCTGACCCTCCGTGCGGGAGGGGAATCTCTAAACCTTCGAAAATGTCGTACGGTTGCTCGCGTCTTCTGCCGAAGTAGAGGGCGTCGAGGTTACTCCGGTGTCGAACGGACGACGCCGGCAAGAAGAGGGGTAAGGATGATCGGCGCCTCGAAGGCTTGGGGAGTTCCCGCGTCGGGAACGCTCCGGCTCAAATCTTTTCGGCCCACGGGCCACTTCGCACCGATAGCCATCTGCATCCACTTCTCCGAAGGCGTCACTGCCATCGGGGGGGGCCCTTCGTCCGAATAGCCCACGACCCCCCGGGAAGGGAACAGGGCTTCCCGAGGGAGTTAACAACCCCTGGACGAGGACACTCGCGTGGCGTGGAAAACTCTGAAAAACCCGGAAGGGCTGTGGAAGGAATTCAAGAAGACCGGCTCCGAAGATTCTCGGAACCGTCTGGTGGAGATCTACTTTCCACTGGTTCGCTACCTGGCGGAACGGCTTCTGTCGAAGCTTCCCCAGAGCGTCGAGCTGGATGACCTGACGAGCGCAGGCGTCTTCGGGCTGATGGACGCTATCGACGGATACGACCTGAACCGGGGAGTGAAGTTCGAGACGTACTGCACCACCCGGATCCGGGGAGCGATCCTCGACGGCCTCCGTGCGATGGACTGGGTCCCCCGGCTCGTCCGGAGCAAGGCTCACCGCCTGGAAGCGGCGAAGAAGAGGCTGGAGATGGAGCTGGGTCGGTCTCCCTCCGCTCGAGAAATGTCCGAGCGGCTCGGAATCGATGTCGACGAGTACGACGACCTGGTGAGGGAGGCGAGCGCCGTCACGATCGTCTCGCTCGGGGAAAGCGCCGATGACGGGGACGAGAGTCGGGTCCTGCGAACGATCGACCACATCGAGGACAAGCAGGCCATCGATCCGATCCACGAGATTGCCAAGAAGGAAGTCATGGATCTCGTGATGAAGATTCTCAACCGCCGGGAGCGCATCATCCTGATCCTCTATTACTACGAAGAGTTGACGATGCGCGAGATTGGCGCCTCCCTCGGCCTTTCCGAATCGAGGGTGTGCCAGCTCCATTCACGCATCATCGAGCGACTTCGCACGCATCTCCAGAGGCTCCGCCAAGACCTCGTCGCCTGATCTATCTGACCTAGCCATCCGGGCCGCCTTGTGGCCCGGATCCACCACCGGTATAATCCCTTCCGAAACCGTTTTGTGGCGCGATCGCGCCTCGCCGGGGGGGCAGCCGTTGGACTTCTTCAACTACCGGAACGGCGAACTCTACTGTGAAGAAGTGCCGGTACGGGAAATCGCTTCCCGTGAAGGCACGCCGCTCTACATCTACAGCCGCAGGACGCTCCTCCATCACCATGAGAGGCTTCGGGAGGCCTTCCCCGAGCCCGATTTCCTCGTCTGCTACTCGATCAAGGCAAACTCGAACCTGGCCGTGATCCAGACCTTGCAGGATGCCGGGTGTGGATTCGATGTCGTTTCGGTCGGGGAACTGAAGAAGGCTCGCATGGTCGGCGCGGACCCGGAGAAGATCATCTTCTCGGGGGTCGGCAAGACGGAGGAGGAGATCCGGCACGCGATCCGATCCGGGATCCTGATGATCAACATCGAGTCGGACGAGGAGCTCATCGCGGTCGACCACGTGGCGCGAGCAGAGGGGAAGAGGGCCGGCGTCGCCGTCCGCCTGAACCCGGACGTCGATCCGTCAACGCATGAGTACATCACCACCGGCAAAGAGGAAAACAAGTTCGGGATCCCCATCCCGGAAGCGAGGGAGGTCTTGCGAAAGTGCGCCCGCCTCCCTGGAATCCAGCTGCTCGGACTCCATGTACACATCGGATCCCAGATCACCACGGTAGACCCCTACGTCAAGGCGGTTGAGAGGACGATCGCCCTGGCGAAGGAGCTGGAAGAAGAAGACCTTCCGATCCGCTACATCAACATGGGAGGCGGGTTCGGGATCGACTACCGGAGGGGTGAGGCCCTGTCGGCCGCGGATATCGGGGAAGCCGTCCGACCTCTCGCCAGCGGAGGCCGGTGGAAGTTGCTCATAGAGCCGGGCCGATTCATCGTGGGGAACGCGGGGATACTGGTCGTCCAGGCCCTCTACAGGAAGCAGATGGGAAAGAAGCGGTTTCTCGTGACTGACGGAGGGATGAACGATCTGATCCGCCCCAGCCTCTACGGTTCCTACCATCGGATCTGGCCCGTTGTCACGGACGAGCCCGAAGGGGAGGGGTCCTTTCCAGCGGCGGACATTGTCGGGCCGATCTGCGAGAGTGGCGACTTCCTCGCCAAGGACCGCAAGATCCCCCCGGTCGAGGCAGGCGCTTACCTCGCCGTCTTCTCGGCAGGGGCCTACTCGTTCGCCATGGCCTCCAACTACAACAGCCGTCCTCGGCCTCCGGAGGTGATGGTCGACGGGAAGGACTGGAAGGTCGTCAGAAAGCGAGAGACCTTCGAGGATCTGATACGGGGAGAGTCCACCTGGGAGAGCGGATCCGCATAGGCTGTAACCTTTTATCAATAAACAGTTTACGAATTGCCTTCTAGATTTGTCTGGGACGGTGACCGGAGGAGTTGTTACTATTGCTGGAATAGTAACACGAAACCAGTTCAGAACCAATGACTTCCTTCAGGAGGTAGCGCGTTGGAAGGCATCGCCCGCTTCGGGGTCTCCATGTCCCCCAGTCTTCTGGGGAAGTTCGATCGCCTCATCGTTTCCAAGGGATACGCGAACCGTTCCGAAGCGATCCGCGACCTCGTCCGGGACACGCTGGTCGAGGAGGAGGTGGCTGGCGGTGAGGAGATCGTCGGGACTCTTACGCTCGTCTACGACCACGACGCGCGTGACATCGTCCGACGCCTGACCGACATCCAGCACGGCCATCACGGGGAGATCATCTCCACCCTTCACGTCCACCTCGATCAGCACAACTGTCTCGAGGTCCTCGTGATGCGCGGGAAGGCGGGGGAGGTCAAGTCGATCGCCGACCGGATCATCAGCACGAGGGACGTGAAGCACGGGAGGCTCACGATGACGTCGACGGGAGAGGGGCTGTGAGCTGATGCACATTCCTGACGCCGTTCTGCAGCCGATCGTCTGGGTGCCCCTTGCCGGCGTCGCCGTCGGCGGGGTCGTCGTGGCGGAGAGGCTTTGCGGGTGGAAGGAAAATGAGAGCAAGATCCCCTTGATGGGAGTGCTCGGCGCATTTCTCTTCGCCGCGCAGATCTTGAAGATCCCCGTCGGGGTCGGCATGTCGGGCCACCTGATCGGTTCCGCACTCCTGGCCATCCTGGTGGGGCCGTCCGCCTCGATCCTCGTGATGGCGTGCATCCTCATCATCCAGTGCCTGATCCTCGGGGACGGGGGCGTGACGGCCCTGGGGGCGAATATCGTCAATCTGGCCATCATCGCCTCCCTCGTCGGTTGGTCGGTTCATGGTCTCGCGAATCGGGTCGGGAGCGGGACGGGATGGAGACGAACCGTCGCTCCGTTCGTAGCCGGCTGGATGTCCGTCGTGGTCCCATCGCTGGCCGCCGCGCTCGAGATCGGTCTCTCGGGGACGATTCCCCTGAAGGAGGGGCTGATCCTAGTGGGGGCCTATCACATGCTGATCGGCGTCCTGGAGGGGATCATCACTGTGAGCGTCCTTCGCTATCTGGCTCACAACCGGCCGGACATCCTCCCGGCATCCCTTCGTCCCCTGATGGAAGCGTCCCGATGAAGGGTCTCGTGGTTGGAGGATTGATCCTGTCGGCGGCGCTGGCGGTCGCGTCGGTTGCGCTGAAGTCAAGATCGCCTGACGGGCTGGAGAAGGCGCTCGAGGAGCACGGGATCGATGTGCCGGAGGAGGCGTCCGAGCCGTTCTGGCGTGTGGCCTTCCGGACGGCGGCGGGCGCGACACTCGTCTTCACGATCATCGTGGGCCTGGGGAGCCTGAGAAAGAGGTCGAAGGGTGCATCACGCGTTCATCGATAAGTATGCCGATCTCGACAGCCCGGTTCACCGCCTGGATCCTCGCGCCAAGATCCTCGGCGCCCTCGCCTCCGTGCTGACCGTTGTCCTTCTTCCGTTCGGAGCGCCCTGGGAAGAGACCGCCCCGCGATTCGTAGCCTGTCTCATCGCTCTCCTCGCGCTGATCGTCGCCTCGCGCGTCCCCGTCACCTATCTCCTCGCCCGATGTCTCGTCGTGATCCCTTTCGTGCTGATGCTGGTGATCTTCATACCCTTCGTCGGGGGCGAGAACGTCATCTTCCGGCCGCTGCCTGGACTCGCAGTGACCGAGGAGGGCCTGGTGCGGTGCGGCGAGATCCTGTGCAAGGCGATGACCTCCGTCCTGATGGTCCTTGTGCTCACGTCGACCACCCGCTTCTCCCAGTTGCTTCAGGGTCTGCGGGGACTGAAGTTCCCGAAGACCCTGATCTTGATCCTCTCCTTCCTCTACAGGTACCTTTTCGTCCTCCAGGACGAGATCCATCGGATTCGCCGGGCCGTGGCGTCGCGGGGGGGCCGCGGGACGTTGCGGGTCCTCGCATCGGTACTCGGCGTCCTGTTTCTCAGAACCTATGAGCGAGCGGAGCGGGTCTACGCGGCGATGCTGGCGCGGGGTTTCGGAGGGGAGATACGAGCGATGAGCCGCCTGCGCTGGACGATCCGGGATAGCGCCTTCATCGGGATCACCTTCGCCTTGCTCGAGGGGATCTGGCTCACCGGGAGAGTCCTGTGAGTGAAGATGCGATCCGTCTGATAGGGCTCTCCTACGCCTACCCGGATGGGACCCGCGCCCTCGACGGGGTGGACCTGCGGATAGGGGAGGGAGAGAAGGTCGGCCTCGTGGGGCCAAACGGCGCGGGGAAATCGACTTTGCTCCTCCATCTCAACGCCATCCTGCGTGGAGATGGCAGCGTGAAGATCTTCGGTCTCGAGACCGGGCCACCCAACCTGAAGGAGATACGGCGCCGCGTGGGTCTCGTCTTCCAGGACCCCGATGACCAGCTGTTCATGCCGACGGTCTTCGAGGACGTCGCGTTCGGTCCCCTTCAGATGGGACTCCCGGAAGACGAGGTGAAGGGCCGGGTGGAGGAAGCTCTCGGACGCGTGCGCCTGGGCGGGTATGAAGACAAGGCCCCTCACCATCTGTCCGACGGAGAGAAGCGGGGAGTGGCGATCGCGACCGTCCTCTCGATGGATCCCAGGATGCTCGTCCTCGACGAACCGACGAGCAACCTCGACCCCCGGGGGAGGAGGTCCCTCATCCGGATCCTGATGAACTTGCCCCAGACCCAGCTGATCGCCACTCACGACCTGGACCTGATCCTGGAGGTCTGCGAGCGGTGCGTGGTCCTCGACGGCGGAGTGGTCGTCGCCGATGGCCGATCGGTGGCCATCCTCTCCGATCGAGATCTGATGGAAGGGCATGGCCTGGAGGTCCCGCACTCGATCCACCACCTGAACACGGGCGAACATTAGGGCAGGCCTTGAAGGAAGAGTGAGGACTCCTAGCCGTTCAGCTCTGAGAGCGTAGCGCCGCCTCGTAGACCCGTTTCAGGGGAACCCCGGCGCGGTCCGCCAGCTTGCGGCAGTCTTCGAACTCGGGAGAGCGGGTGACCACGTCTCCACCGAGCAGCCCGACCTTGACCCGGACGGTCCCGTAACGGGTCTTCACTCTCTCCGTCCGGCGGTCGAGGCAGGTTCTCTCCGCCGCGTGGCGACGCAGACCGAAAGTCGTCGTCTCCCTCAGGAGGATTTCCTCCAGCTGGGAGATCCGATCCCCATGTGTCACCACTCGCAGCAGCGTTCCCGGTCGGTTCTTCTTCATGTACGTGGGAGTGGCGGAGACCTCGAGGGCGCCGGCCTTCTGGAGCCGGTCGAACAGGTGGGTGTAATGCTCCGGGTTCATGTCGTCGATCCCGGTCTCCAGGATCCAGACCTTCTCTCCTGGCGGGCCCGCCACCTCCCCGACGAAGACCCGGAGGAGATTGGGGACCACGCCGTCATCGCGAGTCCCGGCTCCGTATCCCACTTGCTCGATCTTGAGCAGCGGAGGGGGCCCGAAGGAGCCGCAAAGCGTGGAGAGGATGGCGGCCCCGGTGGGCGTCGTGTGCTCGCCCAGCTCATCGGCGAACCAGACCTCGTGACCCTTGAGCAGCTCGACCGTCGCCGGGGCGGGTAGGGGGAGCGTACCGTGCTGAGAATCGACGGTCCCCGTGCCCAGATTCAGGGGAGCGCACAGGACTCGTTCCACGCCGAGCAGGGAGAGCCCGGCCACGGCCCCGACGACATCGATCAGGGCGTCGCGCGCCCCCGCCTCGTGGAGATGGACCCTGCCCACCGTCGTGCCGTGAACCGCCGCCTCGGCCTGCGCGAGCCTCCGGAAGATCGACTTTGCCTTACCTCGGATTTCGTCTGACAGCTTGCTCTTCTCGAGGACTCGAACCACGTCCTTCAGCCCGACGGGTTTTTGCCGGGAGGAGCCGGGAAGCTTCACATCTACCCGCGTCGCCTGGATTACTCCTCGCTGCTCCTTGCGAATCGTGAGCTTCGCTCCCCGGATCCCGATCTTCGCGATCTCTCTCCTGAGAGCGGCTGCCGGAAGGCCGGCGTCGAGCAACGCGGCGAGGATCATGTCCCCGGCCGCGCCCCCTATCGGATCGAAGTAGGCGATTCGCAAGACGGGCTACCCCCCCTGGTTCCAGGGGATCGAGATCCGATCATCCCTGGCCTTCTTCTCGATCTGCGTCAAGACCTCCCCCACGCCCATCCCCTGGATCTCGGCCAGGATCTCCATCGCCGGGATCACCTGCTCGTAGATCCTCGATGGTTTCATCCTCATGGACTCGTCGCGCTGAGACCTGCGAACAGTCTCGTCGATCAACGGTCTCTTCGCCACGTCCTGCCATCTTTCCCAATCCGCCCCGATGCCCTCGGTCTTCTTCCGAGCGCGCGCCACCGCATCACCAATCTTGACGAGCTTCTTGTAATGATCCAGGTACGGCGGTTCGAGGTTCTGCACCACGACCTCTCCGAGGAAATCGTGCAGGGATGCGGCGGCGTCGTTCACCCGGGACACGACGGGCTCGATGGGCGATCCTTCCCCGAACCTCATCGACACGCGCTCGTTGGAGAGGCGCGACCGGATATCGGAGACCTCCCCCCCCAGGTCCAGATTGTCGAGACGGTCGACGCCGAGAAGGAGCACCTTCGACAGGATCCCCTCGAGGAGGGCGGCGGCCGCGGTGTCGGTCCTCCCGGCGATCTCCTCCGCGTGGCCCTCGAGGATGTCGAGCTTCTTCCTGTAGGTGACCTCGCCCCGCAGGTCGTCTCGAAGCTTCCCGACCTGTGTCGCCAACGGCTCCTCACCTCGCTCCAGATACCCGCCGAAGTCAGCCCTTCGAAGCAACTCCGCGCCCTCCGAGGATAGGGTCGCCATCGACTTCGGCCCCTCGGGCGCCGGCTCGGGGGGGTGGGTCACAAGGCTCGGTCCCCAGATCGCCGCGGCGACAATGATGAGGCCGCCGACGGCAAGCGCCGCCCAGCGCGATGGGACTCGATGCCTGGAGACCTTTTTCATCTGCACGGGGGCGCTGACCGCCGTGTGATCCAGATCACGGGCGCGGGGCGCCGACGCGGCCGGCGACGTCGGTCGAGCGTCGAGGGACTTGCCGCATCCAGAGCAGAAATCCACGCCGGGCTCGTTCAAGGCGCCGCAAGATCCGCAGGGTCGAACGGACGCCGCATCCCTCGCAAGGAGGGACTCGAGGCGTCCGATGACCTCGTCCGCCCCCGAAGGCCTCTTCTCCGGCTCTTTCTGGATCAGGTCCCGGATCAGCTCCCACATCGCCAGGGAGGTCCCCGGCGCGACGTCGGGGAGGGGTGTCGCCTCCCGGCTCAGGATGTTGTACATGACGTTGAAGTCATGGACGCCGGGGTAAGGCGTCTTCCCGGAGAGGAGGAAGTAGAGGGTGGCCCCGAAGGAGTAGAGGTCGGCCCGCTCGTCCACCGGCCGACCTTCGAACTGCTCCGGAGGCATGTAGGCCACCGACCCTGCCGTCTGGGTCTTCGTGGCATGATCCACCTGCAGTATGCGGGCCAGTCCGAAGTCGGTGATCTTCACCCCTCCCATCCGAGCCTCCATGATGTTGCCCGGCTTGATGTCCCGGTGAACGATCCCCTGCGAGTGGGCGGCCGAGAGGCCCCTGGCAATCTGGAGGCCGATGGCCGCCACCTCCCCCTCTCCCAGCGGACCTTCCGCCTCGACCTTCTCCTTGAGATTACGTCCGTCGACGAACTCCATCACGAGGTAGTGAAGCCCTCTCCTGGCGTCCGACCCGACATCGTAGATGTGGACCACGTTGGGATGGGTGATCTGCGCGGCGGTCACCGCCTCCCGCAAGAACCTCCCCGATCGCTCCGTATCGGGACCGGTCGGCTGGGCGAGGACCTTGACCGCCACGAGTCGCTGGAGGAGACGATCCCTCGCCCGGTACACCTCGCCGAATCCCCCCTGTCCGATCCTCTCCTCGATCTGGTAGTTCTCCCCGAGGATCTCACCGGAGAGGGAGCGAAACGTCCCGGTGGAGACGACCAGGGTCTTCTCATCGCAGTGCGAGCAGACCAGCTCCGAGGTGACCGAGGGGTCGACCATGTTGGGCTTGCGGCAACCGGGGCATTCGACCGTGACCCACTTCAATATCCGTCCTCCTCCCTCGGGGCGAGCCGGAGGACCATCCGGAAGCCCACGTTCCGGACGACCTCGGCATCCCAGCGCAACGTCCGATCGAGTAGCATGAGCGGATTCCTGCCGATGCGCCACGGGAGGGACTCCGTGCCGCCGCCCGCCACGTGCCGTCCCTCCAGGATTTCCCAGGCGTTCCCGAGAAGGTGCGAGATCCCCCCCGCCCCCCTCGACTCCGAGGAGTGGACGTCGAGCAACGCCGGCTTGTCCCGGTTCAGGTTGGCGCGCCTCTTGCCGCCGAGGTCCACCCAGAGACGGGCCGCAGCCTGCCACTCCTCCAGGCGCGGGATCGCCTTTCGCTCCCAGGAATCCGCATAAGAAGTGGCCGTCTTCCAGGCATCGAAGGATCGCTGATCTTTCCGGAGGAGGGCGGGGAGGTCCGGTTCCGAGAAATCCACCCCGGACGAGAATCGCCTCGTCAGCCAGGCGAGGTCCTCAGGCCGCTCCCGGAGAAACTCCCTCACCCTTCGGCCGGGGCATTCGGTCCAATCGATGAAGAAGGGGACATCGATCCCCTCTCCTCCCGGGATCAGCGTCATCTCGTCGGGCACCCGGACGGGGACCCGGACCGGCTCGTCGCCGAAGGGCGGGGCGACGATGACGGCGAGCGGAGGACCCTCGGGCAAAGGAACCTCCACCACCCATGCGCGGGCCGCTGGCAGCATGATCTCCCAGACCCCCGATCGGATCCGACCGGGAAACGGAGCGACCTGCCCTCCCTCCAGGATGAGCGGCACGGCCCCTTGCGCGACGCGACGAAAGCGACCGGGCCACTTCTCGCAATAGGCATCGAGAGCCGGAAAATCCCCCTCGTCTCCCAGGAGGATCTGCAGCCGAGACCATCCCTCTCGTTTCACCAGCCGTCCCCGCAGCTCATTCCAGGCCCCCTCCGGATCCTCCAGATTTCGGATGGCCCGGTAGGCGGAAGTCCAGTCCCCCGCCTCCAGAAGCTCCTCCGGGGTCGGACCCGAGGGCGGTGGGGGGGGAGGAGGCTCGAGGATCTTCTCCGGACCTTCGAATCGGCGGGCCGCCGAAGCCGCTTCGGGACCGGGTAACCTACGCAGGAGCTGGATCATGAGGCGGCGATCTTCGGCCGACAGTTCGGTCGGCGCGCTTCCTTCGGCGAGGGCGAGCGTCGTCCTGGATTGCTCCTTCTCGCCTGGCATCCGATCGATCCAGACCGGCAGGCGGCGGATCATCTCCGGACGATCGTTCCCTATCCGGATCCAATCGTCGAGAACGGCGAGGGCCATCTTCTTCAGCTGACCTATGCTCTTCGCGGAGAAATCGGAGCGTTTCAGGTGGGCATCGCACTCGTCCAGGAACGGAGCGTGGGCGATCTTCAGTCTCTCGCGGATGAGGTCTGCGCGATCCCCGAGGGTCCGGACGATTCGCTCCTCGAGGACCGTGTCCGGCAGAGGCGTATCGGGAGCCAGGGTGAGCGCTGCAATGAGAATCAGGAGAGCTGTGCTCATCGAGAGGGTGCCTTCGGGCAACGGTCACGGGCGGAGGGGACGAGCGGGATCATTCTAACCCATTCCGACGCGCCGTCCAAGTCGCGCCGGACTGCCACTTGCGGGTGGGGCGGCCGCGGGGTTATTCTCGCCGCCGTGAAAAGATGGACTGCGGCCGAACGAGTGGTGGCGTTACTGACTTCCGGGCCGATCCTTTTCCTGGCGGGCTGTGCCATCGCCCCGGTGGAGATCACCTGGCCCGCTCCTCCGGAGGGGACCCCGGTGGAGGGATCCGTCCGATACTGGATCCGGATCAACAACCATCGTGCTCCATCCCTCTCCGTCGAGAGCGCCCGGAAGGAGGCGGACCGCCTCGTGGGAGGGTTGCTCGCCACGGTGTTCGAGGATGCCACCCCGGCAGCGGGGTCAGTCCGGGAGACGGCGGCGCTCTACCCGGACGAGTCGCGCAAGGACTACGCTCCTCTTGCCGTGGTCTCGATCGATGTCGAAGAGGTCTCGGCGGCTCTCTCCTGGGGCTACAGCGTCCGGGTAGGAATTCGAATCTACGACATCCGGCCGTGGGTGGATCGACTCGGTTCGGGCTACTGGGCGACTCGACAGAGGCGCATCCCGGGTCTGAACGTCGAAGATGTATCCACCGGCTGGGCGAGCCGGTCCTTTCTCACATCACGGGAAGATGCCGCCAACCTCTTCGGCGATGCCCTCCTGTCGGCCCTGGCGACCACCCGCGAGGTTTTGGTTGGAAACGAGTGGTTAGGCGACTTCTATCGTCTGCCTGGCGAGCGGGATCCGATCCGAGACGGTCCCGCCATCGAGCCACTCACGGGATCCTTGGGGAGTCAGGAATGAGAGGAGCCCTCCTCGCCGCCGCTTTGCTGTCGGGATGCGCCGCCCAACCTCTGACGAAGGCTCTGGCGCTCCAGGACCCGATGCCTATCCGGGTGCAGTTCCACCCCTCGGTTCCAGAACTCGAGGCGCAGGATATCCTTCTAGCCTGCGCCATATTGTACGTTTACGTCGGGGAAGTCACCGACTGGGAAGATAACCCATCTGATCTTGACCCTTCCGCCGTGGCGGTCCTTGATCGAGGTCCCGGTCGCCTGAACCTGAGGCTCTATTCCCTGACCGGGGACTTGATCTTCGAGGATACGGCAAGGGTTTCGGACTCCTACGAGGGTCTACCCCAACGCTTCGAAGAGCCCCTGGGGGAGATCGCGAGGAATCTCGCGCTCAGCGATCGAGTGCGGTCGTACGCCCGGCATGGCTCCCCGTTTCCCCCGGACGTCCTCCTCGGCCGCAGGCAGGACGCCGTCTATGAGAGGGGCAAGACCCCCGAGTGAGGCTCGGATCCTCCGACATTGACTTGCCTCCGCGCCCCGCTATAATTCCCCCCCGGTAGTTTCCCTAAGTGAAAACAGGAGGAGAGTATGCGGCGCTGGTCCTGGATCGTCCCTCTTGTGGTGATCGCGGTTTTCGGTGTGATGGCCCCGTCGGGGTTCGCCGAGGAGGATGTCCGGACGACTTTTCGGCAGGCGGTCGACGCCCTCGAACAGGGTGATTTCGAGAAGTCGGCGGACCTTCTCGATCGCTGTCTTGCCCTCCAGCCGAACACAGAGATCTTTCTCGAGCTACGCAAGGAGGCCGGCGAGGCCTTCTTTCTCAAGGGCCTTTCTTCCGAAAATGAGGACTTGCGGGACCTGATCCGGAAGTTCCTCCGCGGGGCGGAGAAGGGGGAGCTGAAGGACAGGTCCAATCCGGAACGGATCAACTCCCTCATGGAGGATCTGAAGGGAGACGACTTCCGCCAGCAGTTCCTCGCCGCGCAAGAGATCATCCACAGCGTGGGTCAGTATGTCTTCCTCTCGGAGGAGATCGTCGAGGTCCTCTCGAATCGGCAGAAGGACGATCACAGGGTGCGGGTGATCCGGCTTCTCTCCGAGATGGGGCCTGACGCCGTCCGTCCCCTCGTCGAGCTGTTCGGTCTGCCCGACGCCTTCGGGCGACAGAACGTGGCGGTGATCCTGGGGCACATCCGGGATCGTCGGGCCCTGCCGTACTTGAAGCGCGCCTGGGAAGGGGACGAGGATCAGGACGTGAAAGACCAGGCCGCCGACTCGATCCAGAAGATCACGGGGAGGAGCCCTCGGGACCTGCCGGCATCGCCTGTCCTCTTCCTGCGCGATGCGGATCGATATTACTACGATGAGCCGGCCTTCGTGAACAACAACTACAGGGAATGGATCGTCTGGGATTGGCGGGATGGAAAGCTGACGAGCCGGAGCGTTCCCAGCTACGCCTACAACGAAACAATGGCGGAGGAGCTCTGCTACGAGGGCCTCAGGGTGAACCCGAGTTTCGATCCTCTCTGGACGCTTCTCCTGAACACCTATTACGCCCGCGTCACGGAAGTGGAGGCCGCCCTCGAGGTGGCCGTCGAGAAATCGGCTCGGGGTGAGCTCGACGCGTCGACGGTCGACTCCATCCAGGCGGATCTCGACGCCCTCCAGAAGGCCCGATCCATCAATAGCGTCGTCGGCGCCGAGGGGATCCTGAAGGCGCTCGCCCGCTCCCTCAGCGATGGTCGCGTGCAGGAAGCCGTGGCCGCGATCCGGGCGCTGCAGGATCTCCCGATGAGCGCGAGTCTCCTTCCGACGGGGAGCCCAAAGCCCCCCAAGGTGAGCGCTGGCGTGATGCCCCCCGTGCCGAACGTTGCGGGGGCGCCCATGATCGAGGCCCTCTTTTACCGCGACAAGCGTGTCCGCTACGCGGCGGCGAACGCGATCGTCCGCATCCGTCCTCGGACCGATGTGCTCTTCAGGGGGCAGGTAGTCCAGAACCTGATCATGGCGGTCGGGGAGAAGGCGCCTCGGCTCGTTCTCGTGATCGAAGGGAATTCCAGCTTGAGAAATCGGTTCGTCCACATGCTCGGACGCTATCACTACCTGCCTCTCGGGGCGGCCAGCGTCGAGGAGGGCAGGCGTCGAGGTCTCTTCTTTCCGCCCGAGGACATTTTCCTCATCGGGGAGGAGCTACCCGGGGGTCGGGCTCACGAGCTGATCGACATCTTCAAGAGCGATTTCCGGACGAGTCACATTCCAATCCTTATCATCAGCGACCCGGCCAAGGTGGCGAGGGCGGAGCAGGTGTACGGCGATCGGGCGGACGGTGTGATCCCGGCCGATATCGATGAGGTGGTCCTCAAGGATCGAATCGACGCGATCTTCGAGGGCAAGGATGAGGCGATCAAGGCGAAGGCAGATCGGATCGCAGCCGAGGCTGCGACGAGCCTCTCGATGATCGATCCTGGGGACACGATCTTCGACCTGAAGGGCCTGGCGTCGGCGCTGGGTGAGACTCTCGAGAAGCGGCCCGATTTCGTCCGCATCCCCGCCATGGCCGCCATCGGAAACCTCCAGGACAGAGGCTCGATCACGGCCCTCACCCAGATCCTGACGAATC
This sequence comes from Planctomycetota bacterium, assembly GCA_027296055.1. Classification (GTDB taxonomy): domain Bacteria; phylum Planctomycetota; class JAPUJT01; order JAPUJT01; family JAPUJT01; genus JAPUJT01. The sequence goes on along the minus strand of JAPUJT010000023.1, from coordinate 52,469 downwards.
GCAACAATGCGGAGGATGCCCGGGTGGCCGCGATACAGGCCCTGGGGAGCGTCCTGTCCGCCCAGAAGGCGACCCCGCCGGAGGCGTTCCTCGGACTGAAGGAGGCCCTGTCGGAGGAGGGAAGCCCGATCTTCGTGGCGGCTGGGGCTGCGCTCGGGAAGGCGACTCTCGATGCCAAGCAGAAGCTCGACCTTTTCGAGGCCGAGAGGATCCACTGATCTGACGGGACCCGGACCGACCCGGAGTGCATGAGAACCCCTGGCCCTGCTGGGGGTTTTTCGCGTGGTGGCCATGAGAAAGAGATCCCGGAAGCGAATCGCTCGTAAGGATCCCTGGGAGAAGAAGGCCTCTCGTATCGCCTCCGAGTTCATGCGGCGGTACGAACGGGAGACAGGGACTGCGCTCGACTTCTCCATCGACCGAGTACGTGACCTGGATCGCTACCTGGAGGCCCATGCCGACCTCTCCAAGGAGGAGATCCGCCGGGTGGGGTACTACTTCGCCGAGATCTGGAGGCATTCCTTCGGGGGGAGCTACGTCTGGGACAAGGAGAGGGAGGCTCTGGCCATACGCCAGGGCGGGATCTCCGTCTATCCGATCGAGAAGGTCTCCCGGGTGGCCGTTCAGAAGTCCCCGGGCGCCCTGGAAGCCTTCGCCTTCATCTACGCCAAGAAGAGGACCCGCCCCTGACCCGGAAGATTCATGAGGGAATGCGTCGCATTCGCTGACCTGGCAATGAGCCAAGCAGGACCCGGCCAGAACCGTGCGGCATTGAGAATAGTTCGGGCTAAGATGGGGGAGGACGGGGTCCCCGACTCCCCTCAGTGAGTCCGACTGAACCATCCCGTATCCTCGTTCGTCCAAAGGATATGAGGGAAACCGCGCGATGAAGGTGTCCAGGATGATCAGACCGGGCCAACGAAAGAAGGACGAGGATGGAATCGTCCTCCTCGTCGCCCTTCTCGTCGTTGCCGTCCTGGTGGCCGTGACGCTCCAGTTCACCTACACCACGACGATCGACCTCAAGCTCGTCAAGAACCAGTCGCGTGAGATCCAGACCTATTACGCCGCTCGCGGGGCGGTGGCCCTCGTCAAGGCTCACCTGCGAGAGGATCTGGCAGAGGACCCGGGCGAGAAGAGCGTCGATACGGTGTTCGACGCCTGGGCGGGCCGCGCTGCCGGTGGGGACCTGGACCCTTCGGGCTCGGAGGGGGGCACTCACGAGAGGTCAATTGGCGAGATCTCGATCGAATACAGGATCATGGACGAGGACCGAAAGATCTGCCTGAACAATCTTGTCGTGAAAGAGGTCTACATCCCCGAGGAGGAGCCACCCACGGGTGCCACAGGTCCCACGGGTCCCACGGGCCCGACAGGTCCTAAGGCCCCGGACCCGAAGGCCCTGGCCGAGGAAAGGAAGGCCAAGACCCGGGAGTTCATCCGGGACGTGCTGACCGATGCACCCTTCCACGTGGAGGAGGAGGAGGCAAAGGAGATCGTCGAGGCGATCGCCGAGAACGCCCCTTTCGCGTCCGTCGAGGACCTCGCCTCCGTCGAGGGGATCACTCAGGAGATGCTCTTCGGATTCGAAGATGAGTTCGATTTCCACCCCGGGCTCGTCGACTTCCTCACGGTCCACTCGATGGGACAGATCAACCTGAATACCGCCCCCCGGGAAGTGCTGATCGCGATCTTCAAGCCGAAGTACGGAGATCAGGCGGAGTATTTCGCCGACGAGGTGCTGGCCTTCCGGGCCCCCCCGGTGGAAGAGGTGCTTTTGCCCGATGTAGAACCTGACCTGACGGATGACGATGATCCCCAGGGCGGCGTCTTCAAGACGGTGGGGGACCTGGCCACCGAGATTGCAGGTCTCGAGGATGTCTTCGGCGGGACGGACGATGATGACGACCAGAAGAAAAAGGGGAAGGCCCTCAAGAATCAACTGACCGTCCGGAGCCGATTCTTCTCGGTGAAGGTCACGACGGGAGATACGGCGCCCCGGAAGGAGTTCTCGTTCCTCCTCAAGCGTGGGAAGACCGGTGGCGATCCGATCCCCGTGCTCCTCTGGGAAGAGCGTGAGAGACCGCCTCTCGACGAAGAGGAGGAGTTTCCTTGAAGGCCGATCTGATCCGCTGGGCCGTTCTCGCCATGACCATCACCCTGCTGGGAGGGGTGCAGTACAGCGCCTGGCAAAAGTTCATCGTCCAGGGGGACACGACGAAGGTCCCGATCTACGACATCGACCTCCGGAAGATATCCGTGATATGGGATAAAGCGCCTGATGTCGTCACGCCGAAGGACCTGGTGGGACCGATCGATGATGCGTTCAACGACGACGAGGATCCCGAGTTCCCCCCTGAAGAAAACGGAAATGGGGGCGGTCCCGAGAGGATCATTCCCGGCGCGCCGAACGTGATCGCGGTGATGGATCCATCGAAGGGGGACGGGAGCTCTCTGCTGATCCTCGTTGAGTTCAACGGGAGTCGGGACCTGTTCGGTACCGATGAGCAGCTGCCCAACGGGTGGATACTCAAGGCGGTGGAACGAATCGGGGATCTGCAGTACCTCCTCAAGTTCCTGGATGAAGCGACGAATCAAACCAAGGAGATGGAGTTCGAAGGAGAGATCCGATGATAGTCGGTCTCGATATCGGAACCAAGTTGATCAAGGTCGTGGCCCTGGGGGGCTCCCGGCGCCGACCACGACTCCTGCGCTTCGTCGTCCGGGAAGTCCCCGAGGGCGGCCCGGAGGCCCTTCCCGCCGTCCTCCTGGCCTTGTTCCGCGAGGAGCGCCTGCCCCACGACAGGGTCTTCACCTCGCTGAGGACCCAGGACGTGGTGATTCGCGAGATCACGGTCCCCTTCGTCCAGGAGGATGCGATCCGTCGGACGATCAAGTTCGAGGCGGAGACTGCATTCCACGGGGCGTCGATCGAGAACATGGTGATCGACTACTCGCTGATCTCCACCGGCGCCGAGAAGAGTCGTGTACTCGTGGTCGGCGTCCAGAAGAAGACGGTGGCGGGCGTTCTCAGCCTGCTGAATTCGGCGGGCATCGATCCCGTCGGTATCGGGCTGGACCTCGGGGCGCTCTACAATACTGCAGCCTGGTGCGGTGTCCTGCCCGCCAACGAGGCGGCGATCCTCATCGATGTCGGGACGTCGTCAGCCCGGCTCGTCGTCGTGGAGGATGGAAGGATACGAGCGGCCAGGGCGATCCGCCTCCAGGCGGCGCCGGTCTCCCTCCCGGCCCCTCCGGAAGGGCCGGCCAAGGATGAACCCTCGGAAGAGAAAGAGGTCGCTGAGCTTGCCCACGAGACCCGCGCGGCGAAGGCAGTAGCCCGAGTCTCCTCCGAGGTGGCGAGGACGTTGATCGGGTGTCGTCTTCGAAGGCCCCTTGCCGGCGTCTGGGCGACGGGAGGTGGACCGGCCCGGGCGGCGATCTGCCGGGGTGTCGCCGAGCGGCTCTCGGTCGAATCGCATGACCTTCCTCTGGCGGATCTTCTCGGGGCAGAGACGGACGGACCCGCGGAGCTTGGTGTCGCGGCCATCGGAGCGGCCCTGGTCGGTCTGGGGGTGGACACGGCCCGGATCAATTTTCGCCAGGAAGAGTTCCGGTTCCAGCGAGCCTTCGAGAGGGCCCGAAAGGGGATCGCCACCGCCGTCTCCGTACTCTTCCTCGCCCTGTTTCTCCTCTGCTGGTCTCTGCAGAGGGAGACGGAAGATACCGAGATGCGCATCAAGCTCAGCCAGGACAGCCAGAGGGCCCTGATCAGGATCATCTTTCCAGATGAGGATCAGCCCTTTCCGGACGCGTGGTGGATCATCGAGAAGAGAAAGAAGGAGCTCGAGAAGAGGTTTCAGGGGAAAGACACGGAGATCCGCTCCTCGCTTCACGACTTCCGCGTCGTGAGCCAGGCCCTCGTCGCCTCCAAGGCCAAGCTGAAGTTTCGGCAGTTGAGGCTTCGTCAGAAGAGCACCCACCTGGAGGGAGAGGCGGACAGTTCCGAGGACGTTTACCGATTTCGGCAGGAGCTGGAAAAGACCGCCACGATGAACGTGGCGTCCCCGAACATCAACAGCCTGGAAGATGGCGGGGTGAAGTTCTCGATCGAGATCACGCACGTGAGCGGGTGATGGGCATGCAGCAAGGATACCTCTCCAAGTTCTTCATCGGGTTCATGGCGCTGCTCTGCCTGGCGGCGACCGGCCTCTCGTTCTACCACTACGGAAGGCTACAGGACAGGCTGGATCGACTGAAGGGATACAACGTCAGTCTCCAGAAATCGGAGAGAATCGCGATGAGGGACAAGACTTTCCGCAGCCTGGTGGCCCGATCGGATTTCTACGGAGCGAATTCGGGAGAATTGGCGGAGCCGGTGGAGTTCATCGATAAGAGCAGCCAGGAATGGGGGATCCGGCTGGACGGGATCAATCCCAAGCCGGCCGGGCGGAGCAGGGGGAACCTCAAAGAAGTGGCCGTCGAGATCACGAAAGACGCCGCGGACATCTCGCATTTCAGCCAGCTCCTCTTCTACCTGGAGGAGGCGTACCCCGGTGGACTGAAGGTCAGGGAGATGATCCTGCGTCGCAAGGGTGATGGCGATCAGTGGGACGCACGGGTCGTCGTATCACATTTTACCGAAAAGGGCGAATAGCCAGGCACGCCAGGCCAGGATACTGTCACCGATCTCCGAATGACTGGAATGACTCGGCGGTGTCGAGGGGGGTATCGTCGTGGCTGCGACCTCCCAGGATGATCACCTCACCGAAGGTGTGGGTCGCCGTGTGGTGGACCCGGGGGGTGAACATCGGATCCACCGGCAGGAACTCCCCTCCCAGGTCATCCGGACTGAATACCTCGACGGTCGCCAGGATCTCCCGCGCCTGACCGTCGTAGCCACCCGTCACCAGGACCTTCCCGTCGGAGAGGAGGGCGACCTCCGGGAACTGTCGGGGGGAGCCGGGTCCGGGGATCGACAGGAACTCGCTCTCGGATATCTCTTCCCTGGTGGGACGGAATAGCGTGGCGAGATCCATCGAACCTGTCTGGTCGCCGTTGAAGCCGCCGACGAGGAGGATCTCGCCGCTGTTCAGTTGAACTGCTCGGTGGTTGGTCCGGGGAATGGGTGCGGAATCCAGGGCCGTCCAGGCTCCGCTCCTCACATAGAAGACCTCGGGATCGGCCAGGACTCTTCCTACCGTCTCTCCCGCGTCGGCAGGCGCACCCTCACCCCCGTAGACGAGCACCATCGATCCCTCGAGGCCATCGGGCCCTTCGAAGGCGGTGATGGTGTGGCCCAGCCGGGCGAAGACGGGAGAGGAGGCGATGCGGCAGATCGATGAGTTCCATTGCTGCGGATCGAACGAGTAGAGGAAAGCCGAGTTAGTTGCGGCGATGTCGCCACCGGGGACCTCCGTCGCTCCTCCCACCAGGAGGATCTGGTTTCCCGGGGGAAGGTACCTGATGAGGTTTCCGCTCTCATCGTAGGGGCCCGGGACCGGGACGGCCCCGTGTCTGTAGAGGGGCTGCGCCAGGGGGGTCAGCATGGTGCGGAAGAGGTCCTCTTGCGGAAAGTAGACCTCTACGGAGGCGAGCACCTCTCCGTTGAAACCTCCCGCGATGATCACCAGATCATCGGCGGTATTCTTCTGCCCATCCGGTCCGTTGATCCTCGTCGCCGAATGATAGGCTCGCGCCACGCTCATCGACGACTCCGTCTGCACGAAGGTCCCCTCCTCCGGGTCGAAGATCTCCATCGTCGCCAGGAAGTCGCGGCCGTCGTGGCCTCCGACGATCAGGATCTTCCCGCCGGGTAGAGGTGTGGCGGTGTGATGGCTTCGTGCGGCTCCGGCCGACTCGATGATCCGGACGCGAACGTAGGCGTCGGACCCCCGTGAACGGGACTCATCGGCCAGAGCGGTGGTGTTGGAATCCCACTTTCCGGATGAGCAGCCGGCGAGGACGGCGATGGCCGCGCCAAGGACAGTCGCGCGAAGGACTTGCACCCTTACTCCCTTCCCCTTCCCTCTCCGTAACCCCTATAGGGTAGGCCACAAAGGGGGCCTCGTCAAGAAAGCGTCAGAATCCACTCCAGTCCGCCCAGATCGAGTGAGGCAGGGTCCCGGGTGGAACCCTGCCTCGGAGGATCTCGATAGTCGTTAACCGTCACCTTAGGGGGTGAAGGTGTACTCGTCCCCCGTGGTCGACTCGCCCGCCGGACTTTGCTCGCCCCCGACGACGAGGACCGTGTCATCCGGCGTGTCCAGGAGGCCGTCGGCTCCCGGCAGCAAGGCGCCCGCGTGCCACGAGCGGAGATCGCCCATCTGGCCGGCGCTCGTGGCGATCACAAAGGGCGGGCATCCTGGCGCCAAACAACCGACGGGGGTGTCGATCGTGATGTAATCCAAGATGTTCCTGGACATGGTGATGAGCAGCGCGTCCCGGTTGTAGCCCACCCGGGTCGGAGGGGGCGATGCGTACGTGTTTCCTCCGGAGTAGATGATCGCGAGGCGCGCGCGCGAGAACACCGCATTTGCCCCGATGCCGCCGACGAAGGGCTGGCAGCACGTGCCAAGCGGGTGGACCTGGTTGATCTCTCCCTTCGGCGGCGTCGTCAACCCGATCAACGTCGTGTTGTCGATATCGAGAACGGCCAACGAAAGTCCGAGAGGCGGCCAGCTGTCCTCTATGATGCTGAAGCCCGCCGAGTTGGCCGCCATCCCGCCCATTCGGGTACCGACAGAGCCGACGAGCCCGCCGAGGAAGACGACCTGGCTGATATCGTTGGTCGTGTTTCCGATGAAGAACGTCTTATGTCCGAGCCGGGCGGGCTCGGAGCTGCCGTTGATGATACCCAGCGATCTCCAGGCCCCCGGCAGGCTCTGGCCGCTCATGAGCTGGGTCGTATCGTTCGGGTAGTAGACCAGGACGCTGTTCGTGATGCTCGTGATGTCCTTGGTGCCGCGATCCCCCAGGACGCCGCCTATGATGATGAGGAGGTCGTCCCCATCCCCGATCATCCCATTCCGTCCTGGGATGAGCGTGGCGGTGTGGTAGGCCCGCGGGGTCCCGCCGATGCTCGAAGTAGCCTGCAGAGGCGTATGCTTCCGCCAGAGGCTGTTCGACAGGTTCAGGGTCTCGACCGATTCCGTCACCTTCATGCCCATATTGTCAGTGAAGCCACCGGCTACCAGAATCTCTCCGCTGGCGAGCGCCGTCGCCGTGTGGCCCACCCGCGGCTTGGTCATCTGCTGGACGACGGTGTACATTCCCGTGGAGGAGTGCCAGACCTCGGCGGACTGAAGCGGCTGAGGGTCGAAGCTGCCCCCGGTCACGCCGCCAATGATCACGATGGTACCCGCGGAAGTGAGAGTGGCCGTGTGGTGCCTCCTCCCGTTTCCCATGAGACCGCTCGCGGAGAACTCCGCAGAGCGCTGGTCGTAGATCTCCGTGTCCTGGAGCGCCGTGCTGCCTCCCGCCGATCCACCGATGATCACCACGAGCCCGGTGCTGAGTGTCGTGGCCGTCATCGAGTCTTTGGACTGTGACAGGAACGGGGTCTGGAGGGTGGGGTTTCGTGCAGTCAGGGTATCGATCCGGGTGAAGGTGTCGGGCGGCAGCGCCGGGACCTGAAATCCCTGGGTCCCCGGAATTCCGGGCACCCCCTGCCGACTCCCGCTACCGGCGTTCGAGCCGCCGCAGGCTGTTATTGCAAGAGCCACAGCCGCAACGGCTCCGAGCCCGATCCACGAGTTCCTCATCGCCTCTCTCCTTGCATGGCCTCGAAGAATTCACAAATCCACCTTGATATAAGAATGGCAATTATAGTGCCGACTCGCCCATTCGACAAGCAAGACCCGCAGGCCCCCCAGGGCCGGTTTCGCGGCTCACCAGTCGAAGGGCATGGCGCAAGTGAACTTGACAATGCAAAACTGGCTTTACGCTACCGCAAATCACGGAAAGGCATACTCTTCCGCTGTTGCCGACTCGCCGGTCGAGGCAAATTCTCCCCCCACGACCAGCACGGTATCGTCGGCGGTGCCGATGGCCTCGTCGGGCCCGGGCAGCAGGGAGAGCCCGCAGAAGGAACGACCCACGGACATCGACGAGATGGATGGCGCATGTGCGAGTAGCTCGGGGTCGATCAGATAGGCGTTCGAGCTATGGGGGGCGCGAAGGTTGGAGAGGCGGTCGTAGGTATTGCCGCCCAGGAACAGGACGAGCTTGGATCCCTCATGAAAGATGGCCCGCGATCCCCCGCCACCGACGAAAATCGGATCAATCGTCGGGTCGCCGATCGAGCCGCCTCCCACGATCGTGCCGGTCGGCGCCCCCGGCGCGCTCAGGGTCTCGGTGGCGACCTCGAGCTTCGCGTAGGAGAAGGCGGGGAATTCACTGTCCTCGAGGACGCTCTGACCGGGCGACCCCGAGGTCAGCGCACCCAGAGCCGGGGTGAAGGCGCCGATGCCCCCCACGAGCAACACGCTTGCGAAAGGGGGGCTCGCCTGCGGCGCACACTCCACCATCATCGCCTGATGTCCCCAGCGTCGAATTGCTGCGCCTCCGACGATCATCGTCTCCCACCGGCCTGGCACATCGACGCCCCCCGGGCCAGGAGTTGTCTCCCCTGGATAGAACACGGCCACCGTGGCTGCCAGCGCGGCCGCCGGTCCTCCGGGGGACCCCGTAAGCCCGCCTACGAAGATGACGACGTACTCGAAGTTTCCCGGAGCGCAGGGGCCCGCGCCACCCAATGGGGGAGAGGCCTGGATGGGGACGGAGGTTGCGGTATGGAAGGCCCTGGGCGAACCGAACATCGATCCCGGTCCCGCCTGGATGGGAGTCGCGTCCGAGAGGAGGAGTGTACTCACGTCGAGTATCTCGCATGTATCGGTGACGGTCCCGAAGGAGGAGGTCACGCCGCCGGCCACCAGGAGATCGCCCCCCGAAAGGCGAGTGACAGTGTGTCCGAAGCGAGCGTCCCGCATCCCTTGCAGAATCTGCCATGTCCCCAGGGAGGGCCGGTAGATCTCCACCGAAGCGAGGGGCTCGCCGCCGACCCCGATGCCGCCCACAACGACGACGTCACCGGCTGAGGTTAGCGTGGCGGTATGCCCTCGTCGGGCGACGGCCAGAGAGCTCGTGAGGAAGAACTCAGCGGCAAGCTGATCGTATAGCAGCGCCTGATCGAGAGCGGCGCCGCTGGATGTGCCGCCGGCGATGAGGACCTTGCCCGTGAGCAGGGTAGTCTGCGTGAAATTGTCCCGCGGGGGATTCAGGAAGTCGGCGCCACCTCCGTCGTCCCGATCCAGGGTCGACGTCGGAAAAAACGTATCCGGCGCGGGAAGGGGATCGACAGCGATCGAGTCGAGCTCGGTCGCGCTATCGTCACAACTCGATACGACCAGGAAGCAGACGAACAGAGCGATCGGAAGCCCCACCTTCCTCACAGTACTTGCCATGGCACCTCCTCGACGATTCGAACGGATAGAAGGCCCGACCCTTGGACAATTCAGATTATTCCCTCAGATCGGGCCGAGATCAACCTTTGGCGCGGCCCTGATCCTCCGTCGAGGCGGCGGCGGGCACTGGCGAGTCAGCATCGGGCTTCGTCTTCATGGCGCGGAGCTTCTCGGCGGGGGAGGAGACCTTCGAGGATTTCTTGGCGGCGGGCGCTCCATCTCCCTCCTTGAACTGAGGCCTGTCGGCCGGCTGGGCTGCCGGACGACTGAGGGATCGCATCTTCGCCGCGATCCCGGCGACCGATCCCCCGGTGCGCACCGGGCCACTCGGCGCCGTCTTGGCCGGCCTGACCGGGGCTGTGGGTATGGTCGTGGCAGGGTCCCAGGGGGCCGGCTCGGAGAGTCCGGTGGGCTGCAGGTTCAATCTCCCGGCAAGCATCGCGTCCCGGGAAGAGAGGTCCTTCAGTATGATCTCGACTTCGGTATTCTCGGGATCGATCTGTCGAATCCGGTCGCACGCCTCCTGCGCCCGACCGAAGTTCTTCCTCTCGATCTCGCCACGGGCAAATTTTATCAGCTGACGCGCCGCCTCCAGGTTGCGACCGTCTGCGCGCAGGACCTCGGCCATCTCCCAGGAGATCTCCGGGTTGTCGGAGTCAAGCCCCGCCGCCTTCTTCAACACTTCCTCTGCCTCGTCGTGGAGACCTGCATGATTGCACATCTTTGCAATCATCAGATACTTGCCCAGTGCCCGCTCGTTCGACTTCTCACTCAGGTAGAGCTCGGCCAGACCCTTGTGCGTACGAAGATCGAAGGGTGAGATCCGCAAAATCTCCTCGTAGATCTCGAAGCAGGCGCGGGGGTTTTTCTTGTTCCGTATTTGATCCGCCAGGGTGTGCAGGACCTGCGCCGCCGTCGCCGTCTCCCCGATATCGCAGTAGGCGCGCGCCAGTTCCTTCCTTCCTCGCTTCTCCGTCGGACGGAGCTCGACGATTCGCTGGAGGGGGGAAATAGCGTCCCGGAGCTTGCCCGCGCGATGAAGCGACTGGGCGATTCCTCGGAAGTGCGCGACCGCCTTGTCCGAATCCGAACGGTCGGCGTAGGCGTTGGCCAGCCACTCGCGAGAGTCCTTGTTGTCCGGCTCGAGGGTCGCGATCCTCTCGTGGACCTCTATGAGGCCGTCCCGATTCTCCTCCTCGTTTAGTGAGAGGTACCGGGAGAGATCGATCAGCTCCTTCACCGCTTCTGTGTTTCTACCCAGTTCCGTGAGGACCGTGGCCAGCCTCATCCTCGACTCCTGGGATTCCGGATCGATCTGGAGGATCTGGCGATAGACCTGGATCGCATCGTCCGGGCGACCATCTTCCATCATCTTCCGAGCGAGGCCGTCGAACTCGACCATCGCCTGGGCGGTGAGGCCGGCCGCCTGGTAGAGAGTCGCGAGGTTTCCATAGGCATCGAGATTGTCCGGCGCGAGGAGGACGACCTTCTGCCACGCTCGGATCAAGCGATCGGTGCTTCCCTCCTGCTCCAGCTTGCCGATCAGCTTGGAGAGCTCGCGCAGGGCCTCCTCCCTCCGATCCTGCTCCATCAGGAGGTTGACCAGTTTCTCGTGCACGCCGAAGTTGTTCGGCTGGAGCACGATGACCTTCTGCAGCGTGTGGATCGCCTCGTCGTAGCGCCTCTGCCCGAGACAGCGCTGCGCGAAGTCGAGATAGCTCTTTGCCGCGCGAACGTTGTCCCCCATGGTCTCGTAGGCGCGGGCGATCCGACTCGAGAGGTCCCACTGATCTACGCCAAGCTCCTCGGCGCGCTCGTAGAGGCGCAGGCATTTCTTGACGTTTCCTTCCTTCGAGAGATCGAAGGCTAGCTGGATGAGCTGAAGAGGAAGGATCGGCTCGATCGCCCCCTCCTCGGCCAGCTGGGCCATCACCTTGAGCGCCTGGAAGCGGCTGAGGCGGGCTCGCTCGATGACCTCCTCGACGTCGAGGACGCCATCGATCCAGCCCAGGAGCTCACGCTCCGGCATCGTCTCCTCGTCCTCCGAGTTCATGTAGGTGAACGATTTTGGCGTGGCGGTGTAGACGTCCCTGGCGGACGGGATCACGCGGGCGATCGACGTCCACTCGTCCTGTCGGCGGGCCGACTCGATCACGAGCAGGTCCGGGTTCATCGTCAGGGGATAGACGAGCTCCTCCCAGGTGAAGACATCTTCGAGCGGCCCCCCTTCGTAGAACTCGCAGGTGATGTCAGGCCAGGTGAAGATCTCGCACATCTCCTCCGAGGTCTGGCGTCCCAGGGCATCGGTGATCTCCTCCACAGAGACCCAGCCCTCTTCGATGAAAAACTCTCCGATCCCCGCTCCGTCCGCCTCGGCGGCCCCCCGGGCTCTGCCCAACGCTTCTTCATCGATCTTGTAGGCGCGGAACAATGCGGTGCCGATGATATCGTTTTCCCCGTCGACATGGATATGGACCACCAACCCCTGATCGAAGTAGACCCACTTCTGCGCCCCCTCCGGCCCCTCTACCTTCAGGGTGCCCGTCCTCCGGGACGAACCCAGAGAGTGGAGGATGTTGGACAGATCCATGATGTTGAGGTTGCTGTTCATGGCGCCTTCCGGCTGTCCGTCACGGATCTCTCGGTCGCTCATCCCCACCCCCCGGCGGTTCGGGCAATCGTGCCAGGTCCGGTTCACAGAATCCGGATCGGCCTCAGCGCTACTTACTGCCAGACTGGAATCTGTCCAGCAGTTCCTTGTACCTCTCGTCGTCCCGGATCGGATCCAGGTCCTCGTCCTTCTCCATGTGCCGGAACTTCCTGAAACCGTTCTCGAGGGCGAGGCCCAGGCTTCGAAGGGCCTCGTCTGTCTTACCCCATAGCGAGTAGGTGCAGGCCAGGTTGTAGTGGGCCAGTTTGTTGAGGGGGTCGATCTCCAGGGCCTTGAGGAACTCCTTCTCCGCCTCGGGATAGTCGTCCTCTCGAAGGTATCGAAGCCCCTGGTCAATGTATATCCCGACCGTCACTCTCGGTGTCAGGAAGCGCGAATGCAGGTTGAGCAGTTTCAGGTAGTTGATCCCTTCGCGATCTCGAAGAACGGCAAGGCTCTCCGCCGCGGAGATCCGGACGGCCTCGCTCCTTTCGACCTCGAGGATCTTTCGGAGAGGCGGGATCGCCTCCGAGCGGCCGAGTCGGGCGATCCGGTAGATCATGGCCCTCCGGTCCCGCCAGTCCAGTTTCTCGTACCCCTCCAGCCGATGCCCCAGTCGGTGGGCCAGGGATGTTCCGACCTTCCAACGAATCTGCTGATAGAGCCTTCCGGCCGTGAAGGCGAGGTGCGCGTCGCGGGATGAAGCCGCTTCTCCGAGAGCAGGCTCGGCGACATCCCCCAACAGGAATAGGGCTTCCGCCGCCCTCTCGCGGACGCCCCAATCGGGCGAGGAGAGTCTTTCGATCTCGAGATCCGACGCCTCGCGCATCAGAAGGGTCGCTCGGGCGGAGGTATCTTCTTTCCGGGCCAGGTCGAGAACGATGGGCGCGGAAAGCGGCAGGGTTCGCATGAGCTGATCCCATCCGGAATCGTCAAGGACGACGGAATCCTTGAGATGGGACCAAATATTCATCGCCGTCTCCCGCTCCTTCGTCTGTCCGAAATGGATCGCTTTCATCAGCGATGATGCGGCGAGGGGACCCGCGCGGAGCATCGACGACTCCATGCGCTCCCTTTCCTCCAGGGTCACCGCTTCATCGCCGTCGCGGGACAGCTCGGTGAGGGCCCGGTCGCAAATCGTCTCGATCGCCTCGACGATGACCGGCCGACTTTCGAGATCACCAAGGTGCACGGCGAGGCCGGGGACTGCGTCGAGATCGAGTGAATGGAGATCCTCCCGCGCCGAATCCGCCAGTTCCGGACGACGGGAAGTGGCGTCACGAACCCATGCCGCGGTCTGCTGGATCAAAGTTTGATCGTCCTGCCAGGAAGGCCCCTCGGGGGGCCCCAGGGCAAGGATCGCGAGAAGCAGGCCGACCATGGGCGTTCCTTTGGCCTCCAGGAGGATTTAGGGAGCTCGATCCGCTAAAATATTATGGGAGACACTCAGATCTTTGTCAAGAATTGGGGCGCTTAAATCCCGACGGACCAAGGAAGTACGCCATCCAGCCTTCAATTCTGACAGGCTTCCCGGGGCAGCGATTGGCGGAGTTCATCGGAGCGGGAAGGCATTTCAGATTCCAGGTCGCCGGCTAGCGGGTCCTCGTCCCGCTGGTGTACGGCATTCTGCATGTTCCACAAGCGCCATGAATTCCGACGAACTCGGCAGCCCGGTCCGGGCCTCCTTTCCACGCCTCGCCACGGAGGTGGGCGCGGCCCTCCTCCGGTTGAGCGGCCTCCCCTCCGCTGTCCGCCGTGTCTGCGCCAGGCGGCGGGCTACCATTATCTGGTACCATGACCCCGACCCCGCCACCCTGGCGAGGCATCTCGACTACCTCTCCCACCGGTACTCGTTCATATCCCTGGACCGGCTCGTCGACGCCATCCGTAACGGCCACTGGAACGACATTCCGGACTATCCTCTCGTGCTCACACTGGATGATGGCCATCGGGGCAACGTGGAGCTCAATCCTCTCTTCGGCCGGTATGGCGTCGTCCCGATCCTGTACCTGTGTAGCGGGGTCGTCGGGTCTCTCCGGCAGTTCTGGTTCATGCGATCCGGAATCGACAAGGCGATGCTCGGGCGCCAGCCTCATGCGCGGCGCCTCGAGATGCTCCAGAGGGCCGTCGGGTTCGCGCCCGAGAAGGATTACCCCTCCTCGGAGCGGCAGGCCCTGAGCGTCGATGAGCTGGTGGCCATGGAGGCGAGCGTCGATTTTGGTTCACACTCGCGGACGCATCCTATGCTCTCCACCTGCACCGACGAGGAGTGCCGCGAGGAAGTGGCCGGCTCGAGGAAGGATCTGGAGACGCTCCTGGGGCGGGACTGCCGGCACTTCAGCTACCCCGGAGGCGATCGGGACGAACGCCTCCGCGAGATGGTGCAGGAGGCCGGATATTCATCGGCACGGGGAATCGACGTGGGCTGGAACGGCCCCGACACGGACCCGTACAACCTCAAGGGTATGGGGGTGGCAGATCACGGCTCCGTCAACAGGCTAGCCGCCGAGCTGAGTGGCATTCCGGGCCTCATCCGCCGTCTGGTGGGCCGTCCGAGAGGGGTGAGGCCCTACCGAGGCCCCTCGAGGTTCAGAGCGGCGCGAACCCCCGCCCGGATTCGCGCCCCGGCTCCGACAGGTGGATCCGGCCGGGAGGGTATCTCCCGTGAGGTCGAGATCAGCCCCTTTCATCCAGATGATGTTTCGGCGTTGCGCCGGCTAGGCGAGAGGGCGTGGGATCGGCCCCGGAGCGAGGTGTTTGGCCGGTGGCGTTACATCGATTGTCCGTCCCTCGATGCCATCATGGTGGCCCGACGGGGAAACGATTGCCTGGCGACAGTATCCGGGATGCGGCGACTCTACAGGGTCGGTGGTGGGACCACCGCCTGTCTCGAGATGTTCGATTGGTACTGCCTGCCGGAGTGGCGTCGTGGGGGTCTAGGGACGGCGGTGATGCAGGCCCTCATGGAAAGGCCCGAGCCCGTGCTGTGCGTCGTCGGGACCTCTGCCCCCGTCCGACTCCTGCCCAGAATGGGCTGGCGCGTGATCGCCACTTCCCATCCCTTCATCCTGCCCCTGGATGGATCCGCGATGGGCGCCGAACTACGACGCCGGTCCGGACTGCCCGCGCCCTTAGGGACGGGTCTCTTCGCCGTGGGGGTCCGGACGCTTCTGCGCCCGCCCAACGGGCAGTCCCTTCGAGGCTCCTCAGGGCAGGCGCCCCGCGCGGGGCGAATGATCCCCGTGAAGGAGATAGGGTCCGAGGTGACGACCCTCTACGATGGCCCCCTCGGCTACGGGACGGTTCAGATCCCCGACCCCTCCCATCAAGAGTGGATGGAAAGGAAAGACGGTGGCGCCGGCAGATACCTCGCCGTCCGGTTCGATGTGGAGGGGGAGGCGGTGGGGTGGGCGCTGGGGCGGGTCTTCTCCCGGGGCGGTGTAGTGGAGGCGGCCATCGTGGAGATCTTCGCCCCCAGGCCAACGCCGGCGCTTTATGAATGGATGGTAGGCGGTATGGTCTCCCACCTGGCGCGTCTTTCCCCGAGATTCATCCGGGCGCGGGCGACATGCCCCATCCTGGGCAGGGCCCTCCAGCGGAATCGGTTCCTGAGGGGGAGGCCGAAGCCGGTCCTCTTCTGGCCAGGAGGGGGCCCACCTCTCCCCGAGCCGATTCACATCGCCCGCACTGCTGGTGATGAGCCGTTCAGCCCTTACGCACGAGGAGAGGGTCGCGGGACCCAGCCGGGTTGACCGGTTTTGGGACGCTATCTAGAATGAGGAGGACTAGAACTTCCCAGGAGGAATGGCTATCTCGCAGGGAATAGATTCCGAAGCTGTCCCGCGCGCTGCCAGAACACACACGGAAGGCGTCGGGACGAACGGGGGCGACGGTCTTCCCATCCGGGTCCTCCTCGTCTCTCCGATGATCACCCCGTACCGAAATCCCCTGTTCAACGCCCTCGCCCGGATGCCTCGCGTCGATCTACATGTGATTCACCTCTGCCGCAGACATCGGCGTGAATGGGATCTCCATCTGGATGAGATCGAGTATCCGTTCACGATACTCACGCACGGCGGGCTTCGTCACGAAGGGCTGACCTGGGGCGCCCTCCTTCCCCGCAGGATAGCCCGTCGGGAATTTGATCTGGTGATCCTGCCGGGATATTCGCACCCCGCTTACATTCAGGCGATGCTTCTCGCTCGAGCGATGGGAAAGAAGGTCCTCCTCTGGTCGGAGAGCACCGCGGCGGATCGAAGGTCCGGGGGGAGGGTGAAGGAGTTTCTGAAGCGAAAGATCGTGTCGTCCTGCGACGGGTACCTCGCATCCGGAACGGCCGCGAAGGAGTACCTCGAGGGGCTCGGGGCTCCGTCTCCTCGCATCCAGGTCGTACCCAATTCGACCGATACCGCCTTCTTCGCCCGATCGCGAGAGCGCCTCGACCGCGATCGGCGGGTCTGGCGGCGACGTCTCGGGCTGCCGAAAAAGGTGATACTGTTCGTTGGCCGGATCGAGCAGTGGAAGGGAACCGAGGACCTGATCGCGGCCTTTCTCGGTCTGGACTCGAAGGGCGAGACCGGACTCGTCCTCGCCGGCTCCGGCCCGGGGCTCTCCCGACTCCGTCGGCGCGCGAAGACCCGGGGATGGGGAAATCTGTTCTTTCCAGGTTTCGTTCCCCGGGATCGACTGCCTCTTTACTACTCCACGGCGGATGTCTTTGTATTGCCCACCTGGCACGATTCGTGGGGCTTCGTCGTCAACGAGGCGATGGCCTCCGGCCTGCCCGTCGTGGTCTCATCCGTTGCGGGAGCGGCTCGAGACCTGGTTCGCCATGGAGAGAACGGCTTCGTCTATCCGGTCCGGGACGTAGAACGCCTCCGATCGGCCCTCCACACGATCCTCTCCCGGCCTACGCTTCGTGAGCGGATGGGGGAGGCCTCCCGGAGGATCATCGAGGAGTTCAGCCCCGAGGCCTCTGCGGCGGCCATGGCAGGCGCCATCCTCGGTATGGACGGTCATTTTTCATGAAGACCTACGCGGGGATTTTTCTACTGTCGCTTCTGCTGGCGGCCCTTCTCACGCCTGTGGCCCGCGCTCTCGCGATCCGGCTCGGCGCGATGGATCGTCCCGGGAGACGCAAGGTCCATCGGGGAGCGGTCCCGAGGCTCGGGGGAATCGCTATCTATGCCGCCTTCTTCCTCCCCCTCCTCTCCCTGCTGTTGATCTCGAACACCGTGACGGCCGAGGTCGCCACTCGTTTTCCCGAGATCCTCGGGATTCTCGTCGGCTCCACGATCATCCTTGCCGTTGGCGTCGCGGATGACCTGCGAGGGTGGAGCCCCTGGATCAAGCTTCCCATCGAAATCGTGGCCGCCGTCGTCGTCTACAAGATGGGAGTCCAGATCACCCACGTCACCAATCCGTTCGGCGATCCGATCGCCTTCGGGGCCGCCAGTCCTGTCATCACGGTGATCTGGATCGTGGGGATCACGAACGCCATCAATCTTATCGATGGGATCGACGGCCTGGCCGCCGGGGTGACGGCGTTCGCAGCGATCGCCCTCTTCATCTGTGCGCTTGCCCTCAACAACGTCGTGGGGGCGGTCCTGGTCATCGGACTCGCCGGGGCGATCCTCGGTTTCCTCCAGCATAACTTTCATCCGGCCAGAATCTTCATGGGCGACAGCGGCAGCCTCTTCGTCGGGTTCACGCTGGCCAGCCTGTCGATCCTCGGGTCCCTGAAATCCTCCGCCGTCGTGGCGATGACGATTCCGGTCCTGATCTTCGGACTTCCCATCGCCGACACGACCTTCGCCGCGGCGAGGCGCTTCTTTCGAGGACGGCCGATCTTCCGCGGGGACGACGAGCACATTCACCACACCCTCCTGCGACAGGGTTTCACTCAGCGGCAGTCCAGCCTGATCTTGTACAGCGTGACGGCCTTTCTCGGCGGCGTCGCCATCCTGATCACATACAACAACACGCGTGAGATAGGGATCGGGTTCCTGGTGGCGGGGTTCCTGGGGGCGATCGTGTTCCGCAGGATACTGCTCGCGCGTGGCAACTGGCGATCGCGATCGGAGGGGCCGGCTGGCCTCCGGCAGGTGAGGAAAATCCTGTTCGACACGGGGAAGGCCTTGAAGGAGTCGAGGGGGGAGCCGGAGGCCTGGGAGTCGATCCGCGCCGCGGCGGAGGCCCTCGGCTATCTGGGAGCTCACTGGAGCGTAGATCTCGGTGTGGATGGCCCGTCGGAAAGATCCTGGGGGACGAATTCGGATGCGAAGTCCGACTGGGATCTTGGCATCACCCTGGCCCTCGGAGATCTTCGCGGGGAGATGTTCGTCAACCGTCCCGCCGGCTCGACGATGGATTTCGATCAACGCGACACCGTCCTTCTGATTCTCTGCGATCTGGCGGCTGAGCAACTCCTGGTGAGCCTGTCATCGGGCGCGAAGATTCCGTCGACGCCGAGGCCTATGTCCTCGAAGAAAACGACTGTCCCCGAAACGGGTTCGAATTAGGTGAGTGTCCCCTTGATCAGAGAGTCTCTGATCCTGGGCTGGATCCTGGGCGGGTGTCACGCCCTGGCGGAGACCACCTTGATCGGGTGGTGCGGCGGCGAGTTGACGGTCGCCGATTTTCTCATCCTCGTGCTCGTCTACGGATCCCTCGGCGCCATGGGCGGTGCCCTCCTATCGATCTTCGTCCTCCCTCTCGTCCGTCCACGATGTCTGCTCGTCCCATCGATCCTCGCCTATACGGCGATGGGCGCATGGCTCGTCGTCGGCCCGTACCGCGGCTGGCACCCTTGGTTCGGCCTCGTCGTGGTTCTCCTGGCCGGGATGGGCGTCCTCGTGCCCGCCCTTCGGAGACCGGAGGATCATCTGGGGCTGGTGCCCCGAATCGTCGGGGCGTGCTTCCTGACAGTGGGGGCAACGATCATCGCCACGGAGGGAGGGTCGCTCGACCCGGCGAAGAGGGGGTGGCTCGTGGCCAGCTTTGCCGTGGCGGGGACAGCTCCCTTTCTCGTCGCGCTTGCCCAGCGCAGGAGATCCTCTCCGCATCACCGCCCCGGGCTGGGAGTCGCGGGCCTGGCCGTCGCGGGGCTCCTGGCGCTGGATCTGGGGCTCTGGCTCACCGTCTGGCCAGCGGATATATCCTGGCACGCTCGGCGGGCGCCGGCCCGCCCTGAGGAGTCTCGAAGGGCCCGCCCTGAGGATCCTCGAAGGGACCGGGGGGGGGGCGAGCGGCCCGACGTCATCCTGATCGTCCTGGATACGGTCCGGGCCGATCACATGGATCTCTTCGGTTACTCTCGCGAGACGATGCCTTCCCTCGCCCGATTTGCCCGGTCAGATTGCGTGGTCGCCCGGCCCATCGTGTCGTGCGCCCCCTCCTCGCTCGCGTCGCACGGCTCGATCTTCACCGGTATGTACCCCTCGTCGCATGGCGGGCACAAGCCGTTCGCCGACGACGCGAACCCGCCACCCTTCGGCTATTTCGTCCGGGACGACGTCAAGACGCTGGCCGAGGCGATGACGGAAACGGGATACCGGACGGTTGGGATCTCGGCCAACCATGGTGTCCTGAGCTCCTTCGGGCTCGACCGAGGCTTCGAGACGTACGACGCCACTCCGGCGAGATCTCATCTCCCCGAGCGCCTCTCCTGGCTGGGGACGTTTCGCGTCCGCGGCAAGTCCGCCAGTCGCCTCTTACGCCGGAGGCTCCCTCGATCATGGACGAGGCGGGCCGCGTGGCTGAATCCGGATGTTCCCCACTACCGCAGGGGGGAAGAGGTGATCGATCTCGCCATGAGTCGGATCGAAGCGTATCCGGACGAGCAGCTCTTCCTGTTCCTGAATCTGATGGACGCCCACTCCCCTTACCTCCCGGTGAGTAAGCTGGCGGATCGTTTCGTCGAACGTCCCTCCGGGATCGACTGGACCGGCTACCCGCATCATCTGCTCGATGGAGGCGCCGCCGGGGTGGAGGAGATCGGACCGCAGAACCTGGAGTTCATCATCGGGCAATACGATGCGGAGCTCCTCTATCTGGACGGGCAGTGCCGTCGCTTCTTCGATGCCCTGAAGGCGGCGGGGCGTTACGACGAGGCCATGATCATCGTGGTCAGTGATCATGGGGAGTCGTTCGGGGAGCACGGCGAGCTTCACCACGGACGGAGCCTCTATCAATCCCAGGTTTCCGTCCCTCTTCTGATCAAGCTGCCGCGCTCTCGCTCTGGCGTGGGGCCAGCCTCCGCGGGCCCGATGCAGACCGTCGATCTCTTCCCGACGATTCTTCGAGTGGCGGGGGGGGAGATCCCCGATACCGTGGAGGGCTCCCCCTGGGCGGTCGGCCGGAATCACAGCCTGTCGGAGAGGTTCGCCCATACCCGGAGAGGCGAGAGGCCGCCGCGAGAGCTCGTCGCCGTGACGCTTGGTAACTGGAAGTACATCCGAACCAGCACCGGAGAGGAGGAGAGCTATGATCTCGCGGATGATCCCGGCGAGCTGAAGAATCTCATCGGGACGGATCCGGTGCGGGAGGAGGAGGCGCGGAGGATCATCGCGGCGAGGGATGCCCGGCTCCTCCGGCTCCGATCCGGATCTCGCATCGATCGCGCCGCCCTCGAACGTCTACGGAGCCTCGGATACGTGAAATGAATGGTTAGGACAGTTATGCGGGTCCTTCATGTCATCACCGACATCCGGCTGCTGGGCGGCGGTCTCGCCGTCTCGGTCCGGGGCCTCGCGTCGGCCCAGGCGCGTCTGGGGATGGATGTCGAGATCCTTTCGGTGGGGGTCCCCGGATCCTCGTCGCTCCGTGAGCCCGGTCAGAATGGGGATCGCCAACCCCTCCTCCGGACCTTCGCCCCGGCGTTCCCCCGCAGGTGGGGAAGATCCCCGGATCTGGCGGCTCATATTCGGGAAACGGCATCGAGGTTCGATGCGATACACCTGCATGGGCTCTGGCGCCATCCGGTGACCGCCGGGGCCCGTCTGCTGCGTCGGATCGGCAGCCCCTACGTGATCACGCCTCACGGCCTCCTGAACCCCCTCGCCCTGTCCCGGCGGCGGTGGACCAAGCGGCCGTACCTGGCTCTGCTCGAGCGACAGACACTGACGGGAGCGGGAGTGATTCACTGTCTCTCCGAGTTCGAGTCGGCGTCGGTGCGGAAGCTCGGTCTTGCGAAGAAGGTGGTCGTCATTCCCAACGGTCTCTCCGCAGCGGAGATGGATCGCAGAGAGCCTCCCGGTTTTCTCCGACAGCGGTACCCCGGCCTCCGCGACCGCCGATTGATCCTCTACCTGGGCCGTGTGATCCGAGAGAAGGGTGTGAGGTCGTTGATCCCCGCCCTCCGGCAGCTACGCAAGACCTGTCCGGATGCCCATCTCGTCCTCGCGGGTCGCTGCACGAGGGCAGAGAGAGTTCGCCTGAAGATGCTCATCGCGTGGCACGGCGTGGGAGACCACGTATCGCAGATTGGCCTCCTCTCGGCGGAGGAGAAATGGCGCGCCCTCGCCGATGCGGATGTCTTCGTTCACCCGTCGAGTGAGGAAGCCGATTCGATGGCCGTCCTCGAGGCCCTTGCATCGGGCTTGCCCGTCGTCCTCGGCCCGGGGGCGGATAACCACGAAATCCGGGCGCGAGACATCGGTTGGGCGGTGAGGCCGGAGCCGGAGGCGATCGCATCGGCAATCCTCGATGCGGTCCGGAGCCCCGACCGAGCTCGCGAGACGGGGGAGGCCGGCCGCCGCTGGGTTCGATCGGAGCGGTCGTGGGATCGAATCGCTCCCCGCTGGCTCGATGTCTATCGCGATCTGAGGAGTATCAAGTTGAAGCGAGGCGGGTGAGGAGATCGCCGGCCTGGGAATCAAACAGGGCCCGGTCCACTTCCGAGAAATGTGTCTTCCAGTCCCCTACGTGTCCGGTCCGAGGGCGCACCGCCGATGACGTCTGTCGAGGAAACAGTCTCCTCCCCAGCCGCCTCCGGGCGCGCGCCCAGAGGCTCCGGCTCGGAAGGGTGACCCTCTTCAGTCGAGCTGCGGCGGGGCCGATGTCCAGACCTTCCACGATCCGATTCACGACGGCCTCGTGGTCCGAGTGCATCGACTCGTAGGCTATTCTGTGAATCCCCGGCCGAGCCAGCCAGCCCTCGACGTGGGCCCTCCAGTACTCGACCCGGTTCGCTCCATTCGCGCCGCAGGGGAGGTAGTCGTTCTCCTCTCTCAGGAACGTGGAGAAGTCAATTCCCTGGGCCTCCACCGAGAACTCCTGCAGGTAGTGGTAGAGGGAGACGAGGACGTCACGGCCGTCCCTGTGAACGTAGATCCGTCGCGATCCCTCGACCAGGGCGCGTATCGATTCGCGGATCTCGGGTCGATCGGCAAACGGTTCCAGCCCGGCGGGCAGGTGGGTCTTGAGGAGGGTGACACCCCGGGCCGTGCGGAGATCTTGGCGAAGCCGCTCCAGGGCAGCCAGTCCACCCGAATCGGCCAGATCCTCGATCGTCACGAAGCGAGGCCGCACGCGGGGGAAATTGCGTCGGATCGTGTCGATGACCCAGTGGGTCCCCGAGCGACGGTGCGACGCCACGAGGATCGTATCCGTTGCTTTCGCGGTCCAGCCCCCAAACAAAGTGGGCCCGCCTTCTCGGGCGAGCCCACGAGTCCAATTTCAAACTATCCAGTGACGTTTACAGGTCCAGAGGCATCCACCCGTAAAGCCAGAGGTCGTTCAAGCGTGATGTCCCCATCCGTCCTCCAAAGAGCATCAGACGGTTGCGGTGATCGTCGTAGACGACCATCGCCTGGTTCCACCGCTCGCTCGGAACACCGGGTGACGTCATACTGAACGTCTCTACCCAGGAAGTCCCGTCGTACTCGACGGTGTCGCCATAGACGGTGGCAGCGGTCATGCCCCTACCGCCGAACAGGACGAGCTGGTTCCTCGAAGCGTCGTACGCCAGATCGTGCTGCCGACGGGCAGGGGGGTTCCCCGCCGCTCCGTCCGCCAGTATCAGCGTCCAGCTTCCGTCGTAGACCCACAGGTCATCACGGACGGCGGCTGCATCCCGACCGCCGAACAGAACGATCCGCTCGTCGATCGAGTGATAGACGATCGCCACGCCCGCGCGGGCGGAAGGCTTCGGGCCTGCCAGGACCGGCTTGGTCCAGGTCGCGGCCGCTCCGTCGAACTCCCAGATGTCATTGTCCGCGAAACCGTTCCTCCCGAAGAGAACCACGAGGCCACGCTTGGCGTCGTAGTCCATGTCGAACGCGAACCGGGCGGGCGGGCTGCCCGCGACCGCATTGGCGATGACATTCGTCCAGGTCCCTGCGTCATACTCCCAGGTGTCGTTCTTGAGACCACCCGAGGACCCCGAGAACATGACGGTCTTGTCGCGCGCCGAGTCGTAGGACATCCGATGTAGACGCCGCGGTCCCGGAGGGCTGTTCGCATCGGTGAGGTTCCAGACGTCCGTGTTCGGGTCGTACTCCCAGGTGTCCTTGAGATCCGTCGTGCCATCGTTGCCGCCGTAAAGGACGATCACGTCGCACACGCTGTCAAAGACCATGTCGTGGCGGTCGCGACCGCTCGGCGGCGCCGCCGGACTGAGCATCTGCCACCTCAAGCTGGCAGGGGTGTTCTGAGGCGAGGTGATCACTGGCTTCAAGATCCCCCTGTCGTTCTTCCCGCGGAAGACGACGGAAGAATCCACGTCCCAGTCGAGCAGGACATCCGTCATGAAGCCCGCTTCTACCTCGAAGGGCACACCGATCTTGATGCCGGTCTGCTTGCCGCCCGGGATCTTCAGGGTGATCTTGTCCCCGTTCTGGAACTCGCCCTCGGCATCCTTCGAGACGATGAAGCGAATCATCGTGTACTTTCCGGGGGCCAGAGTGCTCGCCGCCATCATCGCCGTCGTCCCTTGCAGGGCCACGAGATCGACCGTGACGGAGCCGTCACCCTCGACGACGACATCGTCGATGCCGTCGAAGTCGGTGTCCTCGTTGGTCGCCGTCAGGGGAACTGTCGTGAAGGGCCCGCCCGGCTGATGCACGGCGATCTCCACTATGTTCACCTTGACGCTCTTGAGGGCTCCAGGCGCATCCGTGAGAAGGATACGTATCCCTGTTTCCTCCGGATTGCCGATGCCTCCAGCGCCGCTGCCGTCGCCGCTTCCACCACCACCACCACCGCTGCACGCCGTGATGGCGGACAGCCCGAACGCAACTGCTCCCATGAGCAAGATCCCCAGGGTATGTCGCATTGACCTCCTCCTTTCCTCCTCTTTCGGGGTCATCGCCATATACCGCGGAATGCCCGAACCGGAAAGCTCCCAGCTCGACGCAACCGCAAGATTCTCTAACAGAGGTCCCAGTGGAGTATTGAAGGGCTTGTAAATCTTCCTCACTAGTAGACCCGATGGGGCCGTAGATGTCAAGGATCGATATGGGGCCTGATCCTGGACCCGCTCCGCGGCCGGTTCACGCGGGGGCGCGTGACCGCTCGTCATTCACCGGGGACAGGCTCGGGGGACAGGTAAAGCGGGCCTTCGATCTGGAGATCGGGCGGAACCCTGGATCGGAGCTCTTCCTCGTCCAGGGCGTACATGGGGCTGATCTCGACAGGCTGGCTGGGGCTGCCGGAAGCGTCACTGGGGACCTCCACTACTCCGGCCAGCCACCGGGCGTGGAGCCGGGACAGGGCTTGCCTCGCATCTTCCAGCGTGAACTTTCCGGCGGCGTTCTTGATCGGCTGAAATTCGTCCTCCCGCACCACCTCCGCCACGAAGCTGGTGCGGGCGAGAGGGATCGCATCGAAGATGAATGACTCGAACTTCACCCCGTTCGGCTCGGAGGGCGTCGTCGGACGGCCCGCCTCGTCGAGCGCGGGCACGATCTTGCGCGCCGGATGGTGGGGGAGAGACAGGCCCTCCTCCCGGAGACGGTCGAGGAACGATAACGACATGACGTGAATGGCGAGGTTTCCCCCGCGGAATTTGAGACGGCCTCCCTCGACGCGGGCAAGGCGATCCTCATCCGAGATCTCCGTGTACTCGACGACCGTCAGCGAACCGTCCCGGAGTGCGAAGACGCCGACCTTCTCTTCCGGGTCCGTCTTCTCGGCCACCTTGCTCGAGACCTCCGCCCCTTCGAGGCGATGAAGTCCGATGAACACCGGATCGATCGGTGGCGCGAGTGGGTTGTCCACCTGGAAGTAGGAGAGGACATCCGTGCCCTCTTTCAGCAGGTCGTCAAGCAGACCGGATCCGGAGAGGGCGTGGATCGCGCCGCCGTGCCCATCCGGACCCATGAAGATCTCGGATCGGGTCTTCATCAAGATCCGACCGTCCGGAGTGAAGGCGGGCAGCGATCCCTGTAGGAGGAACCTCACCTGTGCCGGCCCCAGCCCGAAGTTCCCCTCTCTCTCGAAGAACTCCCGTGTCTCCCTGTCGGTGGCGTCGCTCGTGAGCAACAGCCATGGGATCTCGGTCGAGTAGCGAATCGATGCGGCGAGGATCTTTTCCGCGTGAAGGCGGAAGAGGCTCTTCCTCGAGACGGGCCCCACCTCGACGGTACCCTTGGGTCCATCTATTCCGAGTCGTGTCGCCTGACCTCCCGCCACCATGTAGCAGGCGACCTGGCCCGCTCGGATCGCCCTCTCTCCTTCTTCGCGGGCCGCCCGGCGAGTCACCGCGTCCATTGCAGCCAGGGATCGGATGGGAGGGGGCTGCAATGGCCCACCCCGAGGAGCCCGTTCGGCCTCCACGCGTAAGGACCGGGCCAGACGATTCACCCGGGCCAGGTCCATGCCTCGCACCTGGACCGCGAGAGCCTCCTTCTCGCCAGGGGACAGTTCCGCCCACCAACGCAGGACGTGCTCCTGTCCTACCGGCTTCAGCAGGCTCGATAGCTCTACATGAAGCGGATCTGTCGTCAAGGTCCCTCCCACTGCTGGTCCCATTGATGGTCCCACGGGTGGATCGCACCATGTTACGCGAGGTGGCGCACGAGGGCCACACCGGAGCATAATGGCGCATGCCCGATTCAGAACCGATGAAGATCGATCCAGCCCAACTCGCCCGCATGGTCAAGGCCGCCCTCGATGAGGACATCGGCTCGGGAGACGTGACGGGTCATGCGATCGTCGACCCGTCCGTTTCCGCATCGGCGGAGATCATCTCGCGGGGAGGGGGAGTAGTCTGTGGCCTGGAGGCTGCCCGGGTCGTCTTCCGGACGTTGGACCCGGACACGAGGATCGAGACCGACGTTCGAGACGGCGATTCCGTGGAAATGGGTGGGCGAATCCTCGAGCTACGGGGAGCCGCCCGCGCTCTCCTGGCAGGGGAGAGGACGGCGTTGAACTTTCTGCAGCGTCTCTCCGGGATCGCCACGCTGACCCGCGCGTTCGTCGACGCAGTCGCAGGCCGAGGCGTCGAGATCTACGACACGAGGAAGACCACTCCCCTCTGGAGATCTCTGGAGAAGGACGCCGTCCGGTGCGGTGGGGGACGCAACCATAGATTCGGACTATACGATCAGGCGATGCTGAAGGAGAACCACCTCGCCTTCCTCGACGGGGATGACGGTTCGTGGCGCGAGGCCATCCGGCGCGCCCGCGAGAAGGTGGTGGTCGTCGTCGTCGAGGCCCGGACGGAGGAGGAGGCCCTTCGCGCCGCCCGTGCGGGCGCCGACGGGGTCCTCCTCGACAACTTTTCTCTGGACCAGCTCGCGGAGACCATCCCGAAGCTCCGAGGGATAGCTTCCGGACGCCCGTTCATCGAGGTCTCGGGAGGGGTGGCCCTCGAGACCGTGGGGGCGATCGCGGCCCTGGGTCCCGATCGGATCTCCGTGGGGGCCATGACGCATTCAGCACGTCCCCTGGACATGACGATGAAGGTCCTGCCCGTATCCACTTGACTAATTCACGTTCGTGAACTAGAATTTCCCTGGACTTCGCGTCCGGGGGCGGTGGGCTGAGCCGGGGAGGCATCCAGCCCGTGACTTTTCAGACCCTCAGACATCCCCTCAAAAAACGTCGCGGCACCGTCCTCATGGGCGTTCTCGTGCTCCTTCCCTTTTCCATGGTCGGCGTCGCTGCCTACACCCAGAGGGGCATGACGCAGATGCAGGCCGCCGTCCTCCTGAACAACCAGGTCCGCGCCACCTACCTCGCCGAGGGCGCGATCCAGAAGGCTATTCAGCAGCTCGCCATCGACCCCTCCATTCGCGGGGTCCGGACCAACACCACGCTCGGGAAGGGGGATTACACATACAAGGTCACGGGAGACGGGACCTACGCGGCGCTGGGCGCAAGTTTGCGGGTCGTCGCCGTGGGAACGTTCAACGATCCCGTCCGGGGGGACGTCCGGAAGCGGATCATCGCGATCCTGAGGCCCGTCTCGGGGTCCGTGCTCGACTTCCCCGCCGGGGCGCAGGGTACCGTCAAGCTCCAGGGCGGTTCGGTCATCGGGGACAGCATCGACAATGACAACGTGGTCTACTGCGGCAACACCGATCCGAGCACGGCGGCCTATACGCTCTCCGGGGGGGGTCCTCCGTCATTCACGGGAGCGCCCTGCTCGTAACGTCCGAGCCCCAGGTCTTGCCCCCGACCATCACTCCGGGGACAATCACATACGGCGTGGAGCGCATCTTGTACCCCACGTACGACCTCGCTTCCCTCCGGACGAAGGCCCAGAACAATACGAGCAACCCGCAGTATCCCACAGGGGCCTACTTCACCGGGAACACGACCTTCCAGGACGAGACGCTCCGG
Organism: Planctomycetota bacterium; assembly: GCA_027296055.1. Classification (GTDB taxonomy): domain Bacteria; phylum Planctomycetota; class JAPUJT01; order JAPUJT01; family JAPUJT01; genus JAPUJT01. The sequence goes on along the minus strand of JAPUJT010000023.1, from coordinate 24,569 downwards.
GGGGTCGTCTTCGTCGAGGGAGGAAGCCTGCTTCTCACCGGCGACGTGATAGTGGACGGCGGCTGTATCGTCCACGTGGCGAGCGAAAGTTGCGAGGTGAAGGCGAACCTCACACTCACCCCCGACATGGACCCCGTCACCGGTGCCCGGAACGTGGCGATGATCAAGGCGGGAGGGGGCCTGTTGAAATTCTGGGCGGACCGGATCTCGAACATCACTGGGTTCATCTTCTCGACCAGCAACTTGGAGTTCAATGCGAACGGTGAGGTGAGAGGCGGGCTCGTCTCGCACGGGAACATCCAGATGGGAGGGAGCTGCACGGTCTACTTCACTCATATCAGCGGCAGCGATATCGCCGATGAGGTGCGCATCCCGGCGGGGCTTGAAGTGATCAGCTGGCGGGAGGAAGACCTTCCCCCGGCCGTCGCCGCGAACGATCTCGAAGGCTGATGCCCAGAGAGGCAGATCCTGCCGAAATCCACTTGACTGATTCACGTGCGTGAACTAGAATTTCCTTGGACCTCGTGTCCAGGGGCGGTGGGCTGAGCCGGAGAGGCATCCAGCCCGTGATTATTCAGACCCTCAGGCATTCCCTCAGAAAACGTTGTGGCGCCGTCCTCATGGGCGTCCTCATGCTCCTTCCCGTTTTCATGGTCGGCCTCGCCGCCTACTCCGAGAGGGGCATGACGCAGATGCAAGCTGCCATCCTCCTGAACAAGCAGGTCCGCGCCACCTACATCGCCGAGGGCGCGATCCAGAAGGCCGCTCTGCAGCTCATCAACGATCCCACCTTCCGCGGGGTCCGGACCAACACCACGCTCGGGAAGGGGGATTACACGTACAAGATCACCGGCAGCGAGACCTACGACGAGCTGGGCGCAGGATACCGGGTCGTCGCAGTGGGAACGATCAACGATCCCGTCCGAGGGGACGTCCGCAAGCGGATTGTCGCGATCCTGGAGACCGGCGGGCAGTCCGTGCTCGATTTCCCCGCCGGGGCGAAGGGTTCCGTCAGCATCGTCGGCGGGGCGGTCATCGGGAGCGTCACCGACAATGACAACGTCGTCTACTGCGGCAACAGAGATCCGAGCACGGCGGCCTATGCCCTCTACGGGACGGGGAGCGCCACCATTCACGGAAGCGCTCGGCTCGCAACTGCCCAGTCCCAAGTTTCCCTCCCGATCGTCACCCCGGGGACGGTCGAGTACGGCGTAGACCCCGTAGCGTACCCCACGTACGACATCAATTCCCTGCGAACGAAGGCCCAGAACAACACGAGCAATCCGCAGTATCCCACCGGCGCCTACTTCGTCGGCGACACGACCTTCAGCGACGAGACCCTCCGGGGGGTCGTCTTCGTCGAGGGAGGAGACCTCCTTCTCAACGGCACGGTGATCGTGGATGCCGGCTGCATCATCCACCTCGGGAGCGGCTCCTTCGAGGTGAAGGCGGACGTCACACTCACCCCCGACATGAACCCCGTCACCGGTGCCCGGAACGTGGCGATCATCAAGGCGGGAGGGGGCCTGTTGAAATTTTGGGCGAACCGGATCGCGGACATCGAGGGATTCATCTTCGCGACCGGCAACCTGGTGTTCAATGCGAACGGCGAGGTGAGGGGCGGGCTCATCTCGCATGGCGACATCGCGCTGGGAGGGACCTGCACGATCTACTTCCATCAGCTCAACTCATCCGAGATCGCCGATGAGGTGCGGATACCCGGAGGTATGCGCCTATCCGCCTGGCGGGAGGACGACCTTCCCGCGGTCGTCTCCGCGAACGATCTCGACGGCTGAGTTCCCCATCGCCCGCGTCCCCCGAAATCCCACGCCCGGTGGGCGGATCCACGATTGACAATCCCCCCCCCATCACTTATAGTGATGGAACCTTCAGCGGACCTCCACATTTTAAACGATACCGCCATGCGGCTTGCCTTTTCACCTAGAGGGGGGTGGGGGCACGATGCGCGAGGGGGAGCTCTCGCTGCTGTCATGGTCACCGTGCCCCTCATCCTGCTTGGCGTCGCCGCCTACGGGGACCGCGCCCTCATCGAGATGGAAAACGCGCAGAGGGTGAATCGCCGTATCAAGGCCCGCTACGTCGCTCGCGCAGGGCTCCAGAAGGCGGCGCGAGTCTTCCTCGATGATTCCACCTTCCGTGGGACGGTCACTGACGTCGACTTCGCCGACGGGACTTATTCCTACACGGTAGCCGGGGACGAAGTCTACGACGAGCTGGGAGCGCGCGTGCGCATCTCCGCGCAGGGGACTCACGCGGACCCCATCGTGGGAGAGATGGAGGCCGAGGTGACGGCCATCCTCCAGCTCATGGGGAATTTCGTGATCGACTACGCCGTGGCCTCCTGGGGACGGATCTCGATGAACGGAGGGGCCAGGATCGGGGACTCGTTCAACCCTGACAACAAGCTCTACGCCGGCAATATGGACCCCGCGACGGCCGCCTCATCGCTCTATGGCCAGGGGAGCACGTTCATCTACGGCGCCGTCGAGCTGGTGACGTCGACGCCCCAGACGGCCCTCCCCAACATCATTCCCGGCCCCGTAGAGTACGGCGTCCATCCTATGACCTTCCCGAGCTTCAGCGTGACCCCCCTCAAGACGAAGGCGATCGACAACCTCTTGAATCCCCAGTACCCGGGCGGGGCCTATTTCGCCGGCGACGTGATATTCGAGGAGGAGACCCTGCGCGGGGTGATCTACGTCGAGGGGTCCGTCAGGTTAAAGGGGGGCGTCACCATCGATCAGGGATGCATCGTGCAGGTGGGAAACCACAACATCTCCGTCGAGGGAACCCTCACCCACACGCCGGCCCAGGACCCCGTGACCGGGGCGCCCAACCTCGCCTTCCTGAAGACGGGCGGGGGGACGCTCAGCTTCTCGCCGTCGTCGATCGTGAACATCGAGGGCTACATCTTCTCCACCGATCCGATCAGTTTCGACGCCGACGGAGTGATCCGGGGAGGGCTGATCTGCGAGCAGGACGTGAACCTGGGCGGCAACGGCCAGATCTACTTCGAGAGGATCGAGGTCACGGATCTGGCCCAGGAGGTCCGGATCACGCAGGACGGCTACCTGGAGGTCATCTCCTGGGTGGAGAGCTCGAATTAATCCCTGGAGACATCGATCGCCCGCCCCAGTCGGCGGAGCCCTTCCTCGAGATCTCCCGTCTCACCCCCGAAACTGATCCGGAGGAATCCAGGCGCCTCGAAGAAATCGCCGGGGACCACGACCGTCCCGAACTCATCCATGAGCCGCCGCGACAGATCGAGGCTGGAGACCCCCGGCGGAAGTCGGGGGAAGGCCGACGCTCCCCCGTCCGGAGGGACGAGATCGATGTCCCCCCGGTCCTCTGCCCACCGCGAGAGGATCCCGTAATTCCGTTTCAGATGTTCGATCGTCCTGGACAGGATGGCGTCTGCCCCATCGAAGAAGCGGACGGCGATCGACTGGCTCGGGGCGGAGCATTCCACATCCAGCAGATCGTGCAGCTCGTGGGCCTTCCGGATCAGCGGCTCTGGCCCGACCGCCCATCCGACTCGCAGGCCGCCAAGTCCGTACGCCTTCGTGAGCGATGATGTGCTCACGAACGGATCCCCCAGAGTGGCGGCCCGGGGGAACGCGCCCTCCGGAAGGTATTCGATATACACCTCATCCACGATTACGAGGGCCCCGGACCGGTCGGCAATCTCGCCTATCTCCCGGAGAGTTTCTTCCGGCACTCCGACGCCCGATGGATTGTGTAGAGAGGTGAGGATGATCGCACGCGTCCTCGGCGTGACCGCCTCCCGCAGCCTCGCGGGAATCACGCGAAACTCCTCGTCGAACGTCCGGGCGAGAGGGACGACCTTTGCCCCGAGCATCTCGACGATGCGTGGGAGGGACTCGTAGGTGGGCGTCTCGACGATCGCCTCGTCCGCCGGCTCGAGGAGGGCCCCCAGGACGAGGAAGTTGGCGAGGCTCGTTCCCGCCGCGATGATCACCCGGCTTTCGGGGACGCCGTATCGGCGGGCCAGGATCCCTCTCAGCTCGGGGTCCCCGTAGAGCCCCGGGCGGTCGATCCGGATGTCCTCCGGCCGCAGGCCGAGATCCTCCATGCTCAAGGCAGGCATGCCGCTCGCCGCAAGGGAGCAGTCCCACTCCTTCCCCGCCTGCTCCTTGGCCCATTTCATGTACTGGAACGGATTGAACCTCATCGTCGGCCATTCTACCGCCTGGGCCGGTTGGAAAAGCCTGCGACCTGCGTGTATACTCAAAAGGGCGGTGGGATCCCCTGGGTAAAACCTTATGCAAAGCTTCGACGGCGTCCATCGGATCCAGGAGAACATCGAAAAAGTCTTCTTCGGGAAGACAGATGCGGTCCAGCATGTCCTCGTCGCCCTCCTCGCCGGGGGGCATATCCTGATCGAGGACGTCCCCGGGGTGGGCAAGACGACCCTGGCTCGCGCCCTCGCCCGTTCCATCTCCTGCGACTTTAGGCGGATACAGTTCACGCCCGACCTGCTCCCCTCCGATATCCTCGGGGTCTCGATCTACTCGTCCGAGAAGTCCGAATTCAGCTTCAAGCCAGGACCCATCTTCGCCCATATCGTTCTGGCGGATGAGATCAACCGGTCGACCCCCCGCACGCAGTCGGCCCTCCTCGAGGCGATGAACGACAGCCAGGTGTCGATCGACGGGAAGACCCACCCGCTCCCGACGCCCTTCATGGTCGTGGCGACGCAGAACCCGTACGAGTTCGAGGGGACGTACGCCCTCCCCGAGTCGCAGCTCGATCGGTTCCTGATGCGGATCCACATCGGCTACCCGAGCATCGATGACGAGGAGACCGTTCTCCGGAGCCAGACCTTCCACCATCCCCTGGAGGATCTCTCCCCGGTCCTGTCGACCGACGACGTGGCGCGCCTGCAGGAGAGGGTGAAGGCAGTGAAGGTGGATCCGGCGATCACCCGATACGTCCTTCAGATCGCCGCCACCTCCCGCTCCACTCCACTTCTCGAGATCGGAGTGAGCCCGCGCGGGACGCTCTCCCTCCGCCGAGCGGCGCAGGCCCGCGCTTACCTGGCCGGCCACGATTTCGTGACCCCGGATGACGTCAAGGCCCTCGTCGTCCCCGTCCTGGCTCACCGCGTGATCCCGAAGTCGGGTTACGGGGGGGCATCGGGCGAGGCCGAGCAGGTTCTCCGTGAGATCCTCGCCGAGGTCCCCGTACCGGTCTGAAATGGGCAACGCCACGCCTCGCCGACCCTCGCGATCACGGTCTCGTTCGAGGACGCACTTCAGCCGCGAGGGAGTCACGGTCCTCGCTCTGGCCGTCCTCCTCGGCGCGGCGGCGATCAATTCCGGAACGAATCTGATTTACCTGCTCTCCGCCACGCTGCTTGGCCTCTTTATCGTCGGCTGGGGGATCGGGATCGTCACCCTCTCCGGGCTTCGGGCGGCGAGGCGCCATCCATCCAGCGTCTTCGCCAAGGAAAGAATGTCGGTGGAGATCATCCTCGAGAACCGCAAGAGGACCTTCGGCGCCTGCGCGGTCCGGGCGAGAGAGGTGGGTGGTGACTCGGACGTGGGAGGCTGGGCGCCCCGGATCGCCCCGCGTGGCAGCCACCGGATTACCTACCGGACATCTTTCCCGAGCCGCGGGCGGCGCGAGTTCGACGGGCTGGAGGTCACCACGCTGTTCCCGTTCGGCCTCCTCAAGCGCAGGCGCGTGCTTGCGGTGAAGACGGAGGTGATCGTCCTCCCCGAAGTGAGGCCTTTCCTGCGGGAGCGCAATCTGGCGCCCACGGGCGGGAAGATCCTGCAGAGGCAATCCTGGGTCCCATCCGATGAGGAGGAGTTCCACGGGGTTCGCGAGTACCGGGAGGGAGACAACCCGAGGCGCATCCATTGGAAGTCTTCGGCGAGGACGGGGAATCTGATGGTCAAGGATCTACGCCAGCGAAAGCGGGATCGAGTGATCGTGATCCTCGATTCCGCGGTCCCGGAGGGCAGCCCCGACACACTCCGGCAGGATCTCGAGAGAGGCGTCGTCCTCGCCGCGTCGATCCTGCACGACGCCTACCGTCGAGGCCGGGCCTTCACTCTCATCACCCACGTTCCGGATCTGGCAGATTTCCCGGTCGAGCGCGGGCGGGCCCACCTCTACCGTCTCCTCGAGTGCCTCGCTTGCCTGGAGCCCCCGAAAGAGAATCGGCGCGCCGCCGTCCTCCGGCAGGCCCGACTTCAGGTGACGGAGATGGATGAAGTCTGGTTCCTCTCTCTGGGGGGCATCCCCTCCGGGGCCGGGGGCCGATGGGACACCGTCGACCTGGCGCGCGGGGAGGATCGGGGTCTCCTGGGAAAGGAGGGCGGAAGTGTCGGACCGGCGCGCCCTTGAAGGCTGCCTGATCCTCCTCGTCCTTTCGGGCGCGGGGACCCTCTCCTTCGCGGAGGCGAGCCCCTTCCCCGTCCTGGTCCTGGGAATCGTCTGCCTCCATCAAGCGATGCGTGGCTGGCGACCGCTCCTCTCCCGATCTGGCTTGAACCTGGCGGCGTCGGGCATATTGGTGTTCGCCCTGATCGACTACACGATACTCAACTCCTGGGACTCACTGCTCACCCTCGGCCACGTCGTGGTCGGGATGCAGGCCATCCGGATCTACCAGGGTTGGAGGCTGGGCGGCGTCTGGCGGATCGTCCTGCTCGGCTTCATGGAAATCGTCGTGGCCGCCGCGATCATGGTGAGCGGCTCCTTCATCCTCCCTTTCGTAGCCTACCTCGTCTTCGCCGTGCTGGTGCTCTCCCTCTACCAGATCCAGGATCAGGGGTTTCAACCTCCGGGTCGCGTCGTGCCCCTCGGTGTGATCCTCCGTCTCGCGGCGCCCGCCTTGATGGTCCTGGCGGCCGGGGGGGCGATCTTCCTCGCCGTCCCTCGGGTTGGCGCCGGGGCGTTCGGTACGACCCGTGGGCGGGCCACCTCGATGATCGGTTTCGGGGACAGCGTGCGCCTGGACGACATCGGTCAGATCCTCGACAACCCCGAGGTCGTGATGCAGGTCGTCACCGAGCCGCTCACGGTGGCGAAGCTCTGGAGGGGAAAGGTCTTCGACAGCTACGACGGGAGTCAGTGGAAGCCCTTGCGATCCGCCATGCCATGGATCGCTCAACGACGAGGCACCCGGGAGTTCTTGCTGGACTACCAGGCCGATTCTCCTGGGCGCCAGGGGGGGACCCGGGTGACCCAGACGATTGCCCTCAACCCGATCGAGCCGAAGGTGATCTTCGCCTGTCTGAACCCGAGCCGGATCCGCTTCCTCACGCCACCTCCTCGGGAGCTGCGCCTGGACGGGGCTCGGGCGATCACGACGAAGAAATCCCGCGGCCACACGATCGCCTACGAGGTGACCTCTCGCCTCCCCGACATTCACCTCGCCGCGGGGGTGAGGGAGGATGAGATCAATAAGACCAGCTGGCTCTCTCTCGACTCGAAGGCGATCGACATCCCACGCTACCGCAAGCTGGCGGCGAAGATCGTAAGGGACGCAGAGGCCGAGAGTCCTTACGAGAAAGCCCGGGCGATCGAGCGCTACCTTCAGGAGGAGGGGAGATTCGGATACACACTGGACCGGCCAGCCAAGCATCCCGATGCGAAGGAGCCGGTGGAGAGCTTCCTCTTCTACAACAAGCAAGGGCACTGCCAGTACTTCGCCTCCGCCATGGTGCTCCTCCTGAGAGCCATTGAGATCCCCAGCCGAGTGGTCAACGGTTTCCGGGATGGGGACTGGAACCCTCTGGGGAACTTCTACCTGGTACGCCAGAGGCACGCCCATTCATGGGCGGAGGTCGAGTTCGGCTCGAAAGTAGGCTGGATACCGATGGATCCCTCCCCGAGCGGGGGAGTCCCCAATCTCGCCTTTGCCTTCCAGTCCCTGGGAAACTTCGTCGATTATTTGAGGTATCAGTGGGTGACCCGTGTGATCACGTACAACTTCGAGGATCAGGCGAGCGCACTCCGGTGGATTTCCGATAGGCTGGATCGAGTGAAAGATTCGTTCGTGGTGGTTCTCTCATCGATCAAGAACCTCTCACCCGTCTGGTGGATCCTGGCGGCGGCTCTGGTGGTCGCCCCCCTGATACGGCGCCGCGCCCTCGGCGGCAAGCCCGGGTGGCGGGCGACTTCGCCCCGGGTGTCCTTCTACCGGGAGCTGGTGCGTGCACTCTCGCGAAGAGGATTCGAGCGGAACAAAGGGGAGACACCGATGGAGTTTGCCGGGCGAGTCCGTGTCGAAGGCGTGGTGGGGATCACCGATGCCTACTATCGAGTCCGATTCGGCGGACGGGTCCTCTCCCGCGAAGAGACTTCGCGGATCCGCGGCGTACTCTCCGCCATCCGATCGTCGGACTGATTACCTTTATCGAGTCGTGAGTGTGACATTCGGGCCTTTACCCGAGCGCTGGGCGGTTGGTTGCCCCGAGTGAAGGAGCTTGAGGAAGTGATCCGCCTTCAGGCAGATCCCCAGCGTCTCGGTCCCCTGGACGACGCGGGTGGCAATCCCGATGACGGCTCCCTCTCGATCGAAGACAGGGCCTCCACTGTTACCCGGAATGATGGGGGCGGTGACATAGATCGTGTCCTCGACCTTTCGCACCGTCCCGAGGGACGGGGAGCTCTCCGCCACTCCCTTCTCCAGGATGTCCAGCCCACGGGGAAACCCCAGGACCATCACCGGGTCGAGCTTCTCCGGGAGCCGTCCCGAAACGGTTCGGACGGGGCGAAACGGCCCGCCCTCCGCCTTCAGGATGGCGAGGTCGTGGTTGTCGTTGGCATCGTGGTACCGTACCTCGACCACCTCGCCCGCATCGTTCTCGAGCACTTCGGACTTGAACCTGTCCGATGCCGTCGCCCAGACCTCCAGGCTCTGGAGCCGTAGATTGTTGAACCCGATGTCCAGATTCAGGCAGTCCCCGTCGGGGTCGAGGATGGGTGACCCGGCGGGCCAGGCGGCGATCAGGTGGGAATCGGGATCGATCTCGAGCCCCCTTCTAGCGATCTGGCGGGCGAACTCCCGGAACTTCCACGGCTGGGCCACGTGCTTGCTCGTGGCGATGTGGCCCTCATCGCTCACCAGGAAACCCGTGCCGTAGCTTCCGATGGTCGATTCGATCGAGCCGGTAGAGTTCACGAGGCTGATCTCGGAGTAGATGAAGAAGATGGATTCGGCGTTCTGTCTCTGGATCTCCTTGAAGCGGGCTGCTTCGGGGCGATTGGTGCGGACGCCGTCCTCCAGAAGCAGGAGGGCGCCCCTCATCGACTCGATCTCCTGAACGCTCCGATCCGATCTGCGGTCGAGCCGCGCGAGTCGCGCCCGGAGGGCCTCCTCACCTTCGTTCAGGAGGACCATCTTGCGGAGGGTGGAATCTCGGAAGGAGTCGTGTTCCGTGCCCTGTTTGGCCAGTTCACGGTCGAGGCGTGAGCCCGTTGCGTCGACCCGGTCGATCGACTCTGCAAGCCGCCGACCCAGGTCGGCGCGAAGAGACTCCTGCTGGACTTCGAGAGCCCGAGCAAAGGCCTCCGATTGCTCCCTGAGATCGGCGCGGCGGGACCAGGACTCGAATACCAGGCCACCAAGAAGAAGGGCCCCGATCAGGACGACCGGGGTCATAGACCCATCCCCTCTGGCGAGGGAAGCGTCAGCCACCCCCCCTCCAGAGGTCGGCATCCTGCGAGGCACCAAGGCACTCCTAGGACTAGGCTTGAGTGAACCACTTGATCTTACACGACTCGGCTCGGGACAGCAAGTTGGATCGGCCGGCTCCCCTCGAGCCCCCTCGAGGGGTCGTCCCAGATCGGGAAAAATGTCCCACATCCGAGAATGATCAGGAGTCCCGGATCGCTCCGACGGATCGGCGTTTCTTTCCTACCTTCCTCGACAGAGATGGGTAACACCTTGTTTTTCAATAACTTATGGCCGTTTTCCCGTAGTCCCATTGGGAGAGGGGGCCGTCTTGGTACGGGACTTGCCCTGGCAATGAGTCGGACGCCAGGCAATCTCGAGGAGGACATCAAGAAGCCACCAAAAGCCCCGGTTCCTTCTGGGGCCAAACCTGACCGGGGGAAGGGCATTCGCCTCGATGAGAGGCCACGGAGCAAACCTCCGGAAGTCTTTCGAAATTCGTCCCGAGACGAATACCCTTCCCCGACCCTCACCCTGGCGCATCTGCCTCGAGTACATGCTTCCGGGTAAGGGCCGAGAAAGGTCTCCTGGTACACCCTTCCGATACGGCCCCGGGGTTCTCCCCGGGGCTCCCTTCTTTTAAGGTTTGATCCATTTGCCGGGCTGTAACTAGAATGCTCCCCAGTTCAACCGGAGGGCGATAGGTGGTCGGCAAGCCCAAGGTGATCATCGTCCTCCCCGCCTACAACGCGGCCAGGACACTGGAGAGAACCGTCGCGGATATCCCCAGGGGAATCGCCGATGAGGTGATCCTGGTGGACGACGCAAGCCGCGATGACACGATGGAGGTGGCGGCCCGCCTTGGCATCCCCTCGATTCGCCACGCCAAAAACCGTGGATATGGAGGGAACCAGAAGACCTGCTACGCCGAGGCCCTCCGGCGGGGGGCCGACATCGTGGTCATGCTCCACCCGGATTACCAGTACGACCCGAAGCTCATCCCGGAGCTGCTCGAGCCGATCCGGCAGGGCAGGGCGGACGCGGTCTTCGGCTCCCGTATGATGAAGGGAGGGGCCCTGGAGGGGGGGATGCCTCTCTGGAAGCACAACGCGAACATCCTGCTCACCGCCCTCGAGAACGTCGTCCTCTCCACTTATCTGACCGAGTACCATTCCGGCTTCCGGTCGTATAGCGCGAAGCTCCTGCGCTCGATCCGCCTGGACCGGAACTCGGACGGCTTCTACTTCGACACGGAAATCATCGTCCAGGCGTTGATCAAGGGATTTCGAATCGAGGAGGTCCCGATCCAGACCCGATATTTCGACCAGGCCTCCACGATCCGCTTCTGGCCCAGTGTCGGCTACGGTCTCGGAATCCTGAAGACCCTCGCGAAGTACCTCCTTCACAAGAACCGTCTCGTCCGCTTCGCGCAATTCGAGTAATTAATCCGTTACAGCGGCTTGAAGAAATGGCAAAAACGACGCCTCGTGCGGCGAAACGCCCGCATCGCATCCGGGGTGATCTTGCCGAACCGAGACGACGTCTCCCCATCGAATGGCAGGGGCGGCAGATCATCCCGGACGAGGGCGTCCAGGTGGCCGAGCAGAAGATCGCCCGCGGCGATGGCGCTGCGCCTGTAGAGCCGGAAGACCGAGTCTCGGGATCTCACGGGTAGCGCCTGCCGTAGCAGGAGTTCGCCGGCGTCGAGGCGTTCGGTCAGTCGATGGATCGTGGCCCCCCCCGCGGGCTCCCCATTCTTGAGGATCCAGAAAGCCGGGGATACCCCGCGGTAGGCCGGCAGGAGCGAGGGGTGGACGTTCGCGGCCACGGGAGCCAGCTCGATGATGCGGGGGGCGATGATCTGGTTGAAGAAAACGCTCAGGATCAGGTCCGGGGCGAACTGGCGAAGCATCTCTTCCGACTCGCGACCGTTTATGTCCTGAACGGTCGAGCTCCGGATCTTCAGTTCCTTCGTAGCGTCGAAGACACTCCGGAATTCCCTCTCGCGTCCGTCCTGCCCTGACCGTCTTTCGAGCCAGGAGTGGATCAGGAAGGTGGCTTTCATCCCGGCCATGGCGGAGAGATAGTCCGCCCCCGACTGGCGAAGAAGTCGGATGAGCCGGGTCAGGACCATGCCGCCGCCCGGCAGTTTCGGGGTAACCAGGGCGAAGAGCTCCGCGTCCGCTCGGCGAGCCAGGGCGGAGAGGACGACCGGGGCGTGAAAGTGATCCGAGGGGAGAAGACAGGCGATCTTCAACGTAGACCCTTCTCCTGGATGAGCTGCGCGTAGAGGCCCTGCAGGATCCGCGCGCTCCTATCGATGTCGTGGTGATCCGTGACCTTGCGATGGCCGCCCGCCGCCAGCCGCTCGGCCAGGGCCGGATCACGGAGCACCCGTTCCATCGCCCGGGCGAGCGGGTCCGCCTGCCCAGGGGGAACCAGGAGCCCATTCTCGCCATCCTGGACGAGATCCGGGACACCGCCAGTCCTCGATGCGATCACGGGACGGCGAGCCGCCATGGCTTCCATCAGGGCCAGGCCCCCGCTCTCGTAATAGGACGGCAGGACGACCAGATCGGAGGCGGCGAGTAGATCGGGCACATCTCGGCGTACACCGAGGAATCGGACCCGGGACTCGACGCCGAGGCGCCGGCTAGACTCCCGGAGTTCCGACTCCTGAGGCCCTCCGCCGATGATCAGGAGCACAGGCTCGAGGTCGGGCGCCAGGCGGGAGAACGCCTCGATCAGGACGTCGTGGCCTTTCTCAGGGGTCAAGCGTCCCACGACGGCCACCGCCGGCGTCCCGTTGGCCAGACCGAGTGACCGCCGTGCCGCTTCCCGGGTGTCGGATAGGTTGCGGTATGCACTCAGATCGATCCCGTTCTGGATCACGACGTATTTCTCGACGGGGGCCAGACCGAGAGCGACCTGTTCCTGCAGATCCGCATCGTTCAGGGCGATCACACGATCGCTCCATCGCTCGGCCAGTCTTCGGAGCCGATAGAGGATCCGTGTTCGGATCGATCCGCTCACCCCGGGGATGCGGGCGCCCTTCCCGAAGATGTGACCATGCGGTGAGTAGACGATAACCGGCGTGCCGACCCATCGGCCCGCCAGTGCGCCGAGGAGGCCGGCCTTCGACGTGTGAGTGTGCAGGATCTGGATCCGGAGTCGCCGCAGAAGAGACGCGATGCGAAGGACTGCAGACGCATCGGCCGCCGGTGAAATGGCCCGCTGGAGACCCGGTACGATGATCGGATGGATGCCGGAAGCGACGGCCTCGTCGAAGGCGTCCCCCTCATCGCCGCGATCGGGTCCGGTGATGAAGAAACGGTCGAATCTGGCGGGATCCATCCGGCGAAACGTCTCGAGGGCTATTTTCTGCGCGCCACCGCGTACCAATCGCGTGATCAAGACGGCCAGCCGAACCCTCATCTCCATGTGATGTCCCCACCTGCACCGAAAGTATCACCCGGGGCGGGCCGACGTCAACCTCCGAACTAGGGTTTTGGACGCCGTCGGCTCGCGACTATAATAGCCTGGGCCCGGAGTCGAAAGGCTCCGTGGGCCCATCCTTACCGGGGGGAGTACCGTTGAAGAGAACCGCGCACGTCGATGTGGAAAGAGAGCTGGCCGTTCTGGAGCGGGCCGCCGCGGCAGGGCTCCTCGATCCGAGCCAGCGCGAGGAGGCGGAGAAGGTATTTCGCCGCGTCCTGGATCTCGGCGTCCCGATGTCGATGCTCGATGTCCTCACGCAGCGAGGGTTCGTCGCCCGAGCGGATATGGATCGACTCTCTCCCTCGGACCCATCCGCGGCCGGAAGGCCGCCTCCCGGCGGAACAGACCAGGCCATGGACGGCCCGGAGGCTCTGCAGGTCGCCACCCTGGCCATGAAGGCCGGGTTTCTCCCGCCGGGCGATCTCGGCGACCTCCTCAAGAAGGAGGCGCAGAGCTCTACTCCTCTCTCGGTCCTGCTCACCCGGGACAAGGGCCTGCTGCCCGCTTGCATCGAGACCCTGCGCGCTGTGGCCCGCGGTGAAGAAGGTACACCCCTCTCGGGATGCGATCTGGATCTCCTCGGTCGTATCGTTGCTGCGGGGGGATCCCCCCTCAAGGCACAGGCCGCTCTGTCCGCCGTTCATATCCTCTGGCGAGACGCCAGGTTCTCCCTTTCCCTGCCGGACGCCCTGTTCAAGAAGGAGGTCATCGAGCCGGAGACCCTCGATGATGTGATGTCCGGGATGGGATTCGGGGAAGGCAAGCTCGCAGGCTACCGGGGGAGAATCTCATCGGAGGACGTGGCGGAGGATCGCCTCCGCATGGTGGCGGAGATTCGCCGGATCGCCGACGGGGCCGGGGTCGCGCTCGCCGTGGATGAAGTCCTGTTCCTCCTCGGGGAAGTCCCCTCGAGCAGGGCCCCGACCGCGGGGAGGAAGCGCCGGCCGAGACCCACCCCCGTGGAGCGCCAGGCCCGAAAGTCTCGCTCCCGCGCTGCGGCGATCGGGCTCGGCGCGGCGACCCTTCTGGCGGGAGGCCTCCTCGTCTTCGTCGCCTGGAAGCTGCTGGGACCGGCGCCGGAGTCCGATGGCCCGGATGTCGTGACGCCGGGTCCACGGATCGAGACGGTGGAGATTCCGGGCGCCGAGGATTCGGCCCGCTTGAACGTCGAGTGGCGATTCGCCCAGGTGGAGAAGTTTGCCCGAAAGAATCCCACCCGGACGGCCGAGATCCTCCAGCGGTATCGATTCCTCGAGCTGAAGTACCAGGGGACGGCGGACGGCGACACCGCAAGACAGGAGATCGAAGCGTTCCTCTCCAGGAGGGAAAAGGAGGCGTCGGATGAGGCGCGAACCCGGATCGAGCGATCCCGATCTCTGGCGGCGGCGGGCGACTTCGAGGAAGCCAGGATAGCCCTCTCAGCCTTCCCGAGGCACCTCGAGGGAACCTCGGCCGAGGCCGCGATCGAAGAAGCCCTGGAGGAGATGGATCGTATGGAGGAGACCCTCGCCCTGGAGTCTCGGCGGCGGGAGGACGCTCGGCGGGAAGCGCGGGAGCGAGAGGGGGGAATCGTCCGGGCGAGGAACGAGGAGGCTCGCCGAGCGAAAGAGGAGCGGAGGAGGACCGCCGATGCCATCGGCATGGCTCAGGGAATGGTGATGAACTTCTCGTACGAGAAGGCGATCCGTTCCCTGGAGAAGTTCCGGGACCGATCGAGAAGTCGCTGGGCGGCCGCCGAGTGCCAGAAGGCTCTCGATAGGGCGCAGGCGCAGAAGGCGACTTTCGATAGCCTTCTCGACCTTCTCGGTCGCGGTGGAGAGATGCCTAACGTCGATTTCGCTTCCGGGTCGAAGCTTCGGGTGACCGCCGCCGACGGCACGGGTGTCTCGGCAGCAAACGAACAGATGACCTTGAAGAAGCCCTGGCATCGGATCGTCGCGGCGGATTTCGCGTCGATTCTGGAGTGGGCCGGCGCCGGCTGGACGGACCCGTACGAGATCGCGACCTTCTCGTACGATCACGGGGCCCCCGAGTGGGGGGACGAAGTCCTCCGCGGTGTCGCAGAAGGGGACGCCGCCGGCGTCTCCGGCTGGCTCGCCCGGCGGCGCGGCGTCGATGTCCCCGAGGGCGGATTCGTCCTTTACCAGGGAGAATGGATACCGAAGATCGAGGCGGAGCATCTCGCTCTCGGGGAAGTCCTGTTCCAGTCCAGGTGGTGGCCGCGCGACGAGCTCCAGGCGGAGCTGAAGACCGCCCGAAGGGATCGGAACAAGAAGAGGATCCGAAAGAAGGCGATGGAGGAGGCGGCGGCCGTAGCCAAGGTCCTTCTCGATAAGGAGGGGATCGCCGCCATCGAGAAGATGGTGGAGAACGGAGATATCTCACGCCGGGTCGACATCAGCATCGTTTCTGATGGGTTCACCCAGGAGGAGGCGGGCACCGTGAAGAGGCTCGCCGACCTCGTCATCAAGGGGATACAGAACGCGGATCCCTTCCGCAACTACGAGAAGTACATCAACTTCAACCTGGTCCGCCTCGTGGAGGAGGAGAGCGGAATCAACGAGCTTCCCGACAAACCGAGGACGACGAAGGTGGGCGCCACCCTCCAGAACAACATCCTGACCTGCGACGTGGCAGCCGCATGGAAGTACGGGCGGAAGGCCCCCGATTGCGATCTCGTGATCGTGGTGGCCAACGTCGCAGGGGGACGGGCCACCGGAGGGGGGGGCGTGATCACACTGAACAACTCTGGCAGCGTGGGCGACGTCGTGATCCACGAGCTGGGCCACGCCTACGGCGGGCTGGACGATGAGTACGTTGACGCAGGGATCGCCCCGGGACGAAACTACGGCCCCAACGCCGAGGCGGGCCATATAAACACCACGCGCGAGTCGAACCCGAAGAAGGTCAAGTGGCACTACTGGAACTTCCCTCCAGCGGAGGGGAGCCCGGTGGGTTGCTTCGAGGGGGCTTACTACCACGACAAGGACTATTACCGGCCGAGTCGCGAGTGCCGGATGCGATCGAGCGGCACCCCGAAGTACTGCGCCGTCTGCCAGGAGCAGATGGAGCGGAGATTCTACGATCAGCTCGAACCGCTCGAGGGGGCATGGCCGGCAAAGCGTGAGGTGATCATCTGGGCCGACCAGAAGTTGAGGCTCGAGATCGAGGGGATCACGATCACCAAGCACGAGGACGAAAAGCCGTACGGGAAATTCACCAACAACTGGTACGTGGACGGCGTGCGGACCAATAAAGATGTGAGCGACAAGAAGTTCAGCCGCAACTACCTGGATATCGAGCCGGACTCGCTCGCCCCGGGGCGACACGAGGTGATCGTCAACGTGGATTTCAAGAACGATAGAATCCGGCGCGATCACGGAAACCTCTCGTCGACCCGCGTCTGGTCGATCGTCGTCTCTCCCTATCCGGAACCCGAGATCGCCGCTCCAGCGAAGGTGCGCGGGAAGTACCGCCGGGCGATCGCCTTCCAGGTGAAGAAGAGGAACGTCCCGGCGGAAGGCCCCTTTCGCTTCGAGGCGCGCCGTCTTCCCCGCGGGGCGACGTTCGATCCGGAATCGGGTCTCTTCCGCTGGATACCCGATCGTTACCAGAAAGGGCTCTTCCGCATCGAGTTCGTCATCGATGACGGCGCGCTCTCCGTCTCGAGGTTCACGGACTTGCAGGTCCGGGGAGGCGCCCGGAACTCCGGGCCGGTGCTGAAGTATCTCCTCCCTCCCGTCGGGGTCGAAGGGGAGGAGTTGACCTTCCAGGTGGAGGCGATCGACATCGACGGGGATCACCTCACGTACTGGAGTCCGAACCTCCCGGATGGGGCGACGCTCGATCCGGAGACGGGGGTGTTCCTGTGGAGACCGGGTCTCCTGCAGGCGGACACCTACAAGGGGATTCAGCTGTTCGTCGGGGATGCGGAGCGGGTGGATCAGCAGGAGGTCACGATCCAGATCAAGGACCGCCCGATCGGGACCGACGTCGAGAGCTACACCAACTTCGAGATCATCCTCGCCCTGCGCTCCCCCAATTCGGGCATACGGTCCGTGGCATTGGATGAGGCCAAGAAGCGGCTGGGTCAGACTTTCCTCCTCCACGAGTATGCCCGGTGGATGCGGTTCAAGAACCGCGATCAATCGCTGGAAGCGTTGAAGGCCCTGAAGGAACTCCTCGTCTACCAGACGGGGGGCTGGCGTCGCGAGCAACTCGTCCGATTCCTGCTCGCCGTCGAGCCCTACTGCCGGCAGTACGTCGAATCCCCCGAGGTGCTCGAGTTCCTGAACGAGGCGGCCAGGGCAGGAGCTGAGCTGGATGGGCTCGACAAGTGGACGCGGGGAAAGATTCGAACGGTCCTGATGGAACTGGAGGAGATCCGGAAGTACAACGAGGAGCGCCTGCGCGAGACAGAAGAGGATGCATCTCCTCGGACGAGAGAGCCAAGAACCGGACGCGGAAGGATGGGGATCGTCCCCTCCTCGCGCCGGGAGACGTGGACCAGGGAAGGAGGGAGGCATGGCGAAGGCTTATGTGATGTTCTGGACGGAGTCAGGCAAGGAGGAGAACGTCAAGAACCAGCTTCGAGAGAGTCCCAAGATCCTGAGCGCCGATCTCACGACAGGAGACCAGGACATCATCGCTGTCGTGGAAGGGGACTCTGTCGAGGAAATCCTCAACATGATCGTCGGACAGCTACGAGGGATCGGAGGGGTGACCAAGACCACGACCAACCTGGTCCTCGAATGAATCGAAGGATGGATCCAGGCTAGACGGGGCGCGATCTGAGTCTCGAGCGGCGAGAGGACCTGCAGGCCACGCTCTCCCCCTCCCTACATCATATGGATGCCTCATCTCCCGGACGCGCATCCGAGCGGATGGTCCGTCCGCCGACACGGCCGGGGGCTCCACGACCTCAAGAAACACTCTAAACCCCAACACATCAATGGCTTAAGCACGACGATCGGATTGTTGTGTTTGTTCCGACCGGCATGGATGGTTGGTTTGGAGTATACTTTCGAGGTGGGGAAGGGGAGTGGGGTTACGCCGGGATACACCGTTTCCTGGCCCATAGGATCCATGGCAAATCCCTCCGAGGAGAAACGCGGCGATCTCCTCCAGAAGATCAGGTCTCTGCGGGAGAAGGCAGAGAAGCAGGACGGCTCGCCCGTCGAGATGGACAAGGTGCGCGGTGTCCTCTCCCGAGAAATATCCAACCTCAAGGAAAAGCTGAAGTCCCTCGAGGATGAGAGATCCTCGACCGTCGAAGAGGTGGGCCGCCTCCGACGGGAGAGAGAGGAGCTTCAAACGGACACGGAGCGCCTCCGCGCCGTGTCTCTCGCCGATGGCCACGAGGATGTCGTGGGAGGTTCCGCGGGCGGGTCCGTGGCGACTTCGGCAGAGCTGGGAGCCCTCCACGCGGAACTGGACGCCGCGCGCAATGCGGAGAAGCTGGGCCGAGCATCGCGCGACGCGGTCGAGGCGGAGATCGCGGGGCTCCGGAAACGCACGACAGACGAGCTGGATGCCCTGAGGAATGAGCTAGAGGCATCGCGCCGATCTCATGAGGAGACTCGAAGATCCAGGGAAGCTCTGAACGACGACCTGAAGGAGGCGAAGTCGAAAGGAGCGGAGCTCGAAGCCGAGCTCCGCGGTGAATTCGATACGCTCCGAGCCGCCATCGACGGGACGCGCCGGGAGAAGATTGCCGCGGAGGAGAACATCGAGCTCCTGCGGGTCGAGACCGGCGCGGAGGTCGAGCAGTTCAAGCTGGAGCTGGACGAAGGGCGAGCGCGTAACGCATCGCTCGATAAGGAGAAGGTCTCCGCCGAGCGGGCGCTCGAGTCCCTGAGGACGGAATCGGATAAACGCGTCAAGGATCTGGAGACCCGGCTGGGCGAGTCCAGCGCGAGCATCGAGCTACTCCGTAAGAATCTGGATTCCAATCGGGATGAGGCGACCAGGGACAAGTCGGCTCGCGTGAAGGAGCTGGAGCAGCTTCGGAGCGAAAAGGCAACGCTCCAGGATGACGCTACGGGCCTCCGGGCGAAGACGGAGCGAGACACGAGCGCCCTCGAAGAGGAGCAACGTTCCCTGCGAGAGGCCTCGGACGCGCTCATCAAGGAGCTCGAGGCCGTCCGCGTGACGGTCCGGATCCTCACGGAGGAAAAGGAGGCGCGGGAGAAGGAGATCACCGAGGTCCGGAAGGCCGCGGCGAAGGAGCAGGAAGAGAAGATCACCGAGGTCCGGCAGGCCGCGGCGAAAGAGCAGGAAGAGAAGATTGCCGAGGTCCGGAAGGCCGCGGCAAAAGAGCAGGAAGAGAAGATCGCCGAAGTCCGGCAGGCCGCGGCAAAAGAGCAGGAAGAGAAGATCGCCGAGGCCCGCAACGAATGGGAGAAGACCAGCGCCGGGCTCGAGCGCAAGCTGGCTGCCGCGGAAGCACAGGCCAAGGATCGGCAAGCGGAGCTGGAGCGTCGGGGCGATGATTCGGATTCCAGGGTAAAGGAGCTGCGAGCCGATCTCGGGAAGGCCCGGGAGGAGTCGGATGCCGTCGCGGCCCAGAGGGACGCGACGATTGATGGAATGCGCAATGATCTGGAGGCGGCCAGGAAGGAGAGCCAGCGAATCCTCGTAGAGAAGCAGCAACTCAAGGGTCAGGTCACGGATCTCGGAGCGTCGCTCCGCAGGGGGATCAAGGCGATCGACGAGGAGCAAGACGCTCTCCGCGGGCTGCAGAGCGGCTGGGACGCGGAGATCGAACGATCTCAGGGAGAGATTTCATCCCTCCGGAAAGAGAAGGCTCGGCTGACTTCCCACGTGGAGTCGCTCGAGGCACAGGGCCAGACGCGAGCGAGCTCACAGAAGGAAGAGACGGCCGTCCGCACGAAGAGGCAAACCGAGCTGGAGACGAAGCTCAGCGAGGCGGAGTCCGAGGCTCGGCTCCTCGAGGAGGAGTTGGAGTCTACCCGTTCCGACCTCGTCGCAGCGAACGAGCGGAAGTCCGAGGCCTTCGAGCAGCTTCAGAAGGACAAGGAGGTGCTTCGGCGAGAGGCTGGCGAGCTCAAGGAGCAGATCGAGAAGCAGCGTGAGCTCCAGGTGAAAGGGTCCGACGAGGCGAAAGCCTCGACCGTCCAGCGAGAGGAGTACGAGAGGAACCGTCAGGAGGCGGCCACGCTGAGAGGCGAGCGGACGGCCCTGCGCAAGGCCCTCGACCAAGCCGAGACCGCGGCTCACACCGCCACGCAGGGGATGAAGGCCGAGATCTCCGAGGCGAAGGATCGATTCGCTCAGCTCAGCACCGAGCGAGATGAGATCGCCGCCGAGGTCGCTCTCCTTCGGGGTAAGTCGGGACAGGAGCTCCAGGAGCTGACGAAGGCCCACGCAGAGCTCCAGAAGAAGCTCGAGACGGCGGAGCGTGATCGCGAGGAGGCGACCACGCTGAGAGGCGAGAACACGACCCTGCAAAAGGCCCTGGATGAAGCCGAGACCACGGCTCGCGCCGTCGCTCAGGGGCTCAAGGCCGAGATCTCCGGCGCGAGGGATCAAATTGCTCAGCTGAGTGCCGAGCGAGATGAAACCGCCGCCGAGGTCGCCCGCCTTCGGGGTAGGACGGGACAGAACCTCGAAGAGGCCGGGGAGCTGCAGAAGAGGCTGGAGAAAGCGGAGCGCGATCGCGAGGAGGCGATCACGGATCGAGAGAAGGCCCGCCAGGCGAAGATCGACATGGAGGAGCTCCTGCGAGTCCGCGTGCGCGAGTACGAAGAGGGGGAACAACAGCGTGAGACGATGCGCATCGTCAAGGTCGCCCTGCAGGAGAAGGTCCTGCGCGCCAAGGAGGAGACCGCCGATCTCCAGGAGGCCTGCGACGTGGCGAAGAAGGAAGTGGACGAGTTCCGCAAGGGGATGGAGCAGCTCAAAGAAGTGGTCTCGGATCCCGACCGAGCCGAGGGGGATTTCGGAGACCAGATCCGAGTCATCCAGGAAGATCTGAAGCACATGGCGGATCTGGAGAAGACCGTCTCCAACCTGGAACATGAAAAGTCATCGCTCGCCGGGGAGAGGGAATCCCTCGTGCACCGCGCGAGCGAGGCGAGACAGAGCGAGCAGAAGGCGAAGGAGGAGCTCGAAGTCGCCCTTCGCTCGGCGGAGGAGGGCCGGGCTCGGCTCCGTAGTCTCGAGGACGAGAACCGAAGATTCGCCGACGACTTTCATCGGGAGAGACAGCTCGCGGAGGAGGCGAAAGACGCCGGCGCCGACAGCGAGGATGTGACCGAAAACGATGTCACCATGGTCACGCCGAAGACCAGCGCGATGGGCGGATTGCCCTGGAAGAGCCCGAAGGGACCCTACGAGACGGGGAAGGCATCGGAAGTCCTGAGTTTCCTCTTCAACGAGGACGAAAAACCGCCCGAGGTCACCACGGAGATTCTCATCCAGTCGGTACGGCAGTCCGTCGAGCAAGTGAAGGACTATCCTGCCGAGGCCCTCGAGTTGACCTACAGCGATGTGCCGGAGAAGTATCTGCGCCAGCACTGCCGCAACGTCTCCCGGCTGGCGATATTCCTGGCATGGAAGATTGGCTGTACGGATGAGGAAGTCGAGCGGATCGGTCTGGCCGGACTCCTTCACGACGCCGGGATGATGGAGCTGCCGGAAGAGATCGTGCTGAAGCACGCATCCCTGACGGCCGAAGAACACGACAAGATCAAGGAGCACACAGAGCTGAGCGCGCGCCTCGCCGCCTCCCTCGAGGGCATGGACCCGAGAGTCCCCGAGATCATCCGGCAACACCACGAGAGTCTGGATGGGACCGGCTACCCTCGAGGGCTGAGAGGCGAGAGCATCCACCGCCTCGCCAAGATCCTCTGCCTCGTCGACAGCTTCGAGGCGATATCGGCTCCGCGGGTCTACAAGGAGGAGACGCTTCCCTCCGATTCGATGTGCGCCGTGGTAAAAGACGTGGCGATGATCCAGGCGATCGATCTCCCCCCGGATCTCTCCCTGGAGGAGCTCTCCGAGGGGAATCCCGGCCTGGCGATGGAGGGGGTCGTGCAGCGGGAATCGGCGCGATTCGACGCGGATCTCGTCCGGGGCTTCCTCCGGCACATGGGCTATTACCCCCTGGGCTCCTATCTCCAGATGGCAAGCGGAGAAATAGCGCGGGTGGTCGCCACGAACCCCGATGCGGTCAAGAAACCGATCATAGAGATCATCATGGATCCGCACGGGAAGAAACCGGCGAGGGCGATCTACGTCGACCTGATGAGGTCCGAAACGATGAAGATCACGAAACCGATTTCCGCCCCCAAGAAGGGGGGGAAGGCTAGCTAGCTTCCAAGGATGAGCACGATGGGAGACACCGTCGGAAAAACCAAGACCGAATCTCACTCGCTCCTTGCGGAAGCTGCCAAGCTCCGAAGTGAGTTGGAGCAGCTGAAGGCAGAAAGGGAGAAAGAGGTCGGAGAGCTCCAGCGGGAGCTGGAGACAGTGCGCTCGCGAGCATCGACCCTGGAGGAGGAGACGGAGAGCCTCAAGCGCGTGTTCGCGGATGAGGCCGCAGACCTCGAGATCGAGATGCACGCCGAGAGAGACCGGGCCGCGCGCGAAAAGGCGGGGCACGAGCAGAAGATCGAATCCCTGCGCGAGAGAGTCGGCGAGCTGGAGCGAGCCCCGGGGGAGGGCGGCGATGAGGTCGTCCAGCCCCGCAAGCGACAGATCGAAGACGAGAGGGGTCAGAAGCACGACGAGTATCGCGAGGCCCTCCTGACCCTGGCGAAGGAGACGGAAGACGCCCTGGGAAGGGTGGAGGGGATTCAGGATGCGCACGAGCGGGTCCGGCGTGAAGCGCGGGAGAGGAATGAGGGCCTCGAACTCCTTCTGGAGGAGAAGAGGGCCGCCGAGGAGTCGCATCACGAGGACCTGCAGGCTGCACAGAAGGGGCTCGAGGACCTCGAAAGGGAGAAGGCCGGGTTCGATCAAAGAATCGAAGAGCTGCGACAGGAGGCAAGCCAGAAGGCCGATGTCGCTCTCCAGGAGAGCATCCGAGCGCGCGATGAGATCGAGTCGATAAGGCAGGATCGGGATGACCTGAACGAGCGATTGACCGAACTGGATGCCTCCACCGACATCGAGAAGAGCAAGGCGAGATCGGCGGCGGAGTCGTTCGCCGCCCAGCAGACGGCGCTCAACGAGGAACTGGAAGGCGGCCGCAAGCAAATCACCGCTGTCCAGGAGGAGCGAGACCGACTCACTGCGCGGCTTGCCGCTCTCCAGGCGGAGCTGAAGTCGGCGGAGACGGAATGCCAGGCGGCCCAATCGAACGCCGCCAACCAGGCAGCGTCGACCCGCAAGGAGCAGAGAGCTGCGAAGGCCGAGCTGAACCGGTTGCAGAAGGTGCTCCGGTCCAGCGAGGCGGAGTTCTCCCGGGCCGAGGGTGACGCGCAATCCCTCAAGGGGGAGCTATCCCGGCTGAAGGCGAGCGAGAAGGAGGCCCGAAAGGGGTTCGCCCTGCAGGAGAAGGGGACCAGGAAGGAGATCAAGACACTCGAGGCCAAGGCCGAATCACAGACTCTTCGGGCCGTCCGTCTCTCCGAGCAATTCGAGAGACTCCAGAGGGAAAAGGGGGAAATCCTTCGCGAGTGGAAAGAGGCAGGAGACGAGAGCGCCGCCATCCTGAAGGAGCGGAAGGCCCTACGGGACGAGCTTACCGAGGCGCGCAAGCAGGCCGACCGCGAGGCGAAATCCCGTTCGGCCGAGGTCGAAGCGTTCCGCCGCCAGCTCGATGAAGGCGCCCGCGAGCGGGACCAACTCGTCGAGACGAGGGAGCGCGTGCTCCAGGATCTCGAAAAATCGAGCGAGGAGAGGACGTCCCTCGAGCGGAAGAGCGATGGGCTCGACAAGGAGCTGACCGAGGCTCGCTCCTCGGCGGCGGCGAAGGCGGAGTCTCTCCAGTCGAGGGTCGACGAGCTCGAGAAAAAGTCCGAGACCCTGGCTCGAGAGCGCGAGGAGCTTGGAACGGCGAAGGATCGTCTCCTCCAGGATCTCGAGAAATCGAGTGAGGAGAGGACGACTCTCCAGCGGAAGGGCGAAGGACTGGAGAAGGAGCTCGAGGAGGCCCGGACGGCAGCGAGCGCGAAGGCCGAATCTCTTCAATCGAAGGTCGACGAGCTAGGGACGAAGTCCGAAACCTTGACTCGAGAGCGTGACGATCTTGTCACGGCGAAGGATCGTCTTCTCCAGGAGCTCGAGAAGTCGGGCGAGGAGAGGACGTCTCTCCAGCGGAAGGGCGAAGGACTGGAGAAGGAGCTCGAGGAGGCCCGGACGGCAGCGAGCGCGAAGGCCGAATCTCTTCAATCGAAGGTCGACGAGCTAGGGACGAAGTCCGAAACCTTGA
>JAPUJT010000022.1 GCA_027296055.1 Planctomycetota bacterium | reverse complement strand
TTCCACTTCACCCCGAAAGACGTCCGGGAGTCGCTGGAGCTTCTGCTCCTCGGCGATGTCAAGGGGGCGCCGCTGATCACGGCCGTCATCCGACTCGAGGACGTGGAGGCGGGCCTCCAGAGTATGATGAACAGCGACTGCCTGAAGCTCGCCGTACAGCCTGTCGAGAGCAATTGAGAGCGGCCGTCACGCGCTCCTTCGGGGAGACGCGCGTGGAGGAATGGCCGGACCCGAAAGCGGGACCTGGCGAGGCGGTGGTCCGGGTGGAGGCGTGCGGCGTCTGCTCGGGCGAGGGGCTTCCCTGGTACGTCAATCGCAAGGTGCCCGCCGTCTTGGGCCACGAGGTTGTCGGGACTATCACTGAGGTGGGCAAGGGGCTCTCCGACGGATTCGTCGGGACCCGGGTGTTTGCCCACCACCACGTTCCCTGTGGGGAATGTCACTTCTGTCGCCGCGGTTTTGTCACCAACTGCAAACTCTTCCGTGAAACGGCGCTCGACCCGGGCGGATTCGCCGAGTATATGCGCGTGCCGGCGGAGAACTTCTCTAGAGATACTCTGACGCTCCCCAAGGAAGTTCCGGTGGAGGAGGCGATCTTCCTCGAGCCGATGGCCTGCTCGATCCGGGCGCTGAAGAAGCTGGGGGATCGGCCGGGAGATTCCATCCTGCTGATCGGCCTCGGAGTGATGGGACTCCTGAATCTCCTGATCGCGAGGAGTCGCGGATTCAAGACGATCATCGGCTCGGACTTCATCAAGGAGAGACGGGAAGTGGCGCTCCGGCTAGGGGCGAACGCGGTCGTCGACCCGGCAGGCCAGGACCTGCGAGGTGAGGTCGAGGCGGCGACGGATGGGCGGGGGGCCGATGCGGTGATCGTGGGGCCGGGCACGCCGGAGGCGCTGCGAGCCGGGCTCGACGCGGTCGCTCCAGGCGGGACGGTGGTGCAGTTCACTCCGACCCCTGCGGAGCAGAATCTGGAAGTGGACACGCATCGCTTCTACTTCTCCGAGCTGACCCTGACGGCCTCCTACTCCTGCGGCCCGGAAGATACGCGGGAGGCCCTCGAGATCGTCTCGTCCCGTGAGCTTCCTCTGGCCGATCTCGTGACCGGCCGCTTCGGGCTGGATGGTGTCGATGCGGCGATGCGCCTGATCGGAGAAGGGGGCGCCCACCTCAAGTCCATCATCCTCCCTAGCTTGTAGAATTCATGGGGAGTTCCGTGACGCGCACCAAACTCGAGTCTCACGCCGTGTCGTTATAATATTTGAAAGTGTAAGGGCCGGCCGGGACCGTCCCGTCCTGTCCGAGATGCCGATCGCCTGCTTCATCTTCGAGTAGGTCCTGCGCATGTCCGCGATGGTCCTGATCCTGGCCCTTCTCTTCTCCATGACGCCGTGGGCTCAGGAGGAGGAGAAGCTCTCCCCCCGGAAGGAAAAGCGGATCATCAAGCTGATCCGTACCGCAGTCTCCCAGAAGGAGGCCGATGCGGATCGGGCTCAGGAAGCCCTGATCGGGGCGGGCCTCCCTGCGATCCCGCTCCTTCACCAGGCCCTCGAGGAGGAACGGAGCCGCTCCTACATCATTCTCTACATCATCAATCGAATCTACCAGAAGGAGGCCGGAGGGAGGCCGGACGGCATCCCCGCCCAACCGGACGTGATCAGGAAGGCCGGGCAGAAATTCCTCAAGAGCAAATTGAACGAGGCCAGGAAGGTCCACGAAAAGGGGGATCATGTGCGGGCGCTCAAGATCCTCGACGCCATTCTCGTCCTGGGTCAGGGGATCGACTTTCTGGGGGAGGTCGAGACACTGAGAGGGAAGGTGAAGACGGCCCTTTACCACGCCAGCGTTCTGTCGGCCCGCTTCGAGACGGAAAGGAATGTCTACGAGGCAGGCGAGGTCATCGAGGTGAGTGTCCGGCTGAGGAACCCCGGGAAGGAGCCGCTCGTGATTCCCTTGCCCGAGAATGGTACCCACCTCGGGGCCATCAGCCTGGAGCGCTGGACGTATCTGCCCGACGGAAACTGGAAACGGGACTTCATGACCGAGACACTGCCCTTGCCGTCGGAGATTCGCCTGGATCCCGGCGACTTCATTGACCTCCCTTACCTGATCGACACCCGCGGATTGGTTCTCGCGCCTGGGTCGTATGTCGCCCTCTGGCTATCAGGTCGCCTGAGGCCGCCATCGGTGATCCAGGGCACCAAGAACCGGGGAAGGCTCATCGAGATCGCCCGCAAGGAGATTCCGCTCCTGGCCGTCGGTCAGACCCACCTCGCCGAGAAGCCCCTCGAACATCTCCGTGAGATCCTCGAGGACGATCGAGCCCTTTCCCTCGAGCTATCCGCGAATCCGGAGCCGACCCCTGAGCGGCGAAAGGAAATCCTGCAAGGAGCCGACGCCCTTTCGATAGATATCATCCCCCTCGCCATGCTCGCCTCCAGAGAGGGCCTCTGGGCTGCCAACGAAGTCCTCATCGACGCTCTCGACCAGGCTACCTACGCCGGCCTCGATGCCGTGATGAAGTCCCTCTCCTTTCTCAACAGCAAGGAAGACGCCCTCGACAAGCGCAAGTGGCAGATCTGGTGGCTGAAGGTGAGGTAGGAACGGCACGGCGGGGTGTGTCTTGCAGATGCGTCACTCTGCTTTCCGTGACGAGCATCCTTCCCCGGTGGTCCGTCGTGGCGTCGAGTCCGTGATCGAGTCGCAGCAAGGGGATCGTTCCTCGTAGTCGACGAGGCAACCCGAGCGATCGAGCTCGACGTGGCAGCATTGGAGAAGGGTCTTTTTCAACAGGGCGCGGCCGCGCTGGACCTGCGACTTGAGGGTGGGGAGGGGGACCCCGAGGCGATCGGCCGCTTGCTGATGGGTGAGGCCCTCGAGTTCGGTGAGCTGCACAGGAGAGCGATACGGATCCGGGAGGGATTCGACGGTTGCCGCCAGCCAGCGGGCGAGCTGCGGGTGTCCGTCGTCCTCGGGCTCGCTGGCCGGGATCTCATCCGGGAGGGGAGCGGTCGGCCTCTGCTTGCGGAAGTGATCGGCGACGACGTTGCGTGCGATGCGAAAGACCCAGCCGGCGAGCCGCTCTTCATCCTTCAACTGGTCGATCCGATCGTGGACGCGCAAGAAGACCTCCTGGAGGAGGTCTTCTGCAGTCGGATCGTCCCGGGCGCTTCGCCGAAGATATGTCCGGAGACCATCGGCAAAGTCGTCCCAGATCTGCTTGGTTCTCGTTCCGCTCATTTGCAACACTGCGGTTCGCAGCAGTCCGCCTCGGTCACCTCCTGGCTTTCCTCGGCAGTGACGACGAACACCTCCCAGCGATTGCCGTCCGGGTCACGCACCCAGACCTTCGTCTGGACGGAATGGCAGCAGGATACGTCTTCCTCCCGCTCGGTTTCCAGGCCGGCCTCCTCGAGGCGCCCGCCCGCCGCCAGGACCGAATCCACGTCTCCGCGCTCGATCCCGAAGTGCCGAAGCACGCCCCCTCTGGCCTCCTCGGAACCGGTCTCGACCAGCGAGAAGTTCATGGGAGGATCCGCCAGATCGAACTTCGCGTAGCCGGCCCGGATCTTGGACGGCTCCGCCTCGAAGAGCGACCGATAAAACGATATCGATTCATCCAGGCGACGCACCGGAATAGACACATGCACTCGCATGAGGACCTCCTTTCTGTTCAACCTACAGGACGGTCCGATGCCCCATCCGGATGCATCAAATCAATTCATGAATCAATTCATGACGCGCACCAATTTGATGAAACTCGCAATGTGTAATGAGTTGTTGCACATGTTTAGTTCAGCGCGCGACATGAGACTCTGAATGTGTAACGACTTGTTGCAACTTGGGAATTCGGTGCGCGTCATGAAATTCGAGAGTTTGGTGCGCGTCATGAAACTCGGAGGGTGGTGATGAGTTTCAGGTTGGCTTGCTCGACGGATAGGTCGAGGACTTCCTTGAAGGCACCGCGGTTGTCCTCGCTCGAGGCGGTGTTCCTGAGGGCGCCGTAAAGCTTCCGGAGCGTGTCCTTCCCGCGAGTCTCCACGAGCCACTGGACGAACGATCCGGCGATCGGGTAGGTCACCAGGTCGGAGTGGCTGCGGAATTTGCCCGTATCGAGGAGGTTGGCGATCGAGACCCATTTCCCACCGGCGGCGACCTCCCGGCCCGCCTCCTTCAGCGACTTACCCAGCCACTTCCCGGAGAGATAGACGGCAATCCCTTCGCCGAGGATCACCGGAGGATCCCCCCACTCCCTGCAGAGGATGTGAACGATCTCGTGCCTATCGCTGGGCCAGATCGAGTGGATGTCCCCCCCCCGAATGTGGGCGTTTCCCCTGTTGCCGGTGTACTCCTCCTTGGTGTCGCGGTCCGGGTACTTGTAGTAGGCCACCTTGATCGGGTCCCGGCGCTCGAAGAATTCCGAGACGAGAACGTAGGATTGCTCGTTGTACTTTCGGGCCTGCTCCCACACGGCGTCCCCCGCCAGCCAGTGGTATCTGTAGTGCTCGGTTCCCGCAGTCTTCCAGGCGGGCGGCTCCACAGCCTCGATCATCACATCATCGAACCAGGCCTTGCCCGGCATGGAGAGGAAGCAGCCGACGGTGATCTCCTCCGCGCCCTCGGGCACCTCGAGACGACGCGCCACCTCCAGGGAATCGTTTGTCCCGGAGAGGACCCGCGTGCGCTGGAGAGCGCGCCGACCGAACCGGAAGAAGAGGTTGCAGTTCTGGTAGCGGGCCGTCTCCGGGGAGACACTCATCGTGCGCATGCGAGCCGAGATCCGGAGCCACTTTGCATCCCCGACCGGGACGGTCCTGGTAAGGGCGAGCCACCTCTTTGTCGATTCCACCCCTTCGAGCATGAGCGCGCCGTCGTCGATGGACGCGACGCTGTACGGGCCGTCTCCTGTCACCGCTCCGTCCATGCGCTCCCAAGCCTCGAGGGCGCTGGGGTCGTCGAAGTTCTCGTGCAGGATCTGTCCGGTGAGCAAAAGGATGAGGATCGCCGTCATCGAATCAGTATCAAGCGGGTTGGAATGCGGAGATGTGGTCCTTGGCGAACTGCTCGAACGACCGTGGTTCCTTGCCGGTGATGGCCGAAACGACGTTCGTCACCATCTCCCCCTTGCCCTCCCGGTAGATCCCGTAGAGCTCGAGGAGGCAGTCCGCCAACCACTCGGGGAACCCGGCGTCCAGCATCCCCTGCTTCGCCGCGTCGGGTGGGACATCGACGAACTTCACCTCTCTGCCGAGGGCGGAAGAGAGGATTCGCGCCATCTCCTCATGGGAGAGGTTCGCCGGGCCCGTGATGTCGTACGTCTTCCCCTGGTGCCCATCCTCGGTGAGGACCTTCTCCGCCACCGCGGCGATGTCCCGGGCATCCACCGCGCCGATCTTCGCGTCTCCCATGGGGGCGAAGAAGGAATTCTGCGAGCGGATCGTCTCGGTCGCGAAGAGAAGATTCTGCATGAAGAAATGGGGCTTCAGATGGGTGAACGGGACACCCGACTCTTCCAGGTTCTTCTCCACCTGACCATGCCATCGCCCGAGAGTCAGGGGAGAGTCGGGTCGCGCTCCGATAGCAGAGAGCCTGACAACGTGCGAGGTGCCGGCCTTCTTGGCCGCCGAAAAAAAGTTCCCGTGCAGCTCCACCTGGTTCGGATCGAGAGCCGAGAGGAGGAACGCCCGGTCCGCCCCATCGAGTGCGGCGTCGAGCGTCTCCGGTTGCGCCAGGTCGCCCTGCACGACCTCCACGCCCTGCGCCGAAAGTCCCGACGCCTTGTCCAGCGTCCGAGTCATCACTCGGAGCGGGACGCCCTGGGCTCTCAGGCCCTTGACGAGGTGAGTGCCGACCGTACCGGTAGCGCCGATCACGAGGATCATCGGCCCTCCTTCCCGCCGTCCGATTCCCTTGGGGGTTTCTTAGAGGCTGCCGGCAGAACCTGCCGGACGGATCCGGATCCGTCAGCCGAAGGTGGTGGTCTCGGACTTGGAGACCTCCTTGCCGGCGACGAGTTGCTTCATGGCGTTCAGCACGTGAGGAACCTTCGCGCCCGTCTCCTTGTCGTCCTTCCGGCTGACGAGGGAGCCGTAATAGACGACCTTTCCGTCCTTGTCGAGGATCGCCGTGGTGCTGACGACGTTGGCCCCCAGCTTTTTCACGATCGACTGGTCTTCGTCGTAGGCGATCGAGTAGGAGACGCTCTTCTTCTTCGAGTATTCCTTCACCTGGTCCTTCGTCTCCCCGTAGGAGGAGATCCCCAGGAATACGGCATCGTTCTCCCGGCAGAACTCGGCGACCTTCTCGTTGTAATCCATCATCCGCTTGCCGGTGGGGCACTTGTACGACCAGAAAGTAAGGACGACGAACTTCCCGCCCTTCCCTTCCTTGTCGTTACGGAAGTCGGAGAGCTTGACCGTCTTCCCCTCGATCGTCTTCAGGACATGATCATCAACCGTGTCTCCGATCTTCGGCGCGTCCGAGGCGTAAGCGAGCCCCGTGACCACGAACAGCGCGGCGATGATCGATGTGGCGAGCACTTTTCTCATCGTGGAATCTCCTTTTCCTATGCCGGCGGCCCGAAAACCGGGCGCCTGAACCCTGTCGAGCCCTTCATCGTAGGGGGCGGCCGGCCGTCCGTCAAGGTAGGGTCACCGCCCCGAGGCCTCCTCGATCATCTATCGGAGCCCTGCTCGAGCATCCATTCGACCGCCTCATCCGCCTGATGCCAGATGATCTCGACGTGCCCGACGCTCTTCACCTCCCGGTAGAGGAAGGGGCCGTGTCCCATCTTCTCCGCCCGAGCCGCCATCTGGCGACAACCCCGAAGGCTACCCCGATCTCTCCCTCCGCAGGTCAAGAAGACGGGGACGCCGGGGATGGCGGCCAGCGATTCCGATCTTCCCGAGCCGGCCAACAGGGCCAACCCGGCGAACATCTTCGGACGAAGCTGCGCGGCCTCCATTGCCTGCCGGACCCCCCAGGAGTGGCCGAGGACGAAGACGCGCTTCGCGTCGATCGCGGGGTAGACCTTCTTCAAGTGGTCCACGAGGCGGACGAGACGGCCCCCCTGTGCTCGAATAGATTTTCGCCGGGGGCAGACGACGATGAGCCCCTGCTTCTCCGCGAGCCTCTTCAGCGCTCCCGCTCCGTTGAACTCGAAAAACTTGTGCTCATCGTCCCACCAGCCATGGAGGGCCAGGAGGAGCGGGACGCTGTGGCCCTTGGCGGCCATCTCGGGGACGTAGATGCGGCAGGGGACGCGAACGCCTCCCTCGATGGCGAACTCCCTGAGAGAGTCCCCGGCCGTCTCGGGGTACGGGTCCTTCCCCTGTTTCACCTCGGCGGCGAGGGTCTCGAGGTCCCTCAAGAGGTCCAACAGGTCCCCGTCGTAGTCAGTCCTCTCCCCGCGAGTCTCTCTCTGGATGAAGCCGAGCGCATACTCCAGGCTAGCCAGTGCCGATGACAGGCCTTCGCTCTGATCGGATCCTGCCCCTGCGATCGCCGCCTCGATGGATGCGATCCTCTTCTGCAACGATTCGACGACCGAGAACCGGACCCGCATCGGCCCCGGCGACGAGACGCCAATCGCCTTGGCCTCGACCCAGTAGCTCCCCTCGGGCAGGTCCGGGGCGACGGTGAACGAGAGCTCTGAGCCGGCCTCGGGGACCCACAGAAGGGTGGAATGCACCGTCGGCTTTTCCGAATCCAGATCGCCGAGCGTCCTCATCAGGAACGGGAACTGGTGGGTTTCCTGCCTCCTTGGCGCGACACGGCGCAGGGTCGCCAGCCTTCCGGGGAGCGTTTCCACCGGGAGCAAGCGCGTGGGGGGGAGCAGGTTCCATGACCATGAGGATCGAAGCTCGGAATTCCATTCCCTCGACTGGAGAATCGCCCATGCCTCTCCGATAGCGTCGACCGACTTCTCGAACTTGCCTCGAAGGAAGAATCCGTGGCGACGCGATAGGGCGATCGCGACGCGCTCCAGCGTCTCCTCGTCCGGTTCCCTCTCGACGAGGGCGCGTTCGAAGACACGGTACTTGTCCTTGATGACCTGGACCTCGGCGGGGCTGAAGAGGTTCTGGTGGCCAGCGAAGAGCCCGATCGGGATCGGGAGAAGGACGGCGATGGCCCAGATGGTCCTGCGTCGATTCCAGGTCATTGAGCCCTCCGGACCGGCTCGTTGATCTGCCGTAGAGGCGCCACTATCATGCCCGCATGCCTGCCTCAGAAGTATCCAAGCAGCTCGAACTAATCAAGCGGGGCGCCGTGCAGATCGTGACGGAAGACGACCTGGCGAAGCGGATCGCCGCGGCCGGCAAGGAGGGAAGGCCTCTCCGGGTGAAGCTGGGGATGGACCCGACGGCTCCCGACTGCCACCTCGGTCACTCCGTGGTCCTTCGAAAAATGCGGGAGTTCCAGGACCTGGGTCACCAGGCGGTCCTGGTCGTCGGCGACTACACCGCCCGCGTGGGCGACCCTTCGGGACAGAACGAGACTCGCCCGCAGCTCAGCGCCGAGGAGATCGAGAAGAACGCGACCACCTACCT
The DNA here is from genome assembly GCA_027296055.1 of Planctomycetota bacterium. Lineage (GTDB taxonomy): Bacteria > Planctomycetota > JAPUJT01 > JAPUJT01 > JAPUJT01 > JAPUJT01. The sequence continues at coordinate 35,535 of JAPUJT010000022.1, read as the reverse complement.
GGAGCAGGTCGGCCGCGTCCTCGACCTCAGCAAGCTCGAGATCGTGAAGAACGGCGACTGGTTCCGGGACCTCTCGTTCGATGGGGTCCTTCGGCTCACCTCGCAGATGACGGTGGCCCGGATGCTGGAGAGAGACGATTTCGCTAACCGGTACAAATCTGGCACGGCGATACAGATCCACGAGTTCATCTACTGTCTGATGCAGGGATACGACTCCGTCCAGATCCGTTCCGACGTCGAACTGGGGGGGACAGACCAGACTTTCAACCTTCTCGTGGGGCGCGACCTCCAGAGAGCCCACGGACAGCCCGCGCAGATCTGCATCACGATGCCCCTCCTCGAGGGTCTCGCCGGGGGACCGAAGATGTCCAAGAGCCTTTCCAATGCCGTCGGCCTTACGGACGAGCCGGATGACATGTACGGCAAGGTGATGTCGATACCGGACCGGCTGATGCGATCCTACTTCACGCTACTCACCCGCCTTCCCGAGGGCCGAATCGAGGAACTTCTCTCGGACCAGACTCACCCCCGCGACGCCAAGGGAGAGCTCGCCCGTCAGGTGACGGGCGACTATCACGGAGTAGATGCCGCCGATCGCGCGGCCGAGGAATTCATCCGGAGGTTCCGGCGAAAGGAAGACCCGTCGGAGATGCCGGAGATCCGGATTCCATCCAAGGAGCTGAAAATCCCTGATGAGGATGCCGGGCAGGGGACCATAGGGATCGCTCGCCTCATCGTCCTCGCCGGGTTCGCCCCCTCCAACAGTGAGGCGAGACGGCTCGTCAAGCAGGGCGCTGTCGAGCTGGATCGCAAAAAGGTCAGCGATCCGCAGGGGAGTGTCCTTGTGCGTCAGGGAGCGGTCCTGAAGGTAGGGAAGCGGCGAATCGGGAAGATCGTCTGGTAGAACCCTTATCTTGCAGGTAGAACTTCCACTCGGCCATCCTGTATCCGCAATCGACGCTCGGCGAAGAGGCGGATCGCATCGGGGTACGCCTCACACTCTTCCTCGAAGACGCGAGCCGCCAGCGTCTCCGGCGTGTCTCCCTCCTCGACCGGCACGGTCCGTTGAAGGATGATCGGTCCGTGGTCGTACTCATTGTCGGCGAAGTGGACCGTGCAACCCGAGACCTTCACTCCCTTCTTCAGCACGGCGCGGTGGACCTGGTCGCCGTAAAATCCCGACCCGGAGAACGATGGGACAAGGGCGGGGTGGATATTCAGAACCTTCCCCTCCAGCTCCTCCGGAATCCTGTAGAGGTGAATGAACCCCGCCATGCAGACCAGGTCGACACGGGCCTCCTTCAAGGAAGCCGTGATAGCCTCGCTGAAGGTTCCGATCTCGGCATGGTCGGATCGGGAGATCGCCTCTGACGGGATGTTATTGTCACGAGCGATGACCAGCCCACGCGCATCGGGATCGCTCGATACGACCTTCACGATCCGGGCCGGTATATTTCCTCGGCCGATCCGACGTATCAGATTTTCCAGGCTCCTTCCCGTTCCGGAGAGGAGCACCCCCAGGCGAACCATTCCTTACCTCGAATGGAGTGAACTCTGGCGATCCTAGCTCCTTCGCGCCTCTGCCGGCAAGCCTTTTGTCTCGGATTATGCCAGTCTGGCAGCCTATCAGGGGACTTGTCCGTCCCTCCGGGATAGAATAGGGTTTGGCATGACCATTGCTCCAAGGGACGGCCGGAGGTGATCTTAGAGTGACTGTGCAAGACCCGAAGAAACCCGGAAAAAAAGGCCCGAAGCCGTTCCGTATCTCATTCGGCTACGTCATTCTCGCCTTCCTCATCCTCATGCTGCTCACCTCCGTCTTCAAGAACGTGGGGGTCAAGGAGCTCCCGTACAGCGAGTTCAAGGAGCTGGTGCGAAATGGGAGGGTCAAGTCGGTAAGCATGTCGGAGACGGAGATACGCGGCGAGTACCTCGAGGCCTCGGAGGAGGGAGACAAGGAGGGAGACAAGGAGGTAGTCAAGGATGGAGAAGGAGGCTCGGAAGAGGAGAAGCTGACGCGCTTCCGGACCATCCGCCTCCCCCAGACGAAGGACGAAGAGCTGGTGAGGCTGATCAACGAGGGGAAGATCGAGAAGGTCGAGGGCAAGCCCCCCGCCGGGATGGGCGGGCTCTTCCTGCTCCTCCTCCTCCCCGTGATCCTCCTCGGAGTCCTCTGGTACTTCGGGATGCGTCGGATGGGTGCGATGGGACAGCAGTTCGTCTCCTTCGGTCGGTCCAAGGCCAAGGTGCTGGCGGAGAAGGACACCCAAACCACGTTCGATGACGTGGCGGCATGTGAGGAGGCGAAGGAGGAGCTCCGGGAGATCATCCAGTACCTCCGGGAACCGAAGAAGTTCCAGGCGCTCGGCGCCAAGGTCCCCAAGGGAGTGCTGCTCGTTGGCCCGCCGGGGACCGGAAAGACCCTGCTGGCGAGGGCGGTGGCGGGAGAGGCGAAGGTCCACTTCTTTACGATCTCCGGCTCGGACTTCGTCGAGATGTTCGTCGGCGTCGGGGCGGCCAGGGTGAGGGATCTATTCAGTCAGGCGAAGTCGAAGCGCCCCTGCATCGTGTTCATCGATGAGATCGACGCTGTCGGTCGCCACCGCGGCGCCGGCCTGGGAGGGGGGCACGACGAACGGGAGCAGACCCTGAACGCTCTCCTCGTGGAGCTGGACGGATTCGAGGCGAACAAAGGGGTGATCATCATCGCGGCGACGAATCGTCCGGATGTCCTGGACCCGGCGCTGCTCCGGCCCGGCCGTTTCGATCGGCAAGTAGTCCTCGACATGCCCGAAGCCAAGGGCCGGGAGGCGATCTTGAAGGTGCACTCACGGGGAAAGCCACTCGCCCCCGAGGTCGATCTCACCGTCCTGGCGAAGAGGACGCCCGGGTTCACCGGAGCGGATCTTGCCAACGTGATGAACGAGGCTGCCTTGCTCACCGGCCGGAAGAACGGGACCGTCATCACGATGGTGGAGCTCGAGGATGCCATCGATCGAGTCGTGGCAGGCCCCGAGAGGAAGTCGAAGTTGATCGGCCCCGAGGAGAAGAGAGTGATCGCCTATCACGAGATCGGACACGCCCTCACGGCGAGCCGCCTCCCGCACGCCGACAGGGTTCACAAGATCTCCATCGTCCCGAGGGGCACCGCCGCTCTCGGCTACACGCTCCAGCTCCCGGAGGATGATCAACATCTCATCAGCCGTTCCCAGCTCATGGACCGGATCTCGGTGGCCCTCGGAGGCCGGATCGCGGAGGAGCTGGTCATGGGCGACATCTCGACCGGGGCTCAGAACGACCTGGAGCGAGTGACAGATCTCGCTCGCAGCATGGTCTGCCGGTACGGGATGAGCGACGCCGTCGGGCCGATGGCGCTGGAGCGCTCCGACGGAGCGGTTTTCCTCGGAAAGGAGTTCACACAGACGAAGGCCCAGTTCAGCCCCCAGACCCTGGAGAAGATCGACCAGGAGATCTCACGGGTCGTGTCGGAGGCGTACGACCGGACCCGGGAGATCCTGCAGAAAGACAGAAAGCTGATGGACCAGCTGGCCGAGCGGCTGATGGAGAAGGAGGTCATAGACGGAAAGGAGCTCACCGAGATGATCCGGAAGAACGACGAGAGGAATTCGCGCCCAGGCTCCGGCGGGGAAGGCCAAACGGAGGAGTCCCGATGATAGGCAGATCGATATGGCTCGGTGGCGCGGTCGTCGCCCTCACGGTCGGCGCCGCGTGCTACCTCGTCGACGTCGGATCGGTATCCGCCGTGAGCGCCCGGCAGGAGGAGGACATCACCAAGGTCCTCGAAAGGCTGGAAGACGTCTCGAAGGCCTTCGTGGCCGTCGCCCGGAAGGTCCGCCCGGCCGTCGTGCACATCTCGGCCACTCGATCGCATCGGACGCGCGGGGGATTCTTCTCCAGCCCGAGGCAATACGATGTCACCGGGACTGGCTCCGGACTGATAGTCGACAGCGGCGGAATCATCGTCACGAACCATCACGTCGTGGCCGGAGCCAAGCTCGTCATGGTCAGACTTCACGACCAGAGGGAGCTCGAGGCCGAGGTCCTCGGCAGCGATCCCCGATCCGACATCGCCGTCTTGCGAGTCGACGCGAAGGATCTCGTCTCCTGCGAGCTCGGGGATTCGGAGGTCCTGGAGGTGGGGCAGTGGGTCCTGGCTATCGGCAATCCGTTCGGCCTGGAGCAGACGGTGACGGCGGGGATCGTCAGCGGCAAGGGGAGGGCCAACCTGAACATCCTCGACTACGAGAACTTCATCCAGACCGACGCGGCGATCAATCCGGGAAATAGCGGAGGCCCGCTCGTCAATCTGAAGGGGCAGGTGATCGGTATCAACGCCGTGATCATCTCGCGTTCCGGGGGGTATCAGGGGATCGGGTTCGCCATTCCGATCGAGATGGTGCGTCGTGTCGTGGATCAGATCCTCGAGGATGGAAAGATCTCCCGCGGCTTTCTGGGCGTCCGCATCCGTGACGCGGAGCTCCTTCACGATGTAGCGGCGGATCTCGGAATCGCCGATCCGCGGGGAGCGGCGGTCGATCAGGTCGTCGAGGACGGTCCGGCGGATCGAGCCGGGATCGAGGAGCAGGACCTCATCCTCCGTCTCGGTAATCGTCGCGTTACGGGAAACGGCTCCCTCCGGACCGCCGTGGGACAGTTCACTCCCGGCGCGGAGGTAGATGTGGAGCTCTACCGCAACGGCAAGATCTATACGGTCTCGGCGGTTCTGGGGGATCTGGACAGGAGCCCCGGTACGCTGGGACTCGAGGTAAGGGAGCTCACCTCCGGGCTGGCGAAGCGTTACGACTACCTCCCAGGATCCGGCGTCCTCGTCTCGCGGGTGGACGAGGGCGGGGGAGCAGATCTGCAGGGGCTCCAGAAGGGAGACCTGATCCGGTCGGTGAACGGCCGGAAGGTGTCGAGCATTGATGATCTGGGGCTTGCCCTGAAGGAAGCCGGAAGTCGGGTGGTCCTCGAGGTTCAGCGGGGCACCCAGATAGCCGAGCTCCCCCCAGTCTACCGCTACGGTCGCGCGCCCTGAATCGCAGTATCTCCTCCTGGTTCCAGTCTTTGTGGCGATCTCTCTCCCCCCGGTCGGGTTTGACGCACCCTCGCCATCGTGCTATATTGAGAGGGTCCTTTCCCACTCTGCCCCCCCTGAACCCGACGGTCAGAGGGCCGCGGGAGCGCATCTGATGTCTCACCCTTTCTTCGAAGGCCTCGAGTATCTCCGGCGTTTCGAAGAGTTGAGCCAGCCCCAGCCTGCGCCGGCGGCCCCATCAGAGCCTCCCGAGCCGACGATCGAGAAGAAGTACATCAACCTTCAGAACCTCCTCGAGCTCTGCAAGGTGATGAACTCCACGATCGAGATGGATGTGCTCCTGAAGTTCGTGATGGACCGAGTGATCGAGTTCACGCAGGCGGAGAGAGGATTCCTCATCCTGGCCAGCGAAGAGGGTGAGATGGACTTCAAGGTGGCTCTCACGCGCAAGCAGGAGCCGATCCGGGCCCCGGCCGCTCAGGTGAGCCACTCGATCCTCTCCAAGGTCGTGTCGGAAGGAAAGACGATCGCCTGCGAGGACGCGATCGGCGAGTCCGGCTTCGCCGCGGAATCGAGCATCATGGAGCTGAATCTTCGCTCGATCCTCTGCGTACCGCTGCTCAGCCGTGAGAAGATGGTGGGGGCGATCTATGTCGACAACCAGTACATCCCGAACCTCTTCTCCGACCGAGATGTCCAGTTTCTCGAGACGTTCGCCAACCAGGCGGCGGTGGCTATCGACAACGCCCTGCTCTACAAGCAGCTCTCGGATTCCAAGACGGAGATCGAGAAGTGGAACCAGGATCTGGAGAGCCGGGTGGAGGCCCGGACCACCGAGCTGAAAGAGCTTCAGCAGCAACTCGTGGAATCGGACAAGATGGCTGCGGTGGGCCTCCTCGCCGCCGGGATCGCCCACGAGTTCAATAACATTCTAGCCGTGATCATGGGGTTTGCCGAGCTGGCGGAAAAGAACGATAAGTTCAAGGATCGTCTTCCCGAGACCGTGGTCACCCAGGCGAAACGGGCGAGGGACATCACGACGAACCTCCTCTCGTTCTCGCGGGTGCGCGATGAGAAGCTCGAGAAATCCAACGTCGTCACGCTGGTCGACGGCGTCCTCACCATCGTGGAGAAGGAGCTTCGACTCTCCGGAATCGACATCGAGAAGCGATTCGATTCGGTTCCATCGATCCTGATGAGCCCTGGCCAGATCCAGCAGGTTTTCCTCAACCTGATCCTGAATGCAAGCCATGCGATCGATGGCCATGGGACGATCCGGATCGAGGTCACCTCCGACAAGTACAACATCTACACCACCGTCTCGGACACCGGCCGCGGGATCCCCAAGGAGCACCTGAGCCGGATCTTCGAGCCCTTCTTCACCACGAAAGGGTCCTTCGGGGGTGGCGAGAGGCCCGGGACCGGGCTGGGTCTGACCGTCTCCTACAACGTGGTTCGTCAGCACGACGGAAGAATCCAGGTGGACAGCCACATCGGCCGAGGAAGCACCTTCACCGTGATCCTCCCGATCCATCGCCGGAAGAAGGCCGCGCAGCCTCCGCGGGAGTCGAAGACCGGAAAGATCCACAGCCTCACCGGGCTGAAGAAGGTCCTTATCGTGGACGATGAGGTGGGGATCAGGGACCTGATCCTTCAGGTCCTGGAGAAGAAGGGCCTGATGGTCCGGACCTCCGGCACCGCCGAGGAGGCGATGCAGATCCTCGGGAAGGAGAAGATCGACTGCCTGCTACTGGATATCAAGCTGCCAGGAAAGCTGAGCGGATATGACGTGCTCAAGGTGGCGAGGAAGGGAAACCGGAGTATCAAGGTGGTGATCATGACCGGAAAGCAGGAGGACGCGACCCTTCGCCGGGCGATCCGCCGGGCCGATGGCTACCTCCGAAAGCCCTTCACCCTCTCCGAGATCGCGCGCCTCTTCGATGGTTCCGGAGAAGGTTCCGGGGATGGCCAAGAACTGACGGCGCCCGCGAGACAGGCGGACTCCCACTCCGACCCCACCTGAATTCGGTATCTCTGGCGTGAAAACGTAGGTTAAGAAGTCACGGCGGGGCTATCCGCATCTGCCGAGCGTAGGAGTTGCTCGAGCTCCTCGCCCACCTCACGCACCCGCACCATCAGGCCGGGCTTGGATACGGTACCTGTCGAGGTGTCATCCACTACTCCAACGACTTCGCCATCCAGGCCGATCAGCTTGTTTTCTTTCTCCAGGATGACGGTGAGCAGGACCTTGGTCCCCAGGGGACGAGTCGCCTCCGTCGGGATGAACAGCCGGCTTCTCTTGAGTGTCTCGGCGTGTCGCTTCTTGAGGGCTGCGGCGCTCGCCAGGCGGATGCGGATCTGTAGAGAGGTGTTCATCGGGGCCTTTTTCGACTTTCCGTCGAGCGTTGAATCGATCTCCTCGAAGAAGCCCTCCGGGATTTTGATGACTTGAGAGGGGTGCGCCCGATTGAATTTCGCTACGACCAACTCGATGAAACGTTTCCCCTCCTCGCCTAGATTGGTGAACTGAACTCCCATGCCCGGGTCCCCGTCCCCGGCCTCACCGTCGCGGATGGAGCGGACCACGTCGCCTCGGGCCTTGATCGTCTTGTTCACTGGATCCAGGTGGAACTCGAGATCGACCTGCGTCCCGATAGGGGGGGGGAAGTTCATCTTCACGAATATCCCGCCCGCGCTCAGGTCGGAAGTGTATTGCTCTGTGAAGTCGTTGATGTTGCCGATTCGCAGACGGATGGGGAATGCGATCGCGGCCCGATCGTGCTGTCTCTTCTCCATGATTCCTCGTGCCTCCCGGGGGGGGGAAGGAAGCCCGCCCTGACGTGCAGAAAGCCCGTCCATCCCGCCCTGCTCGCGTCAGAAGATTCCCATTTGCCTCAAGAGTATACCTCGGCCCTGAGAGGCTGGCCAATTCGGCATGGACGCCTGAAGCTACGGGGGCCATGGTGATTACGTCGTGACGGGTGATCTGTACCGGAGCCAGCACCCCCTCTCGATTTACACAACTTCTTGGATTTCAACGATTTGGCGCGCCTCTTGTCCCTCCTGGATGATGCAGTACGGCTCAACCGTCCTACGTCCTGGATAGAGGGCGAAATGTCTTGCCGCCCGGATCGGCCCCCGGGTATACTGGCCCTGTATGGGGGACGGTAATTCGAACGGGTTTTTGGGATCTACTTGGGATCTAATTGGAGAGCAGCCACGATGAAACGCACCCCTGGCCTTACCCGGTGGATTGTTGCCAGCGCCGTCCTCCCCATGATCGCCGTCCTGGCCGGCTGCCCTGGAATAGGCACGAACCCGCTCGATCCGAGTTCCTTCACGAACCAGTTCAAGCATACGATCACCTTCTCCATTGGTTCCGGAACCGAGCCCGATAGCAACGTGAACGCGGACGGAACGGACCTCGTCATGATGCAGATCCGGGCGAAGGTCGACAGTCCATCCGAGCCGATTCGCATCGACCGGCTGAGCTTTCGAGCCTCGGGTACCGCGGATGATTCCATCGATGTCGCCTGGGTCAGGCTCTACCGCGATCGGAATGGGGATGCGGCGTTGGACTCAGGGGATCAGCTTCTCGGGACGGCGGGTCAGTACTCGTCCGACAACGGATTGGTCAGATTCGGAGGGCTGAACGAGGTCATCGATGACGGGGATGCTGCGACCTACCTCCTCGTGTACGATCTGGCCGGGACCGCCTCCCTCGGAGACACGTTCGCCATTCGTCTCGCGGACGAGAGTGATGTCGATGGGGAGGGGGACGATTCGGGGTGTCCGCTCACGATCGAGGGAATCCCGGTTCGGAGCCCGACGAGGACCGTCAGCGACGTCGGCGGTGGCAGCAACGAGGTGATGGTCACCCTCGGTTCCGCCACGCCCACCGCCGGCATGGTTAACGCTCCGGCCTCGGCGGTCGAGATGCTCCAGATCGCGATAGACACGTCCGGTTACGGAGATGTCTCGATCGAGGCGATCACATTCGACGCCAGGGGCACCGGCGATGAGAGCAGGGACCTCGCTGCGGTCTACTTCTACCATGACGTCGACGGCGACGGATTGGTCAGCCCCGGCGACTTGCTGCTCGGCCAGGGAGACTACGCTCTGGACAACGGCTCGGTGACCTTCTCGGGTCTAGGGCTGACGGTCATCCCCGGAGCGAGTACCAACCTGCTCGTCGCGTACGATGTCCTCCCCTCGGAGGTGCAGATGGCCACGTTCCAGGTAGGCATAGACTCCGGTCTGGATGTGATCGCCTACCAGGTCTCGAGCCAGATGCTGCTGTCGGTCGACGGCCCGCCCTTCCAGAGCGAGGTCTTGACGGTCGACTAGGACCTCCGGGTCCATCTCCTCGACGCGATCACCGAGATCCATTCATACCGGGCCCTGGCTGTGTCCGTGTACCCGCGCCTCCCGTTGCCAGGATTGTCTGCCCTCTGTATAATTCCATATTCCCCGAAACCACGAGGGCCAAGCTGGTTACAGAAGGTAGAGTGACATTGAGCCCGACTGCCGAGCCCCCCAATGAGAGGCAATTCGGCCCCTTGGCCGTCGAACTGGGACTGCTGACGCAGGCCCAGCACGAAGATGCTGTGGGGATCCAGAGCCAGCTCCGGGAGCTGGGGGTCCTCCCGAGGCCGATTCCCGAGATCTGTATCGAGAAGGGTTACCTCACGAGGGAGCAGGTCGCCGGGGTCGAGATCCGCCTCCGCCAGAAGGACGAGTGGCCCAAGATTCCTGGCTACGAGATCCTCGACCGGCTCGGCCGGGGGGGGATGGGGACCGTCTACAAGGCGCGCCAGGTGAGCCTGGACCGGACGGTGGCGATCAAGGTTCTCGCCCCTCGGTTGGAGGGAGACGAGGTCTTCATCGGCCGGTTCATGACCGAGGCGAAGGCCGTCGCGAGGCTCAACCACAAGAACGTGATTGCGGGCATCGACGTGGGAGAGGCGGCCGGTCGGCACTTCTTCGTCATGGAGTACGTGGACGGAGAGACAACGAGCCGTCGTCTCTCGAGGGAGGGACCCCTGCCGGAGGAAGATGTAATCTCGATCGGTATTCAGATGGCCAAAGCGCTTTCGCATGCCGCCGAGCACGGTCTCGTCCACCGGGACGTCAAGCCCCAGAACATCATGATCACGGGCAGGGGCGTCGCGAAGCTCTGTGACCTCGGACTCGCCAAGTACGATGAGGGGATGACGGCGACCCCGGCGAGCGGGCGATCGGTCGGTACGCCGTACTACATTTCGCCGGAGCAGGCGAAGGGGGGTGAGTTCGCCGATATCCGTTCCGACATCTACTCTCTCGGGGCGACGCTCTTCCACCTGGCCACCGGGGAGCCGCCTTTCGGGGGGGCCAGCGCCCTGGTGATCATGACCAAGCAGATGACGGAACCGACACCGAGTGCGCGCAAGATCAACCCCCGCGTGTCTCGAGATCTGGAGCAGATCCTGGTTCGAATGATGGAGAAGCAAAAGGAGGACCGGCAACAGAGCCCCGATGAGCTCCTGGAGGATCTCCGACAGTTGGAGGGTAGAGTCACCCCCTCGGCCGGGGGGGTGCGACGGCGCAGGGCGAAGCGACGAGCCGCCTCCCGTAGCTCGATCCCGCCTGGAGTCTTCATTGCCGCCATCGGGATCGTCCTCCTGGTGGTATTCGCCATCATCATGGGAGGCGGGTCAGGGAGCCAGACTGACCGGCGGGCGTCCACGTGGCAGCCGGAGGCGGATCGGGCCTTGCGCGGGGCGACAGAATGGATAGAGTCGAATCCGGAACAGGCACCGGCGGCGAAGGCTCACCGTCTGCAGCGAGTCATCGATAGCTTTCCGGGGACCAGCGCTGCCGAGCGCGCCGGGGAAGCGATCCAGAGAATGCAATCGGGCCGCTGAGAGGCGGCCGGGCGAAAGAGAAAGGGAGGAAGCGATGGGTCAGTGGTTGAACGTTGGGGTGTCCCTCCTCGTAGGGCTCATGTGCACGACGGCCGTCCGCGCGGACGACACAGCGAAGAAGATCCAGCAGGCGGTGAAAAAGATCGAGGGTTCCGTCGTCGGGGTCCGATACTCCCGTGACATGTCGGGGCTCGCCGAGGTCACCAGAGAGCGGGGTGGCCGGGGCGGCAACTGGCTTGCCAGGATTGGAAGGCCTCGCGTCACGCCGGGGATCATCGTCAACGACAAGGGATTCATCGTCGTTCCCGCCGAGATCACCCGCGATCCGACCCGAGGCTGGTTCGGCCGCCAGGGTGGCCGCAGCGGAAGCAGCGGCGGGTCGACATTGAAGGAGCTGATCGTGATCATGCCGGATGGCTCCGAGCGTAAGGCGCGCCTCACGGGCAGGGATTCGAGGAGGGGAATGGCCTTCATCCAGCTCGACGACGCATCCGGGATCAAGCCGGTCGAGCTTGCCGGCAAGAAGGACGTATCCCTGGCGGACCAGGTCATCGTCGTGGCGCCCCTCTCGGACGATAACGCGGAGACGATGCGATTCCTCCTGACACGGATCAACGCCATCGTGGGGGGGGAAAGGAGTTCCTACAGCGTCATGGATGACCTGAGTCCCTACGAGGGCGGCATCGTGATGAACATGAAGGGCGATGTGATAGGAATGGTCGGACGTCCGCCGCGGGGAGAGGGCAGCGAGGAGGACGCCATGATGTCAGGTGTCCGCCGCTTCGTCGGGGGGCGCGCCACCGGGCTCAGGGTCCTGCCTGCGGCGAGCCTGGAGCACATCTTCGCCGAACCTCCCACCGCGCTTCTCTCCCAGGGGGAAGATAAGGATGATGACGACGACGACGAGCCCGAAGAGAAGAAGGACGACGAGAAGAAGAAGCCCGACGATGATTACTAATCAGGAAACTAATCAGGAAACTTAATTAAGGGGACAGTCACTTAATTCGGTCACAATTCAGGGGACACTCATTTGATTCATGCCGATCAAGTGTGTGTCCCCGGATTACGTCATGAAACTCTATATCGAGACCTTCGGGTGCCAGATGAATGTCCTCGACTCCCAGCTCGTCGAGGGTTCGCTCGCGCGCGACGGATACACCAAGGTTTCCACTCCCGACGAGGCGGACCTGATCCTGTACAACACCTGCAGCGTCCGGGATCGCGCGGAGGAAAAGGTCCGGTCGAGACTCGGCCGGATCCGAGGGCTCAAGGAGAGTCGACCGGACCTCGTGATCGGCATCCTCGGCTGCATGGCGCAGAGGGAGTCGGGGAAACTGCTTTCAGCCTGGCCCCACGTCGACCTCGTCTGCGGTACCCGAGAGCTTCATCGGGTTCCGGAACTCGTGCGCGAGATCCAGGAGAGCCGCCGGCCGGCAAAGGCGACTGACATCCGGGCGGACTTCGTCTTCGACACGATGCCCCGGCCGGGGGTGGACGGTCCTCTTGCCTACGTCTCCGTGATGCGGGGCTGCGATAACGTCTGCTCCTTCTGCGTGGTGCCTCGCACCCGGGGGCGCGAGAACTCCAAGCCGCTCCAGGCGGTCGTCGACGAATTGAAGGGCCTGATCGATCAAGGCGTCAAGGAGGTGATGCTTCTCGGCCAGAACATCAACTCTTACGGCAAGGGCCTTCCGGGCGAGCCCGATCTGGCGGATCTTCTCGCGGCCCTCGACCCGATCCCGGGGCTGGAGCGCATCCGGTTCGTCACATCCAACCCGTGGGACATGACGGAGAAGCTCTTCCGGGCCATGGAAGAACTACCCACGGTTTGCGAGTACCTCCACTTCCCGTTCCAGTCCGGCTCTGACCGGATCCTCGAGTCGATGAGGCGGGACTACACCGCCAATGACTATTTGCGTCTCGTCGATCGAGCGCGCGCCCTCGTCCCGACCATCGAGCTGGCGACGGACATCATCGTGGGCTACCCCGGAGAGGATGATGAGGACTTCGAGGCGACGGTGCGCATGGTGAGAGAGGTTGAATTTCTGCAGGCCTATATCTTCAAGTATTCCGTCCGGCCGGGCACGACGGCCGTTCGCCTCGGCGATCCGGTACCGATTCCCACGAAGAAGTCGCGCAACCGGATCCTCCTCGAGATCCAGGACGAGATCACCCTTCGCAAGCGCAAGGAGAAGGTGGGTCAGACCGAGCAGGTCCTGGTGGAGGGCCCGAGCAAGAAAGTGCCCGAGATCTTCTCGGGACGCACCCGGCAGAACCACCTCGCCGTCTTCCCCCCTGACGGGACCGTCCCCGGAGATCTGGTGGACGTCCTCGTCGCCGACTGCACCCCGCGGGTTCTGCGGGGAGAAGTCTGCTCACGCTGACCCGACAAGGATGATCGCGATGGACGACCAACCGATGCGTCGCGCTCTGGCCCTGGCGGGGAGGGGTCGCGGCTCCGTCGAGCCGAATCCTCTGGTTGGCGCCGTCCTCCTGCACGAGCGGCGTGTCGTCGCCGAGGGATGGCACCGCGCCTTCGGGGAGTCTCACGCGGAGATAGAAGCGATCCGGTCCCTCGGCGACCGGAAGGCGGACACCCTCTACGTGAACCTGGAGCCGTGTCATCACCCGGGGAAGACCCCGCCTTGCACCGAAGCTATTCCCGCGGCGGGCATCGAGAAGGTCGTCTTCGGTATGAGGGACCCGAACCCGGATGTCCGGGGTGGAGGAGCGGAGGCCCTCCGGTCCCGGGGCATCGAGGTGGTGGAGGGGAGCCTTCCGGATGAGTGCCGGAAGCTGAACGTCCCCTTCACGAAATGGGTGACGAAGAAGCTTCCCTACGTCACGGCCAAATGGGCCATGACGCTGGACGGCCGCATGTCCACGCCGTCGGGTGACTCGAGGTGGATCTCGTGTGAGGCCTCCCGGAAGATCGTCCACGATCTCAGGGGCGAGGTCGATGCGATCCTCGTCGGCGTCGGCACCGTCCTGCAGGACGACCCCCGGCTGAACTGCCGCACGGAGCCCAAGCGAGTCGCTCGTCGGATCGTCGCCGATTCCCAGGCTCGTACGCCACCCGGATGCGCAATGCTGCAGGAGAAGGAGGGGGGCGAAGTGATCATCGCCGTGACAGAGCGGGCGCCGAACGCTAGAATCTCGGCGCTCGAAGACGCCGGTGCCAAGGTGTGGGTCATCCCCGGACAGGGGGATCGTGTCGACCTCGATGGCTTCCTGGCCCGAATCGGTGTCGAGGGGGCCACACACCTCCTCGTGGAGGCGGGGCCCACGCTCCTCGGCAGCCTGTTCCGCGCAGAGCAGGTGGATCGCGTCCTCTGCTTCATCGCCCCGAAGATCCTGGGGGGAGAGGGGAGGCCGGTCGCCGGCTGGAGTGTGGAAGTCGCCGGGGAGCCGGTTTCCCTGGATGACATGGTGGTACGGCGGGTGGAGGACGACATCCTGGTGGAAGGAGTCGTCGTTCGTCCGGGGGCCTGAGTCATGGGAAAAAAGACGACGATCTGGGACCTGATCGATGCCTTCTACCGCGCCCGCGCCCTTTTCATGGATATCTACGAGGCGTACGAGGATGGGGTCCTGCAACACGCCAAGGAGAGGGGGATCGATCGGAAGGAGCTTCGACTCGATGCCAAGGGGATCTCGGCTCTACTCGATATGAAGACCCTCTCGGACCTGCGGGACGACCACCTCTTGCCCCTCAAAGAGATCGCCCACGACCTCTTCCGATCGGACGACGCGACGGACCTCTTCGACCGCTACGTCCACGATGTCTTCCACGAGATCTCGATCCTCAAGGAGGAGCACCTGAAGGTCTACTCGTTCGCCCCCGAGAACGCCCACCTGGAGGAGGAGGAGGAGTACGCGGCGATCATGGAAGAGGTGCACGAGCTCTTCCCTCACAAGGTCCACCACGTCCACTCCCTCTTCGGGAAGGCGAAAGGGCGCCTCGAGCAGATCCTTCCCGCCTTCGGAGAGGACCGGGTCCTGATCCGGTCGCTCTTTCTCTTCGGCGACGAGCTTCTCGGGAAGGTCTACGACGGGGGGCTGGCAGGATTCTACAAGTACCTCTACCCCGACCACGGGGCGATCGAGGGGTACTGCAAGGTCGGCAAGTCCTTCCTCGCCTCCGGCTTCCTCGAGAAGGCCCGCGAGGCCTTCGAGGAATGCATCGCGGCCGGAGAGAAGGCCGAGCCAAAGACTCCCGAGATCGAGCAGATCATCAAGGACGCCCGCGAGGGCCTCGCCAAGGCCCGCAAGGCCCCCGAACCTCAACCCCGCTAAATGAGCGGGGCGCCCCCTCTTAGTTCTCGACCACGGTAATGGAAGCATCCTGGAAGATGTAGCGGTCCAGGAAGCGGTCGGTCGCCTCGTAGGCGGCGAGACGGTTTTCGTTCCTCGAGAAACCGTGGCCTTCGTCGGGGAAGACGAGGTAGTGGACGGGGACGCCTCGCTCCTCGAGCTTCGCCACGATGCGATCGGACTGGTCCTTTCGCACCCTGGCATCGTTTGCTCCCTGGACCACGAGGAGGGGCGTCTCGATCTGATCCACGAAGTGGATCGGGGACCGGTCATGCTGGTACTCGGCGTGGTCGGGGTTCGTGGGGTCGCCGAACTTCTTGTAGATGTAGCTCGAGGCCGAAGCCCAGTAGGGAGGGAAGCTCTCCACCAGGGTCTTCAGGTCGGAGACTCCGAAGTAGTCGACCTGGGCGGCGAACTCGCCGGGAGTGAAGGTCGCACCGGCCAGGGCCATGTATCCACCGTAGCTGCCGCCCATGAGGACGACCTTGTCGGCATCGACGTTGGCGTTCTTGACCAGCCACTTCTTGCACGAGACGACGTCCTTCAGGGGTCCGCCTCCGAGATCCATGTTGTCGAGGCGCGTGTAAGTCTTCCCGTAGCCGGTCGAGCCTCTGACGTTCGGGACGCAGACCACGTATCCCTTGGAAACGAGATACTGGCGCATCGGCGAGAAGCGCCGCCGGGACTGGGAGGTCGGGCCGCCGTGGACATCGATCACGGCGGGGAAGGGCCCCTTGCCCTTGGGGCTATAGATGAAAGCGGGGACCTTTCGCCCGTCGAAGGAGGTGATGCGGACCGACTTGCCCGAGACCATCTCCTCTCCTCGAAGAGACTCCGGGAGGACCTCGGTCAGCTTGGACACTCCATCGTTCGAGAGATCCACGACATAAAGGGCGACCGGGGAAGTATCCGTGATCAAGGTGGCGCAGACATACCGATCGGATCGAGAGAAGCTCATCGGCACGAGAGCGCCCGGTCCTCCGATAGTGGGGAGCACCAGGCGGTTTCCCGTCACGGCGTTATTGATGGAGACCTCCGGGGTCCCGTCCTTGTTCGTCACCGTATAGAAGTACTTCCAGCCATTGGAGAACCCGCCGCGGGTGACGTCCCAGTCGGCGACCAGGACCGGCTTCGATTCCCGTGTGTCGAGCGCCATCGAGTAGAGGCCGGTAAACTCGCGATCCTGATTGCTCGTGTAGTAGAGTGTGCCGCCGTCCCACGAGAAGGACGCCGGCATGTAGCGCGCCTCCCCCTCATGAGGGGTCAGAGGAGTGGTCTCCTCCGACCCTCGCTCCACCAGGAAAAGGCTCGTATCGGCGTCCGAGTTCGTCTCGAAGGTGACGAACCGCTTGTGGTCGCGGCTGGCCAGGCCCAGGGCGAGGTTGCCCGAGGCCTCCCAGATCCTCTCCGAACTCCCCGTCGAGAGGTGATACTCGTACAGGTCGAGATACTTGAGGTCGCGCTTGTTCGAGAGATAGAGGAAGGTGTCACCGTCCTCGGCCCAGCCCACGAAGCTCGTCCGAGCCCCTGGGGGGAGGTGGGGCGTCAGGTCCTTCGGCTTCAGCCCGAGGCTGCTTGTCAGATAGATGTGCGGCAGCTCGTTCCCGCCGTCGTCCGCCTCGTAGAGCAGGGCATCTCGTGTGGGGGAGAAGCCGTAAGAATGGACGAATCCTTGAACATGAGTGATCTGCCTCGCCTTGCCGCCCCCGACCGGTTGCACCCAGACGTCCCATCGTCCTCCCTGGTCGCTCATGTAGGCCACGAGCTTGTCGTCGTGTGAGAACGACGCCCCGCGGACCCGACGGATCTTGAAGTACTCCTCCAGGGCGACCGGAGCGATTCGGGGGCCGGACTTGATCGTCTGTCCCGCGGCGCAGCCCACGAGGAACAGGGAAAACAGAAGTACCGCTCGACGGATCATGGCATTCTCCTGAATTTGGGGTGGCAATCGGCCGGCAGTATAAGAGGCCACCCTACGACCGTCCACACCGGTCGACCGCGGTCCTGCCGTCGTGTAAACTCCTGCGTTCCCGGTCCTGGAGGCACGAATGGCTTGAGGTCTCCATCCTCATCCGATCCAAAGGCTCCCGCCTGTCTTCTCTGTGGAAGGCCGACCCGGCTCCTCTATCCATCGAATGTTCCCGCGGGGGAAGCCATTCGACGCGGGGAAGTCGCCTGCACTAGCCCCTATCTTTCCGTCCACGACGACATCTATACCTGCAGCCGCTGTGGACTGGCGCGGTCGGTGCCGCCCATCGACGGCGAGGACATCGAGGATCTCTACCGGGAAGTGGAAGACCCGGCCTACCTCGTCTCGGAGGGAGAGAGGCGGGAGAGTTTCCGGGACGCTCTCGGCGAGATCGGAAGGCACGGGAGGCCCGGTCGGCTCCTGGAGATCGGGTCGGCCGTCGGGCTCTTTCTCGATGAGGCTCGCAAGGGAGGCTGGGACGTCACGGGAATCGAGCCATCCGAGTGGGCGTCGCGGGAGGCCCGCTCCCGCGGACTGGATGTCTTCACGGGGACCCTCGAGCAGTATCGCATGGAGGGCGAGCCCTTTGACGCCGTGGCGATGTGGGATGTCCTGGAGCACCTGGTAGATCCGGTAGCTGACCTTCGTCGCATCGCCGGGCTTCTCCGTCCCGGAGGGATCGTGGGCCTCTCCACCGTCAACATGGCGGGGTTAGGCGCCAAGGTATTCCGTGGCCGGTGGCCCTGGTTCATGCGTATGCATCTGCACTATTTCACGCCCCGGAGTTTGTCGGCGATGGTGCGCCGGGAGGGCTTCGAGGTCCTTCGGGTCACGATCCCTCCCAAGATCATCAAGGTTGGCTACATGCTGGATCGGGCGAGGAACCTGTTCGGCCCCCTGGCGTCAGCCTCTCGCTGGTTCGTCGATCGACTCGGCCTCGAGGGTCTCCCCATCAAGGTGAACCTCGGCGACATCCTCCTCCTCACCGCCCGCCGTAATTCGTGACGCGCACGCAATACAAGGAATTCGTGACGCGCACGAAATTCACACAAGCCGCACTCATGTAACAAGTCGTTACGGAAGCGTTGTTTTCGGGCTTTGGCAGGTCACTTTTGAAATTGGTGCGCGTCATGAAATACGGGTAATTGGTGCGCGTCATGAAATTCAGCGGCGACATCCTCCTGCTCACCGCCCGGCTTCGCGAATCGTGACGGCGCCGGAGTCGGTGGTGGATAGGACGAGGACGCCGGCGGCGCGGTAGGCGGCAAGCACGCCGGGGTCGGGGAAGCCGTCCCGTGTGCTGACGATCGCGGTGCTCGGCCGGACGGCTCTGATCAACTGATGCGTGACCGGGTTGGCGCTCCCGTGGTGGGGGAGCGTCATGATGTCGGCTCGGAGATCCTGATCCCCCGCCAAGAGGAGACGAGTCCCCGACTCCTCGATGTCACCGGTCAGAAGGATCGACTGCTGCAGCCCCTGCAGACGAATCACCAGCGAGCGGTCATTGGGAGCCAGTCGAGACGGGGGCTCCCTGGGGGGCCCGAGGACATCGATCCGGACTTCCGGACCCAGACCGACGATCTTGTCACCGCGTGCGGCTTCCAGGACGGGGACGGATCGCCTCGCTGCCATTTCCGCGACCCGTTCTCCGTTGATGCTAGAAAGAAATCCGGGGGGGACGATGATCGACCTGATCGGAAAGAGCTCCAGAAGGTCGGGCAGCCCGCTCAAGTGATCCCGATGTGAATGTGACAAGATCAGGACATCGATTCGCGTGACGCCTTCCGCCCACAGGGCTGGCGCGATCAAGGACCTGCCCGGGCGAAAGCCCCGATCCGCTCCGCAGTCGTACACGACCGTTCCCCCACCGGGAAGCCTCACGATGCACGTGTTACCGAGCCCGACGTCCAGGACGATGAGCGCTCGCGAATCGCCTGACATCAGGAGGGACACGGCCAGGGATGTGGTGAGAAGGATGGAGCCGACCACTGCGGCGAGGCGCCGTCGCAAGATCAGGGCGATCATCACGAACCAGGAGGCGATCAGGATGGGGCCAGGCACGTGCAGGTAGAAGTAGGACGCCGGCAGATCGGAAAGGACGCCGACCGCCTCGCTGATGAGCCACGCGGAACCTTCGATGATGGGGATGAAGATCAGGCCAGCGGGCGGGAAGAACGGACCGATCAGAAGGAGGAGGAACCCCGGGACGAGAAGCAACCAGACGAGGGGAATGATGATCAGATTGGAGAGGACGACCACGGGCGTCACGATGTGAAAGAGGTGCAGCACGACGGGCGCCGTTCCCACCCAGGCGGCTGCGGAGACCGCCACCATGCGCCGGATGAGGTGTCGAAGCCTTTCCCCCAACCGATCGCGCCAATCCACGCCGGGAATCGTCGCCGCCCCCTCCAGCCGGCCGGGCAGCCAGGAAGCGATCGGCTCTCGAAAGAGGATGATCGAGAGGACGGCGAGGTACGAGAGGACGAATCCGGGAGAATGAATGTCCGTAGGGAAGAGGCTCACCAGCACGATCGCGGAGGCGGCCAGGCATTGGAGCGGATCCGGGCGACGCCCGATCACGTCGCCTACCAGGAACAGGCCGATCATCAGAGATGCTCTCACCACGGAGGGACGAAGCCCCGTGAGGGTGGCGTAGAGGACCAGAAAGAGGAGGATCCCGAGGATCGAGGGTCTCCGCGGCAGTTGTAGGCCGCCCAGTGCCAGCCAGAGAAACGCGACGAGCAAGCCGACGTGCAGGCCCGAGATCGCGAGGATGTGCAGCGTACCGCTCTGCTCGAACTCCTCCCGCAGGCTGGCGGGAATCCCTTCTCGCTCTCCCAGCAACATGCACGAGAGTAGCGTGGCCGCACGCGGCGAGAGTCTCTGTTCGAGAAGGGCCAGGGAAGATTCGCGAAAACGATGGATCGCGATCAGTAGAGGGGGAGCCTCTTCTCGGGCGAGGAGGATCACGTCGCTCCGGGAGGCCACCGATAAAATGCCGGCGAGTCCCTGGCAGAGAAGGGCATGAGATATGTCTCTCTGGCCCGGATTCGAGGGCGGGGATGGATTTCGAAACCATCCCCGCAGCTCGACACGGTCACCGAATCGAATCCGGGCGGGCACTTCGTCCGACACGGTCACCCTCAATCGCGCCTGGAATCGGAAACGGAATCCTCTACCTTCCATTCTCATCAGGTCGAAATCGAACCGCGTGACGACGCGGCTGGGGCTGAACGGATATTGCTGCACGATTCGCCGTACGGGGCTGCAGATCACACCGACCGCGCGCAGGTGAGTCCTGGTTCCACGAGTCCCGGGAAGTGGCAGTCGAGGAGGATCGAGACGATAGGGGACGTGGTGACGCGCGAATCCGGTCGTCGCGATCAGGAGCAGGACAAATCCCTTGTTCGCCAGGCCCTTGTTCGACGGCGTGGTTCGGCGGAGAGCGGGGAGGGCCAGCGCGAGCAAAGCGAGTCCGATGGCAGGGGGCATCCAGGATTCGAGGCGAAGGGCGGAGTCCAGATAGGCTCCGACGATGTAAGCGACGGCAACCGGGACCAGAGGACGTGGAGGAGTCCGCCGGATCGGGTCCTGGGGATTGGATTGAGATTGATCCAGGGGATGGTCCGCCGGTCACCCGCGGAGCCACACGGCAGAGGTAGGGTATCCCCGGCCCGGGTGCAGGTCAAGCGGGCTCTCCCGGGGCAGTTCAAAAAGTGTGTAAATCCTTGGTCAGACTCTGCATGCAGTTGATATTCTTGGACTTGTGGCGACGGCCCACCTTGACTGCCCACGCGGATGTGCTATTCTTGCATCGAAGCGATTAGGCCAAGAGACACCTTCCCGCATCGGACGAGGTAACTCCCCCATGAAAGTCAGGGTCTTGATCAAGAAGGGCAAGATGAAGGGCAAGACGATCGATGTCTCCGAAGGGGACAACCTCGTCTTTGGCCGCGACTCCACTTGTGATGTTCAGCTCCTGGATCATGGCCTTTCTCGCTCGCACCTCCTCCTGGCCAACGACGGCGAATCCGTCCAGGCCTCCGATCTTGGCTCCTCCAACGGGACCTTCGTCAACGGTCGCCGCGTCCAGTCGATCTATCTGGCGCCGGGTGACGTCATCAACGTCGGCGAGGCGGAGATGGAGATCCTCGCCGACAAGAAGATGGACACGACGAAGGTCCTCATCGATCTGAAGGCCGATGTCTTTCAGGACGAGGCGGCCAAGCAACAGATCAAGAAGCGGTTCGAGGGCAGCGAGGAAGAGCTGGTCAAGAAGCTCGAGGCAACTCGCGAGGAGAAGGACGCCAAGGTCGCTCACCAGAATCTGGCGACGATCTACAAGATCACGAACCTCCTCCATCAGAAGGAGGACCTGAAAGAACTGTTCGACGTGATGATGACGACGATCCTCGAGGTCTTTGCCGCGGACCGCGGGTTCCTCGTCATGTACAACAAAGATCGTGGGGTTTACGAGCCGGTGGTGACCCGGACGGGGCCGACCTGCATGCCCGGATACAAGATCGCTCTCTCTTCCACGATCCTCAGCGAAAGCATCAAGAATGGGCTGTCGGTCCTCACCCAGGACGCGACCCAGGACGCCCGCTTCCAGTCCGGCGAGAGTGTATTCCTCAACAGGATTCGCGGCGCGATGTGCGTTCCCGTCGAATCCCGACAGGGAATCCTGGGGGCGATCTATCTCGACAATGTATCCCAAACAGGATCGTTCACCGAGAGCGATCTCGAGCTGCTCACCGTGATCGGAAAGCAGGCGGGGGTGGCGATCCGCCGAGCGACCCTGGTGGACGAGCTGGAGTCTCTCTTCCTCGGCACCGTACAGAGTCTTACCGCGGCGATCGACGCCAAGGACCCGTACACGCGAGGCCACTCGGAGCGGGTCTCCCTCTACGGCGAGATCATGGCCCGGGAGCTAGGGCTCGACAAGGAAGTGGTCCGTCACCTGAAGCTCTCCTGCCTGTTCCACGACATAGGAAAGATCGGCGTGCCGGAGTACATCCTCAACAAGCCTGACAAGCTCACCGCGGAGGAGTACGAACAGATAAAGGAACACCCGGTCATCGGGGCGAACATCCTGGCGACGATCAAGGACATCGAGCCGATGGTGCACGGTGTGCTTTACCACCATGAATGGTTCAACGGAAACGGCTACCCGGAGGGGATCGCCGAGGAGGCGATTCCTCTTCTCCCGCGGATCATCTCCCTGGTGGATGCTTTCGATGCCATGACTTCGGACCGCGCCTACCGGAAGTCCCTCCAGCTGCAGATCGTCCTGGATCAATTTACCAAGGGCTCGGGGAGTCAATTCGATCCGAAGCTGGCCAAGCTGGCGATCGAGCTGATCGAGCAGGAAAAGCTCGTCCCCATCGTCGGCGACCCCACGAAATACGAACACGAAGCCGAGCCCGCGTCCTCGAATTAGCCTCAGCCACCACCTCGTCCTGACTCACGTGGATAGCCTCTGAGTGATTGTTGCGAAGTGTTTCTGAGTAGACACTCCCAAGCCCGCTCGGATATCCTGATCGGCCGCCGTTGTGGCCGGGCTTGTCCGGCCCTTGCTGGGAGTATCGCTTGAAAGTTCCGCTCCAGGATCTGGCCAGGGGTTACGCAGAGGTCCGCAAGGAGATCGAGGAGGCGATTCTCGGAGTGAGCGCCTCGGGACGATACATCCTGGGACCGGAGGTGGAAGCGTTCGAGGAGGACCTGGGGAACTTCCTCGACGCGCCGTTCGTGGTTTCCTGTGCCTCGGGAACCGACGCGATTCTGCTCGCCCTCGCCGCCCTCGAGATAGGAGACGGGGACGAAGTGATCACAGGCCCTTTCTCCTTCTTCTCCACCGCCGCCACGATCGTTCGCCTCGGGGCCCGGCCGGTATTCGCCGACCTCGACGAGGAGACGCTCGCAGCTTCGCCGAGCGAGATCCGAGGCGCCATCACCCCGCGCACGAAGGCGATACTTCCCGTCCATCTCTACGGCCAGCCGGCGGCGATGGACGAGATCACGGCGATCGCAAAGGAGGCGGGTGTTGCGGTGGTGGAAGACTGCGCTCAGGCGATCGGCGCCACCATTGGCGGGGCAAAGATCGGGGCGTGGGGAGATATCGGCTGCTTCTCCTTCTACCCGACCAAGAACCTGGGCGCGATGGGCGACGCCGGGGCCGTCTCGACTCGCGACGAGTCGATCGACCGTCGGATACGGATGCTTCGGGTCCACGGAAGCGAGGATGCGATCGAGCATCCCATCATCGGAATCAACAGCCGCCTCGACTCGATCCAGGCGGCCGTCCTGAGGATCAAGCTCCGGCATCTCGACAAGTGGACGGAGGCTCGCCGCATCATCGCTCGGTTTTACGACGAGGCCCTGACCGGGCTGCCTATCCGTCTCCCCACCCGGATGGAGAAGGCCCCCTCCGTCTACCACCAGTACACCATCCGTTTCGATGCGCGGGATGACCTGAAGGACCATCTCGAAAGCCTGGGGATCGGCAGCGGAGTCTACTATCCGCTGCCCCTGCACCTGCAACCGTGCTTCCAGGAGCTGGGGCACACGCCAGGAGACTTCCCTCAGGCGGAGACTGCCGCTCGACAAGTCCTCTCCCTACCGATCTTCCCCGGGCTGACACAGGCGGAGATGGAAATGGTGGCCGAGGGCGTGCGGTCTTTCTTCGAGAAGTCGTAGCCTCGAGGGGGAAACCCGATTCCTGAACCATTCCTGTCCCTGCTAGGTCTGATTCTTCTCCTCGGTCCACTTCCCGGCCCCGAGTCCGGAGAGGGACTGGAGGATCGTTTCCGCAAACAGCTCGAGCAGGAGATGGCCCAGGGGATCTTCCTCGAGCAGGCGGGTGACCTGGACATCAACAAGGAGAGAGCGGTCGCCCTGGGCGGGGTGACCGTCGCATCCGGTCGAGGAGGCGTGCGGCTCCGCGCCGACCGCGCCGTGATCTGGTATCGGCAAGGAGGGAAGCGGGACGCGCTCGGCTTGCCCATCCAGGAGATCTACGCGGAAGGGCATGTGATCTTCGAGCTGGGCGACGACACGCTCATGGCCGACCGGCTCTACTTCCACTTCGGCCTCTTCGAGGGGAAGGCGGAAGGGGTCCGGCTCGCCCTGCGAAATCTGACGAAATGGATCGAGGAGGAGGACAAGGTCGACTATGGCCGCGGGGTCTATCGAGGTCCCCGTCGGGGCGCCGGCTCGGTGCAGGAGGTGTACATCTCGGCCGACGAGATATTGATCCGGGGGCCGTTTCTCTACGAGGCCTCCGATGCCGAGGTCACCACGTGCGACTACGGAGAGCCACACTACAGTCTCCGGGCGGCCTGGCTGGAGGTCTCGGAGGGCAGGAACGTCCGGATAAGGGGCGCCACGGCGCGTTTCCTGGGCGTGCCCGTCCTCTACTGGCCCTCCCTCACCTGGAACATGGACTGGAACCCCTACGTGCCCGTGGTCCGGCCTGGAACATCCTCGGAATTCGGGACATTCGTCGAATCGGAGTGGACCTTGTATGCCGGGGACGGAATTCGCCTGCGGGCCGACGTGGACTATTACGAGAAGAGAGGGACCGGTTACGGAGCCCAGCTTCGATATCGGGCCAAGGAGATGCGTGGAGAGCTCCAGACCTACTCGATCCGGGATCGGGGCGACGACGAGCTCTACCTCCCGCCCGGCGAGTCGATGGAGCGGGAGCGCTGGCGTGTGCGATGGCTGCACCGCCACACTCTGGGTTTCGACTGGGAGCTCTACACCGAATACTCGCAATCCTCGGACCGTAACTTTCTACCCGAGTATTTCGAGCATGAGTTCCGGGAGTCCAAGGATCAGGAGAGCCTCCTCTACCTCAAGAAGATCCGGGACCACTGGGGGATGACGTTTCTGTACCAGGCGAGACGGAACGACTTCCAGAGCACCGTCGAGGCCCTTCCCAGGACCACACTGGAGATCGTCAAGGCTCCGATAGTGAAGATCCCACTCATCGGGAGGCCGATCTACTATTCGCAGAGGACGGAGCTCGCCAATTTGCGGTTCCGACCCGACGATGAATTCGTCCGGACCGGGATCGATGTGGACAGGAACGGCGTGTTCTTCCCCAAGTCTGCAGGGGGACCGTTCGATCTGGACGCTCCGATTCTGGGCACGTATGACCCCGCCGTCTATGACCTCGACGGTGACGGCATCCCGGAGTTCCAGCCGAGAGTTCGCTCCTGGCGATTCGATTCGTTTCACGAGGCGAGGCTGCCGATCCCGATGGGCCCGCTCACGCTGACGCCCTACGCCACCGGGCGATACACGTTCTACGAAAGAACTCTGCTCTCCGATGATTCTGCCGATCGGGCACAGACGGGAGCGGGCGCTCGACTCGACACTCAGGTCCATAAGACCTTCGACGTCAAGATCCCGAGCCTGCGCGTGACAGGGCTCCGGCACGTCTTCAGCCCGAGCGTTCAGTACTCCTTCCGGTATCTGAGCACGAAGGGCCCCGAGGGGTTCATCCAGTTCGATGCGATCGACCGCCTCGATGAGATGGAGGCGATCACCCTGATCCTTCGTAACCGGCTCCAGACTCGAATCGCCGCGCGGCCCAACGCGAAGGAAGGAGGACCGAAGACCCTGGACGTGCTCGACCTGGAGATCGAGGCTTCCTATTTCCCGTCACGGCGAGATCGACTCACCCGTCGCAGGTTCTCGAACATCGATTTCGATCTGAGGACGAACGCCCTACCCTACCTCTCTCTGTACAGCCGGGCGGGGCTCGATCCCGAGCAAGGGACCTTCGAGACCTGGAGTGTGGGAGGGCTCACGATCAAGCCCGGCTCCTATATGCTCGGTCTCTCGCTGCGAAAATTCCAGCCGGCGCTTCTCGCGACCGGGAACGATCGCTCCGAGCGCCACCTCATCTGGGGAGGGAATGTTCACCTCACCCCGAAGTGGGCCGTCGAGGCGAGGGGCCAGTACGACGTCCGGGCGCGTCAGGTCGTCCATCAGAGCTACTCGATCAAGCGGTTCTTTCACAAGTGGGTCCTCGTCGTCTCCGTAGGGATCGACGAGGGGAGGGACGAGAAATCGATCTCCGCCTACTTCACCCTCCGGGACTTCGACAGCCCCCCACGGATCGTCATCGGGGGGAGACAGGACTTTCCCGGACTGCCCGATGTGCAGTAGAATCCCCGTCAGGAACCGAACGGAAGGGGGCCCAGGTTGGCCATTGAAGGTGGACATACGGCAGTCTACCCCGGAACGTTTGACCCGTTCACCAACGGGCACCTGGATCTGATCCGACGGGCGCGGAAGATCTTCCCGAAGGTCATCGTGGCCGTCGGTCCGAACCCTGCGAAGGAGGTCCTCTTCACCGTGAAGGATCGTCTCGAGATGATCCGCCAGTCCGTGCGGAGGATCCGCTCCGTCGAGGTTGCGTCGTTCGAAGGATTGATCGTCGACTTCCTCCGGAAGAAGCGTGCCCACGTGATATTGAGGGGCATCCGGACCTTCTCCGACTACGAGTACGAGTTCCAGATGGCTCTCACGAATCGATCGATCTCCCAGGCGGTGGAGACGGTCTTCATCATGCCTGCGGAGGAGTATTCCTACATCTCGAGTCGGCTGGTGAAGGAGGTGGCGGGGCACGGCGGCGACGTCTCGGCGTTCGTGCCTGCCCCGGTGCTGAGAAGGCTGCGAAAGATGCTCGACAAGAAGAGGTAGACTCCATGTCTCACGAAGTGGTAGGCACTCCTCGCGCCCCCGCGCCGGTGGGACCGTACTCCCAGGCGGTTCGGGCGGGAGGTTTCCTGTTCGCATCGGGCCAGATCCCCCTCGATCCGGAAAAAGGGGAGGTGGTCCCCGGCGGAGTGAAAGAGCAGACCCGGCGCGTCATCGAGAATCTCCAGGCGGTCGTCGAGGCTTCGGGCGGTACCCTCGAAGATGCCGTCAAGCTGGTGGTCTATCTGAAGGACTTGGGGGACTTCGCCGCGATGAACGAGGTGTACGCTCGATACTTCTCGGTGTCGCGACCTGCCCGAGCCTGCGTCGAGGTGTCGCGATTGCCAAAGGATGTTCTGGTGGAGATGGATCTCGTCGCCCATCTCGGCCAGGACTCGACTTCCGCTTGATACCCCATTCGCTGCCGACGCTGGATCGCGCCGCCCACAGCGCGGTGCTGCGGGTGATGCGATCGGGGCACATCACTCCAGGCTCGGAGGCGGATGCCTTCGAGGCGGAGCTGGGCCGAGCCGTCCGCCGTCGCCACGTCGTCGCCACCAATTCCGGACACGCCGCGCTTCACCTGGCCCTTCTCGGTCTCGGAGTGGGTGATGGAGACGAGGTGATCCTGCCCACGTACTGCTGCTCCGCCCTGCTGAACGCTGTGCACTATGTGGGGGCGCGACCTCGGGTGGTGGACGTCGACGATAGCACGTTCAACGTCACCCCTGACCTCATCCGGCGCCACGTCCGTCGGAAGACGCGGGCGATCATCGTCCCCCACATGCTGGGGCTACCGGCGGATGTGGAGGGGATCGCCGCACTGGGACCGCCGGTGATCGAGGACGCGGCGATGGCGATCGGCGGCAGGATCCGCGGGAGGCCGGTCGGCTCGTTCGGCGAGGTCTCCATCTTTTCCTTCTACGCCACAAAGGTGATGGCGACGGGTCAGGGGGGAGCCGTCGCGACGGATCGCTCCCGGGTGGCCTCCCGCCTTCGCGACCTCGTCAGCTACGACAAGCAGAAGACTTATTCTGTGCGTTACAACTACACGCTCTCCGATCTGCAGGCCGCTCTGGGCAGGGCGCAGCTTCGTTCCCTCCCTGCATTCATTGCCAAGAGACGCAAGATCGCACGGCTCTACTCGGAGAAGCTCTCGGGTTACAGGATTCCTCGGGGGCGCGGGCACGCCTATTACCGCTACGCCCTCTTGCTGGACGGAACTGCGCGAGCGGCATCCCGGCGACTCGCCCGGATGGGAGTGGAGGCGAAGCTCCCGGTCTTTCGCCCGATTCATCGATACCTCGGCTCACCCGCCAAGGGATACCCATCTACCGAGAGATTCTGCGACAGGCTCCTGTCCATACCTATCTATCCGTCTCTCACCCTTGCCGCCGCCCGCAGGGTCGCCGCCGCCGTTCTCGAGACCTTGGGCGGGCGGTGACAGGTTCCTCCCCGATAAACACGGAATGGAAAAAGGTGACTGTCCCCTTTATGATGGTGAACATGCAGAAGACGGAGAAGACGGTCGCCTTCCACACCTTCGGGTGCAAGGTCAACCAGTACGACACCCAGGGGATTCGCGAGGGGATCCTGCGCGCGGGTTACCGGGAGACGAAAGGCCGGGAGCCGGTCGACCTTTTCGTGGTCAATACCTGTTCGGTGACCGCCGAGGCGGATCGGAAGGCGAGGCAGCTGGTTCGACGGGTGGCGCGCGATAATCCCCGGGTCCGGATCGTGGTGACGGGGTGCTCGGCAGCGGGCGATCCCAAGGCGTACAGCGTTCTTCCGGGCGTCACCCTTGTAGCAGGGAGGCTCCAGAAGGACCGGATCGCCGAGATCCTCGGCGCCCCCCCATCCCCCTTCCGGATCTCCCGGTTCGAAGGGCACACCCGCGCCTTCCTCAAGGTGGAGGACGGCTGCGACGATCACTGCACCTTCTGCATCATCCCTCGCGTCCGAGGAGACGTGCGTAGCCGCTCACCCGAGGAGGTGCGAGCAGAGGCGCACCGCCTCGCCGACTCGGGCCATAAGGAAATCGTGCTCGTGGGGATTCACCTGGGGCACTATGGAAGAGGAGAGACCTATCGGCTGCCGGATCTCCTCCGGATCCTGGCCGACGTCCCCGTGGAAAGGATCCGGCTCTCCTCCCTGGAGGCGATCGAGGTGACTGAGGATCTTCTCGACGCCGGGCTCGAGTCGGGCAAGCTGTGTCCTCACTTCCACCTCCCCCTGCAGAGCGGAAACGACCGGGTTCTTCGAAGAATGGGTCGGCCCTACACGCGGGCCGAGTTCGCCCGGCGTGTCGAGATGATCCGGAACCGGTTCGAGGAGCCTGCGATCAGCACGGATGTCATCGTCGGGTTTCCGGGGGAGGACGACTCCGCCTTCGCCGAGACGCTGGCCTTTTGCAGGGAGATCGGCTTCTCGAAGATCCACGTCTTCCCGTATAGCGAGAGATCCGGCACGGCGGCGGTCCGCCTGGGGAATAGTGTCCCGATCGCCATCCGTAAGCGGCGAGGCCGGATCCTCGGGAACCTGGGCCGCGATCTGAGCGATGCCTTCGCCTCCCGGTGGGTAGGACGGGAGGTGGAGTTGCTCACCGAGTCGTGGAAGGAAGGAACGCTCTCGGGCAAGACGGAGCGCTACCTGCCCGCCCGGGTCCGCGGCGAGCCATCGGGTCGGAATCAAGTGGTCCGGGGAATCGTTCGGTCCTCCGGACCCCTCGGGCTGGAGATCGCTCCGGGAACGGATGCCTCCGGATGAAAGACTACGCCGATGCGATCCGGCTCCTGAAAGAGAATCAGACCTTCTGGGTCACGAGCCATCTCCTTCCGGATGGGGACGGGCTCGGCTCCCTCCTCGCCTTCACCCTGGCCCTCCGGAAGGCAGGCAAGGTGGTGATACCCTGTAACGAGGCGCCCTACCCCCGTCAGTTGCGCTTCCTCCCCGGGTTCGACGAGATCGCGTCGGAGCGCCCGGAAACCAGGCCGGAGGTCTTCGTCACGATGGACGTCCCTGTCCTCGCTCGCCTGGGCAAGGTGAGAGGCTGGATCCCCGATGGGGTCCCCATCCTGAACGTGGATCATCACATCTCGAACGAAGAGTTCGGGACGGTCAACCTGGTGGAGGTGGATCGGAGCGCGACGGGAGAGGTGGTCTACCTGCTCCTCCGGGAGGCCGGATTCCAGCTCGATGCCGATATCGCCACCTGCCTGTTCACGGCGATCTATACCGACACGGGGCGGTTCTCCTACTCGAACACTTCGCCCCAAACGCTCGAGATCGCCGCCGATCTCCTGCGCCTCGGGGCGTCGTTGAGGCAAGTGTCGAAGTGGACCTACGAGAGCCGCCGGCCCATCGACCTGGAGCTACTCTCGCGCGCCATCGCCAACCTGGCCTCCGCGCACGGTGGAGAGCTCTCCTGGACCTTCCTGAGCAAGCAAGACATGGCGGCGGCCGGAGCCGGTCCGGGAGACGGGCAAGACATCATCGACCTCCCACGATCCCTCGAGGGCGTGAAGATCGCCGTTTACTTCCGGGAGGATCCGGACAGGGTGAGGGTGAGCCTGCGCAGCGAGGGGGACCTGGATGTGGCCGCCATCGCAGCGCGATTCGGGGGGGGTGGCCACAGGAACGCCGCGGGCTGCACGGTGGAAGCGCCGCTGGACGAAGCGATCCGGTCGGTGATCGATCAGGCCGGCGCTTCCCTCGATCTTGATGGCCGGGAGTAGCCGGTAATGGATGGAGATCTGCGACAGCACCTCCGCGCTCACCTGGGCCGGATGGCCCTCCTTGGAGTGCGGCACCTTCCACGGGGCGCGCTCACCTCTCCGAAAGATCTCCTCCTGCAGATGGAGCAGGAGGTGACCGGGTGCCGGAAGTGCCCGATCGGTCACACGCGTGCCCACGCCGTCTTCGGCACGGGCGATCCGAACGCCGATCTCGTATTTGTAGGCGAGGCGCCGGGGGCCGAGGAAGATCGGCAAGGGCTACCGTTCGTCGGAAAGGCGGGAGCCCTGCTCACTCGCATCATCCAGGCGATGGGCCTCGAGCGTGACAAGGTCTACATCGCCAATATCTTGAAATGCCGCCCGCCGAACAACAGGGATCCGAGCCCCGAAGAGATCTTGAACTGCTCTCCCTATCTCTGGAAACAGATGGAGTTGATCCGGCCGAGGGTCATCTGCGCCCTGGGGGCCTTCGCCGCGCGAACCCTCCTCGGGGTGGACACGGGGATCTCCCGCCTGCGCGGAGAATTCCATACGGTCCGAGGATTCCAGGTGATGCCGACCTATCATCCCGCCTATCTGCTGAGGAATCCTTCCGCGAAGCGCGCTGTCTGGGATGACATGAAGAAGGTTCGCGAGCTTCTGTAGATCCCCCTCTCCGGGGGCCCTTCGGGTCGCCTCAGGGCCCCTCCGGGCCCCTATCGGTGCCCGGAGGGGCCGCCTTGACTCACGTTTCGGGCGTCACTATAATCTCACTCTCCGTTGACCGAGCACGAGTCGGAAGCCCCTTCAGCGGAAGGGTTTTTGCGTCAGACTCAACATTGGGAACGGCGCTTTTCCGCAGTAGGCTGCGGGGGGCGGTTCCCCCTGCCCGAAAGACGGAGACGAGCGTCCGATGCAGTCCGCTGCCTGGGGCCTGGACCTCGGAAAGTCCTCCCTGAAGGCTGTAAAACTTCAAAAAGACAAGGACGAGGTCGCGATCCTCAGCGTCGCCCACATCGAGTATGGGGCGGCCGGGGACGACCCTCGCGCTGGGGTGCGCTCCGCCCTCCGTACCTTCCTCGACTCCCACTCCGTCAAGGGTGATCGGATCGTCGTGGCGATGCCGGGCCGGATGGCCTTTTCCCGCTTCATCAAGCTGCCGCCGCTCTCCGAGGTGAAGAAGGTGGACGAGATCGTCCGCTACGAGGCGCAGCAGCAGATCCCGTTTCCCATCGATGAGGTGGTCTGGGATTACCAGAGGCTCGACGAGAACGGCACGTCGGCCACCGGCGAGGTCGAGGTGGGGATCTTCGCGATCAAGAAGGACCTGATCCACGACTTCCTCTCCGATCTGAACGACCTCAACGTCAAGGCGGACATCGTTACCATTGCGCCGCTCGCCATCTTCAACTTCGTGAAGTTCGATCTCGTCGAAGTCCCCGATTCGCTGATCGTCGTGGACGTGGGGGCGGATCACACCGACCTCCTCGTGGTCGAGGGGAACCGTTTCTGGATTCGAAACCTCCCTCTCGCCGGGGACGACCTCACTCGGGCCCTCACGGAAAAGTTCCAGGTTCCCTTCGAGGAGGCCGAGAGGCTGAAGAGGACGGCGGGTAAGAGCCAGCAGGTCAAAAAGATCTTCGCCACGATGGAGCCGGTGTTGAAAGACTTCGTCGGGGAAATTCACCGGTCGATCGGCTACTACAAGGCGCAGTCCAAGCAGGCCAACTTCAAGGAGATGGTCCTTCTGGGCGATGCCTCCAAGCTCGTCGGCTTGAAGAACTACCTCACTCAGGAGCTGCAGATCAAGGTCTCCCGTATCACCCGGCTGAACAGGCTGAACCTGGACGAGGGCGTGGATGTCGACGTACTGAGGAAGCACGTCGGCGGGTTCTGCACCGCGCTCGGGCTGGCCATCCAGGGTATCGGCTCGGGAAGAAACGACGTGAACATGGTCCCCCGGGAGGTGCAGGAGGAGCGCGCCGTCGCCGCCAAGAAGCCCTTCTACCTTCTCGCTGTGGGGATCCTGGCCGCCCTCCTGTTCATACTGGCGTTTGCCAAGGGGCATCGGCTCGATGAACTGGACCGGATTCTCAAGCACCAGGTCATGGTGAAGGAGATCCAGGGCCACAAGAAGGCGATGAAAAAGCTGCCCGACACCGCCGAGCTGGAAGAGGAGCTGGACGCGCTGGCGCTGATCGGCGGTGACCGACGCCTGCCTGCGAAGGTGATCGATGCGCTCAACCGCGCCTTGCCCCAAGGCATGGCCGAGATGCCGAAGGCGGGGGAGAACCAGTTGCCGGATCAGTTGGCGCGGGAGGCCAACATGCAGAAGGTCTGGCTCGTCAGAGTGGACCTCGAGCGGCGGTTCGATAAAAAGGAGAGCAAGGAGTTCTTCGTCCTGAGAGTCTCCGGAGCGGTCGTGGCGTCGGATACGGAGCAAGAGTCTCTCTCGAGAGTGAACCTCCTCTTTCTGGATCGACTGGCGCAGGAGCTAGAGATCGATCCGGCCGCGACGCGTGCCGTCCCCCGAGGTTGGATCGACCATCCCAGGACGGGTCCCCTCAAATTCGTCACCGCGACGCAGAAGCTGAAGCCTTCTGCGGCGTTTCATTATGCCCCCTACTTCTATTTCTCGAGGGAGATCACTCTCGGGGATGTCCCGGTGGGCGACGATCAGGGCTGAACCATGGATCAGATCAAAAAGAACGGCTTCTGGATCTTGCTCGGGCTGATCCTTCTCGGGGAAGCGGGTTTCTGGTTCGTGGTCGTCCACGGGAGGAGCACCGAGATCGACGAGCGGCTCGTTGAGATCCGCGATCTGAAACGTAAGCTCGTGCGATACAAGAAAGACGGCACGGAGGTCCCTTCGAAGAAGCTCGTCGATCACAAGGACGATGTCTTGAGGACCTACCAGGCGGCGAAGGAATCGATGAAGGACTACTATGTGGCGATGGACGTGCTCTTCGAGCCCGACTGGCCCACACCACCGTCCCCCGTCGAATACACGGCGACGTACAACGACAATATGAACGCGCTCGCGGCCAACTTCCGGGAGAAGATGGGCGGGGAGCAGGATAAGAGGGAGTACGTCGGCTTCAAGAAGGAGACCGGATTCTCGGATGACAAGGTCACCCTGGTCGAGAAGCGTTACAAGATCCAGAAGAGCCTGTCGGACATCATGGTCGGGACGGGCGTGACGAGGCTGAACGGGATCAAGTTCGACGACCCCAAGAAGGGAAAGAAGGGAACTCTTCCTTACTCGATTCACTCCGTGACCCTGAATGTGGATTGCCCCGCGGAGAATATTCCGGAACTCATCGCCCAGGTCTTGCGCTCGCCAACGGTGCCGGCGCGTATTGGTCGGGTACGGATCAGCAAGATCCACGTGCTTGGCGAGGCCCCTCCAGCGGGCGCGGACGAGCAGTACGAGACCCCGAACGTCTATTACAGGAAATTCGGATACCAGGATGAGGATCAGTACAACAGCCTGTCGGATGATGAGATCCTGCCGGAGCCGCCGATCAAGCTGGACTTGACGTTTCATGTCATCGACGTGGATCAGGAGGCGATCGCGAGCGGGGATAGCGGGGAATAGTTTTCTCGAGGACCTGGACCATGGATGCCAAGCAGTTCTTTCTTCGTCACGGTGAAAAAGTTGCCCTCGGCACGGCGGGCCTGATCGTCGTCATCGGGATCTTCGGGCTGCTGGGCGGAGGGAGCGGCGAGGCCGATGAGATCACTGAGCTCGCCGAGAGTGTGGCGGAGGCGATGAAGAACGAGCCGCCTCCTCTCCCGATACTCGAGAATCTCGAGAGCATCCAGCAGCGCTGGGAGTCCACCTCATCCACGGAATCGTTCACGAAATGGGGCTTTCACAAGCGGTACTACATCCGACGCGCCCTGCAGAACAGGCCAGCGCTCGAGTTGGGGAGGATTCCCGAGCATCGCCCGCCCGAATTGAGGGTGAAGGAGCGCGGAACCGACTACGTAGTGATCGAATGGGATTCGCAGGTGGAGGACGCCGAGATCGTCCGGACGGAGATCTACAAGACCACGAGCAGGGATGACCAGGGCAAACCAGTCTTCTCGAGCGATCCGGTGGCCGTGCTTGGCCCGGGCGAGACGACCTACAGGGATACGGACGGCATCGTGCCTCGCCGGGAGGTCGTCTACCAGGCGAGGACCTTCGCCAAGGAGATCGCCGATTCCGATGTGGAAAAGTTGCCCGCGGAAGAGGCGGTCAAGACGTCGAGCCCCCTCCTCGTCAGGGTTCCCGCCAACGTCTACCTGCTCCCGATGGACCTGAAGAGGGGGAGCTCCATCAGGGGAATCCCCGACGAGGCGAGGACCATGGTGTACAAGTGGGACCCCAAGGCGACCAGGTGGAGGAGAAAGCTCTACCGGGTGCTGGTCGGCGAGGAGATCGGGAAGGTGGAGGAGGTGAGCGGGACAGGGAAGGTCGACTACGCCTCCGGTTTCAGGCTTCTGCTCGTGGACATCAAGGAGGAGACCTTGAACGCCGGTGGCGTCAAGGTGCCGAAAAAGACCTACTGGATCAAGGTCGAGGAGATCGCCGATCCTGAGGCCAAGCCGATCGTTTTCGAAAACACGCCCGAGCTGCGAGACATGTTGAAGAAGCTAGAGAAGAGCAACCAGCTAATCCCGCCGGAGGAGCCGGCGGCAGAAGCGGGTGGCACAGAAGACGAGACGGGAACCAAAAAGGGATAGTGGCAGCTAGCCGGCCGCCGCCGTCGGTTGAGCGATAAACGGAAGGATTGGAAGGAGGAGACTGATGAGGATCGCCCAGGCGACTGTGGGAGCGCTGCTGGCCGCATGGCTACTGATAGCGTGCGCGGACACCCA
>JAPUJT010000021.1 GCA_027296055.1 Planctomycetota bacterium | reverse complement strand
CGCCTGCGGCTTCGGGGGGCACGGAGCTATGCAGGCACCGGCCACGGGCAAGTGCGTCTCCGAGTTGATCCGGCTCGGCCGCTACGAGACCGTGGACGCTTCGGCCCTGGACTTCCTCCGATTCGAGGAAAACCGCTATCTCGCCGAGGCCAGCGTCATCTGATCCGGCCGTATCCGCCTCTCCGGCTCGGGCTATATCCCATAACACTATATACAAAAACGACTTAGTGCGATGTGAGAGGCCTGGATCCCTCGGGTGGCTCATGGCCGCCTCAATGTTGTATAATTTGTGGTTGTTTCATTTGTTCCTTTTACTGATCTGGAGCCCACGCCATGACGGAGAGAGTCCTCATCGTAGATGACGACGTCCTGGTGGGGGAGGTCTTGAAAGAGACCATCGGGGTGTCCGGGTACGAGTGTCAGGTCGCCAACAACGCCGCAGTGGCCCTGCGGCAGCTGAAAGAGAATCCTGAGTTTGCCCTTCTCGTCGCCGACATCCACATGCCAGGGATCAGCGGCCTGGAGCTGCTGAAGCAGATCAAGTCTGCCCGGCCGGAGGTCGAGGTGATCATGGTCACCGGGGCGGCGGACGTCGACGTGGCGATACACGCCCTCAAGCTCGGCGCCTACGACTTCATTCGCAAGCCGTTCGAGGGCGAGGTCGTCCTCAGCTCGGTGGCTCGTGCCTTCGAGAAGATCCATCTCGTCCGCGAGAACGAGGCCTACCGCCTGCATCTCGAGGCGCGGGTCGACCAGAAAAGCCTGGCCCTGATAGAGCAGGCGCGACGATTGCTCAGCAAGAGCGAGGACCTCCGCCGGGCATACATGGACATCCTGACGGTGATCTCCAACTCGATCGAGGCGAAGGACTCCTATACCCTGGGTCATACCTGGAGAGTCTCCCGATACGCCCAGGAGATCGCTACGCACCTCGGCTGGGATGACGGGCGCCTGGAAGAGATCGAGATGGGCGGCGTCCTGCACGACATCGGCAAGATAGGGATCCCCGACTCGATCCTGAAAAAGCCCGGGCGGCTCAGTACGCCCGAGTACGAATCGATGAAGAAGCACCCGGAGATCGGGGCCAAAATGCTGGAAGGGATCGATTTCCTCGAACCTATCATCCCCTACATTCTCTGCCACCAGGAGCGGTATGACGGAGCAGGCTATCCCGCGGGCCTGGCGGGTGAGTCCATCCCGGTCCAGGGAAGGCTGATGGCCGTTGCAGACACCTTCGACGCCATCACGAGCACTCGCGTCTACCGCCCCCGGCAGTCACCCGAATTCGCCTGCGAGGAGATCCGTCGGTACTCCGGCACCCAGTTCGATCCGGAGGTGGTGGACGCCTTCTTCGGCGCGTGGGAGGGCGGACGGATCGAGGAGATCCTCTCGCGTGGAGGCGGCAAGAATTCCTTCCAGGCCAAGACCGTGGCCGGACACGCCGACTGCTAACACATTCCTAAGAGATCAGCCTGCGGATCTGCATAGCCCACGAGTCAGGATTGATGGGGGAGAAGCCCACGTCCGCCACCTGTCCGTGGGAATCGGTGAAGTGAAGGATGAGCACGGTGCTACCCCTCTGCTTGCCGAGAAACGTCGCGCTTGTCTCGACGGCCCGGATCTGCTTGAAAGTGATCTCCAGCTTGTAGGTCGGTAGAAACTCCTCGTAGATCACCATCCTGTCGGTCAGGATCAGCGCGCCCCTGCCGCGACGCCCGCGTGACATCTCGGCCCGGCCCGACTTGAGACCCTCGAAGCGCGCCTCGGAATCCGTCAGCAGGGTGCGGTCCCCTCGGGTGAGGGCCTGCTCGACAGCCTGACCCCTCTTCCTCTTCGCCTGCATGTGAATGGCTATGCCGGCCACCGCCGCCATGGCGCCGAGGGCCAGGGGGACAAACCTGAAGAGACTCGGGAGATCCAACCGGATAGCTCCTCAGTGAGTGGAGGCACGTGGAGAGCCCCTCGCGTCGCCTGTGCCCGACCTGAGGGGAGGGGCGGAGAGCCTATCACCCCTCCCGTCCTCTGATCAAGGGCCCACTTCCGTGCGGCCCGTCAACGGCTATAATATTCCCCTCCAGAGCCCGAGTGACCACGGCAGCCGGCTCACGACGCAGCACCTGGAGGTGCGGCGGATAGCCGTCTCCCATCCGGAGGGATCCATCTTGCGAGCTTTCAGAATCGGTCTGTTCTGTCTGGCCACCTCCCTCCTGGCCGCTTGCGGCGGCGCGGAGGCGACCTCCTACTCCGAAGAGACCCCGTCGAAGCCCAATGCGGACGGTCGCACCTACTACTGCTCCGGTTGCGGGGCGGACGTGGCCTGGCCTCCGGAGGGACATGCCCACGATCTCACCACCTACTGCAAGGCGTGTCGAGCCCGTGTATCTGCCACGGACCATTCTCACGACATGGACCGATGGTGTGACGCCTGTGGGCGTTCCGCCGTCTGGACCGATGACGTGGAGCGGTGGGCCGTCAGGGGTCACCTTCACGGCGAGACCGAGTGGTGTCCCGTCTGCAAGATCGACATCCGGATCGATCCCAAGCCCGAGTCCGCAGGGGACCCGGGTGACCATCACCACCGATGGACCGTCTACTGCCCGGAGGAGGAGTGCAAGATCGAGGTCCTGCGCCGCATGATGAAGAGCCCCGCAGGAGGGCGCGTGGCAACGGAAACGGCGGAAGTCTCCCCGGATCACGTCCACGGAAAGACGACCTTCTGCTCCGTTTGCCGGGTGGAAGCGCAACGCGATCCGACGACAGGACGTCCCTCCAAGAACCACTTCCATTTCACTACCAAGTTCGACAGAACATGCTCCGTGGAATCCGGGGTCGTCGGTCACGATCATGACGCCACTCGATTCTGTGCCGTCTGCCAGGCGGAGGTCCCGATCGACCCGGGCGTCCCGACGGGCACACTGCGGGTCGGCTCCACGCTCGTCTCTTCTCCCGATGCCTCTCAGCTCGGAGCCGAGGCACACGCCGCGATCATGGCGGAAATAGCCGAACAGGCGAAAATCTCGAGCGAGATCCAGAGCGCCCTCGAGGCAACGGAGGCAAAGCTTTCCCTCCCGGCGATGAAGCTGGAACACAACCACGCCGTTCAGGTGCCGAAGACGAAGGGACGCACTGGAGGTACCGACAAGGTGAGCCGCTTCCGTGACGTCGAGGAGACCGCCGAACGTCACGAATCAGCCGAGGACGATAACGCCGCTTTCCGCGCTCAGATGGACAAGATCATCCACCCCCCCCGCGAAGTTCTCGTACGTAACGCCATCCGGCGACTCGAGGGCATCGCCGTCCGGAGTGAGGAAGAAGAGAAGGAGCTGGAGTTCTGGCGGCAAGAGTTAGATGAGAGCGTCCGCGCAGAGTAACCGCTGAGACTTCAGTACCGGATTTCAAAGGAGGAGCCATCTCCGAGAGGCTCCTCCTCTTCTATGTCCAGGGCATCGACTCGTGCGTGGGGGGGACCCCTCCGGGACCAGTCGATCAGGGCCTCGATCGCCGCCGCGGCCCCCTCGACCATGATCTCCACTCCTCCATCGGACAGGTTCCGGACCCATCCGACAAGCCCGAGCCGTCTCGCCTCCTCCCGCGCCGTCGCCCGATAGAAGACGCCCTGGACCCGCCCCCGAACAATGAGTCGTCGACGGATCATGCGAGGGAGGATAGGCCCCCGATGCAATTCGTTCAACCCCTCACCCGTCCCTTCGAGCCAACCCCTTCTGATATAATGCCGCCATGCCCGAGGTAAGCATCGTCATTCCGACACACAATCGGGCGAGCTTCATCGAAGACGCTGTCGAGAGCGCCCTTCGTCAGACGTTCCGTGACCGAGAGATCCTCGTGATCGATGACGGCTCCACCGACGACACATCGGATCGGCTCCGTCGATTCGGGAAACGGATCCGTGTCATCCGGAAGGAGCAGGGCGGGTCTGCCAGCGCGAGAAACCTCGGCATTGAAGAGTCCCGAGGGAGTTGGATCGCCTTCCTCGATTCGGACGACCTCTGGATCGAC
Source organism: Planctomycetota bacterium (assembly GCA_027296055.1). Taxonomy (GTDB): domain Bacteria; phylum Planctomycetota; class JAPUJT01; order JAPUJT01; family JAPUJT01; genus JAPUJT01. The sequence continues at coordinate 62,284 of JAPUJT010000021.1, read as the reverse complement.
ATGAAGACGGAGGTCCAGGTCTCCTTCCTCCGCGGCCGGCCCGAGTACGCATGGCTTGCCTCCTCCTACTGGAAGCTCGAAGGGGGGAGGGAATTCCTGCGCACGCGCGAGGGCCGTTCGGGCCATGTCTTCCGAGAGGTGTGGGAGAAGAATTTCGTCCGCACCTCGACGGTGATGGTCCGCAGGGATTGCTTCGACAACGTCGGCAGATTCGATCCGGACCTCCCCATCAACCAGGACCTCGATCTCTGGCTCCGCCTGGCCAGGGCGTTTCCCCTCGGATACATCCCCAGCCCCCTGGCGATTTACCGGCATCACCCGGGCGGCAAGAGCCGCGACGTCCTCCAGAGCCGGAAAATCTACGTCGACCTCATCGGCCGCTACGATGACCCGGACAGGATCCCCAGGTGGGCCGCCCGTCGCCGCATGGCCTACCTGCAGGCGAGTGTCGGAAAGCACCAACTGGCCCTCGGTGAGACCGAGGAAGGCCGACACACGCTCGGAAAAGCGGTCCGGACATGGCCCTTCAGCCTCAAGACCTGGCGTCTCATCCCGAGAAGCTATTTTTCGAGACCTGGCCGCAGTCGGATCGATGGAGACGGACACTCCTCCAACGATCGATCCCCACTCGAACTCACCGTCCGTACGGGAGAATCAGAGAGGGTGCGGAGGATCGTGGATCGGTACCAGACATCACTCGAGAGAGGAGGCATCCGGATCCTGCGCGAGGGTCACAAGGGCCGCGTCGCCCGACTCCCGGATCCGGACGGCGAGATCATCGTGAAGCATTACAGGAGCGGCGGTCTGGCCGATTCGCTCCACTCCCTCATCAGTGGCTCCCGGGCAGTTCGCGCGTGGAAGCATGCGGAGGCCCTGAGAGGCAAGGGGCTCGGTGCCCCCCCGATCATCGGAGTTGCCGATAGGGCTTGGCGGGGCATGCCGTTCGACTCCGTTCTCATCATGGCGCCGATCCCCGACGCGGTGGAGATGGACAGAGCGCTTTGCCGCGTGGCCGAAGGGCCCGCGCGGCATGAGGCGCTGCGTTCGATGCTGAGCTTGTTTGCGCTAACCCTCCGAGACATGCACGAGGCGGGCCTGTATCACGCTGATCTCAAGTCCTGCAACGTCCTCGTCCACGGGGCCCGGTCCGCGTGGGGCTTCACGTTTCTCGACCTCGAGGATCTCAGCCTTCGCGCCCAGGTCCCCCTCAAGCTCCGTCTCGAGAACCTTGCCCAGCTGAACGCGACGGTCCCCTCCTGGATCGGAACCTCCGACCGGCTTCGCTTCTTCCTCGCGGTTCTGGGAAAGAGCCGCCTCGACACGGAGGGAAAGGACCTCTTTCGAGGCGTCCTCGAGCGGAGCCGCCAGAAGGATCGTGTCTGGTACGATCAGGAAGGGGTCGTCCGGGAGAGCTGGTCCCCCGTGTAGGGGCCGACTACCGCGTCGTGGAACTGAGCGCTAGCTCGTCGAGGCGCTGGTTCATCTTCTCGGCAATCCTGTCGGCCGGTTGCAGGTCAGACTCTCCGGCGAACTCCTCCCGAAAGGCGCGGGCCCGCGCGAGGAGTGATTCCCGGTACTCGTCCTCGAAGAGGAGCCGCCGGATCGCCGGCCAGATGCCGGAGACATCGTCTATGACGACGCAACCCTGCTCGTCCGCGGGTTGAAAGAGTTCCGTTCCTACCTGACCGCCGTTACAGAACACGATCGGCTTGTCGGCAAACAGCGCGGCAAGATAGGAAGAGGTCGGCGTCGTCGGCAGGACCACGACATCCGCCTGGTTCACCAGCGCCTCGAGCGGCTCGGTTCGAACGATCCGCACGTTCGATGCGCCGGCCTTTCGCGCAACCACCTGATAAAATTCGAAGTGATCGTTGTTCGGGTGGCACTTCCAGCAGACATCGACGCGATCTCGAAGGTCCTCCGGAATGGTGACGAGCTCCTTGACCATGGCGGGATAGGTGGACAGATCGGTGAAGGGCAGAAGACCTCGCTTGGTTCCGGCAGAGAGCACCAGTACCGTCCGCCTTTCCGGGTCGCCCGAAGACCGGCGCGAGTCGACCCTCGAGGAGTAGGCGCCACGAAGCAGATCTGCAGGCACCCCAACCAGGAACACCCGGTCATCAGGCAAGCCGTCCCTGATGAACGTTTGCCGATAGGCCTCCGTCCAGGCGAACGCGGCGTCCGCTCGCAGACGTAGGGGGAACACGCCGGGGGTGGTGGAGTGGGGGACGGCGACGACGGGTACGTTCCGCTTCCTGGACGCCAGGCAGATCGCGTTCTGGTAGTAATAGGACGAGTCCGTGACGAGCACGGCGGCCGGTTGAATCTCCCGGATGAACCGGTCGAGATGGGTCAGGAGGGAGGAGGTTTTCGGCCACCGGCTCTTCCGATGGTGATCGAAATACGTGAAGAGATGCTCGTTGCGAAAGAGGTACGGGTATTCCTCCGCCACGGGGAGCTCTGCGAGCTGGAGTTCCTCCCCGGGTGAACGACTCGAAATCCTTCCCGTGAAGCTCTCGAGAGTCCGGAAGACCCCTTCGCCAGACTGGCCTCTGCGACCGCGCGTGAGGGCCAGGAATCGATTCCCCAGGATCTTCTTGAGGGCCCGGCAAATCCCGGCGTATCTCTTCCGTTCCCCCGGACTCGCATAGAAGAGGATCGGGCCTTCTCCGAGAGACCGAGATTGCGTCGTGTGGAGCACTCCCTCGACGATTCTCCTGGGCGCCGTCAGCAGCCGATCCATCTCTCTCGCGTATCGCTGCCATCGGCTGTGCTTGCTGGAGGACCGGCGAGGAACCAGGCGCAAGTCCAGGCCCGTCTGCTGGGCCTGGAATGCCCACACGGCGTCGGGCACATCGTTGGAGGAGGCGAACGGAGACCCGCCCCGATGAGGGGTGCAGAGGCAGATTTCCCCCACCTCCGTCGTCACGACCCGCTCGAAGAGCTTCCTCGCCAGGAGGGCATCCCTGAACACGCCGCACCACGTCACCCGATCCAGGGGCAAAACCTCGACGAGCCATTCCGGAAGGCGGGGTTCGCCTCTCCGGTACCAGGAATCGGTCAGGTCGTACGCCTTCTCCTCCAGGGCCCGGAGCTCGTCCAGGTCCAGCCGATCCCAGAGCTCCTCGTATTCCAGGTCGAGGTCCTCCAGGGCGGCGGAAGCATCGAGATCCACCGAGATGAGCCGCGAGGTTTCCAGTAGGCGTCCGGGCTGTGACGCCAGGGTGAGGACCTGGTCCTTTTCCCGGAGGAAGCAGACCCTCTCCGTCATGGGGCTATCCCATCCCAGCCAAGCGGGGTGCCTGCTTCGAGATCTTTCGCCGCGCGCCGGCCCAGGACTTCATCCAGATGTTTCGGGGGAAGGCCGTAACCTGGACGGATCGACCGCACGTTTTCCTTGTTGAGAATCTCTCCGCCCTTGATGTCCTTGACAACGAAGAGCGAGCGACGAAAGACTACACTCGCCTTCTCCCGCTCCGTCGGCTGATATCGCTCTTCACCGAGGGCCTTCTCGACGGTGCGGATCGCATTCACCATCTCACTGAACTCCTCCGGCTCCAGAGAAAAGGCGCTGTCCGGCCCGGGGGTTTCTCGGGACAGGGTCAAGTGCTTCTCCACGATCGAGGCCCCCAGGGCGACGGCCGCGACCGGCACGGTCGTGCCGAGCGTGTGGTCAGAGAGTCCGGCCGGGCAGTCGAACTTGTGCGACAGGTGTGGGATCGTCTGGAGGTTCATCTCTTCCGGTGGGGCCGGATAGGCGCTGGTGCACTTCAGGAGGGCCACGCCCGCGGCACCCGCCTCCCGCAAGGTGCGCACCGCGTCTTCAATCTCGGGGAGCGTCGCCATCCCGGTCGAAACGATCACGGGCTTGCGCTTTTCCCCCACACACCGGAGAAGAGGGAGATCGACGATCTCGAAGGAGGCGATCTTGTAGAGAGACGCTCCCATTTCCTCGAGGAACTCGACGGCAGAGGCATCGAACGGACTGGAAAAACAGTCGAGGCCAAGGTCGTTCGCCACGTCTCTCAGCTTCGGCTGCCATTCCCAAGGCGTGTAGGCCTCGCCATACAGATCGTAGAGGGTCTTTCCCTCCCAGATCGTGCCCTTGCCTATCCGGAAATACTCCTTGTCGGATTGGATGGTCAGCGTATCGGCAGTGTAGGTCTGAAGCTTGATCGCATCCGCCCCGGCCTCCTTCGCCGCGCGGACGATCTGCACGGCCCGGTCGAAGCTCTGATGATGGTTCCCGGACATCTCAGCCACGACATAGACGGGATGGCCCGTCCCGATCGTTCGTCCCGGGATCGTCAGCGTCGCCGTCACCGCTCCCCCTCAGGGTCGGGCTCGCCATCGGACGGCGGTCTCAGGCGATAGCGCCCGAAGCCCTCCGACTCCCCTTCGTGGACGAATCCGGCCCGGGTGAATATCTGGATCGAAGCGGTATTCTCCGCGCGGATCTCGGCCCGGATCTCCCGTACTCCCATCTGATCGAAGGCGTGGTCGCAGGCGAGTTGCAACGCCTTGAACCCCAGCCCCACGCCTCGCGCCTCCGGGGCCACGGTGATGCTCACCTCCGCCTCCATTCCGTCCTCGACGTCCAGCCGAGCGGTTCCCTTGGGGACTCCATCCTCATCGATCACCAGGAGGACCCGCTTCGGATCCTGAAGCGTCGCCTCCATCCAGGCGGCGTGCTCATCTCGGGATACCTCATGACCCTGGCGGGACATCGCTCGGGTGGCCGGGTCGTTGCGCCAGGCCAGCAGCCGTTCGAGGTCATCCGGCGTGTAGGGGCGAAGTGTCAGCATGAGCGCAACTCCTCTCCTCGATCGAACGCCATGATAGCGGGCGGCCCGACCCCATGACAGACGGAGCGGCGAAGACGGGACCCTCAGTCTCCTCGCATGGCGCGAACGACGCGGGAGACGCCGTCACCGTCCACCAGCTCTCGTCCGACGCGGGACATCTTCTCTCGACCCGCGGCATCGTGAATCAGGGCCTCCAGACCTCTGGCGATATCCTTCGCCGAACAGGATTCGTGCCACCCCAGACTCGAGGCCGCGCCGGCCTTCTCCAGACCCCGCGCCAGCCTCCTCTGGTTGTCCGCCACCTCGATGATCAAGCTCGGAAGTCCCAGGAAGCTCAGCTCCCAGCAGGTGGTCCCTCCGGCAGAGACACAGATGTCCGACCGGGTCATGAGATCCGACATGTCCCGAACGTCGGAGGCGGCCCGGATAGCGCGCCCGGAGGATCGCCCGGCCTCCTCGATGGCCTCACGATGTGGATTCTCCCCTCCGACGACCACGGTCGTCTCCAGATCCGGATCGTCAAGAAGACCTATTCCCGAGATGACCTTTCCCGTGACAGCACCGTGATCCCCGGCTCCCAGGGTCACGAGGAGACGTCGGGCGCGCTCAGGGTTCTCTCGCCTCCAGGTCTGCAACGGCCAGAATTCGCGCCGCAGGAGAACATAGCGAGTGCCGATGAGGAGCTTCGAGCCCGCGGCCCTCCGGGAGTAGAGGTCGGGGTCGGAATCGATGTTCTGGTCGAGGATGATGTCGGCCGGGTAGTTCCCCGTGTGGCCGTAGTCGTCCACCCAGAGGACCTTCTGCCCGTCCTTCTTCAACGTCTCCTGGAAATCGCTGTCGAACGAGTACCCATCGACGACAACCCAGGCCACCTCGAGCTCACGGGCCACGGAAGCCGTCTCCGCCGCATCCTCCGGGCCGGCCGCCCCGGCGGCCAGGCGGCGAACCGCGAGGCCCTCCGACTGCAGCCTTGCCTCGATCGATGGCGCGCCGGCCCGGAGGAGAAACGTGGCCTCCCCTCCCTGCTCGCGCCAGCCCTGAGCCAGCGCCAGACAGCGCATCAGATGCCCCGTTCCTATCCGGGTGCTAGCGTCAGCGCGTACCAGAATTCTCCCGGGCACCTCAACCCTCCTCCGGCAAGGGCTTTCGATCATCCACGGTCCGCGTGAATCCGCGATTGATCTCGCTCAGCTGAGGACGAGACTCCAGCAGCCCCAACACCTCGGCCATCCCGAAGGAGCGGTCTCCCAGCGAGGCATAGACCGCGCGGATGAACTCCAGGTCCTCCGGCTCATCCAGTGTCCAGCGCAAGGCCGAAAGATCCTTGTCGTTTGCCAGGTTCCCCTGTTGAAACCGTTCGGGGTGGCTACGAATGTACGGTGTCACGTGCTCACGCTCCGAGCTCAGGCGGGCCTCTCGCTGAGACTCCTCCAGGGCGGAAAAGGTGAACACTTCTGTATCCAGCCCGTGCGGATAGGTGGGGGGGGCCGTGTTGGAGAGATAGTCCACCCCCTGCTCGAGGAAGGCCCCGACGGCCAGGTCGATCACCGCCGGGTCGTGCAGAGGACAGTCGCCAGTGAGCCGGACGATGGACCCCGTGGGTCCGTAGGCTACGGCGACCCGGTAGAAGCGATCCAGAACGTCCTCCTCGCTTCCGCGGAAACAGTCGATCTCGAGCCGGCTGCACACCTCTGCCAGGATATCGTCCCCATCTCTATCGGTGGTGGCCACGACGATTCGATCGAGAGTCGTGGCCCGCCGGACGCGTCCCAGCATCAGCTCCAGGGCGCCCTTGCCATCCACGATCGGACGCATCATCTTTCCAGGGAGCCGGCTCGAGCCCATACGCGCCTGGAGGATGGCCAACACCTCGATCTTCATCACGGATCACTTTCCGACGGCGCTCCGGACCGATTCGATCACGACCTGTTCCTGCTCGCGGGAAAGCGCGGGAAAGATGGGGAGGGAGAGGACGAGTTCGTAGGCCGCCTCCGCCGTGGGACACAGGCCGGGACCAGTCCCGAACCTCTCACGATAGAACGGGTGCAGATGAACAGGCATATAGTGCACGTTCGCGCCGACGCCCGACGCCCGCAGCCGGCCGAACACGGCGCCGCGGTCGACGACTTTCGGATCCACCTGGATGACATACAGGTGGTAGGAATGCGTGCGCTCCGGCCTCGTCTGCAGCGGCGTCACCCCGTCAAGCCCCTCGAATGCGGAATCGAATCTCCTGGCAATCTCTCGTCGCCGATCCACCCATCCTGGTAGCTTCCGGAGCTGGCTGCGACCCAGGGCGCACTGGATGTCCGTGAGCCGGTAGTTGTAGCCCAGCTCCGTCATCTCGTACTGCCAGGTCCCCGCTTTGGCCCGCTGGTGCAGATCCGTCTGGATTCCATGATTCCTGAAGGATCTCATGCGCGCCGCGAGATCCGGGTCGTTCGTCGTGATCATCCCACCCTCCCCTGTGGTCATGTGCTTGACGGGGTGAAAGCTGAAGGCGGTAAGATCGGCCAGGCTGCCCGCCGGCCGGCCTTTGTAGGCCGCACCCAGGGCGTGGCACGCGTCGGCGACCAGGGCTAGACCGTTACGGTCCGCCAGGACGCGGAGTTCGTCGTAATCGCAGGGCTGCCCCGCATAGTCGACGCTGAGAATAGCGCGCGTGCGAGAGGTGATCTTCGACTCGACCTCTGCGGGAGACACGAGAAGGGAACTGGGATCCACGTCGCAGAAGACCGGTGTGGCGCCCTGGAAGACCACACAGTTGGCCGTGGCGGCAAAGGTGAAGGCCGGCACTATCACCTCGTCGCCGGGTTTGACGTCCAGCGCGAACATGGCGGCATGGAGGGCGGCGGTGCCGCTGGAGACAGCCACGGCGTGACTCGACCCGGCGATGCCGACGAACGCCTTCTCGAAGGCCTCGATCTCCGGCCCGGTGGTCAGCCAGTCGGATCGTAGCGCCTGAACGACGGCGGCGATGTCGTCCTCATCGAGCGACTGGCGGCCGTAGGGGATCATGTCACCCCTCGAGATCTTACTGTCCGACGAGGCCACGAACGAGTTCGCGTATGTCGTCGATGGAAAGCCAATCGGGGTTCGTCTCGCTGGTGTAGGCGAACCCGATCTCGCAAGGCTTGCCCCCCTCGGCGATGAGCTCCTCTTGTCGGGTCCACCAGGGATGCGTCGGCATGATGATGAATCGGTCCTCGTACTCCACCGTGTGCCACGCTTCGTCCGCCGGTACGAGCGTTTCGTGAAGCTTTTCTCCGGCCCGGATCCCGACCATTTCGAGTTTCGCTTCGGGAGCGATCGCCTTCGCCACCTCCACCACACGAAGGCTCCGCAGCTTCGGGACGAAGATTTCTCCCCCTCTCATTCGATCCATCGATTCAATGACGAAATCCACCCCTTCCTCCAGCGTGATCGAGAATCGGGTCATCCGTTCGTCCGTGATCTTCAGCGTCCCCGAGGCCTTCATCTTGAGGAAGAGTGGAATCACCGAGCCCCGGCTCCCCGCGACGTTGCCGTACCGGACGACGGAGAACCGCGTCCCATCGGCCCCTCCCATCGCGTTCCCCGCAACGAACAGCTTGTCGGAGCAGAGCTTGCTGGCGCCATACAGATTGATCGGATTGGCGGCCTTGTCCGTGCTGAGGGCGATCACGCGCTTCACGCCAACCCGGATGGCAGCACGGATCACGTTCTGAGCCCCCAGGACGTTGGTCTGGATCGCCTCGAACGGATTATATTCTGCCGCGGGGACCTGCTTGAGGGCGGCTGCGTGGATCACGTAATCGGCCCCGCGGAACGCCTCGTCGAGCCGTTCCCGATCTCTCACGTCTCCGATGAAATAGCGCATGCACGGGTACTCGCTCTCCGAGAAGACATGGGCCATCTCGTACTGCTTCAGCTCGTCGCGCGAGAAGACGATCAGCTTGCGCGGCTTGTATCGCTCGAGAACCGAGCGGACGATCGCCTTGCCGAAAGAGCCGGTCCCACCGGTAATCACGAGAGTCTTGTCGTCGTACATGGCTGGCGAAACCTCGACAATCGAACGGCCCTTGAGCGCTTGAAATCGGGCCTGAGGCCCAGATTGTAGTCGGACGGCCGGCGCAGGGACAGCGATTTCCTCACCGACGCGCCGTTGTCTGTAGACACCCATCTTGCTAGGATCTGGGCCCGAGGAGGAACAGATGCCACTACCGATACCGCATGGCGGAAAACTTACCGAGCGTAGGCTCCCTTCGCAGCGACTGCCCGAGGTGGCCCGAAAAGAGATCGCCTCCCTCGAGGTGACGCCGGAATCGCTGGCCGATGTTCGGAACATCGCATTCGGCCGCTACTCTCCCCTCGAGGGCTTCCTCGTCCGATCTGAACTCGTCGCCGTCCTGGAGACCGGTCGGCTCGCGGACGGGACCCCCTGGACGATTCCGATCGTGCTCGATGTCTCGACCGAGCAGGCCGACTCGTTCGAGGCGGGGAAGGACGTCCTTCTTACCCGGAAGGGGACCGCCATCGCCGTCCTGCGCCTGGAGGAGAAGCACCCGCTGGACAAGGCCGCCTTTGCCCGCCAGGTGTTCGGGACGGAAGACACCGCCCACCCTGGCGTCTCACGCCTGCAGAATATGGGCGAGGTCCTGCTGGGAGGCAAGATAGACCTGCTCGACGACTCCCGCGAGCCATTTCCCGAGTACAACCTGACGCCAGCGGAGACGCGCGCCCTCTTCGAGCAGCGCGGATGGGAGACCGTCTGCGCCTTCCAGACCCGCAACGCCCCGCACACCGGCCACGAAAACATGCAGAAGATGGTGCTCGCCCAGGTGGATGGGTTGCTGGTCCACCCGGTGATCGGAAGGAAGAAGAAGGGGGATTTCAAGGATGAGGTGATCCTGGCCACCTACGAGGCCCTGCTGAAGAACTACTTCAACCCGGACCGGACGGCCCTCACGATCCTTCCCATGGAGATGAGGTACGCGGGCCCCCGGGAGGCGGTGCATCATGCCATCATCCGGAAGAACCACGGGTGCACTCATTTCGTAGTAGGTCGAGACCACGCGGGGGCCGGAGGCTTCTACGCCCCGGAGGCGGCGATCGATATCTTCCGTGAGTATCCCGACCTCGGCGTGGAGATCATCACGATCCGCGGGGACTTCTTTCACTGCAAGGTTTGCGCCGGTCTACAGAGTGATAGGACGTGCCCGCACGCGGACACGGACAAGATCTTCTTCAGCGGTACCAAGATCCGCCAGATGATCCTCGAGGGGCAGGCTCTCCCGCCCGAGATCTTCCGCCCGGAGGTCTTCGCGGCCGCAAGAAGCTTCGACTCCCCATTCGTCGATTGACCCATCCGGAAGGATGAATGAAGGTCCTCGTCATCGGCCTGGATTGCGCTCCTCCCCGAGAGGTCTTCCATCGGTTCCGCGGAAGCCTTCCGAATATATCTCGCCTGATGGAAGAGGGGGCCTGGGGAGAGCTAGAGAGCACGATCCCCCCGATCACGACCCCTGCCTGGATGGCGATGGCGACCTCGGCGAACCCCGGACGGCTGAACTGCTTCGGCTTTCGCAACAGGAGGAAGGGAACCTACCTGGAGATGGAGATCGCCAACTCCCGGACGATCCCGGAGCCGACGATCTGGGATCGCCTCAGCCGGGAGGGGAGACGGGTCGTCCTGCTCGGAGTCCCGCAGACCTATCCTCCCAAACCGGTAAACGGATTGATGGTTACCTCGTTTCTCGCCCCGGACACCGACTCGGATTACACGTATCCTCCCGAGCTGAAAGAGGAGATCCGCGATGTCGTGGGAGACTACATGATCGATTGCCGGAACTTCCGGACCGAGGAGAAGACCCATCTGCTAGATCAGATCCATCAGATGACACGGATGAGATTCGACCTGGCGGAGCACTTCCTCAAGACGAAGCCGTGGGACTACTTCCAGATGGTCGAGATGGGAACGGATCGAATCCATCACGCGTTCTGGAAGCACTACGACACCGAACATAGAAAGCACGAGAAGGGCAATCCGTTCGAACGAGCCATCCCGGACTATTACGTCTACGTGGACGAGCGGATCGGCAGACTCCTCGAGCTCATTGACCGGAAGGAGACAGCCGTCTTCATCGTCTCCGATCATGGCGCCAAGAAAATGGACGGAGCGATCTGCGTGAACGACTTCCTGATCAGGGAGGGGTTCATGACGCTTCGGTCGAAGCCTCAGGGCGTGGTGCGAATAGAGGAGGCGGACATCGATTGGTCGAAGACGACCGCCTGGGGCTTCGGTGGTTACTACTCGCGTGTCTACCTGAATGTCCGTGGCCGTGAGAAGCATGGAATCGTCAGCCCCGAAGAGTACTCGGAAGTCCGGGAACGCCTGAAGAAGGCCCTGGAATCGATCCCGGATGAGCGAGGCCACCCCCTGCCCACGACCGCCTTCATTCCCGAGGACGTCTACACAGGAGACTACGTGGCAAACGCTCCGGACCTGCTGGTTCATTTCGGAGACCTTCACTGGCGGGCCTCCCAGGACATCGGTCACGATTCGATTTACTCCTTCGAGACCGAGATCGGGCCGGACGATGCGATGCACTCCCAGCACGGGATCTTCGTGATGGCGAACGGAACGGTGTCCGGAGGGGAGGAACTGGAGAGGCTCCGCATATATGATGTCGCCCCGACCGTATATAGACTTCTCGGGATGGAGCCGCCCGACGGGTTGGAGGGCAAGGTGATCGACAAGAGCGGAGGCTCAGGACGAAAGGAGGAGATTGCGTGATTACTTGGGAGAAGGGCTTCGGAATATGGATCACGGGCGTGCCGGCTTCCGGCAAATCGACGATCGGATCAGGGGTACAGCAGAGGCTGCTTGCGATGGGACATCGAACAGCGAACCTGGACGCGGATGAGGTGCGCAAAAACGTCAGCCCGGACCTGAAGTACTCCAAGGCCGACCGCGACCTCAACACGAAACGTCTCGCCTACCTGATGCAGCTTCTCACGCGGAACGGTGTTAACGCAATCGTCGCGGCCGTCTCGCCACTGCGCGAGTATCGCGACCGAGGGCGCGCCATGGTGGAGAATTTCGTGGAAGTCTACTGCAAGTGCACCCTGGAGGAATGCAAGAAGCGCGATCCCAAGGGGCTCTATGCCAGAGCGGAACGCGGTGAGATCAATGACATCGCGGGCTGGCACCAGCCGTTCGAGGATCCTCTCAAGGCCGAACTGGTCCTCGATACGACAGATCAGTCGGTCGAGCAGTCCATCGACCTCGTGATGCAAACGCTCATCGATCTGGGGCACCTGGCGAAGGAGTCCTCCTATACCGAGGCCGATGCCAAGAAGGTCCAGGAGCGCCTGGCCGACCTGGGGTACCTGTAGCCTGGAAGAAGGACTGCTGTCTCAGAAAGAGCGACAGTCACCTCTTATGCAACGCAGGGCTCTGTGCCCCCCCCGATCCGGTTGAATGTGTTCTTACAGGGGAGAGATCGGATGCGATCGGGGATCTTTCGCGGATAACCTCTGCCGGACCTGATCTATTTGCTCCAGGACCGCCTGGCGGAAATCCATCGGACGATCCAGGTTGGAGCATCGGTAGCGTCGTCCCGTATCGACCCATACGATCAGATCGCCCAGGTCGAGAAACGGGGTGAGCTTTCGTCGATCGAAGACGACCTTGCGGATGCTCTCCAGCGGTATCCCCCTGGCCTTCCGTCCCATCAGACCCGAGGTGACGACGATGATCCTCTGGTTGGTGACGATGAACTCCGAGGTCAGGTACAACCACTCCGCGAGGATGGAGCAGACGACCGTCCCCAGGACGATCGGTATGAAGAACCGTAGCCCCGGCAGCTCGGCTTCCAGGTGGTCCCACGAGATGCCTGCGATCTCGACGATGAACCAGCCGAGGGCGACGCCGATCAGCAGAGCGCGCGGGACGAGAATCACCCTGTGCGGCGGAGCTCGGTGGACCACCGCTTCGCCGGTCAAGAGGATCTTCTTGAGGTAGTTCACGATTCGATCCGGGCGATGGGGGAGGGCTCTACGGGAATCCTACCACACGGATTGGATCCCCTCCAGTTCGAGCTGTAGCGGCCTGGCGCCGGCGGGGGCGTTTTCTACGGTCGCTGTCGCTCCAATCCAAAGGGCTACCGGGACTTCGACCGGAGGCGACCTGACGACTGAATGTGCGGCCGAATCGGTTCAATCCCGTTTCGGAATGGCGCGAGTCTCGCCAAGCTTGTGGAAGCGCGAGATCACGTTCCATGCCTCTTCCGCGCTCTCGACATACTGGAAGAGATCCAGATCCGCGGGCGAGATAACACCCTCGTCCACCAGAAACTCGAAGTTCACCGCCTTCTGCCAGTACTCCTTTCCGAAGAGGATGATGGGTACCGGCTCCACCTTCTTCGTCTGGACCAGGGTGAGGGTCTCGAACAGCTCGTCGAACGTCCCGAACCCTCCCGGAAAGATCACGAGGGCCTTGGCTCGCATCAGGAAGTGCATCTTGCGGATGGCGAAGTAATGGAACTGGAAGCACAGCTCCGGTGAGATGTACTCGTTCGGCGCCTGCTCGAGAGGCAAGGTGATGTTCAGGCCCATGCTCTTGGCGCCGACTTCATGAGCGCCCCGGTTCGCCGCCTCCATGATGCCCGGACCGCCTCCGGTCACGATGACGTAGTCGCACTTGTCCGAGCCCTGGCACGTGCTGGAGACGATCCCGGCGAACCTCCGCGCCTCCTCGTAGTAGACCGATTTCGCCTGAAGACGTCGGGCGATCTCGAGCCTCCTCTTCGCCTCTGGACCGCCCGGCCCCTTCTCGAGATGAGCCTCCTCCTCGGAGACCATCTTCTTCCCTTCCTCCGGGGTGGGGATGCGCGTGCTGCCGAAGACGACCACCGTCGAATGTACGCCCTCCTCCCTCTGCAGCATCTCCGCCTTGAGAAGCTCGAGCTGGAGACGGACCGGACGGAGATCCGGTCGTCTCAGGAACTGGATGTCCTCGTACGCCTTCAGAAGAGTCGACGACTCCTTCATCCGATCGACCTCACTCTCTTTCTTCCTGGAAACCAATTCTCTGGCTCCTCCTTGCTGTCAGGCCATCTCGCTGAGCAGGACCCGCCCATCCATCTCCGCCGGGACCTCCAGCCCCATCAACGCCAGGATGGTCGGGGAGAGATCCATCACTCGCGGCTTTTCCTTGATGAGCGGTTTCCCCCTGAGATAGAAGACGGCGTCATCGGGCGTATGCATTCCGGAAAATATGTCGCGGTCGGCGAGGACACCCTTGGCCAGGGCCCCCTTCAGGTCGAAGCCGGGCTCTGAGACGAGGACGAGATCCGGCGCCGACGAAGCCCGCGGACCCGAGTATATCTCCTCCCGACGCCAAACTCGTCGCAGCACCGGTCTCCCCTCCAGCTCCAGACCGACGAGTCTCTCTGCGATCTCTTCCCGCAGCTTCCTTGCCGGCTCCCCGGGCTCCACCGAACCCCTCGGGTAGCGCCCCTTCTCATGAATATAAATGCGCGACGGGTCGAGAGCGAACGCCCGGGAATCGCTGGAGATATCGGCCAGGGACTCCGGTTCCTTCTTCCCGAACGACAGGTATCCCTTTTCGACCAGCCAGTGGTTCAGGTAGACCTGCTTTTCCAGTCGAGTAAAACCATGATCGCTCATCAGGAGAAGGGTCGTATCATTCCTCTCCTTCACCCGGCGGTGGATTTCGCCAAGAAATCGATCCGTTTCACGGTAGATTTCGTAGAAATCATCGTGGTACTCGGAATCCTCCGAGAGGGAGTCCTCGAAGAAAAAGTGCTGTAGCCGGTCCGTGGCGGTGATCACGCCGATAAACAGGTCCCAGTCCTCTTCGTCGAAGAAGTGCAGCAACGCCTTCTCCCGGAGGGCGAGGGTCTCCTTCAAGTCCTCCAGGAACCGAGGCAGCGACTTGCGGGCAAGGCGCATGTCCGCGTCGATACGGTACCCGATCCCTTTCAGCCAACGGTACGCCGCATCCGGGTAGGTCGCCTTCTCGAGGTCCAGGGCGACGAATCCCGAGCAGAGGACGCCATCCAGCGGCCTCGCCGGGTAGGTCGTCGGAACGTTCAGCACGACGGAACGGCCGCCGCAGCGGCCGACGATATCCCAGACGGCCTCTCCACGGACGTCACCGAGATTGGGAAAGTAGACGTCGTAGGAGGATGGCCGGAGGTCGGAGAAGCCGAAGATCCCATGACGGCCTGGATTGCATCCGGTGAAGAAGGTCGCCCAGGAAACGGACGAGATCTCGGGCAGGGGAGCGTCCATCGCCCGCATCGTCCCCTCGGCGAGGATCTCGGCCAGATGGGGCATCCGCCCGTTCGCGGCCATGGTCTCGAGAAGGGAACAGGGCGCTCCGTCCAGGCCGATCACGGCGACCCTGGCGGATGGCTTCTTACCGCCGATGAGCTTCTTCAGGATTCCCATGGGGACGGACCTCGAAGGGCAGATTGCCAGGGCGGCGGGCGGTCATCATAGGCCGTGGCAGGGGCAAGTCAAGGCGAGGACCGACCTACGGGGAGTGGATTCCGTAGGAAAGCGGAAGATGTCGCGGGCGGTTCTGGCTAAAATATCTCCCCCTTGGGCGTGCCGGGAGTGGAGAGGGAGATGAAGGTCCTCGTGACAGGGGGCGCCGGTTACATCGGCTCCGTGGTGGCAGCCGAGCTGGCGGCCGCGGGAGCCAAGCCGATCGTCGTCGACAACTTGTCGGCGGGACATCGGCCTGCCCCTCCGCAGGAGGCCCCTTTCATCGAGGGCGAGATTGGTGACGCGGAACTGCTGGCAGAAACCATCCGCAAGAATGAGGTGGAAGCGGTGATTCATCTCGCCGCGTCCTGTCTCGTCGGTGATTCCATATCCGATCCCGCCGCGTACTACCGGAACAACGTCTCGAACGGCCTCAGCCTCCTGGAAACGATGCGGGCCGCTGGCGTCCGGAGGATCGTCTTCTCCTCGTCGGCCGCCGTCTATGGAAACGCCCGGCGAATCCCCATAGACGAGGATGCTCCCACGGAGCCGATCAATCCCTACGGGGAGACGAAGCTGATCTTCGAGCGCGCCCTTCATTGGTATGACCGCGCCTACGACTTTCGGTTCGCCAGCCTGCGTTACTTCAATGCGGCGGGGGCGACCGGGGACAGGGGAGAGGATCACGACCCGGAGACGCACCTGATACCCAGGGTGCTCAAGGTGGCCCTCGGGCAAGCGGAAGCGATCGACGTCTTCGGGGCGGACTATGAGACGGACGACGGTACCTGCGTCCGCGACTACGTCCACGTGGCCGATCTTGCTCGCGCACACATTCTCGCCCTGCAGGCCCTCGATCGTGGCAGCCGCACCTTCAATCTGGGGGGAGGCTCTGGCGCATCGGTCCGGCAGGTTATTGAAACGGCGCGCGAGGTGACTGGCCATCCCATCCCGGAGCGACTCGTCGATCGTAGGCCGGGGGACCCGCCCGCTCTCGTGGCCAGCTTCAATCGAATCAACCATGAGCTGGGCTGGAAACCGGAGAGAAGTGACCTCCGCCCGATCCTGGAGAGCGCATGGGAATGGCAACGAGCCCACCCGGAAGGATACAACGATGACTGAAGCGGAATCGCAGCAGCCGCAACCCGACGGATCCCCGGCGGAGGCCGAGCGGACGATGACCAGCCTGGCCGCTGCGGGTGAGCTGGATCGACTCGAGGAGGTATGGCTGGATCAGCTGGAGGCGCTCGGCGACCTGAATCCGTTCGTGGCGGCGCTGGAGACCCTCGTCAGGAAAGGGGAGTTCGCGAGAACTTCCACCCTCGTGACGTTGCTCGCCGAGGCGCTCAGCTCCGAGGGTAGGAACGCGGATGTCATCCGGGCCATTCAGCCTGTCGTCCGAACCCAGAGAACCGGCAAGGAAGTGGCAGTCTTGAGGCCTCTGGTGCTCAACGCGATCGCTGGTATGTATGGGGACGAGGAGTGGTTTCCCCTCTTCCTCCAGATGTCGGGCATCGAATCCAGCACCCAGATCGGACCGAAGATCGAGGAATTCCAGGCCCTCCTCGGGTATCGCCCCGGCTCAGCCGTGATCCATTATCGAGAGAATCGGCCCGGGAAGATCGAGACGATGGACCCGGAGACCAGCATGTGCCTCGTTCGATTCTCGAACGGCACGGAGAGAAACCTCTCGCTCGAAGTTTGCCAGGAGCTACTCTCACCCCTGGACGCGGAGGACTGGCGCGCCCTCTTGATGACTCATCCGGAAGAGGTCCGCCTACAGGCTCTCGAGTCTCCCGCCCAGATCCTTCGTAACGTCGCTCGCTCTCACGGGGGTCGAGTAACGTCGCCCCAGATCAAGACGGCGCTCTTCGGCCAGGTGATCCCGGAGTCGAAGTGGAATTCCTGGTGGAAACGGGCGAAGGACGAGGCGACGCGGGAGCCTTTCCTCGCGGTGGAGGGAACCCGTGCCCGTCCTGTGTTCGTCCTGCGTGAGAGGCCTCTCACTCTGGACGAGGAAGCGATCCGCGAGGTGCGCTGGGCGCGAGGACTGGCCGAGTCGGTCATGCGCGCCCGTCAGTACCGCAGGGAAAAGATCTCGGAGGAGACAGCCCTGGAGATCGTGAAGGAGATTTGCCGCCGGCTCGAAGCGGGACAATCCGCCGTCGGGTCCGACGATCCCGGAGTCCGGCTGGAGGCGGCCCTGGCGGTGGAAGAATGGGGGGGGAGCCCCCCCGTCGAAGCGTCCTCGATCCTGAAGGATGCGATGGACGACGAGCCGGACCTCTCCGACGAGCGCCTCGCCAAGGTCTTCAGCACTATCCCCAGCCGCGAAGGGCGACAGGCGGCCTTTCGCCGGATCCGTGAGATGCTCCCCGAAGCGTGGTCGGGTCGTATTCTTGGCGCCGCCGGAGGCTTCACGGGATCCGTGGTGGAGGAGACGATCTCGCTCCTCCTGGATGAGGGCCTTCAGGACAAGGTCACGAGCGCCTTCCGCGGATTTCTGGATACGCCGTTTCGAAACCGAGAGATGGTCATCTATCTGACCGGGGTCTGGTCTAGAGGGACCCTGGGAACAGGTCTCTCTCCGAGCGATCTCTTCGACTCCATCCTGCCGCTCTCGCGCGACCTGGCTCGGCCTCCCCGGGGCGAGAAGATTCCGCCGCGGCTACTCCGCGGGCTCGTCGGGCTGCTCGTAGGAGGGCGAAAGCCCCTGATCATTCGCATTCTCGATGACTCCACCGCCGAGGACGTTCAGCGTTGGTGCACCTTCGCGGATACGGCCCCGGATCTCCCGTGGGAGTTCACCGAAGCGGTCCGGGCACGCGCGCCCAGCCGCGAGACGGATGAGGCACTCTCCTTCTGGCAGGGGGAAGCCATCTTCTGCACGGAGGAGGGGATTGCCAGGCGAAGAGAAGAGCTACGCGTCCTCGTCGAGGAGAAGATTCCTGCCAACCGGAAGGCCCTTGGAGAGGCCGCCTCCCACGGCGATCTGAGCGAAAACGCCGAGTGGTCAGCAGCGATCGAGGAGCAGCAGAGCCTTGCGGAGCAGTCCCGCATCATGGAGGAGGAGATGGCGAAGGCGATGCCGCTCGAATCCCAACCCCGTCCGGAGGGGGTCGTCGCTCCAGGAGTGCGCTGCTCGTATCGCGACGAGGGGACGGGAGTGGAACACCACATCTCGATTCTGGGGCCCTGGGACGAGGGGGAAGATGCCGTCTCGTATCGGGCTCCCCTTGCCCAGGGGCTCCTCGGAAAGAAGGTAGGCGACCTCGTACATCTGGAACTCCCCGGCGGGGCCGCGGAAGTCACTATACAAGGGATCGAACCGATCCTGTAGGAGGGGTGCGCTCTCCGGCAAATCGCTTGAGGATCTCGCAGATCACCGGTAGATTCCACGGTCGAGTGGTATTCGAGGATGAACAGAGGCACGTGAACGGATTGACATGCGAACCCACGCCAGATCCTTCCGTCTGATCGCAGCCCTGCTGACGCTGGGCCTCCCCTCCCTTGCCCTTGCCAACGGATCTTCGCGCGTCTCGGCCATGGACGGATATTCGCTCAACAATGCCGATCATCCCTTCGCTGCCGGGAGAATCTATGCGGGCCCGGAGTCGTTCGGCGCAGCCCTTCTCATTTCAAGGGAAGGCCTCATCCAGGAGGAGCTTCCGCCCCCCTGGCGCACTGACGACCCTGCCCCCGAGAGGCTGGCCGGCCCCCCGGCCATGCGTCCGACAGGCCTCAAGGGGATCATCCACGAACTCGGCGCCGAACTCGTTATCAATGCGGACCCATTCAATGCCGTCGCCGTCGACAAAGGCACGAGCTTCTCGAGGGACGTTGGCTACGAGGATATCTTCCTCACGGCCAGCGGATTCAGCCTGACCTACCGCCTGCATTTCCAGAGGCCCCTGGGAATCAGGAAATTGCTCGGGTGGGGGCCGTACGTCAGGGTCAAGTCCATTCTCTTCGACGGAGACAGCCACCAGGAAAAGTCGGGCAATGAGATCACCGCGGATGATATGCGGATCACGACCATCACCGTGGGGGCCCACGGCAACCTGAGTTTCGGTCGATTCTTTCTTGCCATCCAGATCGGAATCGGGCTCGCCTTCATCAGCGAGGTGGACGCCATTTACTACGACGATTTCAATAGCGTTACCACCTCCGGAAAACTCTATGACTTCACCACGGGGTTCGGGGTCGACTCGGAGTTTCGTCTGGGCATGAGGTGGCGACTTGGACGACGATTCGGACTCTCTTCCTTCCTCGCTTTTGGATTCGGCATATCCACCGCCCCTGACGAGGGCGATCTCTTCGGAAGCGATACAGACCCTGAGGCGATACCGTGGAGCTCGTTCGGGATAGGCTTGGCCCTCGATTTCGGCGGCGAGCCGGCTGTGCGTCCTCCTTCCGCCCCTCCTTACCGGGAGGACGAGCGCGCCGCCGCGCCACCGGAGGTCTATCGGAGGTGAAAAAGTGAGAAGATCGAATTCATGGAGCCGTCGGGCCATCCTCCTCGTCGCCTTTGTCGCGACTCCGTGTCTCATGACCGCTGGCGCGGATGAGATCCTGAGCTTGTCCCGTATGGACGGCTACGAAGATGGAGCCGATCGGTTCAGCGTGGACGCACAAGCCATCGGAAGCGCCTTCGAGGACGGCTTGCCGGCGAGTCTCGGACCCGCCGCGGCCTCCCCGACCCCGGCTCCCGTACAGTCATTTCTCTTCGGGAAGCATCTGAGCCACGAGTTCACGATCGGAGGCACGGCAGCGTTCGTCGACGGTATCGCCGTGGAGGACAACACACAATTCGATGATGATGTCGAGTATTCCGACATCTTCGAGCCGGGATACGGGGTCTCTCTTCAATACCGCGGGCACCTCCGCTTCGGCGATCGCTCGGGGCCCATGCTCAGCTTCGGGCCCTTCATCCTGTTCGATTACAAGCACTTCGAGGGAGACGAGCACGAGGATCCTTCGGGAGTGACGATCGAGGCGGATGACCTGGACGTCCTCAAGCTCCTCGTCGGCATCCACGGCCGGCTGACCCTCGGTATGCTCTTTGTCGGTGGGGACCTGGGCGTCGGCATAGGGTCGATGCAGAAGGTGGATGCCGACATCGATGATCCTGCCGCCGGCAGCACCGAGGAAGGAACGCTCTACGAACAGGCGATCCAGATGGCCTTTCAAGGCTCTCTTCGGGCCGGAATCAGCTTTCAGCTCTCTCCAGGAGCCTCCCTCAACATCTACGGAATCGTGGGGGCCGGCATAACGCTGATTCCGGATGACGGCGACCTGGGCGTCGACATCGAGTCGACGGAGCTGATCACCCCCTTCGCGGGGATCGGTATTTCTCTGGAGTTCGGGGGAGTGGAATCGGAGAGCTGATCAGGAGGCTTCTGTGCCTTCTGCGGTAGTCCAGGTAAACCCGAGGCGTGTACTTTCCTCCATGCCCTTTGGATCGATCTCCATCCGGTAGATCAGCCCATAGGGAACGACATGAAGCGTCGTGTCGCAGGCTTCGTCTTCCCCGCTGTATCCGCGGACAATCATGTAGGGATCGGCAAGCTCCTCGATCTTGCACACCGCCAGCCTCATACCGTCCGTCAGATACAGGGTGAAGCGCACAGATTCGCTTCCCCCCGCCGTCTTCAACAGGTCGCCGAGGGTGACGTTGAAGAACGTGCGATTGAAGGGGACGCTGGCGGAACCTTCTCCTAGCAGAAACACGGGCATGTCTCCATTATGCTCCTTCGAGGTTTCCCTGTCCAGGGTGCTGAACAATCTACCCGGGCCACCCAAGCCGCGCCCGAGATCAGTTCATTCCCTTCAGCTTGATCTCTCCGTTGCCGAAGTTCACTTCGATCTGCGCTCCGTTCGAGAATCCCGTCCTCTGAATCATTCCATCCGGCGTCACGAATTCGTGGGAGTTCAGATCCTCATCCCATAGCTGCTCGTGCAGCGCCGCCAGGGACACGGCCCTCTTCACGAGCCTTTCCTCGCGCTCCTTGCGCGCCAGCATCGATTCTCCTGGCCGTCGCCTCACGAGCCAGCCGTCGGCATCCAGGGGGAGGGCTGGCATTCCTCCGTTCAGGGTCGCGTCCAGGTACTGCGCGTCGTCCGATGCGTCAGTTCCCGTGTCGAGGTCCCAGGCGATAATCGCCGCGTCATGATAGACGAGCGAAAGGAGGGGCACCGATATCCCGAGGGGGTCGCCGGTCGAGCCATCGACTCTGGGATAACTGCATCGATCGAACAGATCGGCGACGTCCATCAGGTAGTCCGTGGGTTCGTCGGCATAGACGACGTGTCCCCGCCCGGAGATCTTCGAGATCACGTCACGAATTGCCTCCGCGCATCCTCTCTTGTCCAGGGAGTGCTTCGCGTGATAGCAGTCAAAGAGCGGAACTTCGGAAAGGTCGGTCAGGTGCACCCCTGAGATGCGTATCCCCCGGCGAGCGGTCGCCCGGAGGGACTCGTCCAACCAGACAGCCTTGCGTACAGGGCAAACCATCTCGCGAGATCGCCGGTAACCTCCGTACCAGGTGGTGAAGACGGCGCGGCGAGCGTCGGGCTGCGGCCTCCTGGCTCGTTCCTCCGGCCGAGACCCCACGACAACCCTGCTCCGAGCCAGCATCCCCAGAGATCCATGCCGGCTGGGCCAGGCGGCCTGCTCCGGATCACTCGACTCCGGATGGTCCAGATCCCCGAAAGGTTGCGCCTGGGCGGCCAGGATCCAGCCCTTCTCGAACAGCTCCTGGGTAAACTCCTTCCACGACCGGCCGACGGACTTCGACAGGACCCCCGCCCCCGAGGGGAGCCGGAGGACCGCCCTCCCGATGCCCTTCCCGATCGCCGACTCCACAGCGCTAGAGACGATCATGGGGTTCTCGGCTCGAGCGAACTGGGCCCTCAGAAGCACGGCCCCGGCCAGGTTTTCGACGATCGGCCTGGCGCCGATCTTCTCCTTCAGAGACCGGTGGAAACCGGCAGACTTCGCGTGCTCCCGATATCGCCGGGCGAGATCCATGTAATTCGCCCCCTCGATGAAGGCGTACCGGACGCGCCGAGTGTACGACAGCGTACCGCGCGACGGCCGCCATCGGACCCGCAACTTCGTCGGGCCTCCGCTGGGATGGGAAAGATCGAGGACGGCGTCGTACGGAGTGTCGATGATCGCCAGGTAGGCCTGGTTCCCTTTCACCGCCCCGAACCATGCCATCGAGCTTGCGCGACTGAACACGGCGCCGCCCCACCATGGCTCCTCCGGATCCGGGGAGGCGTCCGGCCACCAGTCAATGGATGAGGAGAGCGATTCCGGGTAGTCATCCGGGATCATCAGCCCCTGCATCGTCGGGAGGACCGTGTAACCCACCTCATCGGAGTGAATGGCGAGAGGCGGCGGAAAGTCCGCCCCGAAGAGGCGACCCGCCGGATCGAAGACGGGTACCACCTCGATGACAAATTCGTTCCTCTTGGCTGCCAGCGCCACGACGAGTTCGACGACGATTCCCTCGGCGCCGGGATGCGGAAACTCCGAAAAGCGGATCCGGATCCGACTCTCTCCAACTCCTCCGGGCTTCAGAGCCTCGATGGACCCCGCCAGACGAAGCGGGAGGGTGATCTCTTTCTGATCGTGCCAGATGCTGATCGACGGCTCGAAATCGGGCGGGCTTTCCCAGGCGGGTCGATCGCGCAGCCAGGCTCGAATCCCCAGCCGCTCCGGATCGATCTCCAGAAAGAGGGATCGATCCGTCACTTCGTAAGGGGGAAGGCGGCCGACATCGTCCCGGACAGAGGACGATCCACAGGCCCCCAGGAGGATCACCGCGCCGATGCCGATCAGCGGGCTGCGCCACGTAACGTCCGTCCATGCCATCCGAGATCCTCCTGCGCGTCACAAGTCCGGGCGCTTCCTTCATTGTAGCGAGGGCTCGCCGGGCATCCAGAAGGCGGATCCGGTTCCTGCAACCGTTCACGGCGTCATTTTCTATTTCGAATCTTCTGAAGGCGGACCCGGTTCCCCTTGACGGGAAACCGCGGAATCTGCTAACGTCTCGCGGCATAACCGGAACCCGACGAGAAACGGTGGGCGATATCCTCCCCGGGATGCCCCCCCGTTCTGTCGGTGGCCGGGCCGAGCCTCCGCTGGGTCCGAGCTCCGCAGAAGGGAGGGGAATATGGGCATCTTCTGGGTGGCGGTATGTGTGGGCCTGCAGGGAGGGGCGCAGGACTCGCTTTTGCTGGAGGAAGATCCTGACCTCCGGGTGAGAGGCATCCGACTCCTTGCGAAGGAGGGAACGGTCCGAGCCGCCAGGAAACTGATGGCTTTGCACGACGATCCCCACCCGAGGGTGAGACGGATGCTCGCCAGAGGCCTGGGACGGATACGGAACCTCGAAGTCCGGGCCTGGCTAGTCGAGAGGGGGCTCGGCCATCCGCGTGCAACTGCCCGTCGCCTCGCCGCCCGGGCCTTCGGTGAAGCGGAGGACCTCACGGCGGCGGATGGCCTGATCGACAGGGTACGGGACCGTGACGCCTCGGTCAGAGAGTCAGCCGTCTGGGCCCTGGGACGAATCCGGGCACAAGAGGCCTCGGATGAGGTCGCCCGGGCTCTGAGAGGAGACAGGTCCTGGAAGGTGCGGGCCGCGGCGGCCGACGCGTTGGCTCGCATGCTGAGGCACCACGCGGCCCCGAAGATTCAGGCGGCCCTCATGGACGACGACCCCCGCGTGAGACTCGCAGCCCTGGAGGCCCTGGAGCAGATCGCCCCCGGGGATGCGCGGCGAGAGGCGATAGGCGCCCTGGAGGATCCGGAATGGATCGTCCGTTGCACAGGCACCGAGGTGCTGGCTCGGCTGGGCACCAAGGAGGCGGTGGGCCCCCTGATCGAGCGCCTGATACTTGCCAGTGGACGTGAGGTTCGAGACCTCTGGAAGGCACTCCAGGCCATCACCGGCCGGGACCTGGGCGCCGACCCGGAGGCCTGGAAGATCTGGTGGGAGGCTAACGGGCCCTCCTGGGAGCCCCGGCAGGGCACCCCACGGCCTGGAAGGGAAGAGTCGACCAGGGAGCGCGTGACCTACTACCAGATCCCGATCTGGAGTGACCGTGTCGTCTTCGTCATGGACCTTTCGGAAAGCATGAACCAGAAGATCGGCGGCGTGGCTCGCGTGGACCGGGCCCGGGAGGAATTGGGCCGAGCGCTCGCCGCCCTACCCAGGTCGTGTCGATACAATTTGATCCGATTCCGTTCCGAGCCGGAGGCGCTATCCCCCCAGCTTCTGCGGCCTTCCGCAGCCAACAGGATCGCGACACTCCGATGGCTCGGGGCTCCGGGTGGCGGCACGAACATCTACGACGCGCTGGACCTGGCGATCCGCGCGGGACAGGGAGACACGATCTTCCTTCTAACGGATGGGGCTCCCAGTCGAGGCACTTACAAGAACAAGGGCGAGATTCTCGAATCGATCCGAGAGATCAACCGTTTCCGGAAGGTCCGGATACATACGATCGGCATAAGCAGCCACGCCGTTTCCACTCGCTGGAAGGGCCTTCTGGAGGGACTGGCGAGCGGGACCGGCGGCGAGTGTGTGACAAGAAACTGAGGTCTCCGGAAGGAAGGCCAGAACAGGAGGGTAGTCAGAATGGTTTCATCGAACAGCTGGAGGCGGATCGCCTGCCTGGCGGTTTTCGGCATGCTCCTCGCGACCGGGGCCATGATCGGCCACGCTCTCGACGGCGCGTACCTCGGGGTCGAGCTGGAGGACGAGGCGGACAGCACCAATGGCGCCTATCTCTTCGGCATCCAGGACGGGTCCCCGGCCGCTAGCGCGGGCCTCAAAAAGGGCCTTCGCGTGATCCGCTGCAATGACCGAGAGATCGCCAATGGGAAGGAGCTCGTACAGTTCCTGACACAGGCTTCCGCCGGAGACCGACTTGTCCTCATCGTGCGGAACAAGGATGGCTGGGAGAAGAAGATTTCGGTCATTCTCGGCGAGCGCAAGGTCGAGAAGCCGAAGAAGAAGAGGGCCTATCTCGGAGTGGAGATCGGCGAGGCGAAAGCGGGCATCCGTGTCGTCGCTGTGCGGGACGGGACACCAGCCGCCAAGGCGGGGCTGAAGCAGGATGATATCCTCACCAAGGCCAACGGAAAGAAGCTACGCAGCGAGGAGGGCTTCGCGGAGCTTCTCGGGGATCTGGCCCCGGGCGCGACGCTCAAGCTAGACGTCCTCCGCGGAGGCTGGTCGAACACCCTGACCGTGAAGCTTGTAGAGCATCCCGACGAGCGCGTGCCGGTTCCGGCGGGGAAGGTGGAGGAGAGGCCAAAGGTGGCTCAGCCTCCTCGCGTACGCGTGAGGCGGATCGATCGTCCTGCGGCTCGCAAGCCCGGTTGGATGGGTTTTCGCGGGGAGCCCGGCGACGGAGGCGTGAAGATTCTCTCCGTCACCAAGGATAGTCCGGCGGAGAGAGCGGGCATGAAAAAGGGGGACATCCTCCTGAAGATAGACGGGAAGAGGACTGGCGACTCCGACTCCCTCTATTCCGTCCTGCAAAACTATTTCGAAGGCGACGAGATCTCGATTCTCATCCGGCGAGGCGAGAAGGAGAAGGAGCTGAACATAAAGTTCGGCAGACATCCCTAGGTATAGGGTTAGTTCACGCGAGTGAGTGGCCGGCAACTGGCGAATCCTCGCGGTCCGCATATCGCCAATTCACGCGAAGGACCGTCCGATTCACGGTAGAGCCCGATCTCCAGAGGTCTAGTATGGGCCTTGACTTCGGTGGATACCTGTAGTAGACTTTCCCGGTCCTCTGAAGGAATCGTCCCGAGACGCGAACAGGCAATCGATCCGACCATATCGGGCGGGCTGTTCACGGGCTGGGCGGCTCCCCGGAGAGACGGCTCGAGCCACGATCTCGCGGAGGCGGGGCTCTGCCACAACCGTATCGGTAGTATGGAGGTAACTGGGAGTGGGGTCCTCGGGACTGGGACCAACCAAGAAAGAGATTGCCGATCACCTGGGGCTGGATCGCTCCACCGTTTCCAAGATTCTGAACCATTACAATCGCGAGCGGTTTTCGCGCGACACGGTGGAACGAGTCGAAGAAGCGGCCCGCGTGCTCGGCTATATGAAATCCCAGCGGAGGGAAAGCCCTCGCCAGGAGGCCGAAGCGACGGCCCGATTTCGGATCTATCTTCGCGACGGATCGCTGTGGGGCGAGGGGAGCGGCGTGATAAAGGATTTCAGCGCCAACGGGTTTCTCCTTGGCAAGCTCAAGCTGAATGGGGATCACCTGCCGGCCGCCCCGCATTACTATGTTCTCGAAGTGCAGGACGACTCACTCAACGGCCTTGAATACCGGTGTCGACCTGTCCGTCTGATCGAGGCGGAGGGGGAGAGGTTCCTGAACGTCGGGCTCACCTTCGACGGGCCGGGGAATCGAGAGAAGAAGGCCCTGGAGCGGCTCGTCCGCGGAATAGGCTAGCGAAAGACAAGGGGGAACTCATGGGCGAGGAACTCTACCACTTCGTCGTTGACGAAGCGGAAAATTGCCCGCTCTTCAGCAAGGGTGATCGGATGATAATCCGGCCTCCCGAGGTCACGCTGGAGTCCAACGCGATCTGCGCCGAGGCTGTAGGAGCCTTCGTCCAGCTTCTGAAAACGATACCTCCCGAGTCCGCTCGCACGAGCCTCTCCGAACCGTCTTCCCTGATCTGCCCCGGATGCACCGGGGACGGCGCAAGGACCACGTTCCACCTGGAAGTCGTCGGCGTCCAGGAGGAGGAGAAGAGCGATGAGAAGATCCGCTACCTTCTCGACCTCCTCCGCGGGATCCCCATGTTCAAGCCGGTCCAAGAGAGGTCCCTCAAGGAGATCATCCGACACCTGGGAGTGCAACGCTTCGGCGCCCGTGAGAGGATCCTCAACAAGGGAGACACCGGGCGGAACCTCTTCATCATAGTCAAAGGCAAGGTGGAAGTTTTGCAGACGGACGAGGAGGGTCACACGAACGTCATCGCCACCCTCAAGGATGGGGACTGCTTCGGAGAGATGTCCTTGATCACAGGCGACGCGTGCTCTGCTGATATCCAGACGGCGGGAGACGTCCTCTGTCTGGTGATGAAGAAGGAATCGTTCGATCAGATCCTCGAGAAGTTTCCCTCGCTGAACATCTACTTCACCAAACTCCTCTCCCAGCGTCTCAAACGGACCTCGAGGGCAGTGGCCGACGAGCTGGAGAAGGGGATCATCGGCCGTCTCAGCCTGATCAGCCTTCCCGAGATGGTTCAGGCCATGGCCGTGAGCCGGCGCACGGGCATCCTTCGTCTGTCGAGCAAGGGTGAGGTGGCGGAGATCGCCTTCAAGGACGGGGCGATCTTTCAATCCCGCTATGGGGACCTGGAAGGGGAGGCGGCGTTCTACGAGCTCGTCAAGTGGAAGTCGGGGAACTTCCGATTCCAACCTACCGAAGGCGAGTTCGAGCAGAAGATCACAATGGACACGATGACGCTCCTCATGGAGGGTCTCCGCCAGCTCGACGAGGCGGAGCGGACGGCGGCTCAGCCCTCGTAGAGAGACTCGATCAACTTCCTGTACTTCTCGGCGATCACGATCCTCTTCATCTTCAGCGTATGGGTCAGCTCCTCGCCCACGCGAAAATCATCTCCCAGCAGGGCGAAGCGTTGCACTCTCTCGATTCGACGGAAACCGTTCTTCGCATTGATGAGCCGATCGATCTCCTTGCCGATGATCTCCTTCAGCCTCGGGTCCTTGGCTGAACGGACCAGGTCGCCTGTATCCATCCCTTCCAGTTCGTCCCCCTCGCTCAGGCCCGTGAGATCTGGAACGACGAGGGCTCCCAGATACTTCTTGTCCTGCCCCACGACCATAACCTGGGAGATCAGCGGGCTCTGCTTCAGCTTCCCCTCGAGCGGCTCCGGCTCGACGTTCTCTCCGGAGAGCAGCACGATCGTATCCTTTGCTCGACCGGTGATCTCCAGGTCTCCCTGAAGCGTGAGGCGACCCAGGTCTCCGGTGTCGAACCATCCGTCCCTGTCTATCACGCGCTCCGTCGCCTCCGGATCACGGTGATAGCCCGCCATCACCTGCGGACCTCTCACGTGAACGACCCCTTTCGTTCCGTGGGGGACGGACCGGCCCTGTTCGTCCACGATCCGGATCTCGGTTTCGGGCAGGGGTGGGCCGACGGTATGCGGCGGACGGCGCTCCAGCGTCCGCACGGCGACCACGGGGGAAGTCTCCGTCAGCCCGTACCCCTCCAGGACGACCATTCCGATCCCCCGGAAGAAGTCCTCCACGTGATCCGGTAGGGCCCCGCCACCGCTCACAATCCCGCGTAGAGCGCCGCCCGTCCCATCCCGGATCTTCTTGAAGATCGCTTTGTCCATCCTGCGGTGAATTCGACGGAGGCTCAACTCGACCAGCCTGGCGTAGATTCGACGCAGCTTCTTCGACCATGCCGACCGACGAGTGTATTCCGCCTCCATCCCGGCAAGGACGGTGCAGGCCCAGTCGTATCGCCCGCCTACCCAGAGGGCGAACCGAAAGACCACCCGTTTGATGGCTCCTTGCTTCCTGACTTTCCCCAGGACTCCCGTGTGTATCCCCTCCAGGACCCGGGGGACTGCGGCCATGAACGTCGGTTTCACGATGGCGAGATCTCGAAGGAGAATCTTTCTCACGGGTTTGGAATAGGCGAGGAGGGCTCCCTTCGAGAGTCCGACGTATTCCACGATTCTCTCGAAGGAATGCCACGAAGGGAGTATCGACAGGAATCGGTCATCGGGCCCCAGCTGGATCAGCGGCGGCAGGACTCGAACGTTGTGCATCATGTTGGCGTGGGAGAGGACCACGCCCTTAGGCTTTCCTGTGGTCCCCGATGTGTAGATGATCGTGGACGGATCCGAGGGGTGGATGGCGGCGATACGCTCGTCGAATCGTCGATCGCGTCGATCGACCAGCGCCCGGCCCGCCTTCAGGACGTCATCGAAGGCCAGGATGTCCTTCGACACTCCGCCTCGATAGGCTTCATCCAGGACGATGATCTTCTTCACCTTCGGACACTCAGCGCGGATTCCCAGGATCTTCTCGAGCTGGCGCTCGTCCTCCACCAGCACGATCCTGGTCTCGGCATGGTTAAAGATATAGGCGATCTCCTGGGCGACGGAATCGGTACCCCTGGGGACGTCGACTCCCCCGATCGAGAGGATGGCCAGGTCACTGAGGAGCCACTCGAACCGATTATCCGAGATGAGGGCCACCGGCTCCTTCTGGCCGACCCCCAGGCTGATCAGCCCCAGGCCGAACTCCCGGACGAGGCGACCGAGCCTGGCGTAGGTCACCGGCTCGAATCCGGCCCGCGACGGCACCCACAGGGCGGGTTTCCGGCCATAGGCGTCCACAGATCGCTGGAACATCCCCGCCAGCGTCTGCTGCAGGCGAGGGCGTCGGGCCTTGTCAATCGTCCCTCGGGATCTTCCCGCCGACTCGAGAAGCACCTTCTGGATTTCCGCCCGCGTCACGGCAAGGTCGGTCGGGTCGTACATTCGCTCTATCTCATCCCGATACTTCTCGTAGATCACGCCACGCCGAACTTTCATCGTCGGCGTCACCTCTCCGTCCTCGAAGGAGAGATCCTTGTTGAGGAGGGTGAACTTCTTTATCTGCTCGAATCGAGGGAGTGTAGCCTGTAGAGCCTCGATGCGCTTCTGCAGGAGGCCATGGATCTGGGGATTCTCGACGAGATCCTGAACCTCGTAGTAGGGGATCTTCTCCTGGCGAGCGTGCCGCTCCAGCATATCGAAGGCAGGGACGATCAGGGCGGTGAGGTAGTTCCGGCCATCGCCGCAGATTACTATCTCCTGGATGAACCTATCCGACCGCATCAGGTTCTCTATCTTCTGCGGAGGGATGTTCTTGCCGCCCGATGTGACGAGGATGTCCTTCTTCCTGTCCGTTATACGCAGGTACTGCTCCTCATCGAGCTCTCCGATGTC
This sequence comes from Planctomycetota bacterium, assembly GCA_027296055.1. Classification (GTDB taxonomy): domain Bacteria; phylum Planctomycetota; class JAPUJT01; order JAPUJT01; family JAPUJT01; genus JAPUJT01. The sequence goes on along the minus strand of JAPUJT010000021.1, from coordinate 31,960 downwards.
ACCCGTCCGGAAGAATCCATCCTCCGTCATCACTTCGGCCGTGGCGTCCGGATTCTGGTAATAGCCTTGCATCACGTTCGGACCTCGCACGAGGATCTCACCATCCTCGTCGAGTTTCACCTCGACGTCCCGGATGACCCGGCCAACGGTGCCTTCCTTCGCCGATCCTGGAGCATTGAAGGAGACGACGGGTGAGGTTTCGGTCAGACCGTATCCCTCCAGGATCGGTGTGCCCATCACTTCGAAGAACCGGGCGACCGCCCCTGGAAGCGGGGCACCTCCGGAGATGAAGAAGCGGATGCGGCCTCCCATCCGCTCCCGGATCTTCTGAAAGATCAAACGATCCGCTCTTTCGAACTGGTAGCGCAGGAGAATGGGGACCGGGCGGCCTTCGCGGACGGCGGCGCGGTATCGAGCTCCCACACCCATCGCCCACCGGAAGATCCTTGTCTTGACGAAGCCTTCCGTGAGGACGCCTTCGATCTTCTGGTGGACCTTCTCGAAGAAGCGAGGCACACCCAACATGAGGGTGGGGTGAATCTCTCTCATGTTCTCGGCCACTTGTTCCATGGATTCGGCGAAGGCGATCCCCACCCCCTGATAGAGCATCGTGTGCAGGCCACATGTGCGCTCCAGGACGTGAGAGAGGGGCAGGAAGGAGAGGACGAGGTCCTCAGCGCCGAGAGGAAACACCTCTTCGAGCGCCCGGATATTCGTGAGGATGTTCCCGTGAGAGAGCATCACCCCTTTCGGCTCTCCCGTGGTCCCCGACGTATAGATGATGGTGGCCAGATCGTCCTCGGTCAGCCGGGACGTCCGCTTGGCAATCGGCCCGTCGCTCTTCGCCTTGGCCCCCGCCTCGATCACGTCGGCGTAAGGAACGGTCACCAGCCCCTCAGGCGAATGCTTGAACTCCTCCATCACGACGACGGTGCGTAACGTCGGCGCTCCCGGCTTGGCATCCGCCAGTTTACGGAGCTGTTCCTCGTCGGAAGCGATCACCAGCTTGCAGCCGGCATCCTTCATGATCGGCTGGATCTGATTGGTGTGGCTCGTGGCGTAGATAGGCACGGTCAGGGCGCCAGCGGCCTGGATCGCCAGATCTGCGATGGCCCATTCGGGTCGGTTTTCCGAGAGGATGCCCACCCGATCGCCGACACCTACCTTCCGGGAGATCAGGCCGAGCGCAAGATTGCGAACCTGCTCTCCCATCTCACGGAAGGTCATGGGATGGAACCGGCCTTCGCGCTTGACGTGCAGAGCCGGTCGATCTCCCCAAGCCTGCACACGATTGAGGAAGGCTTCGATCAGCGTTTTTTCGGGAGCACCCCCCAGGGGAGAGGCGGAGTTCATGGCCGGCCTATCTTATGTCCCGCTGCACAGCGAGGCAAGGGGCCAGTGCTTGACACCCCCGAATTACCTCGGTACAAGGAATCCCTTGCGAGAAGGGAGTTTGCGAGAATCGCCGCCGTGCCGGATGAGATAGAGTACGTCCGATGGATCCGTGATCGTTCGCCCCCGAGGCCCCCCGTGGAAGTCGGCGTGGGGGACGACGCCGCCGTCATCACCTCCGACAGCGGCGATCCCTTGCTCGTGACGACCGATGCAATATGTGATGGCGTAGATTTTCACCTCGCCGAGGTTGGGCCGCGGCTTGCGGGGCGAAAGGCGATGGCCGTCTGTCTATCGGACATCGCCGCCATGGGAGGCCGCCCGACGGTTGCCGTCGCCACGGTGACGGCCCCGGTAGAGACCCGCCTCGCGGCTCTGCAGGACCTCTACCTCGGGATGAAGGAAGTGGCGGACGAGTTCGATGTACAGATAGTGGGGGGCGATTCGACCTCCTGGGAGGGGGCCCTGGCGATCAGCGTCACCTGCCTGGGAAGGGGCCAGCCGGTTCTCCGATCCGGCGCGCGGATCGGGGACGCTATCTGCGTCACCGGCCGCGTCGGAGGTTCGATCCTGGGCAGGCACCTGGACTTCACTCCCCGAGTGCGTGAAGTGGCAGAGCTTCGTAGCAAATGCACGATCCACTCGATGATCGATATCAGCGATGGCCTGGCCCGAGACCTGCACCACATACTGGAGGCGAGCGCGGTGGGGGCCGAGATTGACGGATCAGCCGTGCCCATCTCCGAGGACGCCCAGACCCTCGCCCGCCGCACGGGGAAGTCTCCCCTGGACCACGCCCTGGCCGATGGGGAGGATTTCGAGCTGCTCTTCACTCTGTCGAAGGAGGCCTCACTGACGATCACGGCGTCGCCGCCCCAGGAGATGGCGATCACCCGCATCGGCACGATTGTCAAAAGTGGCTGCACCATTCACCGGAACGGAGCCCCGGAAGAGCTCCCTCCGATGGGATATGTCCATGAGTTCCGTTGAACGTCGCGAGGCAGAGGCCGCGCTTCGTTGGACCTCCCGATCCGAGGAGGAGACCGTCGAGATGGGCAGGCGGATCGGCTCTGTCCTGCAGGCGGGGGATGTCGTGGCCTTGATCGGCACCCTGGGCAGCGGCAAGACGAGATTGACGAAGGGCATAGTCAGCGGTCTCGGGATGAACAGGACCGATTCCGTGACGAGTCCGACGTTCGTCTATCTCAAGGTGCATCGAGGGCGCCTTCCCATCTATCACCTCGATGCCTATCGTCTCTCCGGGGAGGATGAGTTCTTCCAGCTCGGAGGCTGGGAAATGCTGGGCGAGGATGGCGTGTCCGTGATCGAGTGGGCGGAGAGAATAGCGGCCGCCCTCCCGGCCGACAGGATCGAAGTGAGCATCGATATCTCGGGGCCTGACTCCAGGGAGCTGCGGCTTCTCGGGTACGGTTCGGGCGCAGTTCGCATCGAGGCCGTCGCGTAACCGATGACAAAGAAGATCTACATCACGGCGACGAGGCCGGGAGACGGCAAGACCGTCGTCACTCTCGGGCTCACCGCCCGCTTTCGGCAGACGACAGAAGCGATAGGCTTCATCAAGCCGCTGGGGAAGCGGCCATCGGGACCGTCCATGCGCGATCCCGACGTACTCCTGATGGAAAAGGTGTGCGGCGTCGACTGCGACCTCTCGGACATGAACCCGATCACGGTTCACACCGGCTTCGTGGAGGATTTCCTCCGCAAGAAGATGACCGATCAGCTGATCGAGCAGGTGCAGGCTTCCTTCGATCGTGTCGCGGAGGGAAAGGACCTCGTGGTGATCGAAGGGACGGGGCACGCGGCCGTCGGATCCATCTTCGGCCTATCGAACGCCTATGTGGCGAGCACGCTGGGGGCGAAGGTGCTCATCGTCACCAGCGGCGGCCTCGGCCCCGAGCTGGACGAGATAACCTTGAACCTCGCCATGTTCAGGAACTACGGAGTCGACGTCCTCGGGGTGGTGCTGAATCGAGTGGGGCCCGAGGAGAAGGATCTCCTCGAGACGGTGGGAAAGCAGGCCCTCGAGGACAGGGGTATCCCGGTGCTCGGCATCATTCCGTACCGACACATGCTCGAGTCGCCGTCGATCCGGGAGGTGCTGGCCGTCACGGGGGGAGAGGTCCTCAACGGCGAGCAGGAGATGGAGAACCGGGTGGGGAAGGTCGTCCTGGGCGTCTCGAGCCCTCAGCATGCCCTTCGGGAGCTTGCTCCTCATTCTCTGCTGGTAACCGCCAGCGATCGGGCCGATCTGATCCTCACGACGATCTCGTACCGCCTCCTCGGAGAAGCGGAAGGATCGCGCGTGGCCGGAATCGTCCTCTGTGGCGACACGCATCCCGACGAAGAGGTCCTGAGACTGCTGCGACGAACACAGGTTCCGGTTCTTCTGGTCGACGATGAGACTTACTCCACCGCAGCGCGAATTCGCAATTTCCGAGGGACTATCTCTCCCAACGATCAGGGAAAGATTGACCTGATCCAGGATCTCGTCGCTCGTCATGTCGAGGCAGATCGAATCTACGATGCCCTCTGAGGCGGGAGGTCAATATGGCTGACCCGGTCCGAGTCATGGTGAACGGAGCCTGTGGGCGCATGGGCGGCGCGGTGATCCGTCTGATCGCCGAGCAGAAAGACATCCGACTGACGGCGGCACTGGAGCGGCCGGGCCACCCGTACCTCGGACAGGACGTCGGTGAGATCCACGAGTTCGAGACGGTGGGAGTCAGGGTGACATCGGAACTGCAAGACGCTGACGTGCTGATCGACTTCAGCGCCCCGGCCTCCGCGGCGGCCCGGGCGACCGAGTGCGCGAAGAGGGGCGTGGGGATAGTCATCGGGACAACAGGTCTCGACGCCTCCCATATGGAGGTGATCCGGCGGGCGTCCGAACGGGTACCCTGTCTCCACTCCTCCAACATGAGCCTGGGAATTGCGCTGGCCACGAAAGCCGTGGCGACCTTCGCCAAGAATCTCCCCGAACTCTTCGATGTCGAGATCGTCGAGACGCATCACAAATACAAGAAGGACTCGCCGAGCGGCACCGCCCTCCGACTCGCCTACGCCATCTCCCGCGCCCGCGATGAATCTGGACCGACGCTCACCTATGGCCGGCACGGGATGACCGATGAGCGGAAGATCGGCGAGATCGGGGTGCACTCCTTACGCATGGGTGAGGAGACGGGCGAGCACCGCGTGATATTCAGCGGCCCGGGGGAGTCCATCGAGATCCGTCATGTCGCCCTGAACCGGGAGGCGTTTGCCCGTGGCGCCCTCCTGGCCGCCCGGTTCGTCCACGGCCGAAAGCCTGGCATCTACGACATTTCCGACGTTTTCCTTCCAGGATAGCCCGACAGCGGAGGATGCCGCCGAAGGGGGATGCCCGATTCGACCCCCTGAGAGGGCCCGGGGGCGTTTCCTGCCGGACCGTTCGGTGGTCGATCGGCATGCCAAGCCCGGTCGACCCACAAATCTTGCTTGACATATCTTTTTTCCCTATGTAAGGTTATAGAGGATCAGCCTAGTCACCAGCACGATCCCTCTACCACTTTCAGGGGGGATGAACTGGGAGGAATGGGGATGACCAAGAAGGAGATCGTGAAGGCTATCGCCGACAAGATTGGATTGACCCAAGTAGAGACCAAGGAAGTAGTTCAGAGCACATTCGACTCCATCATCGAGGCCATCGCCACCCAGGGCAGGATCGAGCTCCGCAATTTCGGGGTCTTCGAGGTGAAGCAGCGGGCGCCCAGGAAGGCTCGTAACCCCCGAACTGGTGAGGAGGTACAGGTTCCGGCGAAGAAGGTCGTCATCTTCAAACCGGGACGGTTGATGGAGGAGAGGGTCAAGCTTCCCACGCCCGTGCACACACAAGAGGCCACTTGATCTGGCCGAATCCGGCCAGGAACCCCCGGGCCCATCCGATTTCTATATCTCGAAGGTAGATTCCGTTGTAACCAGGGTCAGGTCCTGCGGGTAGGCGTTGACCGAGCGGACCTCGAGGCGGCCGCGCGAGACCTTGTAGTCGACCAGGGTGAAGGGCCGCAGGTCGTCCTTCGACTCAACGGGGAAGGTGTGGAGAAGCCTCTGGTCGAACGATCCGGTGAATGCGCCGTCATGCCGTTCACGATAAGTGGTCGCAGAGCATTGAGAGAAGGTGAACTCGCTCGTATAGGAGATCACGCCGCCTTCGCTCACCTGGATCTTCTCCAGACCGGACTCGTGAACGGAGACCTTCTTGACGATTCCTTTTCTGGGCACGACGCTCCCCTTCTCCGTGAGAACTTCCACGAGGGCGTGACGACCCGCTCGCAGCGTGACGACGTGACTGTGCCCGATGACCCAGATGAACGCCTGGTAGTATTTCTCTTCGATTCTGCGGCTGGAGTATATCTGAAAGAATTCCGGGTGAGGCGGTCGCCGATAAATGATGTACCTGAGACCCTGCGCCTTCTTGTGTGTCTCCTTTTCCGACATCAGCCCACTCCCCCCGTTGGATCGATCCCCACCTGACGGTTTATCAGGCGGCTGCCTGGCGCCAATCTCATCACCCTAAGTATAGTGCGACATGGATCCCCGGCAACCTGAATGCATCAATTCACCGTGGAATACCCCCACGAATCCCTTGGCGATGAGCGCCTGTCACCCTCCCGTCCTTCGATTTGAACGATTCACCCCCCCGGAACGAATCGAATCCTGGTTTGCAGGCCACCGTCGGCGTCGCTAAAATGCCGCTCGGGATGATTCTCGTAACTTCTGACGTCCATGTGAGACCTGACGATCCCGAGAGGGCAGATCGTTTCGCTCGATTCATCGAGTCCAGGCTGAGGCTCTCCCACCTCCGGGAGATCTACATCCTGGGGGACCTGTTCGACTTCTGGATCGGGCCTCGTCAGCCAAGGACGCCGGCGATCCAACGCGTGTTCGGCGCCCTGGAAGGGGCCGCCCGTCAGGGGGTTTCCGTAGGCTTCGTCCCCGGCAACCGTGATTTCCACCTGGATGCTCGAGTCCTGGAGCCATTGGGGATACGGAGGCTCGGGGATGTTCACCATATCGCCACCCCCGCAGGGCGCCTGTGCCTGACTCACGGGGACCAGTTCTGCACCCGCGACGCCCCTTATCGGATCACGAGGGCCGTGATCCGAAGCCTGCCCGCCCGGCTGGCCTGGCGGGCCCTGCCGCCAGAGGCTGCGATGCATCTCGCCGGGGGATTCCGATCGGTGAGCCTACGGTCGGTGAGAAGGAAGTCCACTGCGACTATGGCCCTATCGAATCGAGAGCTGGCGAAGGCCCTCCGTGCCGGGGCCGACGTGATCATTTGCGGACATGTGCACGAACAAGCTCATCGCAAGATCGAGTATCAAGGCGCGAAGGGCGACCTCTTCACGCTGGCCGGCTGGGAGGAGGGGGAACCCCATCTCATCGTAGAGAGAGACAGGATCTTCTTCGGGAACGGGATCCATCATGACGACTGAACCGTCCCTCCATGGAGAGACGACCTGGGTCACGAAGATCGGGTTCTGGCTCGGGCTCGTGCTATTCCTTCTCATCTTCGTCATTCCCGGAGGGGAGGACCATGAAGGGATCCCCCCTGCCGCGCGGAAGGTAGCCGCCGTCACCCTCCTCTGCGCTATCTGGTGGATCACTCAGCCGATCCCGATCCCCGCCACCTCACTGATCCCTCTCGTGCTGTTCCCCATCCTCGGGGTGTCTTCCGCGGGGGACACGGCGAAGGCCTACGCCCACGACCTGATCATGCTCCTCATGGGTGGATTCTTCATCAGTCAGGCGATCCAGAAATGCGGTCTTCACAGACGGATCGCGCTCAGGGTCATCGCCTCCGCGGGTCGGCAACCGGCGATGATCGTTTTCGGTTTCATGCTGGCGACGGCCCTCCTGTCCATGTGGATCTCGAATACGGCGACCTGCCTGATGCTCCTGCCGATCGCTCTGGCAATCATCAGCCAGGTCTCCAAGGCGAACCCCGATGACCCCGCGGGGAGCGCCGCTCTCGGGACGGCCCTGATGCTCGGCATAGCCTACGCCGCCAACGTGGGGGGGATCGGCACACCGATCGGCACTCCCCCCAATGTGCTCTTTCTGGCGCACTTCAGCGAGGCATTCCCGAACGCCCCTCCGATCACATTCCCACAGTGGATGGCATACACCATCCCCCTGGTCGCCCTGTTCATTCCGATCATATGGTTCCTGCTGGTGCGCGTCCTCTGCCCGATCCCGAAGGGACTCTCTACCGGCAAGGGGGACTTGATCGAGGAGGAGATCCGAAAGCTGGGACCGATGACCGTCCCGGAGAGACGTGTCCTCTGTCTGTTCGCCGTGACGGCGTTCCTCTGGATCTTCCGGGCCGACATCCAGATCGGAGAGGAGGGACTTCGCATTCCCGGAATCGTCACCTGGCTCCACCGTCTCGGGCTCCCCGAAAGGATCACCGAGGCGAGATTTGTCGGCGACGGCACCGTGGCTATCTTCATGGCCATCATCTTCTTCCTCGTGCCCACGCAGCGAGGCAGCCAGGATAGGCTGCTTGATTGGAAGTCCGCTTCCAAGATTCCATGGGGCCTCCTCCTCCTCTTCGGAGGGGGGCTGGCGATCGCCCATGGGTTCGACGAATCCGGCCTCTCCGAATGGTTCGGGGAGAAACTGACAATTCTGGGGGATAAACCGACCATCGTCATGATCGGCGCCGACTGCTTGCTGCTCACGTTCATGACGGAGATCACGTCCAACACGGCCGTCACATCGGTGATGATGCCGATCCTTGCCAAGCTCTCGAACTCCATCGATGTCAACCCGATCCTCCTGATGATGCCCGCGGCGATTTCTGCGTCGTTCGCCTTCATGTTGCCCGTGGGCACCGGGCCAAACGCCGTCGTCTACTCCAGCGGGCTCGTCCCGATAGGCCGGATGGCGAGAGCGGGCGTGATTCTGAACATCATCGGAGTGATTCTCGTGACCGGATACATCTATCTGGTCATGGTGGTGATCAAAGGTATGTAGATGATCCTCTGCATGCGGAAAAGGCGATGAAGCTCGACTACTTCGGCTACCAGGGTCTCTCGCCCGAGAAGAAGAAGGCGCCGGCCGCCCTGATCGTGGGGAAGGCGGAGTACCTCAGGAGTCTGGTACGTGCCGATCTCCTCGACACGATCCTGGGGCCGACCGACAGACGAATGAACCTCACGGCGGCGGATGCGTCGGGCAGCCCTCGTATCGATGTCACGTCACTCCTCGATGACCTGAGAACCCCCTCCCTCCTGGGCGGTCCCCGCCTGGTCCACCTCAGCGGCGTCGAGGGGCTGGCGAAGGAGGACCGCCCCCGGATCGAGGAGTATCTCGCCCACCCGGCGACCGGGGCCCACCTGATCCTCGAGGGGACGACCCTTCCCGCCAATATGCGCCTCTTCAAGGCCATAGAGAAGATGGGTTTCGTCATCCAGTGCCGACCTCTCTACGAGACGCCCCCACCCTGGCAGAGGGGATCGGGAGAAAGCGAAGTCGCCCGGTGGATCCTGCTGCGCGTCGAGGCCCGGGGAAGACGCATCCGGCCCTCAGCGATCGATGCCCTCGTCGAGGCCTGGGGCGCGGACCTCGCATCGATCGACGGAGCGATCGAGCAGGCGAGCCTCCTCGCTGGCGAGTCGGGGCAGATATCAGAGGATCAGATTCGTAGCCTCGCTCCGACATCTCGCGCCGATCCTGTCTACCGTGTCGTGGATCAGGTCCTGGCGGGGAAGAGGCCGGAGGCGATCTGCGGGCTGCGGGCACTCTTTCTCCATGGGATGGCCGACGCGTCGGGGAGGGGACGTGACAACCCCGGGGGAGTCGCCCAGATATTGATCCGCGGGCTGGCGGGGCGGCTCATGTCGCTCTGGCGAGCACAGTACCTGCGCGCGGAGGGCAAAGGAGACAAGGAGATCCTCCAGACCTTGGGCGTTGCTCCGTTTCTTGCCCGCCGATTCTGGGAGCAGGTCGAGGCAAACCCGGAAACAGATATCCCTGAACGCCTCGGCCACATCCTGGAAGCGGAGCGATCCATCAAGACGGGGAGGGCGGAACCGATGGGGGCGGCCGAGGCCCTGGTGGCCAAGCTCTAGAGTTTCATGACGCGCACCAAACTCCGGGTTGGGTGGGGGGTTCCGTGCGCGTCACGAAACTCCCACCGAACGGAGGATCTCGGCGAGGTGTTCCGCCGCTCCGGTGGCAGAGTAGTTCCGCTCCACCTTCTCCCTGCCGCGCTGACCCATCCTCTTCCTGAGGACCGGATCGGCGGCGAGCCGTCGAACGGCTTGCACCCAGCCCTCCGCACCAGCGGCGTGCAGCCCCTCGACACCATCGGTTACGAGATCCAGATTCGTCCCCACCGGAGAGCAGATAACGGGAATCCCCATGGCCATGTACTGCAGGAGCTTCAGGCCGCATTTCCCGCGCGACCAGAGATCATCACGTAATGGCATGATTCCGATGTCCACGCCTCTCAGGTCGTCTACCTCTTCCTCCTCTCTCCAGGTCTTCCGGATGACTTCCATCCGGCGCAGGCGGACGAACTCGTCCGCGATGACCTTCAGTCGCACCGGAGGTAAGCCCGGCGCGGGCACCAGGTCGAGAGTGGCGGCGATATCTTCCAGGTAAAAGAGAGTGCTGCGGCTGCCGATCCATCCGATCGTCACAGCGGATCCTGAACGAGATCTCCGAGGAAGCGGCCGGTATCGATTCGTGTCTATCGACGTGGGGAGGAGTCGAACCCTGCGGTTGTATCGGCGAGCCTCAGCCACGAGGAGACGATTCCCCGCTATCACGAGATCGGCGCTACGGACCGTCCTCTCGAACCGGCCTCTGCGGGTCCAGGAGCGGCCGCTCCAGTCCCGGGAATCGCGGATATAGAGGGCGTCGTCGAAGTCGTAGACGAGACGGCGGACGAGGCGACGCAAGAGATAAAAATAGGCCGCGCCGAAGAGCTTTCTCTGAATTCCTACGAGGGCATAGGAGCGGAGGGACTTGAAGAGCCTCAGACGTCGGGATGCCCGCGCGGGGATCGGGAAGAGATCCAGCTCGAGGCCCCGATGGCGCAACGCCGAGCCGAACTGGCTCAGTCGGTAGCGGACGCTGGCGTCCTCGAGATCGTGGACGAGAAAGGCGACGCGCGTTAGTACCAGCCCCTTTTTCTCTGCACCCGGCCGAAGTGGACCTGGATCGTCAACTTCTCTCCCTCCCGAACAATATGCGCAGGGACGACAGCGTCCTTCTTTACCTTCCAGAGGGCGTTGCGGAGGGATCGGCCGGTTTTGATCTCCGCGTCTCCGAGCTGTAAGAGGACGTCACCCACTTTCAGACCTGACCGTACCGCGTGCCCGTTCCGCGAAAGCCTCTGGATGCGGTACCCACCGGCATCCGTGTCGAACCGCCCCCAGACGCCGAGCCTCTGGCGGCGCGGGACCTCCGTGAACTTCGGCCGACCCTCGTCGCTGGCAAGCCTCTGGAGGATCAGGAAGGTCAGCCGGGCGATACTCTCCATCGGTTCTACCTCGATCTTGTCCGCGTGATCGCTGGGCCGGTGGTAGTCGCCGTGCAGGCCCGTGAAGAAGAACAGCACCGGGATCTTGCTCTGGTAAAACCGGTAATGATCGCTGTTGGCCATCATCTCTCGATGAACCTGGTAGGAGAGCTCGATGTCGGCGTTGCACTCCTCGACGAGGTCCAGAAGCCCTTCCCCCGAGGTTGTTCCATGTAGCTCGATCCGATCGCCTGTGCCTCGCCCGATCATGTCCAGGTTCACCATCGTCACGGTCTTGTCCAGCGGGAGGATCGGCTCCTTCTGGTAATACGTCGATCCGAGGAGGCCCGCCTCTTCGCCATCGAACCAGATGAAGATCATCGTCCGCCTCGGGGGCTGGGGGAGGAGGGAAAACGCCTGGGCGATCTCGAGCACGCCGGAGGTGCCGGACGCGTTGTCATCCGCCCCGTTCCAGATCGAATCGTCCCCCTTGCCCGTCCTGCGCCCGCGCATACGGCCGCTCCCGGCGCCGACATGATCGTAGTGGGCTCCCACGACCACAACCTCATCGCGCACCTCCGGATCGGATCCGCGAAGGATCCCGATCACGTTGCGCATGTTGTTCCCGAACTCCTGGAAGTAGGACCCATCCACGGCAGGCTCGATCGAGTATGCCTTGAGCTGCTCCACGATGTATTCGGCCGCCGCTCGCCCCCCCGGGCTGCCCGCCTTCCGACCCTGTCGCTCGTCGTCCGCCAGATACTCGATGTGAGCCTTCATCTCGCTCGCCGTGATGGACTGAGCCGCCTCGTCCTCGGGGGAGTGAATTTCATCTCCCCTTGCTGCGCCGACGGAGACGACCAGCGAAATCGCCCAGACCAGCGAAGTGACGGATCGGCGCTGAGGATGCGGCATGGAGTTCCTCCCAAGTGGTGGAATGGCAGTGAAGCCCTCATCCTAGCGGATCTGGCCGAGGATCCAAGCGTGCAGCCCCATTGTTGCCGCCTCGGGACGGCAGTATAATGAAAGTGTCAGCCGCTCGAAGCCTGCGGACGGGGGTATTGAGGAGAACTGATCCCATGAAGATTCAATTTCTGCTGGGGGCGCTGTCTGTCATCGCTTTCGGGTGCATAATGGGTGAGAAGGAGAACAAACCCGCGGGCCGGGCCATGGGCGATACTCCGATGCTCATTCGTGGGACCACCGAGCACAACGCGGAGAGGCCCGACGGCACGAATCCGGCGCACTTCGGGGCCGCCGATCCTCGGGCGCAAAAGGATTTCGACGACAACCGCGACGATCACGAGAAGCATTTTCCGGAGTTCCGGGAGCAGTCCAAGGAAGTCGACTCGACGATCACCAGGTTCGTCGTCCCGGAGGGCGAACCCGAAGATATGCCCCACGAGAAGGTCGACCGCCCCGGTCCCATCGTCAACGAAGAGAAGCCTGCCCCGAAAGAGACCGAGAAGGACGAAGCGAAATAGACTGACCTTCAGGTTGGGCTATCTCCCGTCGGTCCTCTCCGTCTTTCCATCGTAGTAGTCCTCGATCCACCCGTCCGGGTGGAAGATCGTGTATTCGATTCCTTGCTCATTGGCCAGTCTCTGCGCCTCGTCCTGTCCGCGTACCAGGATCGCCGTGGCCAGGGCATCGGCCATCGTTGCTGACGGCGCGATCACGGTGGCGCTGAGGAGGGAATCGGTCGGCAACCCCGTTGCCGGATCGATCACGTGCCCATATCGTTGATCCCCGATCTGGAAACTCCTCTCGTAACCGCCCGACGTCGCTACCGCGGTCCCGCCGCTGAATGATCCTATCCGGTGCACGCGCGGGGGAGGGCGCGGATCCCGGATCGAGACGTCCCTGAGATCATCAGGCAGGTCTCCGACGAGCAGGAGATCCCCGCCCGCCTCGACGACGCCTCCGGAAGCCCCGGCCCTCATCATCGCCTCTGCCGCCCGATCCACGGCGTACCCCTTGCCGATCGCACCGAGGTCGACCCGAGTGCCTATCTCGAGGCGAGCGCGAGACCCATGGCGGTCTACCTGAATCCTTCGATAGCCGACCCGCTTCGAAGCGGCGACGCGCTCCTCATCCGTGGGCGCCCTGCCGCGACGCTCCGCCTCTCTCCAGAGGTCGATCAGGGGACCCACGGTCGGATCGAAGGCTCCCCGGGTCATCTCCGCGAATCGAACCGCCTCGGCGAGGACATCGAGGGTCTCCGGTGAGACGCTGATCCACGCTCCTTCCGATCGGTTCAACCGGGAGATCTCGCTCTCTGGGTGGTAGGTGGTGAGCAGAGCCTCGATTCGAGCAATCTCGTCCAAGGCTGCCGTCACCGCTTGCGCCGCCGTGGCGCGATCCGGGGCGACGGCCGTAACCGTGACCAATGTCCCCAGCAGGTATTGCGTTCGGCGCACTTCTGCGGGCCGGTTTGTCGTACACCCCGCTATCAGTATGAAGCCGGCACACAACGCCAGGACCCCGACGCCCGGCTCCCGTCGGGAGACGCCAAGCGGGTCCCACTCTGAGACGGTTTCTCTGCACCGGGACTCGGACGGAGGAGGGCCCCCGAAGGGTCCTGAACATTCCGTCACTCCTAACTCCTTTGTCCTGAGCATTTTGCAGGGTGAGTGCGGGTTCTTGACGGCAACGGTACCACGTTTGCTCCTGTAGGAAATCGACCAAGGGGTTCTTCCCGCACGGGGCGGGACTCAGCGAACTCTATCTGGTGAGGGGCATAGCCCATGGCACTTCCCAAGGTATCCGTTGCGACCGGTAACGCCGTCCTCGGCGAGCTTCGCGGCGACAGGGGCGGGAAACGTATCCAGGAGCTCCTCGGGCGTCTCGAGAGCGCGAATCCTTGCATCGCCAGATTCATTCACCAGCTTTCCAATCGCCGGCCCCAGTCGGCTGAGGTCTACGCGGCCGCTCTTGTCGTCTACAGGCTCTTGGAGTCGCAGGATGATGCGGACCGCTTGAAGGAGGAATTCATCTGGGAGGACGACCTACCGTCGCCTGCCTCCCGGAATTCGAACTGACAGCTACCGAGACTTCTAAAATCTTGAATTGTTAATGCCCGCTGCTTCCTCAAACACCCCACCCCCCTTGGGAGGCAGTTGGGCATTTTTATGTCTACCGGGCGCCCCTCTGGGGCCCCAGACGGAGGCCGATACTAGCGGGAAGGAATGACGACTTCAGCGTTGCTCCGAAGCTGATCCTGGAATGTCTGGATCTCGGCGCCACGCACCTGTCGCTGCTGCTTCCACTTGTCCACGAGGGCGTCTCGCACATCCTCGAACTTCGTTCGCCGAACTTCCAGGAGGTCGACGAGGTGCACCCCTCGGCGGCTCTTCACGACTCGCGGGGGATCGCCCGGGGCCATCTCCGTCACGGCATCGTGAAACTCTTTCCCGAACTGTTCCGGGCGATAGTTCTTCACCTCACCCCCCGCCTTCTGCGTCGACGGATCGTCCGAATCCCTCTTCACCACGGCGGAGAAATCCTCCCCCCCCTCCACCGCTTTGAGCGCCGCCTGGATCTTTCCCATCGCCTGCTCTTCCAGCAAGGGTCGAATCCTTCTCTCACGCACGACGTGGTACTGCGTCGAAAAGAGGATGTGCTTCACGGTCGGTAGGACGGTTTTCTTTTTCAGCTTGATGATATGAAGGCCGGCCCGACTCTCGATCACGCCCCGTATCTCCCCCTCTTTCATCTTCGTGATCGCCTGGTCGAACTCCGGCCCGAACTGGCTCGGCATCTTTCGGACGCCCAGCGCACCTCCTCTTGGCTGGGTTCTCGGGTCCTCGGAGTGGACCCTCGCCAGCTCGGCGAAGTCTTTGCCCCCCTTGGCTTCCTCGAGGATGCTCAACCCCTTTTGCCGGAGGGTGTCCATCTGGGCGCTCTTCTCCTCCGGCGGCAGTCCGGCAAGAGCGCGCGTGCCGAGGAGGATGTGCTCCGCCTCGAAATCCGCCGGGGCTTCCCCGGTGATCTTTACCACGTGGTAGCCCCGTGAGGACTTCACGGGCCCCCCGATGCCTCCCAGGGGTGTGGCGTTGACCGTCTCGTCAAAATCGCCACCGTGGTACTGCCACCGGGTGCCGAGATCGCCCTCGAGTTTCTCGGTTGCCGTTACGGGATCCTGCGAGAGCGACATCACCAGAGAGATGAAGTCCTCTCCGGCCTTGGCGCGGCCCAGGGCCGCCTCGGCGGCGAGAAAGGCCTTGGTCTCGATCCTGGGCAACTCGGCCTGGTATTCATCCCGATTGAAGAGCTTGGACGCCTGGAGATTGACCGCAGAGAGGAGGTGCCGGATACGCCACTTCACCCCATCCTTTCCGTAGTCCCCGACAAAAATCGTCCTCAGATCCTCCTCGGGAGGGACGCGCGTGGAATCGATCAGCATCTGGCTGATCGTCCTCGTTCTGATGGTGTGCCTCCACACCTCGTACGCGACCCCCTGAAACTTCAACTGGGCCCTCAGCGCCTTCATGTCGCCGCGGAACCGGGGGTTCTTCAGGTATCCCTGGATCTCGGTCTCGACGCGTTGATCCACCTCAGCGAGATCCAGCCCCGCCTTCTCCGCCTCCTGCTCCACGAGGATGCGGGTGATCAGGAGCTCCTGGTAGGTCTGTCCATACTCCTCCTGCATCTTCCTGGAGAACTCCTCCATGGAGACCGTCACGCCGTTCACCTGAAACGCCGTGTCCTCCCCCTCGGGGGCGACAGCCTCCTGTGCATGGACAGGCCCCAAGCAGAGCATCAAAATCGCCGGAAACGAAGCTGAGACTATCCCTCTCATCGGGGAACACTCCTTTTATAAGGGTTCGGTTTACTTGGTCCCCGCGGCGAGCCCGCAGGTACTCGTGGCTCCCTGGATGGGGAAGGCGTTGATGATGTTCCCGCCGGCCACCATGTCCGCGACGAGAATCTGGGAGTTCCCCATGTCCGCTATGAAGAGAAACCCGTTGGCGTAGCCGAGCCCGCGCGGATTGAATCCGGGGATGCCCGTGGTGAGCGGACAGCTTGCATTCCCCAATAGGTCGAGCTGATAGATCACGTTCTCGGGCACGCTGGGATCGTAGCCCGCAGCGAAGAGGACCGAACCCTCTCCGGCGAGCGCATCCTCCAGGTCCACGGTGGAGGGGTAGACGACGGTCTTGATATACGTACCCGTATCCGGATTCATCCAGACGATCCCCTCATTCGGGACATTCGGGCGAAGGGCCATAAGAAACGTCCCGTCATGCGACAGACCTACGTAGTCGGTGTCGAGCGAGGGGATCGTCGTGGCCGTCCCGGTCGGATCCGGATCGTCGGGGTCGATCCTCCAGATGACCGTCGGGTCGATGATGGAGTCATGGAAGAAGAGGATCCCGGTGACGGAGTCGTACCCCAGTCCGCAATCCAGCCCCGAGATACCAGGACCGGGTGCCAGGAAGCGATTGAGCTCACCTCCATTCCTCGGGTTCAACTCCACGATCTCTCCTGCCACGCTGTCCATCGTGAACAGGCGCGTGGACTTCAAACGATCCTTCTCCTCGTCATTGCTCTTGCAGCCGCCGAGGATCATCCCCCCACACACGACGGCTCCCAGGATCGTCACGAACCAGGCCTTCATAGCGGACCTCCTGCCCCCAAACTCGCAGTTGATGTGCATATTCTAGCGGAGGCAGGGGCGGGTCACAAGGAGCCAAGCCCTCCGGCCCGGCCCCTGTAGTTGAGTCCGCAGCCCTCGGTGGATAGGATGCCGGGGGAACCTATGCGCACTCACCCATGTCTCCGGGCCAATCGAGCGATGTCGCGAGTCGTCCTGGGGAGTGTCCTCCTCCTGTCGTACACCCTCCTTCTCTACCCATCGGGCTGCGCATCGAGAGAAAAATTCTTCGGTCGGAGCGCCGCCCTCCTCGCCGCCCGCGATCACGCCGAGCTGATTGCGGCCGCGGCGCGCAAGATGAATCCATCCATCATCCCCGGGGACGAGGGAAACGAAGAGATCGCAGCCAGAATTCGCAGCGATCTGGGCCGACGGCTTGGCCACTGGACCGAAGTGATCGGCTGCCGGCCGCGCCTCACCGCGGTGCGCTTCGATGAGGATTCGCTCGAGGTGGAGATCGAGTCGGAAGTGGAGGGACGGCTAAGCGACGGACGGAGGGCCAGCTACCTATGGACCGACAGGGTCGTGTACCGCTTCGACCAGCGAACGGGCCAGACCACGCTTGTGGACTGGACCGGGACCGGCTCGACCGAGATCGCGACCGGCCCCCCCGTCTACCGGGACGGGACCGTCGAGGCCGGACTCGACAATATCGTTCAGCGGCCCGATCGCGTTCTCGACAATCGCATCGTCGCCGGCCTCTGGTCGGGATGTGGGGCGGCCGCCATCGACTACGATCGGGACGGGTGGATGGATATCTTCGCCGGGGACGGACGCCGCAGCATCCTCTACCGGAACATCAAGGGCAAGAGGTTCGAGGATGTGACGGGGGTGGCGGGCCTGCCGGATCTCCTTGCCACCGGGGTCCTCGCGTTCGATTACGACGGGGACGGTTGGACCGATCTTCTGACGCTATCGCACTTCGGGAGGGAGCGCCTCTTCCGCAATCATGAGGGGCGTCTCGAGGAGGTGACCGATGCGGCTCGCCTGGGGAAGGCCCGCAAGGGCACGTCCGCCGCCGCGGCGGATATCGACGGCGACGGCGACCTCGATCTGTATGTCATGCAGAGCGGGGACTATTTCGCCGTGCAAGGGACCCCCCCCTGGAACGCCCGGAACGGGTACCCGAATATCCTCTATCGCAACGAGGGGGACGGAACATTCACCGACATCTCGGAGAGCGCTTCCGTCGATACGACGGCCTGGAGCCTGGCGGGCGCCTTCGGCGACCTCGACGATGATGGAGACCCGGATCTGTACGTGGCGAACGACTTCGGACTGAACCAGTACTTCGAGAACCTGGGGGGAGGCGAGTTCCGTGAAGCCACGGCTCGCGCCGGGCTGGGGGATCGAGGATACGGCATGGGCGTGAGCATCGGAGACTACGATCGAGACGGACGACTGGATCTCTACACGTCGAACATAGACAGCCCTTACGGATTCGTCTACGAGGACCCTGACCTCCCCCTCCCCTGGTTGGGCCGGATCTTCCGTTGGAGGATTGTTCCCTATTTCGTCAAGATGATGCAGGGAAACACCCTCTTTCGGGGACTGGGGGATGGGCGTTTCGAAGAGGCTCCCGTTCGAGATGATGTCTCTCGCGGCGGGTGGGCCTGGGCGGGGTCCTTCCTGGACTTCGACAACGATGGAAATCTCGACATTTACTCTCCGAATGGATTCGAGCCGGGGATCGGCGTCGATTCATCTCTAGAGTTCTTCATCGACTCGGTCTGCAACTGGGAGAGGTACCTGAAGGGGGAAAAGGTCTTCGAGACGGACGGGAGGCCCCTGCAAGGCGCCGAGAGAAACCGCCTTTTCCGCCAGACGCCCGAAGGGGCCTTCCATGAGATCGGTTTCGTCTCGGGGGCCGGCGAGACCGCCTGTGCGCGCGGCCTCGTGATCGCCGATTTCGATCGCGACGGTGATCTCGACCTGTACCTGCGAAACTATGAGGCCCGCTCGACCTACCTCGTCTACGAGGGGAAGAAGGGGCACTGGCTGCAAGTAGACCTCGTAGGTGATCGGAAGAACTCGGCGGGGGTCGGGGCCCGCGTGATCGCCGTCGCCGGCGATCTCAAGCAGACCCGCGAGGCCTTCACCGGTCAGTCGTATCTGAGCGGCCACTCGCCGATCCTGCACTTTGGCCTCGGGGAGAGGGAGCGTGTCGACCTACTCGAGATCCGATGGCCCGACGGGACGGTCCAGAGGATCCGCGAGATCCCCGCCGACCGCAGGCTCACGATCCGCAAGTCCGCCGAAGACCGCCGATTCGATCAGTCCCAGTCTGGCATTTCAAGGTGAGTCGAGTTTCGCCTTCGACCGCGAAGAGCGCCAGAAGACAGCCACCTGGACCGCCAGGCCCAGCCCCACGACGGCCGCGGCCACCAGGTAGGGCGCCCGGTTGCCAAGACACGTCCCCGCCGCCAAGCCGCCGAGCAGGGGGAGCAGGAAATTTCCCGAGCCGAGGATGCCCTCGTGCAGACCCGAATGCCGTCCCCGCTCGACCCCGACGTCGAGACTGTAGAAGATGCTCGCCTGGTATGTGAGGCCGAGACCCAGGCCCACGAGCGGGGCTAGGAGCAGGGTCAGCCCGAAGGATGGGTAGAGCGGTAGGGCGGCGATGGCAACCCCGAACGCCACCTGCACCACCCAGAATTCAATCAACCGATACCGCCAGCGGGTATACAAGCTCCAGAGAATGAAACCCCCCGTCTGCGATATGAAGACGGCGGCCAGGAATGCGTTCGAGTGGAACTCTTCCATGCGCATGTCGGAGATCCATTTCGGGTGATGAGTGACGATCGCCGCCCCGGCTCCAAACACGGCGAAGTTGGATATCCAGGCGGCGAGGAGGTAAGGCCTCCCGTTCTTCCTGCGACCGATCTCCGGATCCTGCGGCGCATTCTGTTCCTTCGACGGGTCTGACTCCCCGAGGAGCAGGAAGGGCAGCACCCCGGCGATGGCCGCCACCGCCATCGTGGCGCGGAGGGCACCGTCCTCGCCAAGCGAAGAGAACAGCTCGATCAGGACGCCGGACGAGAAGAAACCGAATCCCTTTCCAAGGCTCCAGGCGATATTGAATCTGCCGGTGGCGTCGGCCAACCCCTCCGGCGCGGCCAGATCGGCGATGCGCGCCTGGATCGGCGGCCAGAAGAGTCCCATGCTCACACCGACAGGCGTGAAGATAAGGATCACGGAACGGATTTCGGTGCAGAGGGAGATTCCGAACACCAGGAGGGAAAAACTGAGGCAACCGATCCGCGCGAGGAGAAGCCGCGGCACCCGGTCGGAGAGACGACCACCCGCGATGGCCGCCACCACGTAGCATGCGCCGCCCGCGGCGGACACGATCCCGAGATCGGACGACCCACCGCCCAGACCCAGGACGAAGAAGTAGAGCACTCCCATGAAAAGGTAGAGGCTGTAGTCCATGAGGGCGCCGGCCACGTAGATCCGGCGGAGCTGGTTTCGGCTATCCGGCAAGGGGGAGGGATCTCCTGGGTGGTCAGATCTGGGCGGCAGGGCAGACGTCGCGAAACTCACAGGCACGGCAGCGATTGACAGAAGGCCTGGCCGGGAAGTGGGGCTCCGGTCCCTTGCCCGGGGCCGTCGACTCGTGCGCCTCACGGAATCGGCGGAACAGGTCGGTCACCACCTCCTCACCCGGCGCGACCTCGACAGCAACCCCATCCTGCAGGTAGAAGAGAATCGCCGCGGTGGGGACTCCCA
Source organism: Planctomycetota bacterium (assembly GCA_027296055.1). Classification (GTDB taxonomy): domain Bacteria; phylum Planctomycetota; class JAPUJT01; order JAPUJT01; family JAPUJT01; genus JAPUJT01. The sequence goes on along the minus strand of JAPUJT010000021.1, from coordinate 11,654 downwards.
AGATCTTATCCAGAGCGAGCGAGTAGATCTGCATCTGGAGGGCGTATCCGGCTCGAGAGCCGTTCGTCCTGGCCGCGGAGCCTGACTTGTAGTCGATCACAACCGCGGACTCTCCGCTCGGCAGGAGAATCAGGTCTACGGTCCCTTTGACCAGGAGTCCCTCGTGGCGCAGCAAGAAGGGCCTCTCGCGAATTACCCTGCTCGAATCCTCTCGATGGAGATCCCGCGCCTTGCGTCCCCAGTCACTCTCCAGGAACGAGCTGGCCAGGGCTTTCGCCCTGTCGACCGCTTCCGCGGTCGCGGCCCGACCGAGCTCCTCCTGCAAGATCCGACGGACGTCTTCCTCGGAGGGCCCACGGTCAAGAGAGCAAGTCTCCAGGATCGCGTGCACAGCGGTCCCCATCCGCCTGCGATCTTCGCGGTCGAGGACCTCATCCTCACCCGGCCGCGCGAAGGGGACAGACTGCTCCGGCGGTGAGCGGTGGCCCTCCCAGACACCCACGAGACCCGACCAGAAGTACGCGAGGGGACAGGCGTCGAACCGGATGAGTTCGGAGGTCGAGGCGATGAACGGAACGACGTCCAGAGCGCCACCTGGCTTCGAGACTCTCTCCCACGAGGCGCGCGCCTTGACGAGGTCCGCTTCGGGCAGCGGCCCGATTCCCCTGCCCGCCTGCACGGCCTCGAGGACCCCCTCGGTGGGGACCTTCTCCGCCGGGGCAGTCCCTTCGAGTCGCCTCGGGGCAGTCCCTTCGAGTCCCCTCAGGGCAGGTTGTTCGATTCCTTCCGTGGTGAGCACATCGAAGGTTCCCTCCCCGAGCGAATGGCGTCCCGCCTCCGTGGGGTCGGCGATATCACAGATCCGAAGGACGTCTTTCAACCACTCGGACCAGGACGCCCGGCGTGGAGAGATACCGCATGAGAGAATCAGGTGCTCCTGGACCCTCGTCATGGCCACGTAGAGGAGGCGCCTCTCCTCCGCGGTGGCGGCGATGCTCTCCGCCTGGGCCAGAGCGGCGTAACCTCCGGGCTCGAGCGATCTCCTAGGTTCGTCTCCATGGATCTTGAATGCGATGCCTCCGCGCCGATCCGATCGGATCGGCGCGGTCTCCAGCCGGGGCCGGGCCGCGAGGTTCGCCAGAATCACGACTGGAAACTCCAGACCCTTCGCGCCGTGAACCGTCATGATCCGGACGACCTCCTCGGCCTCCGAGCCCACGGCGGCCTCTGCCTCACGGCTGTCCCGATCCCTCAAGTCCTCTATCATCCGTAGGAAATCTCGCGCCCCGTGGCCACCGTCTCTGTCCAGGCGGCGGGCGATACCCTCCAGCTTTCGCAAGTTCGCCAGGCGGCGCGTGCCTCCTTGCTGCAGGAGCGTCACGAGATCGTACCGCCCCACACGGATCATCCTCTCGACGAGATCGAGGAGCCCTCCCACTCCCTCGACCTCTCGCAGGGACCGCACCACGCCATGGGCCCGTCGGACCTTTTCGACAAGGTCGGGGGGCAGGCCCTCCGCCTGGACCGCTTCCTGCCAGGGCGTCCCGGCCGGCGCGCCTGTCCAACAGGCAAGGAACCGGAGGAGGTCTTGGTCGGTCATCCCCACGAAGGGTGATGCGAAGAAGGCCGCCAGGGCAGTGCGATCATCCGGTCGGACAATCACCCGAAGGAGATTCTCCAGGTCCATCACTTCGAGCGAAGAGTAGAAGCCGCCCCCGATCCCGGCGAACGATCGAATTCCGCGGGCGCCGAGGGCGCGCTCGTAGACGGCCAGGTGAGTCGCCGAGCGGAGAAGAATGGCGATGTCCCCCTCTGCGATAGGCTTGCCCACCAAGTCCGGGCGGTCCGGATCCTTGCGAGTGAATCGGAGGGACTTGCCTTTGACTATCTCCTCCACGCGCCTCGCGATCATCGCCGCCTCCGCGTCTCGGGCCGATCGGGAGTCGTCCCCTGTCGCTGTGAGGATCTCGACCGCTGGGTTCTCCCTCGGAACGAATTCGGCGCCCGGCTCCATGGGGGCAAACCGTATCGGCCCTTCCTCGAAGAGCTTCTCGAAGAAGGCGTTCTGAAAGGCGAGCAACGCCGGCGACGGGCGATACGTCCTGTCGAGAAGAATCGTGCCTCGCTCCCCGACCTCCCTCTCGTAATCCACGAGCGCCCCCAGCTCCGCGCCCCGGAATCGGTAGATCGACTGTCCCGGGTCACCCACGGCGAAACGCTCCGCACCTCCGCGGATCGCTTCGATGATGGCTTCCTGGATCGGATTCGTGTCCTGGTACTCATCCACGAGGATGTGCCGGTAGCTCCTGTGAGGACGTCGGCCCTCCTCCCGATGGCGTCCCAGGAGAGCCAGGGCCTCTCTCTCCAGGTCCGAAAAGTCCAGGTGGGAGCCTACCCGCTTGAGGGCTGTGTAGGCCGAATCGAGATCGACCAGAAAATCTCTCACGCCGCCAAAATGTTCCGCCGCCACTTCGTCCAGGACTACTCCCCGGAGCTTCTCCAGGCAGGTGTCACGGAGCTCCTTCAGGAGCGGTTTGATCGGAGGCTTCCGAAAGCGACCGAGATTTATGCCTCGGACAATTTCACCGATCTTCCCGGCCGCCTCGATCGGGGGGAGCGATTTCACCGAGGCGGCGAGCCCGGTCAGCGCGGTCAGAAGGGGTCTCAGGATTTCCGCTCGATCGGGCTTGAGCGACCGCGTCGCGACTTCCATCTCGAGTCGGATCGCAGCGATCCGGTCGAGGAGCTCATCGACGTCTACGTCCAGCCGCGCGAGGTGAAGATCTTCGAAGGAGATGGGCGTGCTTCGCACCTTGTCGTAAATGTCCAGGATCTCGCCCTGAAGGTGTGCGGCGTCGGCATGGATCGCGAGGAGCGCGTCCAGATCCGGACGCCGGTCACGAATCCACCGGCGGCTGGTCTCTTCGAAGGCCTGATCGAGAAGGTCGCGGGCCTCCACCTCCTCGACGACGGTGAAGTTCGGATCAACACCGCCGTCTATGGCCTCCTCCCGGATGAGCCGGGCGCAGAAGGCGTGAATCGTCGAGATCGGGGCGAACTCTATCTGCTCCCTCATCTCGGCGGACTGGAACAGCGCCGCCACCCGACTCCGCATCTCCGCCGCTGCCTTCTCCGTGAACGTGATGGCAAGGATCTGATCGATCGGGACTTCCTCCCTCTCGACGAGGTGATGGAAGCGATGAGCCAGCACTCGAGTCTTGCCCGTCCCCGCCCCGGCCCGGACGAGCAGATCGCGACCCGTCGTCTCGACCGCCTCCCGCTGTCGCGGATTCAGGCCTGCCCCCAGGGGACTCGAGGGGCCTGTCCCGAGGAGACTCGAGGGGTCTTTCATCGTGGCCCTCCCTCCCGACCGCGGTTCGCCGCATAGAGGCGCCGACGGTCCGGGCGGCAGATCAGGTACGCGGAGCAGCCATCGGGAGTACACGCCGCGGGCTCGACCGGCTCCCGTCCCAGATCGCCTGCTCGGATCCGATGGATCGCCTTGGAGACAACATCCCTGCAGAGATCCACCCAGCTCTCGAACTCATCCTCTGAGAGGAAGAGAGAATATCGCTTCGACTCGACGCGTCCTCCGACTTGCGCCTCCACATCCTTCAGGTAGATCCCGCCTCGGGTCCGCTCCCGTAACGGGTAAAGCTCCACGCCCACGACGGGGGCGCCGCCCGCGATCCGCGAGGCCAGCAGGTAGAAGGGGAGCTGGACGTCGGTCATCTCCTCGAGCATCTCGAGGGTCCGCTTCCGGAAACCCTTGCTGCGCTTGTAGTCCACGAGGATGCGCAAGCGCCTCCCATCGATCTCGGCCTCGTCAATTCGATCGAGCCTCCCCTCGAGGCGGATGTCCCCGTCGGGCAAGGGGAGAACGACGCTTTCCAGCTTCGTTTCGAGGGCCGCCGGCTTGAAGGGACCTTCGTCTTTTGCCTCTCGCTCCAGCGTGTAACCCAGGGACCTCCTGAGCTCGTCGAGCGCGACCTCGCGGCGGAGACCCAGATCGAGTTGACCCACGATTTCTTCCAAAGCCTCCTGGATCACATCGTGGATCGGTCTCTTCCCTCCCGCTTCGTGGTATCGATGAAGAGCGCGATGGGCGATGGATCCGATGTCCCGATAGTCGAGTCGCTCCTCGATTCCGGCAGGCGGCTCACCGAGCCTCAGGACCCGCGTCACGAAGTAGAGATGGGGGCATCGGATGAAATCGTTGATGCCGCTGGCCGAGACGTGGCGAACGGCCTGATGGATCGCCTCACGCAGGTCCTCGGCTTCCAGGCTCGCCCCCCTCGCCCTGACAAATGCCCTCCCGTTCGAAAAGATGGACCGATCGGGAGCCGTCTCGTACAGGGCGAGAACTTCCGGCGGGGGAGCGGACCCGATGGAACGGGCGATGCCCATCTCCAGATCCTCCCGCAAGCTGGCCCTGTCGGGGAGCGGACACGGGTCAGCCAACGTGGCCTCCTCGATTTCGATTCCCCCTTCCGGAAAGAGGCGACTCATCTCGGCCACGTACAGGGAGGCCCGCGTCTCGTTCCCGCTGGAATCGTGCGCCGGATTGCACAGATACAACAGGTCACGCGCCCTCGTCGCCGCCACATAGAAGAGGTAGCGCTCCTCATCCCGCTGACGCAGGTTCTCACGAAGACTGAGCTTCGTATTCTCGTTGAGCTGCCTGCGCTCGCTGTCCCGGATGAAGATGTCCTCCCTCGGGTAGATCGGGAATTCTTTCTCCAGGAGGCCGGCCACGAAGACGACCCGCAACGAGTCCCAGTGACGCGCCTCCCTCGCATCGATCACGTTGACGCAGTTCAGCCGGCGGTCCCGGAGGGGGACCTTGGATTCGAGGACGGCCTCGGCCACCGTCCGGAGAAGGTCGGCCGCCGAGACCGAAGCCCTCGTCCCTCCCCAGAGGAGCGGGCTCCCGGATTCGCGCACCGCATCTCTCAGGGAGGCCAGGGCGGCCGATTCCCTGCGGAATCGATCGTGCCAGAAGACCGGATCGCCATCGGCGGACCCGCCTCTCGATTCGAAGGCGGGGCGGATTCCACCCGCCAGTGCATCCTCGATGAGCGCCGCCATATCCTCGGGCCCTCGTGGCTCGGCAAGACGCTCCCGCCATTCGAGCAGGAAGGACGCCCAACCGTCGCCTCCCGCGGGACGCCCTTCGAGCAGGCTCTGAAGCGTCTTCGGCATCCCGAATTGCCGAGCCCTCTCCTCCAGCTGGCTCGCCCCTTCATGGATTTCACCTTGCAGGCCGTCTCTCTTCCCACCGGAGGCGTCCCCGAGGCCTACATGCCCCGAGAGCAGGTACCTCAGGGTCTCCTGCCCATCGAACGGACCGGCGATGGCAGAGAGATAACCGAGCGCATGACGCACTATCGGTTCCGACCTCAAAGGAAGGGGATCCTGGACGAGCCTTACCGGGATCCCGTGGCGGTCGAAAAGAGCGGGGATCAGGTCACGATAGAGGTCGAGCCTCCTGACGATGATCCCGATCTCGCGAAGGGGTGGTGGATCGCCCGGTAGACTCGGGACTTCTCCCCTCTGGAGACGGCCAATCTCGCGGGCGATGCAGTCCACCTCCGACCGCCGGTCGGCCCCTACGATTCGACGGACCTTGCCATCCGACGGAACCGTCCGCGCCTCGTCACTGAAGAGTTCCTGAGAGACATGATGGAGCGCCGCCTGTCCGGTGCGCCGGTTACCCTGTAGCTCGCTCTCCCTGAAGCCCAGCTCGATGAACGCCTCGCGCGTCGCGGAAGAGGTCCGGAAAAGGCCTATCCCCCGACTCCGATCTCTCGGCAACGTCACCAGCACTCGGCGCGCCCGATCCGATAGCGCCTCGAGGATGTGAAACTCGAGGCGCGTGAAGTTGGTGAATCCCTCGACGGCGAGCAACTCGAGTGCCGGGGCGTCTCCACCGCGAATCGCATCACGGGCCTCGACCAGGGCCCCTTCATGATCCGTAACGCCCGTTTGCTGCATTGCTTCCTGGTAGAAGAGGGCGATGCGCAGGAAACCGCGGATCCTCCGCGCAGCCGGATCATCTCCCGGGAATTCCGTCTCCATCTCATCCTGGATCTCGTCCGCGCCGAGGCCGTTCTCCCGGATCTCCTTGATCACCCCCAGGGCCCGTTCCCGGAACCCCGGCGTGTCCTGAACGCGCCGGAAGGCCGGGACGTTCGCCCTCCGGATCGCCTGCTCGATCAGATGGCGCCGCTCCATTGCCGACGCGAGGTGGCGAATCCGCCGGCCTGGAAACAACCTCTCGTAGAGACCGGTGAAAGTAAGGAAGGGGGGATCGAAGAGGGCGTCGGTCTCGGCGAAAGTGAGGAAACGCCGCTTGATGTGCTCCACCTGACCGTAGGTGGGGAGGATACAGAGTGTCCCCTCGCTCTTGCCGCCGGGATCGAACTGGGTGAAGGCGGCGAGGACCTCCCGGAGCACGGCATGGGTCTTCCCGCTGCCGGCCGGCCCGGTGATAAGGATCCTCTCCGAAGGTAGGGAAGCCATTGGCCCCCCATTTTACACGGGGGGCCGACGGCGTCATCCCGGGATTGCGAGGAGAAACGGTGCTTTCGGAGTTCGAAAGAGTCTCACTTCACCACGTCGATCGCCCAGGCAGCTACGTTCGCTCCCGACAGGCTCCTGTGCGCCTCCGACCCGCGGTCGAGGACAAACAGGTGACCGCCCTCGTCCAGTACCACGGCCCGGCCTGCCCGTGCCCCCGCCGCCACGGCCCTGCCGGGAGTGGCGAAAGTCCGGATCTCGGTGACCGAGAAGCCAGCGGTTTCCAGCACCTGCACGCTGTCCGGGCCGAGGAAGTAGGCTTCGCCGCCATCCGGCGAGACGGCGATGTCCAGCCCGCCCGCAAGGCCCGTATCCTGTGAGGGTCCGCCGTCGACCGGAACAGCCGCCAGGCCGCCGGTATCAGAGACTACCAGAAGGTGACTTCCATCTGCCGTGATGTCCAACGATGCGGGGGGTGGCCCGCTGAGCGTCCGGACGAGGTTCCCCGAGGAGGCATCGATCACCTGGATCTGCCCGGTCTCCTGAGCAAGGTACAGGTGGTCCTCCGTCGGGTGAATGCTCATCTTCCCTTCCGCCTGCCCCGGAACGAGTATCCGAGTCACGGATCCGCCCGATAGGTCCGGGTTGATGGTCAGCTCGGCCACTCCTCTACGCGATCTCAGGCTCACGAAAACCCGGTCCCCTGACGGCGCGGCCACCATCGATCGGGGGTACGCCGGGAGGGGGATCCGTCCCCCCTCCTTCAGGCCCAGGAGGTCGACGACGATGACCTGGCCAGGACAGCCTGTGGCCGTCGCCGCCCATCGGCCCTGCGGATCGAGGACCACTCCCCCGTCCGCGTGCCAGTAGCCCGGCAGCACGGCGAGGGGTGCGTCGGAATCGGGATCGAGGATGGAGAGGCCATAGCCGGCGGCGACGATGATCCCTACGGTGCCGACGCGGATTGCGCTCTGGACGGAATCACCTCCCAGCGCCACGCTCGCCCCGGAGGACGCGCCCGTCCCGCCGAGGAGAGAAACCTTCCCTCCGAACAGACCTCTATCGACCGCGCCCATGCCTATGTCCGCGGCGAGCACGAGGCGCAGGGATTCCCCGGCGGCTAGTGGGTCGGGTAGAGTCACCGGGCGGGGAGGTTCCCCTGGCCGAAGCCCGATGCCGGTCGCGACGGGGAGGTCGGAGGGGGAGCCCACGGCGCCATCCCCGTCTCCATCCAGCCAGAGGCTCCAGCTGAACTCGCTCCATCCCGCGATGGCTCCCCAGCCTTCGATGTCGAGCTGCAGATCCCGAACCTCCTCGACGCTGGAGGCCCGAACCAGGGCGGCGACCGCCGGTACCTCCGTGTCTCCCGGGGAGGAGAACGGGCCGCGGCGAGGCATCACCGGTGAAATGACGATCGTCCCCGTGCTCCCCACGGTTCTCCGACCGGAAGTCGCCAGACCGACGATCTCCCCCCCGGAATGGACCGGAGCGGTGATCAGGTCGCCGTTGGCGCCATCCACCGAGACACGGAACGTCGCGCCATCCGGCGCGGCTGGATCGAGATCACCGCAGAGGAGGATCGTCACGGCCGTCTGGCCAGGGATCTCCACTCGCAGGTTCACCGCCTCGGCTTCCGCATTGCCGAAACCTCCGGACCACAGGGGCGTCTCTCCCGGGAGTACGATGCTGTTCTCATCCGCGTCGAGGTAGAGGCCGAGGGTCTCGACGGCCTCCAGGTCACCCTCCCCGTGCACGCGGATCCCTGTCACGGTGAAAGGGACAGTTAAAGGATTCGCCACGACGATCCCGAGTAGCGGAACGCGTCTGCTTCCGGGCGCCTCGGTAGTGTCGGCGGCCGTGCTGGGGCTCGCGATGACGGAGATCGATTGGGTGCTATACCACCAACCGACCCCGCTTTTACTACTACCGGTACTGGCTTTGCAACCACAGGAGACACATAAGCTCAAGAGTAGGACAGCGGCGCACCTCGACATAGCACCATCTCCCTCTCCCCCAGCGAGTCAGTTGGAATGTTCGCCTGGTCCGGATGATCTCTCCATCCCTAGAGAGAGACGCTGCCGTTTTGGAAAAACTGCATATCGGGGAACGGTGAGATGACCAGTCGTGATGAAATTCCTCGAGCAGATCAGCGGCGTTTTCGATCGTGGCACGGACGGAGTCGTTATCTACCTCGATCTGCTCCGGGCACAGGATCAAGCCAGGAACTACTCGACGGGCGTCAGGTGAGCAACTCCCTCGTGTACGCGTTCCGTTGCGCGCAAAGGTCCTTCAGGCGAATATAGACGAAGCTCGACTTTCACTTCCGCCACCCACAGGTGAAATGCGTCGTCGCCGTCGCGGAGGATGACCTGATCAAGTGGGACCTCCTCCTCGCTAGCGCCGGTCGGGACTGCCGTGACAAGGATCGGCCGTGGGCCGCCAACCACCGGGCCCTCCTCGCAGGATCATCGAACCTCGATCTCCGCGAGTAGATCCGCCGCGTTATCGACCGTGGCTCGGACGGAATCGTCCGCCACCTTGAATCGAGCCGTCTTGCGCCTCGTATCCACAAAGAGCTCCTCGGTCCTGCCTGGGCCCAGTCGAATGACGAGGGGCAGGCGATACGGTTCACCCTCCTGGATCTGCTCGATCTCGATCTCCAGCTCCGACGAATCGCTCAGGAATCGCTGCTCGATCCGGAGGCGCGGATAGCCCGCGCGGTGGTACCACTGATCGAAGAACCACTTCAGGTCTTTGCCGGAGACCGATTCGAACGCGGCGCGAAAGTCGTCGAGGCTGGACTTCTTCCCGCGCAGGTCGGTGAAGGTCTTCTTCAGGCCGGCGAAGAACTCCTCGTCCCCGACGAGTCGCCTCAGCATGTGAACGACGAACGCCCCCTTGCTGAATACGATCCCCATGTAGGCCCCGCTCTCCGTGGCCTCCTCGGCCATGATGGGAGCGTCCGCCTCGGTCGAGATGCTCCCCAGGTATATCTGCCTGTACTGCTCGACGTGCACGGGCAAGACATCTATGCCGGCCACGTGCTCGGCGAAGAGGGTGTCGGTGTACTGTGCCAACCCCTCGGCAAGGGCGTTGGGAAAGGCGACGGAGTAGAAGTTGTACTGGTGAGAGATCTCGTCCGCGACGAGCACGGCTCCGATGGCCGACTCCAGGGACTTGGCTAGCTTGTCATACGACGTCTCCCCTTCGAAGATCAGGCTCGAGAGGAGGACCAGCGAGGGGAGGCTGACACCCGCGATCCCTTCCTCCGGGGTGACCTGAGCGATCGAAATCCCTTCAAAGGGAAACGCTCCGAAGGTGGCCTCATAGAAGTCGACGACGTCCACAGCGACGCGGAGGATTTCGCGACCATGGTCCGAGCTGCCGAGGAGATGGTAGATGCGAACCGGCGTGCCGGAGTTCGACTTTCCCTCCAAGGAACCGTACTTCGCAACGGTCCATCCGTAGGGGAGCTGCTTGGGGCCGGAGAAAGAGGTCTCCCAGACGAAGTTCACCGTCCTCTCCCTTTTCTCGGTGCGGAGGAGACGGCCCGGCCCCACCGCGGTGTAGCCCTTCGGCACCAGGATGGAAATCGTCGCCGGGGCTCGGTTGTCCCGATCCACGGGGTAGTAGTAGACGTGGGAGCTGAAAGACGAGTACTCCCGTACCTGTCCGAGGACGACGTAGTTGGGGACAGGGGCATCCTCGATCCGGAATGTGAAGTCCTTCGCGTGGAGAACATATGCCAGTTCCTGCTCTTCCCCCTCCTCCATGGGCCTCCGAAAAAAGACGGTAAGCTTCCGGGGGTCCGTCTCCGCGTCTACCTCGAACTTCAATTCGCCCTCCAGGTCCGAGAATCCTGCGACGGATAGGTCGGAGATCATGAACTCTGCCCGATCCACCCCTGCCTTCTTGGCTCGGATCCGAACTCCGCCCCGGCTGATGAGCTCTCGCTTTTCCGGGTTCACGACCAGATGCATGACGTGGCGGACTACTTGAGCATTTCCGGATAGCTCCGGGGCTTCCTTTCGCTTCGTAGGGGGCTCCGCAGGCGCAGCCTGCGGCTCGAAGAGCTCGATGCTCTTCAGGATCCGGGAGAATGTCTCCTCGCTCACCTTCCACTTGTCGTCGAAAGCCGTCGTCTGAACCATGACGAACCGGTTGTCCACTTTGGCCCCGTACTCCAGAGTGCGAGAGACTGGCGCCGTCAGCGTCCGGTATTCGAGGACTTTGCCGGCTCGACCCGCCACCTGCGAATCCTCGTACCGCACCCGCTCGTACAGGTCCCCCAACCCCGACTCGAGGCCGACCTCTCGTGTGAGCAATCCGTTCGGCATTGACGCCGCCGGGAAGACCATGACCGTGAACCGAGGCGGGACGATGGAATTGTCGGGCGAGAAGACGAGGATCTTGAAGGGGCCCGTGCTCTTGTCGATCCTCTCCCACTTCTCGGGCTTCCAGAAGCGGATGCCGAGGTGATCCTCGGAGTGCAGATCCTGCCCTTGCGCCGGCGCCTTGGGCTCTCCCTGCGAGGTCTCCCCGGAGGAGAATGCCACGCACAGAATGGCGCCGAGAGCGAGTGCCAAGGTTCTTTTGGCGATAGAGACCATAGGGTTCAAGACACCGTCTGGGTTTGCGCTGGTGGAGAATTCTCTCACAAATCCGCTATCATGGCGACCATGACCCCACCCCCTGACTCGCCGAGAGAAGAGGCAGATGCCCGGCCGGAGGGCCTCCTGGAAGAGATTGCGGACGGCTACCTGGAGGCCCTCCAGGCGGGGGAGGCCCCCGACAAGAAGGCTCTCCTCGCCGAGCACGCCGAGATCGCCGAGATCCTGTCCAAGCGCCTCGCCCTCGTCGAGCGCCTGCACGAGGCGGGGACCTTCCAGGGCGGGCCTGGTAACGTCGGGCCCTTCAAGATCCTCGAGGAGCTGGGGGAGGGGGGCATGGGGGTCGTCTATCTCGCCGAGCAGAGCGAGCCGATTCGCCGTCGGGTCGCCCTCAAGCTGATCAAGCTCGGCATGGATACCAAAGACCTGGTCGCCCGGTTCGAGTCGGAGCGCCAGGCCCTCGCCTTGATGGAGCACCCCGGAATCGCCAAGGTCCTCGAGGCCGGCTCCACGGAGAAGGGCCGA
>JAPUJT010000206.1 GCA_027296055.1 Planctomycetota bacterium | reverse complement strand
CTCCATCCTCCTCTGCCGCCTCCCCCAAACGCTCGCGACCGACCGCCGCCCACGAAACCCGCGAGAACGGTCGGTCTTTGGCTCCGTCGCCGTAGATCCTGACCCGATCGCGATGCATCATGAATAGTCTCGGCTAGGACCTACGACTTCACATGACGATTCCAGCCCCTTGGGGTGGGGAGTATCCGACGCATCGATGCCTCCGCGTGAATTTCGGGTGGGTTTGCTCGCAGAGATCATAATGACAGTTGGTTGGAAGAGATGCGGAAAGACTCGACCGTGCCGGAAATCGGTGGACACCCACACCCCGCCTGCGGATCACATGCTTTTTGCCACGAGCTTGCCTCGTTTGGACAGCTCCAGGTGGAATGGGAGGCAACGGGAGAGGGTGTAGACGGCATCCCGCCAGGTGACGTTCCTCACGTTGAGCGAGACGTTACCCTTGAGCCCCTCGGAGACCTGCAGATCGATCCCTGTGTCCTGGGCCATGTGACGCAGAACGAACTCCACCGCCGCAGGCTGAAACTCAAACGTGATCCTTGGGATCGCCCGAAGGGAGACGTTTCCCTTCCCATCGTCCCAGACGGTGGCTTCGGACAGGATGGAGACCGCCTCGAGAGCATCCTCCCACGGTGCGTCTTTCATGCGTAGGGAGACCGTCCAGGCGTCCCCCCTGTCCACAACGTCAATTGAGATCCCTGCCTTCTCTGCTATGCGGGCGACAACCTCCGAGACGGGGGAGTCCACGAAGTCGAGGGAGACGACTGCGCCTTCCTTCCCTGCGGAACGACCGAGCCCGAGGGCGCCTAGCGTCTCGTCGGAGAGCGGCTTGGCGGCGAGGCGCTTCTCGTGCTCCTCGGTAGAGACACGGATCACCAGCCCGCGCTCTCGGATGAGCACGAGATCCGCCGCCTCGGAGACGCGATCCAAGAACCCGAAGGCGGTATCTCCGCGCCTCTCGATCGAAATCGTCTTCTCGATCGAAGTGGGGTAAACCAAGTTGACTCCCATCCACCAAGAGGCCTCATCCAGAACCCTTGAGACAGGGGTGTCCTCGAACGTCCCCTTGAACGTACCCTTCACGAGACCGGGGGCAACGAGCAGGAAGGACCCTCGGCCTAGTGGCCAGACTCCCGCGCCCACCTGATCCGCAATGAAACGTACCTGTTGCAGCGGCTCCAAGGATCGGTCCGGGAGCTTCACCTCCCCTTTCAGCCCCCGGCCGACGAGAACGTTCGCTTTGATCTCTCCGGAGACGTGGGCGACCGCCTCGGCCAGGGGGAGCTTCGCAGGCTCGTCCCCTTCCTGCGTCGTGGTACTCATCACGGACCCCAACACGAGAGGGAGTGCAGCCGCCAATAGTAGTGCTCGCATATACGGCTCCTTCGTTAGACCGGTGAACCTTCCGGGTATCAGACCTCTGTCCCCGAGCATGGGGGACCCCGGGGAGCTTCCTATGGGCGGCCGGGTATGCATGGCTCTTCTCCAATCGGTGCAGAAGCGTGCCTCAGGGTCACAGGGAGGGTCAACGCCCCATCCTATAAGACACAGATTCCGGGGACCAGGGGGGAACGCGTTTCTATCAACCATATAGGGAAACCGTGGGGGAAGTGCAGAATTGGGGTCGGACGCCCCGCCTATGGGACTGCGAGCCACTAACAAGGAATCCAGCGCCCCCCAGTCAACCCTCCTCGACACGCCCGAATATCTCTCGCTAGAATGAGGGGTGTCAGAGGCTCCGCAGTATCATGACCTCCGCAGACTTTCGAAATTGACACCTCCAGCAGATCAGCCGAGAGTGCGCCCAAGCGTTTGGCACTTCATGCTCATGGTGGGTGGGTTCCTCCTCCTGAAGCTCGGCCACGACCAGGAGTGGTTTCTTGGCGCGCTGGCATCGGGGACGCTGCATAACCATACGTACTTCCTCGCGTGGGCACTTGTTGGCGCGGTCTACTGCAGCCTTGCCACAGTGCTGTGGATTCGATGCGCGCCCACACGCGGTCGGGTATCGCGGGTCCTTGGCCTCCTTGTGATATTCGCCGCCATGACCGCGGGCACTGCGGTTGTAGCTCGTTGGGTCATGCATCCACTTGGCGTGGCATTTATCCTCATTTCGTGGGACCACCATAGCCAGGAATTCGCAGTCTACGTATCCACATGCCCTGCCGTTTCCGATTCGCTCATCCGGGGGGACTTGCAAGCCATCGTTTCAGTCGAGGGGCTTTGGTGGACTCCATCGGAAACGAAATCACCACAACCGCTCCTGGCCAATGAGGTGGAGGAATTTGCTGTCGGCTCTCCCGATCTTCTGGGTCACCGCCAAGGAACTCGCGCGCGGGGGGGGTCGCTTATGCTCGGGTCAGAGTCTGTTGGAGATCTCCACTTGCCTTGGAAGCCAAGGAGGGGGTGGTCCAATTCGGCCTACGTTGTTCGGGTGAACGCCGCGGTTGTGAATCGAGAAGGGAAGAGAGTCGGTCCAGAATGGACCAGTGAGATCGCGACATGGAGCCCCGCCCAAGAGTACCCAACCGATCCCCTTAACCGTCGCGTGAATGCGTTCCTTGCAGAAGCGTGGGCTTGGATCTCCGACCCCGAACGAAACCAGACTCCATTTCGGGTCCGGCCACCCCCGCTGCCGGGTGTGATTCGCAAGGACGTTCGCCTTGTTCCGGTAAAGTAGTGGCTCCGTAACTGGTGGCTGGCGCTCGATCCCCCGACCCGAGTGTGAGCCCTGAAAACCTCTTCGCAATATTCGCAGTATTCGCACAAATGCCCCAGATCATGATTTCTGCGAATTGTGCGAATTCTGCGAAGGGGTGTAGAGGTTTATAGCTTGGAGACTGGGCAGTCGTGGGCCTAGGCTCAGCTCTGACTACTGCCACCCAAACGGCTCGGCGTGCTTGCGAACCGCATCAGCACTTACCCCAAGGCTCTGGAGGACCTGGCCTGCCACGCCTTCGCCTTCACCGATGAGGCCCAAGAGCACGTGCGCCGAGCCAACGCGGGTATGTCCGAAGCCCACTGCCTCCGATACGGAAAGCTCCAGAACCATCAGCGCCTGCTTGGTGATGGGCAGGTTCCCGGCTCTTACTCTTAGAGTGCCAGGTTGGGCGATAGTCTCGATCTTCGCCTGGATCGTGTTCGGATCCTGGCCGAGGATCTTGAGTACCATAGCCGCCCTGCCCCCTCCCTCCCTCAGGAGGCCCAGAAGGATGTGCTCTGTTCCTATGTACTCATGCTTCAAGCGTAGGGCCTCTTGGCGCGCAAAACCTAATACCGTGAGGGCCCGCAGAGTAAACCTGTCAAACATATGGGCTGTCTCCGCTGATGTTCAAGATGCGGCGAGAACGCAAAGTACCTGCCCGCGCCCCGAAGCGATGCTAGACGGGAACGGCGGGAGCAATCAAGGGAGACGTCTGAGCCTGCGATCCCCCTCGCACAATTCGCAGAATTCAACCCCAGCCCATTTGTGCGAATTGTGCGAATACTGCGAGTACATCTCGAGACTCGCACGAACCAAGCTTTGGACCCTGTCCCCGGCAGCCTCCACAGCATGCTGAACCCGCCATGCGCTCTCCTGGACAATGCACCTCAGCCCCTCTACGATCCCGTCATCCTCACCACGGACCCCCCCCCTGACCGAGGGAGTTCGTGGGGGCATCGTGAACAGGAAAAACTCGTCTTCGGGTTGGTACAAAGATGGGGGGAGGATCAATGCTGTCCAGGACAGTGCTTCTTCTGGGGGCCTTGCTGACCCCAGTCCCTGCAGTCTCTCAGATTGCGGCGGACGACATATATGTTGATCCGAAGCCTTTCGGACCTCGCGACGCGTCGCTCCCATGGCACGTCGTATTCAGCCCAGATGGTAAGTGGGCTGGCATCGTGGACGGCCACGGAAGGCTTTCCGTCGACATATTCGACGTGTCCACACAACGGGCGGTCTGGAGCAGCTCCCGGGAAAACAAGAAATTCGCCCATCGGGGGGTATTCGCGGCCAATTCCCGGCGATTCGTGACGGTGGCTGGTGACGACCTATTGTTGCTGGCTCTCAGTGAGGATGGTTGGAAAACCGAGAAGAAGATCCCTCTGGGTTTTGAAACCGTATGGCCCACGTATCCCGCCCCTGTCTCCCTCTCTGCGGATGGAGAGAAGGCGGTCTTCGTGGACCGAGGCCACGTATGGCGGGTTAGCCTTATCAATGGAAAGGTAGAACGGGTGGCGTCGACGGCAAATGATGTGTTTCACGCCTATATTCTTCCGGACGACATCCTCGCAGTTGTAAGCGCACAGAAATTCCAGACTCGGCTGATTCCTGAACAGGGACCCGCTGAGGAGCTACCCGGGGTTCTGCTCAACCCGAGCCCTGATGGCAGTCTCTGGCTCGTTGCCACTGATCTCCACAAGTTCGACATGGGCTCCAGACACGAAAAGCGAGAGTACCGCTTGGCATTGGCAATTCTAGAGGCCAAATCGATGAAAGAGATATCTTCCTTCGAACTCCGCTCCTCCGGTCAGAAGGAGAAAGGGAAATACCGGCGCCGGTTGCTTATCGCGGCCGAGTTCTCGACGGACAACAAGTATCTCGTGACTGCTCTCGGCACTGGCTTCATCGAGATACGCGAAACGCAGACGGGTGAGGTCATCCAGAGAATCGACACTTATAGGGATTTGAACTACGCCATAGGGGCTGCATTCTCACCCGACGGGTCCCTACTGCTCACCGGCGGCCGCAATGCTGGGGTTCTCCGCTGGAGTCGCGCGAAGCAGGCTGGGGAGGGGAAGTAACCTGAGAGGCCGATTGCCGCTTAGCTGCTGCGTTGGCAATTGGGTCCACCGATCTTCGGAGTGGCACCGATGTCGATGAGGGCTGTCAGAGGCTCTGTAGTATCATGACCTCCGCAGACTTTCGAAATTGACACCTCCAGCAGATCAGCCGAGAGTGCGCCCAAGCCTATGGGCCGTCATGATCATTTTGGGTGGCCTTGGCATTCTGTGGCAGGGCCAAAACCTAGAGTGGTTTCTCGCCGCGCTCGAAACAGGAAAGCTGCATAACAAGACCTACTTCCTCGCGTGGGCAATTGTCGGCTTGGCCTACAGCCTCCTGGCCTCATTTGTCTGGCTTCGATGGTCGGGTCAGCCTGGCCGGGTGAGACGAGTTCTGGTGCTACTCTTTGTCGTAGCTTTGATGATAACGGGCAGCCAGATGGCAGCTCGAAGAGTTATGAATCCTCTCGGCGTGATCATTGCCGGTATTGATTGGGACCCAGATTCTCAGGAGTTCGTGATCGACGTATACGCATACCCTACCGTTGCCGAATCGTGCATGCGGGGAGACTTACAAGCCATCGTTTCGGTCGAGGGGCTTTGGTGGAGTCCATCGGATAAGAAATCACCGCAACCGCTCCTGGCGAGTGAGGTGGAAGGGTTCTCTGTCGGCGCGCCCGATCTCCTGGGTCGCCGCCCGGCCACCCACGCGCGGGTGCGAATGTACTCCGACCAGCGATCGTACCTTGGAACGTTACGCGTGCCATGGAAGCCAAGCAGGGTCAAGCCTGGCTCGGTTTGCGTCGTTTGGGTCAATGTGGCGTTTGTGAATCGGCAGGGGAAGAGGGTCGGTCGGGAATTGGCATATTGGCGTGGGGTTGCGATCCCTAACGACCGTGTCTGGATCTCGACCGATCCCGACCTCAAACGCACGATTGCGTTCATCGACGCGGGGCGGAAGTGGATACGGGACCCTGATTGGTCTCGGGTTCCATTTCAGGTCCGGCCACCGCCGCCTCCCGGTGTCGTCCGCGAGAACGTTCGAGTCAACCCGAGGAAGTAGTGGGTACGTAGCGGTGGGCTCGATGAGAGAAGCCCGCGACCCCGAGCCAGCTCTAGGCAGCCAGGCTCCTCGGAGGGAGGAAGCCTACCTCTTCTTCCGTCTCCTCCCCGATCGCCTCTTGCCCTTCGTCTTCGGGTGCTTCTCCCCCGGCCCCGCTGCTGCAAGCAGCTTCCTCGCCTCCCTCGCCCTTAGCTTTCGTAGCCCGACGAGGACCCCGCGGCTCTTCTCTC
>JAPUJT010000205.1 GCA_027296055.1 Planctomycetota bacterium | reverse complement strand
GGCCACCCGAATTCGAATCCCCCGCTCCAGCGCCCGGAGCTGCTCGAGGCCCTCTGCCTGCTCGAGAGGTGTGGGTGATGCCGCCGCCAGCTCGAGGAGGGTTGATTTCCTGTAGGCGTATACGCCGATATGTCGCAGACCAGGCTCTGTGCCTTCATTCCAGGGGTGAGGGATGGGGGATCGGGAGAAATAGAGGGCGAATCCGTCTCGATCGCAGACCACCTTGACCACGGAAGTATCGTTTAATTCGTCCTCTCCCTGCACCGGATGCGCCAGAGTGCCCATCCGGATCGAGTCGTCATCCACGAGGAGCCCCACGAGCGCGTCGATGTCCGCGGGATCTATCTCGGGCTCATCCCCCTGGAGGTTGATCACGATCTCGAAGGGGAGATCGCGTGCTACTTCCGCCACGCGATCCGTGCCGGATGGATGGTCCTTCGCGGTGAGGCGAGCGTCCGCCCCGAATCCCCGGGCCACCTCCAGGATCTCCTCGTGGTCGGTCGCGATGATCACCTTTTCCACCGCCCCCGCCTCCAAGGCCGCTTCATAGACATGCTGGAGGAGAGGCCTGCCTGTCTCTCGAAGGAGAGGCTTTCCTGGAAGTCTCTGGCTTCCGTAACGGGCGGGAATAATGATGACCGCGGGCGCCAAATTGCAGTCTCTTTGAGCCTCCTCCGCGGCCGAGAAATTGAAAGCTCAAATATACGCAAACGGTGTGACGAGATCAACCATCATTCCGGTTTCAAGCGGTAGCGGCGAGCCGCGATTCTCTCTTCTTCGGGCCGAGGGCCGGCCGCGCTTGCGATTCACCCCGCGACCTTGAGGACGAGGTGATAGAGGAACTCGATTCCGAAACGGACGCTGTCCGTCTGAAGACGCTCGTCGTTGCCGTGCATCCGCGAGAGGTCATCCAGGGTCAGCGGCATGGGGACCAGCCCGTAGGTCGGTATGCCCGCGCGCCGGAGCCTCGCCGAATCGGTGCCTCCTGTCGACATGTACGGAACGACGGGCGCGCCGGGGGCCATCTCCTCCGCCACAGCCTCGATTGCCCGAAATAGATCCGAATCGATCGGCGAGGACGGGGCCTCGGGCTCCTCGGGAATCTCGTAGACCACTTCCACCGCCGGCTCCTGGATCACTTCCGTGAGCCACCTGGCGAAATCCTCCACTTTCTCTCCCGGCAGGAGCCGGCAATTCAAGTTCACCTCCACCTCGGATGGAATGACATTCGTCCGTATGCCTCCCTTGAGGATTGTTGGCGAGATCGAGTTTCTCATCATCGAGGCAAACGTGTAGTCCCTTTCACTGATGGCCGCGGCGGCGTGGGCGGCGAGGGCGGGATCCGCGCCGCTGGAGAGGGCCTTCAGGAACGAGCCGTACGGCTCATCTTCCACCTCGGCCATCCCGGAGAAGAACTTCCGTGTCGTCTCGTTCAGCATCACGGGGGCCGGATTCGTCCCGATCCGGTTCAGCGCCCGGGCGAGAGCGAGGATCGGGTTGTCCGGACGGGGGACGGAGCCGTGGCCCGAGATCCCCCTGGCGACGAGCCGCAGGTTGTGGGGCCGCTTCTCGGCATTCTGGACTCCCAGATAGAGAGGACGACCATTCCGCTGGATGATCTTCCCTCCCTCGTTCAGACCGAATTCAGCGTCGATCTGCTCCCTGCGATTCTCGATCAGCCACTTGACTCCATACTGTCCTCCCGATTCCTCATCGCAGGTGAGAGCGAGGATCACATCCCTCTTGAGCTTCACCTTGTTGCGCGCGAGAAGCCGCAGGACCTCGATCGCGCAGGCCGCCATCCCCTTGTCATCGACGGCGCCCCGGCCCCAGATGAATCCGTCCTTCTCGACCGCCTCGAACGGATCTACCGTCCACTTCCCCTCTTCGATCCCCACGACATCGACGTGAGCCACGATGAGGAAGGGTCGCTTCGAACCGTCTCCACGGATGCGGGCGATCAGATTTCCTCTACCCTCCGCCGGCTGGATCGCTTCAGCCTCGATACCATCCTTGGCGAGCTCCTCCTTGACCCAGGACACCAGCGGGAATTCACTACCCGGTGGATTCACCGTCTTGAAACGAACGAGGCGCTTGAGCGTCTCGATCGTCTCGGTTGCCGCCGTCCTCCAGTCCACCGGCTCCGGATCTCCGCCGAGGAGCGCGGTCGCGAGAATCAGCTCCAGAATCATAGCCTTCTCCCAGCAGGTTAGCGTGTCACATACGTGTCACATACTTGAGCACTTCGACATCCTCGATCACGATGAGGCCCTGCGTGACCATCGATTCGATGACCGGAGCTGCCTTGGCAATTTTATCGGGGTTATCGATGATCTCGATCACGAGGGTCGGATCGGCCGAGAGCTTCATCGCCCGCTTTCCCTCGATGCGGCTGTGGGCTCCGAACCCCTCGAACCCACGCAGCACGGTGGCCCCGGCGAGCCCCATCTCCTTGGCTTTCAGAACGAGCGCCTCGTGGAGAGGTCTTCCGCGAATCCGCTCACCCTCTCCGATGAAAATGCGAAGCAATCTTCCTCTACCCTTGGTCTTGAGATCTGCCAATCCTTACCTCCTGGGGCGCCTTCCCGCCCTGCCCTGTTTCCTTCTCCTCTCCAGCACCTCTTCCGTCGTCTTCCACCTCCTGTGGTACCATGGCCACTGGTCGGGGTACATCGCTATGTACTTCTCAAGGATCTCGCTCCACCTCTGGGTGTTGATCCGCAGGTCATCTTTTCGGTTTCCCGTGCGCACCAGCTCGACCGGCTCGTCGATCGATCGGAACCTCTTCCCGTCTCGCACCACCAATACCAACAAGACAGGCGCCCCCGAGTGGATTGCGAGGGATATCGGTCCCGTCGCCGTGTAGGCCGGCCGCCCGAAGAAGTCCACGAAGACCCCTTGAACATCCGTCATGTCTTGATCCGCCAGGAACGTCACGCACTCGTTTCGCCTCAGCCCTCGCAGCAGCTTTCTGGGCGATTCGTCCCGGTAGACGATCTTCATTCGCAACTCGGCTCGCGTGCGAAGCACGATCCGCTCGAAGGGTTCATAGTATATGCGCCGGGCGACCACGTTCAGCGGAAAGTGCATGGCCACGTACGCCCCGGACAGCTCCCAGTTGCCGAGGTGACCGGTGATAAGGATCGCTCCCTTGCCCTGCTCGAGCATCTTCTTGACCTGCCCCAGGAGGTGGTCTCCGTCGACCATTCTTCGCAGCGGGGCGCCCAACTTTCTTCTAACCAGAGGGAATTCCAGAGCGCCCCGGCCGATGTTCCCGAACATTGCCAGGCAGATGGCCCGTCGCTCCGATTCCGAGTGGCGATCTCCCAGCGAAGCTTCGAGGTGTTGGAGAGCCAGGGTTCTCTCCCGACGGGCCAGGAAGTACCCCATCTGGCCAAGCCGATAACCAAGGCTCCCGGCCAGATCCCAGGGCAGCAATCGTATCAGAGGCAGCACGACGGAGATCACGCCGTAGAGCGCCCGACGGCGGAGGCGTTTGACACCCCGTCTCACCTGCCTCCGCAAACCGATCCGCACTCGCGGTGCATCTGCCCGGCTCACCACCGCGCTCTCGCCCCTCTCTCGCTCCCCTTGCAGCTCGCGTTCGCCCCGGACCCGACGGTCTGGCGGACTTGCTCGAAAACTTCGTCCGGATCGATCGACTGCAGACACGGGAGGCCGGGGCAGGTTCTGCGGTAACAGGGTCCGCAAGGCACCCGGCTACGCACAAGACGCGACCTCCCGCCGTAGGGTCCCGTCCGGGTCGGATCTGCTCCCCCATAGATACCGATGACGGAAGAGCCCGCCTCGATCGCCAGATGGAGCGGACCGGTGTCACCCGCGACGAACGCGAGCGAAGTCCGGGACAGCTCTGCCAGCTCCCAGAGGTCGAGCCTCCCCGTCAGGTCGACCGCGTCTCGCTCCATCCTCTCGATGAGCTCTCGAGTCAGACTCCGGTCCGTTGCGGAACCGGTCACCGCCACTCGCACGCCCAGCTCCCCCGCGACCCTGTCGCCCAGGTCGGCGAATCGATCCGGCGGGTACCGGTTCGTCGCTCGGCCTGCCGATGGGTGGAGGATCACGAATCCGCTATCCAGACCCTCCCGGTCGATGAGCCGTCTCACGGATTCGCGGGCCCTCTCCGGGATCGCCAGGCCGCGATGGATACCATCTGTCGAGGCGCCCAGAGCGCGGACAAGGGCAAGGTTCCGATCTACGGCGTGGCGATCCACGTCCCCGATAGAGATCCGTCGATGATAGAAGAGGGGGCTGCCCTCCCGGCCGTCCCGGAAACCGATCCTCTCGGTCGCCCCGCTGAATGCGGAGACGAGTGCGCTCCGTGCCAGACCCTGGAAGTCGATCACTTGATCGAAGGACATGGCCCGGATCCTCGAGAAGAGGCCGAACGCCTCCCTCGCCGTGCTCCAGCGTGAGAGCCACCGCCTCCGCGGGATCAGGATGGCACGGTCGAGTCCAGGGAGACCCTCGAGGACAGGGTGGGCGGGCTCCTCGACCGCCCAGGCGATGAAGTCGTCGGGGAAAGCGGCTCGGAGCGCGCGGAAGGCGGGGAGTGTGTGAACCACGTCCCCTATCGACGAGAGCTTGACGATCAACCTGCGCACCGGCGAGCCCCCTTCCTGTCCGACTCGCGGATCACCCCCGCCAGGAAACGGCGTCGATCGGCGCGTGACCATCCCGCCGTGTAGAGGGCGAAGAAGCGACGCCGTTCGTACCCCGGGGCCTCCGGTCGAATATACGAATCCAGCTGCCCGAGGTCCCTCACCGCCAGGGACCAGGAGAAACGCCGGCGGATTCTCGCCGCGTCCAGATCGATCAGGGATAGCCTCAGGCAATCAATGTCCGCCCGAACCAGGATATTGACCGGCTTCAGATCGCCATGATAGACGTGCCTTCTGTGCATCTCACGGATCAGGTTGCACAGGTCCTCCAGCAGATTCCGCCTGTCGGCATGTCCCGGAGGGGTCTCCTCCAGAATCTTCGAGAGGGATCGGAACCCCGGGGCAACGCGCGTGACCAGCCATGACCGGGGATCACCCCGGCGCGGGACGAGAGCGGCGAGCGGGGCGGGTGTGGGAATCCCCTCACGGAGGAACTCCGTCCCTCGCCGAAAGGACCCGAGGGCGCGTGGCGTGCGCAGGAGATCCTTCCAGGCGGCCCACGGTCCCGGACGGTTGTATCGCTTCACGATCACGTCACCCCCCCAACGGGGAGGCGTCAGGCGATAGACCGTCGTCTCGGGCGAGTCCTTGATCATCGAGTCGGCTGCGGGCTTCGTGGTGACGATCCAGTCTGGGAAAAGTACCGCGGCCAGGAAACCGCGATGCATCCGTCCCCGGAACCCCGGGTCGTCGAGCTCCGCGTATTCCCCGTTCAACGCCTCAGGAGGCACGAGCACCCTCCCTCGCTACCTCCGCTCCCGCCTCGGAGAGCAGATCCTCCAGCTCTCCTATGTGTCGCTCGAGCGAATGGCTCTCCGCAATCTCACGGGCTGCAGCCGATCTCTCCTTCCACCTCTCGCCGTCCAGCGCCTCCATGATCCCGCGACCCAACCCGTCCAGGTCCCAGGGGTCGTCCACGATCGATACGGCGGGACTGCCGCGGCCCAGCTCCGATGCCCCGTTCCATGGGGTCGTTACGACCGGCAAGCCCGCGGCCCACGCCTCCAGCGTGACGTGAGAGCATGGGTCATAGAACGTGGGTTGCAGCAACAGGTCGGATCCGAGGAGGACCGGCTCGATCCCATCCACGGCCCCGGCGAACGTGACGAACTCCCCCAGACCGAGGCGCTCGACCGTGGATCGTGGAGGGGTCGAGCGCCCGCAGACCAGTAGGTGGGGTCTCCGGTCTTCCCGTATCCTGGCGATCGCCTCGAGGGCGGGCCAGAGCCCCTTCAATCGGAAGTGATGACCCACGAACACGGCGATCGATCTGTCGTCAGGGATGCTCCAGCGCCGGCGGATCTGTGTCCGGCTCCTCGCGCGGTGACCCGTCTGAAACCTGCCCAGATCTATGCCGATAGGTAAGACCCGGATCTTTCGCTCCACCTCCGGATAGACCTCGAGGATTTGCCGGCGACCGATCTCGGAGAGGACGGCCACAGCTCGAACGCGAGGGTGAAGGATCTGCTCCCGCTCCAGCCTCTCCAGGAAACGGTCCTTCCAGCGCAACGCCCGACCGAACCGCCTCACAACGGAGCGCAAGCTCGGCGGATCCGCTCGCCTGAGCGCCTCACGCGATGACCTGTGCGCTCCGCCGTGAGCCTGGACTATCTCCGAGCCGAGGGATCGTCCGACGCCAAGAGAAACATCCAGATCCGCCCTCTCGATCCAGGATTCACATGCTCGGGCAAACCTCCGCAGGGATCGCGGTCCCTGGGGGATGGGCAGCGGATGGACCCGCACGCCATCGGGGACGGAAGTCGCCGAGACGCACGGGACATGCACTTCGTGGCCCCGCCGAGCAAGCGCCGCGCTCGTCTCGGCCACGTACCGCTCGAGCCCGCCGCGGCCCGGAGCCAGATGATCGATGGGAATAGCGAGCTTCATCGTGAGCCTCGCATCGCTCGCATCGACGGGACTCCAGCATGAATCAAGCTCCAGACGGCCCCAGGTCCTCTCTCATGCTTCTGCATCCGCGCGGAGCGCGCCAGGATCTTGCCCACGAGCCGCTTGGACCTGACGCCGATGTGATCCTCTCCGGTGACGGCGAGGAAGAGTCGCATCCGATCGGCGCGTGTCACGAGCTCCTCCGGGGCCGATGCTGCAAGCGCAGCTAGATCGCGGATGAAGCGCCGTCCCGTCACCCTTCGGCCCGGTTCCGCCCGGTGCAGGTCGATCAGACGGAACCCGGTCAAGGGATCTTCGGGCGACGCGAAGACATGGCAAAGGTACAGGTCGCGAACGTGCAGGTCCTTTTCGTGTAGCATCGCCACCCACGTTCCAAGCGCCCGCGCCAGGCGGCGCTTCTCGCGGCCTCGGGCCCGGTCGAGGGGCGGGGAGTAGCGCTCGGGGATGATCTCTTCGATCGGACGCCCCCCTGCTATCGCCTTCGTGAGCAAGAACCCGGCCCCCCATCGTCCCTTGCCACGATCTCCGCCTGCCACCGCCTCAGCGGTGGCGACACCGGCCGCCTTGAAGCGAAGCATGTTCTCGAGCTCGAGCAATCCGCTGTATCGGGCCAGGTTTCCCTTCAGCCCTCCGCGCAGCGCCACACTGATGCGAGGGAATCGGTATCTCTTCAGGTAGAATTCAGACTCACCGATGCGCCAGCGGGCATTGGATGTATAGGCCCGCTCTCGCAGGATCTCTGCGCCGCGCCCTTCCATGAAGTCGTCAAATGAAACGACGCCAGCCGTCCGGAGGACCGGGTCGAAGCTCTCCTGGACCCAGAGCCGTCCTTCCTCCCGGATCCTGAAACCCGCAGGCGGCTTCATCCGGCTCATCCCTTCTCGCGTGCGATGCGCGCGACTCTCTGGATCAGATCGGTCGTCGAATGGTCCTTCGGATCGCCCACGATGGCCACGCGGCCCCCGTACGAAAGGACGGTATCCCGCTCCGGGAGCGTCTCCTCCGTGTAGTCCGTTCCCTTGGCGTGGATGTCGGGCCGCAGGGCGAGCAGAAGCTTGTCGGCACTCGGCTCGTCGAAGATGGTGACGTAATCGACCATCTCGAGGGCCGAGACGATCTCGACCCTCTCCTTCTGGGGATTGACGGGGAGGCTCGAGTCCTTGTACTCCCGGATCGAACGATCCGAGTTGAGCGCGATCACGAGGACGTCCCCCAGTTCCTTCGCCGCCTTGAGGCAGCGGATGTGGCCCACGTGAAGGAGATCGAAGGCCCCGTTGCTGAGGACGACCAACTCCTTGCGAGAACGATGCTCATCGAGGAGCTTCCTCATGCGCTCGAGATCCGGGACGAACTTTTCGCTGGTCAATCCGAGTCCCTCTTGTCTGCTAGATCCTCGGCGACGGCGCCGAGCAGCTCCTCCGGGGTGACCGTGCCTGCTCCGCGCTTCATCACCACCACCGAAGCAGCGTAGTTGGCGAGCCGGGCCGCCTCGGAGAAGTTCCCCCCCGCTGCCAGGGCGAGAAGCGCCACGCTGACCACCGTGTCCCCCGCCCCCGTCACGTCCACGATGTCCTGCTCCCCGAAAACGGGGATCGACTCCGGTTCCTCGTCCGGCTGAAAAAGTATCATCCCCTGATTGCCGCGCGTCAGCAGGACGGATCGGGCCCCCGTCTTCTCGAGGAGCTTCGCCCCGGCCTTCCGGGCGTCCGCCTCCGTCTCGATCTCGATCCCGGTGGCCGCGATCGCCTCGGATTCGTTCGGCTTGACCATCCAGGCGCCTCGATACTCGGCGATCTGACGACGAGAGTCGGCGACGATGACCTTCTCTCGAAAGGCCTCCAGGATCGCGGCGATCGAAGAAGGAGAGACGAGATTATATCCGTAGTCAGAAACGAGGAGACCCTGCACCTCGGCGCTCAAGGACTGAGCATAGGACAGGATCGCCTCCTCCGTCTTCGCAGAGGCAGGGCTTTCCGGTTCGCGATCGATCCGGATAACCTGTTGCTTGGAGGTGTGGAGGTCCCCCGCGAGGATCCGGGTCTTGGTCACCGTCGTCAGGTCCGGATCGACGATCAGACCGCGAGTGTCCACGGACAGGTCTTCCATCATTCCCTTCAAGCGTTCCCCCATCTCGTCGTTCCCGATCGCGCCGATAGCGTGGACCTTGGCCCCCAGGACGGCCAGATTGCTCACGCTGTTGCCCGCGCTGCCGGGGATCAGCTTCTCTTCCTCGAACTTCACGATCATGACGGGGGCCTCACGCGAGAGCTTGCTAGGCTTGCCATAGATGTAGATATCGGCCACGAGGTCTCCGACGACGGCGACGGACAGCTTGTGGAAGCCTCCCACGATTTCCTGGTAACGTTTCAACGCCGTATCGGCCATCAGCTCTCTCCACCCCCTCCCGGTTCCCTATTCCCTTCCGAGTCCATCCCCTTCTTCTGTATCTCGAACAGGTGATGGTAGACCCCCCGCTTGGCGAGCAGATCCTTGTGAGTCCCCGACTCTACGACCTGTCCCTCCTCGAGAACAATGATCCGGTTCGCCCCTACGATGGTCGATAATCGGTGAGCAATCACCAGTGTCGTTCGACCCTTCATCAAGTAATCGAGCGCCGCCTGGACCTCCCTTTCCGACCGGGAATCGAGGGAAGACGTCGCCTCGTCCAGGACCAGGATGTCGGCGTCCCGGAGGATCGCCCTCGCGATGGTTACCCTCTGTCGCTCTCCCCCGGAGAGGGATGTTCCCCGCTCTCCCACCACCGTCTCGTAACCTTCGGGGAGGGCGATGATCAAGTCGTGAATGTTTGCCGCTCTCGCCGCCGACTCGATCTCCTCGTCTGTCGCCTCCTTCTTTCCGTACCGGATGTTGTCACGTATCGACGAGTTGAAGAGGAACGGATCCTGGCTGACCACGGCCAGGTGTCGGAGAAGGGACGTCCGCTGGATCTTCCTCAGGTCGACCCCGTCGATCTCCACGGAGCCCCGGGCGGGATCGTAAAAGCGCAAGAGCAGATCGACCAGGGTGGACTTTCCCGAGCCTGTTTCTCCCACCAGGGCCACGACCTCTCCCTTCTTGATCTCGAAGTTGACGTCCCGGAGGACAACTCTTCCGTTTTCTCCGGACTGGTAGGAGAAGGAGACATTGCGATACGTCACGCCGTCCTTGACACTGGGGATGTCGATCGCCTCCGCGTCATCCTTCACCTCGGATCCTCGATCGAGAATTTCGAAGATTCGCTCCCCGCTCGCCAGTGACTCCTGAAAGACGTTGTAGGCCTTGACCAGGACCTTCATCGGCATGTACATCATGACCACTGCGGCCAGGAAGACCGCCATATCCCCCTTGCTCGGGGGGGGGTCGAAGAGTCCGCCGAAGACGATCCACCCGATGACCAACATCAATCCGGCGAAGGACAGATTGGCGACGAGCTCGATCGTGCTCCGGGAAAGGATTCTTGCCCGGGAGACCCTCATGGCGTGCTTGAAGAAGGTCTCGAGCCGCTGGCGAAACGAATCCTCTTCCTCCTTCTCCGTGCCGAAGGCCTTGACGATCCGGATGCCTGCCAGCTTTTGCTGGAGGTCATCGCTCATAGCAGCGATGCTCTCCTGCCGGCGCTTCGCGCTGTGGCGAATCTTCCGCCCGAACGTCGCGAGGATGAAGAAAAGGATCGGGCCCAGGAGAACGACGAAGAGGGCGAGCTGCCAGCAGAAGACGAAGGCGAGCACCAGCGAGGAGATCAGCTGAACCACTTGCAAGAAGATGTCCCCGAAGAGAAACTGCAACGCCCTGCGGGTAATCATGGCATCCGAGGTCGTGCGGGCCATCAGCTCCCCGATGCGCCCCGAATCGAAGAAGCCCATGTGCAAGGTGAGCAGGTGGGTGTGGATCTCGTCCTGTAGGTTCACCACGATCCGGTTGGATACGTACTCGGTGATGTAAAGTCTCAGATACCCGAAGACCGCCATGCCTACCGCCATGATCGAGGCGCTGATGCAGATGAAGATGATGATGCCCCAAAAGCTCGGATCGAGGCCGAGAGCCTTCACGTAGCCAAGGACCACCCGAGTGAGCTCGTCGGCGTCCGTGCTCTCGCCGGGCACGGTCAGCTCGCCCGTATTCAGGGCTCCGTCGACGAACACCTTCAACAGGACGACTCGACCCCGATCGCAGATGGAGTAGAGGGTCGTCAGCACCATCGAGAGGACGAAAAGGCGGCGGTACGGCCATCCGTATCGAAGGAGCCGCATGCTCACACTGCCCACCCTCTTCAGGTTATCGCGGGCCATTTTGCCTCCCGCGTCCCGCCAGGACTTTCCGATAGACCTCGAGCGTCCCAGCGACCATCCGATCCGTGGAGAACCGCTCGGCCACGCGAGCCCGGCCCGCCTGTCCCAGCCTCCGGCGGAGAGAACGGTCACCCCCGAGGCGATCGAGCGCCGCCGCCAGTGATTCGGGATCATCGGTAGGGACGAGAAGCCCCGTCCTTCCGTCGGCGACCACCTCGGCGACCCCGCCGACGCGCGTGGCGGCCACGGGGAGACCGTGCGCCTGCGCTGCGAGTATGGATGTGCCCAGGGCCTCCCGTCGGCTCGCCGAAGCGTAAACGTCCATCAGGGGAAGGATCGATCCGACATCCTGTCTCAGACCGAGGAATCGCACTCGTCCATCCAGTCCGAGATCCCTGGAGCGGTCTTGCAACGCCTGGCGGTCCGGGCCATCCCCGACGATGAGCAGAGTAGAGCTCGGCTGGCTCCTCCCGATCCGAGCGAAGGCGTCGAGCAGAATGTCCACTCCCTTCTCTTCCTCGAGGTGGGCCACGATCCCGATGATCAGGCCGCGGGGCGGCAGACCCAGATCTGCTCTGTGAAGATGTGTTTCGTGAGTCGGGAGGTCCACGCCACTCGGGACAAGCGCGAGTCGATCCTCCGGGAGTCCGTCCTCGCCGAGCTGACGAACTACCGCCCGCGAGATCCCGATGCAGGCATCGGTCCCGAGGAGGTACTTCCATCGATTCATTCCGAGCGCGCCCGGTCGCCGGACAGACCGGGCAATGCGGCGAGTGTGAACGCGGGCGGGCCATCCTCCGAACGGGGCGGACAGGGCGAGAAGCCCGACGGCGTGGGAGGTGTGGGCGTGGACAATATCGTACCGGCCTTTCCTGAGCACCTTGAGGAGTGACGCCACGGCGAACGGATCCGCATCGGCGCGCATCCGCAGGGGGGTGACGGGCACGCCCCGCTCCCGGGCCGCCGCCGCCACAGGAGACTCCGGCTGGCAGACGAGGCGGCTTCCGTGCCCCTGCCGGATCAGCCGCTCGGCCAGCGTGATCGTCTGCTCCTCTCCGCCGCGGAGTCGCCACTGCGTGTTACAGTGAAGCACCCGGAGGCGTCGTTCAGGCCGCTCGACCATCGAGGAGCTCCTCGTAGATCCGGCGTGTCTGGTCTACCATCGTGTCCACGCCGAACTGCTGGATGACGGACCGGTATCCCGCCTCGGCGAGAGCACGGGCGCGGACCGGGTCCTTCAGGAGCGAGACGATCCCGCGGGCAAGCGCCGATGAGTTCTTCGGCGGAACCAGGAGGCCGTTCACGCCGTCCTGGATCATCTCCGGGATTCCCCCCGCCCGGGTGGCAACGACGGGCAGGCGCATGGCCAGGGCATCGAGGACAGCCGTCCCCAGCCCTTCCTTGTGGCTCGGCATCGCGAAGATCCTGAAGATCGAGAGAAAGGACGGGATGTCCTCGCGAAACCCGGGAAAACAGACCCGATCGGCCACGCCCAGCTCGTGGGCGAGACTCTTGAGGGAGCGCTCCAGCTCCCCCTCCCCCACGATGATGATCCGCGCCTCGGGAACGGATCGCAGGATTTCCGGGGCGGCCTCGATCAGGGTCCGCTGACCCTTGTGGCCGGCCATGTGGGCCACGTTTCCGACGATGGGCACGTTCGAGTCCAGACCCAGCTCCGAGAGAAGGTTCCCACCGTTTCCGTTCGAGAGACGGCCGGGATCGACTCCGCTCCGCACCACTCTGATCCGATCGGGAGGCACCCCATCCCGGATCATCACATCTCTCACCTCTTGCGAGATGGCGATGTAGCCATCGATTCCATGGGCGTACTTCCATAGATTGAGCCCGAAAAACGAGTTCCGGAAGATGCTGAAATCAGTCCGTTTCGAGACGATCAGTCGGGGCCGCCCGCCGAAACGGCCGGCTATCAACGCGAGCGTATGCGCGTGCGGCGTGTGAACGTGCAGGATCGATATCTTCTTTCTCCGGAGAACCATCGCGATGCGCGCGGCCGCCAAGAGGTCAGCCTCCCCGAGCATTCGCAAAGGGATCGTCGGGATCTTCAGCTCCTGCGCCCGACGGGCAATCGGACTCTCCGGCTGGCAGATGAGGGAAGCCTCATCTCCGCGCTCCAGAAGACCCTGAAGGAGGTAGATCACCTGCTGTTCGCCTCCCCGCCAAGTCCTCTCTGTGTTGATGTGCAGGGATCGCATCTTCAATTCCTCGACAGCCGCGACGTCGTCGACTCGAGGGAGCGCGAGCGGAGGGAGGTAGCTCGCCTCTTTTCCTCCGCCACTTCTCGATAGATCTCGATCAGCCGGTCCGTGTGGCGATCGATCGAGTAACCCTCCGCGGTGCGCCGGGCCTCCTTGCCCATGCTTCGACGAAGCACGGGATCCGCCAGCCGTCGGATCCCCTCGGCGACGCCGCCGCAGTCCTCCGTTCCGATCACCCAGCCGTCCTTCCCATGGGTGACGATCTCCGATGCCCCCGCCGAGCGGCTCACCACGACGGGGATCCCGGAAGCCATGGCCTCGAGAACGCTCATGCCAAAGATGTCGAATCGGGACGGAAACACGAGGAGATCCGCGGCGGCGAGGAGGCAGCTGATATCCTCGCGGGGACCCAGGAGTTCCACCTCCACTCCAAGGGAACGAGCTAGCGACAGCAAATCCCTCTCCGATGAAACCCGGCCGGCGATCAGCGCCTTCGCCCGCACGGGTCCGATCCGCTGCATCCCATTCAGCAGGATGTCCGCTCCTTTGCGGGAACCGTCATTCCCGACGAACAGGACGAGGAGGACGTCGTCCGGCGCGAACCGCCGGCGCATCTCGACCCCTTCCGTCTCACGCCGCCCGGGAGAAAACTCATCCAGGTCGACCCCGTTATAGAGCACCTCCACCTCCGATTCCGAGAGGCCATGACGACGCCGGATTTGCTCGCTGGCCATTTTCGACATCGCGATCACGCGCCGAAAGCGGCCGCGCCGGTATCGGAGCGCCTCGAGGCGAGCGACAGCATACCGGTGAGGTCCCCAGCGCCGGATCGCCCGGCGAACCGGTCCCCGCAGGGGGAGACTTATCTGCTCGAAGTCGGCCTGACACCCGCTTCCATCGGTGTAGACGTCCTGTCGGGAGGTCTTCGTGAAGCCGTGCACGACATCGAAGTCACCCTCACGGAGCGCTTGCTGCACCGATCGATCGAAGCACCACACTTTCAGAAAGGGAGGCCCCGGAAGGGCTCGGACACGGTGGAAGAAGAACCGAGGGTGGTCGAGGGGTTCCCCGGTCGCGGCAAAGTAGTGCACCTCCTCCCCCCGCTCCAGGAGGGATCCCGCGAGTCGGTACAGATACCCTTCGATCCCGCCTCTCCGAGCAAGTCTGGTGTGGGTGAGGGCGATTCGCATCCGTTCGTCCCGCCTGGAGCCTGTCTCCTCGTTTCCATTGCGCAATCGGGGATGTTATCGGGGGGAGATGCTCCGGCGCAAGAGAAACCCCGGCCTCGAGGAGTCAGCGAACTTGCTCCAGAAGAGAGGAATAGACTTTCAGGGTGGTCATAGCGGTTGATGCCCAGGGGAAACGCTTCGCCCGCTCGATGCCGCGGGCCACCAGCGTCTCTCGCAGGACCTCGTCGCCGAGGACCTCGGAGATCGCATCGCTCAGTCGTTCCGGCTCTGCGACCGGGACCAGGCGAGCGGCGTCTCCGGCAACCTCCGCTACCGCCGGGGCCTTGGTGGCGACGACAGGCGTCTGACAGGCCATCGCCTCGAGGACGGACAGGCCGAACCCCTCGTAGAGGGATGGGAGGACGCAAGCGCTGGCGCCGGAATAGAGGGCGACGAGATCGCCATCCGCAGAGATGTGGCCGAGCCGGCGCACACGGTGCGCGAGGCCGAGTCTCTGGATGGCCTCGACCGCCTCTTCCGAACCGTAGCCGTCCCGGCCGCATATGACCAGTACCAGGTCCGGATCGTCGACGCGCCGGAAGGCCTCCATCAGGTGCACGGATCCCTTCCGTCGAGAGAGGCCCCCCACGGACAGCAGGTACTTCGCCGGAAGGCCAAATCGACGCCGGGCTCTCTCCACCTCGGTCGGGGGAAGGCGGCGAAAGGCGGAGGAGACTCCCAGGGGTATCGTCACGACCCGATCCGCCGTGAGGGAAAATCTCTCGCGCACTTCCCGACGGATTGCGTTGGAGTAGACGACGATGGCCGAGGCCTTCTCGACCGCTTCCTCCCACTGCGAGATCCGCCTCTCACGGAATCGCTCCGGGGTGAACCCTCCGTCGTGCAGGGCGGAGAGATCATGGAAGGTCGAGACGAAGGGGACTTCGTCGTGGGACGGCAGCCTCACGTCGGGACCATGAAACAGGTCGATCGACCGGGATAGAGAGCGGGGCAGATGGCGACCGAAGAGTGTCGTTCGAAACCGCCGCGCTCTGCCCACCCGGGACAGAGATCGCCATGGTCTCCAGCGGGACCAGCGGATACACAGGATGAATTCGTCGGTATCCGCCGTCTCGGAGAATCCGGCGATCAGACCGCAAACCGCTCGGGAGACGCCCGTCGGCCGATCCCCCAGTGCCGCCGAGACGTCCAGGGCCACCCTCACTGCTTTTGGGCCCCCAGCACGATCGTCAGGTTGCGGGCCGGAAAGATGAAGGCGAGGTGCTTCTCGTACCACCGGAGGGAGCGCTGTGAGATGGCTCTCGGGACCAGGTTGAGGAAGGAGCGGCCGAACTTGAGATCCTTGGCGATCATCCGGAAGGGGGCGATCATCCGGAAGGGGGCGGCCCCCGGACCCGGACCCCCGGCGATGCCGTCGCCGTCCAGCGGCAGACAGTACCGATCGAATGCGGCGGAGGAGAAATGATGCACGTGCGTCGGGTCGTCCCACGAGTTCACTGAGCTGAAATGAGGCGTGACGATCACGACATGCGCCCCCGGCCGCGCGACCCGATGGATCTCCTGGACTGTCTGATCCACATCCCGGAGGTGCTCCAGGATGTGGCGGCAGAGAATCCGGTCGAAACCACTGTCCGGTAGCGGCCAGGGGACCACGTTCAGGTCATGGAGAACATCCGGATGGCGCAGAGGATCCCGATCGACGCCGACGGCCCCCTCTGCCTTTTTCCGGCCGCAACCGAGATCCAGTATCGCTCCCTCCTTCACGGCTTCACCGCCGGAGCGCAGAGATAGATGAAGCAATAGGAGAGGTTGAAGGGGAGGAGGCTCTTCCACCACTTGAACTTGTTGTATCTCAGAATCTGTGTCACCTGCAGGCCTCCCTCCTCCAGGAGGGCCTTCCATTCCTGCGATGTGGCGAAGCGTTGCGGGTCCTGGTGATGGTCGGGACCGACTCCGGTCCGGACGACCCGCCAGATATCGCCCGAGTAAAATGAGTTCGGTACCATCACCAGGCAGACGCCGCCCGGGGCGAGGACTCTCGCCATCTCGCGAACGCCGCCGAGCGGATCCAGGTAGTGCTCCAGGCTCCCGAGGCTCGTAAGGTACCGGAACGATCCATCCTTCCAGGGAAGGGCCTCCCCGTAGGCCGTGGAGAACCTCCCCGCAGGCGTCACGCTCCGCGCCTTTCGCAGGGCGCGATCCGAGACATCGATGCCCGCACATTGAATCCCCCGCCGGCTCGCGATCCGCACAAGCCCTCCAGAACCGCAGCAGACATCGGCGAGCATCTCCCCGACGCTCGGGGCCAGGAGATCGAGGATCCATTCATAGAATCGGTCCGATTCCCCCATCCCGTTTCCCGAATAGACCCGATTGTAGTAAGCACGAATCCCCTCAGGCGGGCCTGTGACGGGCCGGAAGCGCCATAGCTTCTCTTCCATCATGCCTTCTCTACCCGGGAGAGCTCCCATAGCTTGCAATACTTGACGAAGACCGAATAGGCGCCCATGACCGCCACCATGAATCCCGCCACGCCATCCAGGAAGCCGCCCTTGAGGAAGTATGCCTTGAAGAACTTGGCGGGCGGATGGATGAAGAGCCGGAAGGTGGAGAACCTGACGCCGCGCGCCCGCTTGGCATCCGCCGAGATTCGCGAGAACAGGTTGATGACCTCGAGGTGATGACCGAGGTCGCGGTAAGTGTAGTGAAGAATCTCTCCGGAGAGGCGTCGTGTGCTTCCGTCGAGGGACACCCGATCGTGGGGGTTCTCGCCCCCCCAATGGCCGCGACTCCTCCGGAACAGGCGTAGCTTGTAGTCAGGATACCACCCGCCGTGTCGGATCCACTTGCCCATGTAAAAGGTCTTCCGCGGTGCGGAGAAGCCGTCCACCTGCACATCGCCCGATGACAGCGCCGAATCGATCTCCTCCTGGAGCCGAGGCGAGACCCGCTCATCCGCATCGAGTGAGAGGACCCAGTCGTGCTCCGCCTGCGCAAGGCAGAAGTTCTTCTGCTCCACGTGCCCCGGGAAGTCCCTGACGATCACCTTCTGCGTGAACTCCCTGGCGATCTCCACCGTCCGATCCCTGCTCTTCGAGTCCACGACGACGATCTCGTCCGCCCATCGGACGCTCTCCAGGCACTCGCGGAGGTTTCCCTCCTCGTTGTACGTGATGATGCAGACGGAGACCGGATGGGCGCGCACTTGGCTCCCCCTCGACGAGAGTCTTCGAGAAGCCTAGTGAGACCTCGGTCTCAAGTCAAACCGACATCGGATACGAAACGTGGGCGGCCGGCTCTAGGGCGTGACGATTGATGGGCGGGTCGAACTCCCGGACCAGTCTCTCGACGATCTGCTCCGGTCGCTCGTGACTCGAGGTCAGGGCCCACTTGAAATGGGTCACTTCGGGCCAGAGTCCGGTGTTGTACTGAGCTTCGAGTCGGCGAGCGAGGCCCGGTACAGGACCGGCAAACCCGATGAAGAGAATCTTCCCGCGATCGTCGAGGAAGAGGTAGATGCCGGGTCCTTCGGGCACGGTTTGCAAGCCCCGCTTGCAGAAGGAGACCAGTCTCGATTCCTTGCTGAAGACCGAGGCGGAGTAACGTATCTTCGAGAGCATCCTGAGTCGCTCCAATCAAGCCGTCGCCAGTCTGATTATCGATCACCAGGGCGGGTGCCTGCCTGCCGCGGTACGGCTTCCGCGGCGACCCCCTTGACCCTTTGCCTGGTCCCTGTTGGGTATCCGGGGGAGGCCCTGCAGCCTCCCCCGGACATCCCGGCTACTCCTCAGTGACGGAGATGACGGTCGCGGTGCTTCCCTCGACCTCCACCCTCGCCGTCACATCCCCCATGCCCGGTTCCACTGAGTCTGAATCCATGATCACGTCGACGATGACTATCCCCGGGCCGGCGCCCAGGCCCACGACGATGGCTTCGATGTCCGTTATCTGGAAACCTGCCGTCAGGCGCGCATCCACCGCCGTCTGGACGGTACTATCGGCAAAGGCGGCGGAGGCAGCCTGATACTCGATCCAGGTGTTGACCTCACCGCCCCCTGCGCTTTCCGATTCGAACTCGTCCGGATCTTCGAAGGAGACCACCGACGTAGTCGCCAGGTTGGTCGAGACGAAGACCACCGCCGTGATGTCACCAAGGTCCGGAACCTCTCCCACCGCGTCGAAGACCAGCCTGACCTCGTACTCCTTGCCTCCAGTGACAGGGCCGAGGTCCGTCACCTCAATGCCGACGAGATCGTTGTCATTGCTGAGCCTGTCCTTCACCGCCACCCCGATATCGGTGTCCGCAAACGCCGCATCGGTGGCCCGCTGGGAGGCCGGCGACCACCATGCGCGAGTTTGCGCCCACACCATGAGAGTCATACAGGTGATCAGGACGAACGTGACAGCTTGGAGACTCCTACTCACGATAACACCTCACATTCTCTGCCATGCCTGGCCCGCTCAGTTCCTCTTGACCGACCTATACTCAAATTTCGATCCGACGCGAACAGAGGCTACGGAACGGTCGCAGCCGTCTATCCCATAAGGACTTATGAACGGGGCGACCCATCTCGATAGTCGCAGTCACAGCAGGGCTCTGGTCGCAGCATGCGACAGTCCTACCAGGGAAACCAACATAAAGCTTTGGGTGGTGAGTCCTTGATCCGTGTCGCAGAATGCGACGCGCTAGAAAGTGATGTCGTACTTTCGGGCCTTCCTGTAGAGGGTGGATCGGTGCAATCCCAGGATCTCCGCCGCCCGATCCACGTTGCCTTCGGCTTTGGCAATGGCTTCGACAATAGCCTCTCTCTCGATTTCCTCGAGGGTTCGAGGCTTGGACGCTTGAATCTCTTCCGATGGAGGTTCGCCCTTCAGACCCAGATCCGACTCCTGGATCTGCCGTCCCCCCGAGAGGAGCGCTGCCTTGTGGACGCAGCTCTTCAGCTCGCGAACGTTCCCTGGCCAGGCGTTATTGCGTATCGCCTGGAGTGCTGTGGCGCTGAACCTCTTCCTGCCCAGGCCGTTCGCCTCGCAGAACTCTTTGAGGAACTCCGTGGCGAGGAGGACTGCGTCATCCTCTCGTGCTCGAAGAGGCGGTATCTCGATCGTAATGGCGGCCAGTCGATAATACAGGTCCTCTCGAAAGGTCCCCCTGCGAACCTCCGTCTCGAGCTTCTTGTTCGTCGCCGCCAGAATCCGGACATCGACATGGAGCACCTGGTTGTCCCCCAC
This sequence comes from Planctomycetota bacterium, assembly GCA_027296055.1. Lineage (GTDB taxonomy): Bacteria > Planctomycetota > JAPUJT01 > JAPUJT01 > JAPUJT01 > JAPUJT01. Next base: position 17,867 of record JAPUJT010000205.1, on the reverse strand, counting down.
CGGTCGGATCTCACCCTCCTGGATCACCCTGAGCAGCTTCTTCTGCATCTCTCCGGACATCTCTCCCACTTCATCGAGGAAGAGCGTGCCTCCGTCTGCTGACTGGAAGAGCCCTTCCCGATCCGAGGTAGCGCCGGTGAAGGCCCCCTTCTTGTGCCCGAACAGCTCGGACTCCGGCAACGTATCGGTCAGGGCAGAGCAGTTGATCGCGAGGAAGGGCCCATCCTTTCTGGGGCCTTCATAGTGGATCGCCTCGGAGACGAGCTCCTTGCCCGTGCCGCTCTCGCCCTGGATCAACACCGGGACCTCGGTAGGCACTATGCTGTCGAGGATCGAAAAGAACTTCCGTAAGGCGGGACTCTGTCCGCGGATCTTCTGGTAGCCGGCGGTGCCTTTGAGAGCCCTGCGGGCTGCGACGACCTCTCGGTCCTTCCGGACCAGGTCCCGTTTCAGGGCTTTCTGCGCGGCGCGCGTCTCGCTCAGGAGCTTCTGATTCTGGACGGCGAGGGCCGCCAGATCGGCGAATCTCTCCAGAGCGTCCCTTTCCCGCTGCCCGAAGGCGCCGGGCCTGAAGCGGTTGTCCAGGTAGATCGCCCCTCGAGTGCCGCCGCCGGAACGGAGAGGAACACAGAGGATGGATCGAAGGCCCAGCTTTCTCACACTCGTATACTCCCGGAAGCGCCCGTCCTCCTGAGCATTCGTGGTCAGGATCGCCTCGCCGGATTCCATGCAACGCGTGAGGACGTTGCGGCTGATCTTCACCTCGGGGGCCTGGACGTCCTCCTGATCGAAGTTCCTGCTCACGGAGAACTTCTCCCCCCCGTCCTCATGCAAGACGAGGAAGGCGCGCTCGGCCTCGACGAGCCGAACCGCTCCATCGATGATCCTCGTCAAGACCTGTTCCAGAGGCTCACCGGCGTTGATCGCGGCGATGATCTCCCCTGCCTGATGAAACGCCGCCTGCCCGATCGCATCGATGCCGCCTCCCGACGACCTCGATTCCTTCTCCTGCATCTGATCCTTCATCCCCTTCAGTACGGGCAGCCAGCCGCTCCTGCGACGCAGCCGGGAGGGAATCCTCTTCACGAGGCCTTCGAGGGTCTCGGAAGCAAGATACTCGTACTTCCTGCATGCCGCCAGATCATCGTTGTGGCGTGCAATGATGGAGAGCAATTGAGCGGCCCGGAGGTGATACGTCTTGCTACCCGCTGCCTCGGCCATTTGAAGAAGATCTCCGGCGCGGTCCGAGGCGCTCGCCCAGTCCTCCTCCGCCACGCCGAGCTCCGCGCAGGCAAGGGCGAGGTCCATCTGATGGACCGGGTGGCCCCTATCCTCCGGGGAACGGTCGGTCGCGGCAATCCGGGCCCTGGCGCCTGCGAGAGCGCCCTCCTTCAGATCGGTCAGGGCGATGAGGGCGTCGGCGAAGGCGACGTATGTCTCGTTCCCTCCCTTGGCGAACAGAGATCGGGCCGACTCCAGGTGCTTTCGCGCGTCGTCGGCACTCGTCTCTTCCAGGAGGTCGACGCGAGCCAGGACCATCAGGGCGACGCCCTCCGCGGTGGGGCTTCCGAGAAGACGCGCTTCCCGGAGGGCTAGCCTGGCCACTCTCCTCGCCCTCCGTGGAAGGCGGGCATCCAGGTAGCACTCGGCCAGCACTCGAAGGCCGTGCACCCGATCCATCGGATCGGCCTCGCCTTTCAGGCCCCGAAGCGCGGCACGAGCCGCAGGGACAGCCTTCGAGAGATCGGACCGAAGGCGCGCAAGACCCGCCAGTTGAACCCGGTCCCCGGCTGCCAGGGCCGCGTCGCCTACCAATCTGCCCAGCCTGTCCCCCTCTTCCCAGCACCGTCGAGCCGATCCCACATCTCCGAGGTGGAGGTGGATCTCGCCGAGCGTGTAGAGCGCCGTGACCCTGTCCTGAGCGGCTCCCTGCTCCGCCGAAAGCTCGAGACTCCGCAGGACGATCGGGAGCGCCCGTGAGTAGGCTCCCGCCTGAAGGTGCGCGTCGGCCAGGGAGCTGAGACACATCCCCATTCGATCGGGGCGGCTCTTCTCGACGATCTGCAACGACCGCTCCAGCTCCTCTATCGCCTCCTTCGGCCGCCCCGTCAGGAGATTCGTGATCCCCAGGTTGTGGCGAGCCCGGGCCTCCGAGAGAAGGTCCTGTCCCTTCCTTGCTTCCGCGAGGCTCTTACGATGAGCAACTGCCGCCTCCGGAAGTTTCCCTTTCAGTCGCATCGCACTTCCGAGAATTCCAAATAGCTCCGATTGTATGGAAGGGTCTGTCTCGCGGGTCGCCAGCCGGATTCCCTCGCGACTGTGCCTCTCGACCTGTTCGAAGTCCCGTTCCAGAATCTTCACGCGCGCCTGGTCCAGGTGCCTTTCCGCGGGCTCGTACAAGCCCTTCTCTTTGAGTCGGCAGCACTCCTCGTAACTGGAGACGGCGCCGTCCAGGTCCCCCTGTGCTTCCCGTGAGCGCGCCAGCGACTTCAGAAGATCCACTCTCGCTCCCGTATCCGTCTCAGGGAGTATCTCCAGGATCTTCCGCAGCGTCCTCTCGGAATCGACCGGCGAGAGACGGCCGTACTCCGACGCAGCCAGCCGACCCCACGTAGCTCCTCCCTTCCTGTCGCCCCCTTCCAGAAAGTGATAGGCGATCTCGCCAGGGTCGGTTTCGAGCTTCTCCAGTACCATTGCGATGCGGCTGTGGTATCCGCTTCGATCGGGGGGTTGTATCTGGTCGGCGACCAGGGAGCCCAGAACGGGGGGAGAGACCGCGAAGCGCCCCCTGTCAGCGCGCAACCATCCCTGCTGCTGAAGGTGAGCCGCTTGACCCAATATTTCGAGGCTCTGGAGGATCCCTGCATCCGGTGGCCCCCGGAAGAGCGATATGATTTCGAGGGCCTCTCTCTGATCCTCAGGGATCGAAGAGAGCCTACGGCGGAAGTGCTGACCGACATCTCGGGGGAGATCGAATGATTCCGACTGCTCCAGCTGGATGGACCACCCCTCGGAGCCGTAGGCGAGGATGCCTTCCGCTGCCAGACCTCGCATGACCTCGGTGACGAAGAGAGGATTACCCCCCGTCGACTTCGCGATCCTCAAGGCAACCGTAGGGGGCAGCGACGTTCCCAGCATTGACCGGGTGAGGGCGTCTACCTCCTCGGATTTCAGAGGCTCCAGCGGGAGGATGATCCCTCCCTCGGCGCGAACCAATCGATCGAGCCTCTGAGAAATTCCGTTCTCGCCTGAGATAGTCGGGTCGGTGCTCACCAGGAATCGAAATCCCGGCAGCCGTCGCAACAGGTATTCGGCCAGATCTAGAATCGAACCGTCCGCAAACTGGGCGTTGTCGATGTGGAGGATCACCGGCATGCCCGGGTCCGAGCCCCCTATCGCCCCGGCCACCGCCTCATAGAAGCTGAAGCGCTCCCAACCGGGGTTCATGTCGTCAGGCACCGGCTCCCCGGGTCCGAGGAATCGGGCAATCGACGGCGGCACGTTGGCGCCCACTTCGTCCTCGCAGTCGTAGGCTTCCTTCAGCACCTCTCGCAAGGGGAAGAACGCGGGGGCCGCGGGACCTGGATAGGAGCCTTCGAGAAACGGAATACCTCGCGCCTGGCAATGATAGTTGAACTCTCGCGCGAGGCGGCTCTTGCCGATCCCGGACGCGCCTGTCATCCACGCCACCCTGACTCCGGAATCGTCCGCCGCCAGGGACTCGAGCTGTTCGGACTCTCTCTGCCGGCCCACCATCCTGCCCCCATAGATGTAGCCTCGCTGCGCCTTTTCGGTCTCCAGCGCGAAATCCGTTCCGGTGATCTGGATGATCGCCAGGATGACATCGCGTGCCGTGCCGAAGCGCGCGTAAGGGTCCTTTTCGAGGAGCTTCCCTATGATCTGGTCCGAGCCGGCAGGCAGGTTCTCGGCCCATTCCGTATGAGGGGGCAATTCCTCCTCCAGCAGGGACCGGAGGACCTCCTCCGCGTTGACCCCGTCGAAGGGCAACCTGTTTGTCAGGGCCTGGAACAGCGTGATTCCGAGGGAAAAGAGGTCCGCGGGGGGACCCGGCATCTCACCCCGGATCACCTCCGGGGCAAGGTACTGAAGCGTGTAGGCGGCGGGCAGCCTTCCCGCGGATGCGAACGCAGGGTCCAGGCCCATGTCGATGATCTTCACGCCGCTGCGCGAAATCAGGATGTTGGATGGTTTGAGATCCCCGTGGAGAAGATCCCGAGAGTGTAGAAAGGAGAGGGCCCGGAGTATCTCCACCGTCGCTTGCCAGAACCGGCGGGCGCCGCCGAAGCGCAATCCTTCCACGAGGTCCTTCCCCTGGACGTACTCGTAGACGACGAAGGGTGACGGACCATCCCACCCGACTGCGTCGACCCTTACCAGGTTCGGATGCCTCAGATTCAGGAGAGTTCGAAACCGATTTTCGAATCGGTGGCTATTCCCCGTCTCGTCGGCGGAAGACTCGAAGACCTTGACGGCGAGGCGCTTGGAGCTCTTTCCCTTCGTGTCGCGGGCGAGGTAGACAGTGCCGTTGTCGCCGCGGTGGAGCGTTTTCTCCACGCGGTAGCGTCCACCGATCAGCTTACGCCTCCTTGCCACGCTTCCCCCCTCCGATACGGCAGATGGCGGCGGCGACCTGGGCCGCCTGCTTCATCTCCGCCACGTCGTGGACACGAATCATCTCCACTCCGGCGGCGACGCAAAGGGCGACGACGGCCGCCGTGCCCGGCATTCTCTCCTCGACGGGGGCTCCGGCTATCTTCTCGATGAACGATTTGCGCGAGGGGCCGACGAGCACCGGATATCCGAGACGGCGGAACTCCCCGATATGACAGAGGACATTCAGATTGTCCTCCAGTCCCTTGCCGAAGCCGATCCCGGGATCGAGCACGATTCCGTCCTCAGCGACGCCGCTCCGGAGGGCGAAGGCGACTCGCTCCTCGAAGAATTCCCTGATCTCGCCGACGACATCCTCATAATGGATGGGGCTTCGCTGCATGTCGCGGGGGGTTCCGCGCATGTGCATGATGATCACGGCGGCTCCGCGCTCTGCCGCCAATCCGGCCATGCCCGGCGATTCGCGGAGACCCGACACATCATTTATGATCCCCGCCCCCGCCTCCAATGCTGCACGAGCCACCTCCTCACGCGAGGTGTCAATCGACAGCGGGATTTCGAGCCGACCTCTCAGGGCCTCCAGGACCGGGATGACGCGCCGTAGCTCCTCGTCCGCCGCCACGCTCACGGAGCCGGGACGAGTCGACTGCCCGCCGACGTCGATCACGTCCGCGCCGGCGGCCTGCATCCGAAGGGCGGCGTCCACCGCCTTCCTCGGAGTCTCGTGCAGGCCTCCGTCGAAGAACGAATCCGGCGTGACGTTGAGTATCCCGAAAACGGAGGGGCCATCTCCCAGAGACAACGTCCCTCCGGCGATCTTCAGAGATCGGCGAGAGCCCATTCGATCTGCTCCGCAGGTGCCCAGGTTTCCGTAGGGAGGACGCACTATTGTACGGGAAGGAAAAGCGAAATGGGAGGCGTCTCGCCTGGACTATTCATGAGGCCGTGCGCCGTAATGTGGAAACCGCTGACATGGCAACAACCTCTGAGGAAAAGCGATCTGCTGTTTCCTGAACAGACTGTTCTGGGCGAGGGATTGGCGGCGAGGTCAGTGGCGCGGCTGGGAGCCAACTCAATGAAAAGAGTTGGCGACGAGCCGCAACGCTGAGATCGTCGTCAGGACCCGGCCAGAACCGTGCGGCATTGTGAATGGTTCAGGCTAAGAGACGGCCTCGGATCCTCGAGCGCCGGCGAGACCGTCGTCGAGATCCTCCTTCGTCTTCCCCTTGGACTCGGGGGCAGGCTCGGCCGGGGCGGATTCACGTGACCGGGCGCGGCTTGGGGCGCTCCTCTTTATGGTCGCGATCGACTCGCCTTTGATGAGCCGGCCGACTTCCGATCCGGTCAGAACCTCGTGCTTCAACAGGGCCTCGGCTATTCGTTCGAGAGACTCCCGGTTCTGCTCGATCCTTTCGGTGGTCTTCTTGTACGACTCGGTGAGGATCTTGGAGACCTCCTCGTCGATGATCCGGACTGTGTGATCCGAGTGGCTCGTCCGGCGCGTGATTTCCCGGCCGAGAAACAGAGTCTCTTCGTTGTCGGAGAAGGAGATCGGTCCGAGGGCGTCGCTCATTCCCCACTCGCAAACCATGGCGCGGGCGAGCTCCGTCGCCCTCTCGATGTCGTCCTTGGCGCCCGTGGAGATGTCCCCGAAGGAGATCTCCTCGGAGACCCGGCCGCCGTAGAGGACCATGAGGTTGCCGAGAAGCGTCTTCTTCTGCATGTGGTACTTATCGCCCTCGGGAAGCTGCATCGTGGCGCCGAGGGCCATTCCACGCGGGATGATCGTCACCTTGTGCAGCGGCTCGACCTCGGGCAACAGATGAGCCATCAAGGCGTGTCCCGCCTCGTGATAGGCGGTCACTCGCCGGTCGGCCTCGTCCATGGCGCGGCTGCGCTTCTGGCGTCCCCATCGCACCTTGTCTCGCGTCTCCTCGAGCTCCTCCATCCCCACGGAATCTTTGTCCCGCATTGCCGCGAGGATGGCCGCCTCGTTCACCATCGCCTCGAGTTCGGCCCCGGAGAAGGACGGGGTGCCCCGGGCCAGCGTCCCGAGGTTCACGTCGGGGGCTAGCTTCACCCCTCTGCTGTGGACACGAATGATCTGCTCGCGTCCGATCACGTCGGGGAGGTCGACGTATATCTGCCGGTCGAACCGCCCGGGACGGAGGAGGGCCGGGTCCAGAACGTCAGGGCGATTCGTCGCGGCCATCACGATGATTCCCTCGTCCGATTCGAAACCGTCCATCTCGACCAGAATCGCGTTGAGTGTTTGCTCTCTCTCGTCGTGGCCACCCCCGAGTCCCGACCCTCGCCTCCGTCCGACGGCGTCGACCTCATCGAGAAAGACGATGCAGGGAGAGGTGTCCTTGGCCTGCTTGAAGAGGTCGCGCACCCGTGAGGCGCCGACGCCCACGAACATCTCCACGAAGTCCGATCCGCAGATGTTGAAGAAGGGCACGCTGGCCTCGCCGGCGATGGCTCTGGCGAGGAGGGTCTTTCCCGTGCCGGGAGCGCCGACGAGGAGAACCCCGCGGGGGACCCGTCCCCCCAACCTCTGGAACCTGGCCGGATTCTTGAGAAACTCGATGATCTCCTGGACCTCCTCCTTCGCCTCATCGATCCCTGCGACGTCGTCGAAGGTCACGGAGTTCTCGCTCTTCTCCGCGAGCCGGGCCGGGCTCTTGCCGAACGACAGAACCGTCCCCCCCATTCCGGGTGATTTGAGCTGCCGCACGAAGAGGAAATAGAGGATCACGATGAAGATCACGATGGGCAGGAGGAACGGCGTCATCTTCCGCAAGAAGCCCATCTCCCCGCTGGTCACCTTCACTTCCCGGTGGTTTTCCTGCAGCCAGACCATCTCCGCACCGGCTCTGTCCGCGCTCTGGAAATGGACGGTTATCCTCTTCTCTTCCAGATCGTCCGCGAGGACGATCTGACCCTTCGCCTCGTCCTCGAGGAAGAAGACCTGGGACACCTCATTCGCTGCGACCTTCTCTCTGTATTCGGAGAAGTCCATCTTCTGCCGGCCCATTCCCAAGCCCCCGCTCTCCAGGATGACGAGGAAGATCAGGAAGATGAGGATCGCCATGAACCAAGGGGTGATGCTTCGGGACTTCTTCTGGCGATCCATCTTGGGGTCGGACTTCTTCTTACGCTCGGTGGCCAACGCGGCTTCCTCCTACCATTCCCCCTCCAGGGCAAAGACGATCTGCTCGGCAAGTTCGTTGAAGACTTCTCGTCGGGCCGCCTGTTCGCTCTTTCCCGAACCGACGGAAAACTCGGCCCGCTCCGTCAGCTTTCTGCGATCGACCAGAACGGCGCCGTCGGACCGGATGAGACGGAGATTCAAGACGATCACCACGCTCGATTCCAGCACATTGTTGTTGCGGTCTTCGGTGATGACCTGCTCCTGGAACCTCAGGATCTCCCCTTCCAGGACGGCGTCCGCATCTTTCGGTCCGGTGATCTCCAGCCCGGACCGAGAGATCATCTCCTCTCCTACGGCCTGGGCCAGATCGAACTCGATCTCCCTTCGGTGCTCGAGCTCGCGGTAACCGAAGATCTTGACGTACACGCTCTCCACACCCTCATGACGCACGACACCGAAGCTGTAGCCACAGCCCGTCCCTGTGACGAGCGCCAGCATCAAGATCCCGGAGAGTACCCTTCGCGTTTTCACTACCTCTAATTAAACATCGGCGTGGGAGGAGCGGCTACCCCTTTTCATCGGGCTCGGCAGGCGGGCCGATTCCGGATAGGGTCCTCCGGGCGAGCTGCGCGTAGGTCGTGGTGGAGTAGTTCTCGACGATCGAGCGTAGGTAGACGATCGCCGCCAGGGGTCTACCCTGACGGAGGTACGCCAGAGCTACGTCGTATTCCTCCGAGGCCAGCATCTCATCAATCTCCGCGATGCGCTCTCCGGCCTCCCGCAGCTGATCCCCCCGGGGGAACCGCTTCAAGTAGGCTTTGAAGACTTTGCGGGCCTCCCGGAGGGGCGTCGCGTCGTACATGGATCCGTTGGACTCGTGCATGACACAGACACCCTGGCGATAGAGTGAGATGGCGGCCCATTTGCTCGCCGGATAGTTGGAGATGAGCCGAGCGTATTCCTCCTTCGCCTCGTCGAATTCACGTTTCTCGAAATAGTAAGTGGCGATGCGGAACTGTCCGTCCTCGGCAAACCGTTCGGCCGGGAATTCATTGACGATCCGCTCGAGGATCTCGATCCCCACCTTCTGTCTCCCGATCCGAAAGAAGAGGAAATAGGTCGGGTCCTTTCCCTCCAGGAGCAGAAGGGCGATCTGGTACTCCCGCTCGACCACGGGTCGGAAGCGGATGTGTCCGGGGTACTTCTCCAGCAGCCTCTCGTAGATCCAGTGGGCGTCGGTGTATTCGTCCAGATGAAACAGGGCTTCGGCTTCGAGATAGAGGGCTTCCCCCCGCGTCTCGGCATCCTTCTCCTCCGCGGTCCCGTAGGCCAACCGCGCTGGCTGAAGGACCTCGGCGTACTCCCGCCTCGCCAGGGCCTCCTGCGCTGCCGAGATCCGGTCCTGCGGAGTCACCCGACTCTCCGCCACCTTGCCCGGGCCCTGGCATCCCCACAGGAGGCTCAGCGAAGCCAAGGCTATCCACAGGTTCCGGATCGAGTTCATAGCGCCTTTACCCTCTCCGCCTTGCCCCGGGCCGAGCCCCATTGCTTCCAGTACCGGACCGTTCGCAAATCCCTCTCGGTGATTTCACGGAATTGATCGTCGAGGAACTCCTGGGCCCGGATGACGAGGTGAGGTGGATACCGTACGCTCGTCGAATCGGCAGCGGCACTCGAGAGGAGAGATCGCACGAGGGCCAGGGCTGATCCGCCGTATCGCTGGGAATTCTCCTTCGGGCAGGAACGGCAGATCAGATGGCCACCCTCGTAGTGAATCGTGCCGCGCAGCGGAACTGGTTTCCCGCAGGTCCCGCAGCCATCCAGGGCCGGCTGGTATCCAGAGAGCCCCAGCATGCGTCCGGCGAAGAGGAGGGTGTTCGTTGCCGGATCCGCTCCCCGGTCGAGATCCTCGAGGGAATCCCTGACCGTCTCGTAGACCACGCGGAAGGCCTCTCCCTCCGGAGCCAGGAAGCCGGCGATCTCCGCCTTGTACCAGGCCGCCAGCAGATGCTCGAAGGTCTTTCGCACTCCGGGGAGGGGGTCGATACATTCCCATTCGCATAGAGTGGCGAGGGCGCCGGAGGGCTTCGTGATCAACAGGATCCGATAGACCTGGAGCAGGTCGAGGGGGCCCTGCCGTTTTTTGAACGTCCCCTTGCCCATCACGCGAACCATCCCCGCCTCGCGAGTGAGCAGCGTCACGATCTGGCTCGTCTCACTGTATCGGATGGCCCGAAGCGAAATGCCCTCGGTGTCGATTTGCGGCAAGCTGAGCCCTCAGCGTTTGATCACGAGCTTCAAGCGATTGATCCGGCGCTCGTCGGCGTCCAGGATCGTGAACTCGACAGCGCCATGATGGAAGTTATCGCCGACACGGGGAATCTTCCCGAGGTGAGAGAAGACAAATCCTCCCAAGGTCTCGAATCCGTCCCCTTCAGGAATGTCCAGGCCGAGCTCGCGGTTCAGCTCATCGATGTGGAATTTGGCGTCCACATCCACCGTGTCATCCCCGATCCGTTTGAGCGGGACCTCCTCGTCCGCGTCGTACTCGTCCTGGATCTCGCCCACGATCTCCTCGATCAGGTCCTCGATCGTCACGATCCCGGATGTTCCCCCGTACTCGTCGACGACGATCGCCATGTGAATCTTCGAGGCTTGAAACTCACGGAGGAGGTCGGAAACGAACTTCGTCTCCGGGATGAAGAGCGGCTTCCGCATGATCTCACGGAGGGTGGCGGAAGCCACCTTGCCGTTGTCTAGCTGCCGCAGGAGATCCTTCAGATACAGGACGCCGACGATCGTGTCCCGGTTGCCGGAGTATACCGGGATCCGCGAGTGTGATGTGCTCTTGGCGATCTTGAGAGTCTCCACCATAGGGGTCTCCACTTCGATCGAGAAGAGCTCTGTCCTGGGGGTCATCACCTCGATGACCTGGACATCGCGGAACTCCATGATCTTCTCGATCATCGCCCTGTCCTCCTTGGCCAGGACGCCCTTCCGCTCAGCCTCCTCGGCCGCCGTCCGCAACCCCTCTTCGATGGCGAGCGATCCGTCGTCGGGCTCTCGGCGCAGCCAGCCGGCAATGGCGCCGGAGATCCGGGCGATGGGCCAGGCGATCGTCGTGAACGGGTAGAGCAGCACGGAGGCCCAGCGAACCACGCCCTCGGGACGGGATCGAGCTATGCCTCGGGGAAGGATCTCCGCCATGAGAAGGCCGGCGCCAAGGGCGACGACCGCGGCGAGAAGCAGTCCGCCAAGACCGTCCTCGGACCACTCGACGTAGGTGGTGCAAGCCACCACGAAGGAGACGAAGGCGACCATGCGGAGGCTCCGCGCGGTAGCGCGCAGGACAGAGAGGTCCGAGAGACGGCGTCGAAGACGCTCTCGGTCCTCCTCGCCCAGCGCTCGCTCTTCCAGTTTTGCGCGCGAGAAAAGCTGCAGAGCGGCGTCCGCGAGGGAGAAGATGAAGAGTAGTACCAGGGAAACTCCCGTCAGGAGGTTCCTTAGGCCCTCTTCCAAGGAATGGGTTCCTCCATAGAGCTCTCTGGACCTCCCGATGTCAGAGGTGAATCCAGGGGGCCGACGGGTAGCGTATCTTTGCTCTGGTAAAAGACTTGTATCATATCTAGCTCACATCCATTCTACCCCGGCCGTCCGCTCCCTTCAAGGGGTCAGTCCCCTATCTCTGAAAAATCGGCAGGTACTGCAGGGGTAGTTCCAGGGAGAGAATCGCCATCGCCGTGGCGTATCCGACCCCCCTCGAATTCTCCCAGAACCCCTTGGGCTGCTGCTTCGAGATGATGTGCTCCGTGATCTGGGGGTAGTAGATCCTCCAGAGGTCGCCCCCCGATTGATGGATCGCCTGGACGGCGTAGAAGTTCCCGTAGTAGTAGAAGTTCTTTGCGGCTGCGCCCGGGTTCCTCGCCTCGTCCATCTTCGTCCGCATGTACGCGACACCACGTTCCAGCTCGGCCGAGGAGTAGACACCAGAGGCGTTCAGCGTCGCGACGGCCGCGGCGGTCAATTCGTAGGACGTCCGTTGGTCCTCCGATACCTGGTACCGGAAGGATCCATCCTCGGTTGCGCACCGCTTGACGTAATCGATCGCCCGATCGACTCTCCCCCGATCCACGGTGAACCCCGCATTCCGGCAGGCACGAAGGGCCTGGATGACGCAAACGGTCGTGGAAGATTCGTCGGACCCGAAACCCGATTCGTGCTGAAAGTGGTAGCCCCATCCCCCGTGGCGCGTCTGGGCATCCAATAACCTCTGGATCGATCGCTGCATCTTCTCTCTCAGGTTGAGCTGTGCTTGTTCCTCCGGGGGGACCATCCCGTAGACCTCTGCCAGAAAGAGGAGAGCGTACCCTTGGGAGTGCATCTGACTCGTACGCGCACTCTTCCCCGAACTCCTGAACTTTCCGGAGAGACTCAACTCCTGGACGACGAACTTCACGCAGTCTCTGACCTCGGTCCCATATTCACCGCGGTTGTACTGGCTGCCGCCTCCGAGAAAGGCGAGCCCGGCCAGGCTCGTCGTGGCAAGGACGAACTTATCCCCGATGGATCCGTGCTCTGTCCTGGCTCGCCGGAGATACTCGAGACCCTTCTCGATGGACTTCCGGGTCTTTTCGGTGAGAGCTTCCGATCGAAAGACGGGCTCTTGCTGAGATTGGAGGGCGAAGGATGTACCCGAGAGAGCCGCGAGCGTGAGGATGAGACAGGACCTGATTGCCATTCCGTATCGCGCGCCGACCCGCCTACCGTTACCGGCTCGGAGTGTCGGCTAGCCTCTTGAAGTATTTCTCGACGTCCGCGCGAAAGCGCGCAGGCACATCGAACCGTTTCTGATCGAGGGCGTCCCGTCGATCGCGAGGAGGCAAATTGCCCCACCGGAGAGCGTCCGATCCTGGCAGCTTGCGGATCGGGGTGCGTCGAGGTGGCGCTTCGCGCCTCTCTTCCGTTCGATCGTTGGGAGAGCGCCCCCTCCCCTTCGGAGGCGCCAGAGGCCTCGCTCCTTGCTCAGGCTTTCGTTTCTCCTGGGATTTGGACTGCTGCCCCGGCTTCTTTTCGTCCGACTCGGATTTCTTGTTCTTGTTGGGATCGACCTGGCCCCCGCCGCCGCCACCGCCTCCCCTCGACTGGGCGACATCGATCAAGCTCGTCAGCTGATCGATGATCCGCTGCTGCTCCTCCTGGGTGCGATGCCCCGTCTTCAGCTGGGCCAGAAGCTCTTCGACGCGCGTCATCAAGTTCTTGATCAGCTCGACCGACTCGAGGGGGTCTTGCGGCTCTTTCTCCTTCTCCGCCCCTTCACCCCCATCATCTCTTTGCTGAGCCGATGCCGTGAGCAACCCGGCCGGCGCCCCGAAGAGGAGGGCGATCAGCAGAATCCCGAGGAATCGATAGGAGCGCCGTCGAAGACCGTCCATCACTTTTTCTCCTCCTTGCCGCCTTCCTCACCCTCGGGAATCTCTTCCTCGGGGAGAACCTCCTCGACCATGTCCTCGAAGACTCCGCGCATGTTGCCCTGGGACCGGGCGAGCCTTCGGATGAGCCGGTTCTGCAAGCGGCTCGCCTGGCCATCCTTCAGCTTGATCGCCGAATCGAGATCCCTTGTCCTCTTCTTGAGCTTCTCCTGCATCCGTCTGAGCATCTTCATCTCGGCCACAACCGGGATCAGCCTCGGCGCGCCCTGCGGGCCGGGAGGCGGCGGCTGTGCGCCCCCTTGACGCCGCGTTCTCAGCTCGCGCTGGAGAGCCTCCCGCAGCTCATCGAGGCTCGTCTGGATCTCCACCTCTATCTGCTGCGTGAAGGCCCCGGTATCAGGGACCTCGAGACGCTTGGCCACCGCGGCCATGTCCGCACGCGTCCCCTGCATGACGAAGGCGTAGACGTGGATCCCATCTTCCACGAGCTTGCCTTCGACCGCCTTCGCTTTGTCCCTCTGTTTCCCTTGCTCGGCGGAGAGTTCCCTTGCGCGGATTCGATCGGCTCGGGAATAAACCTTGTTCCTCTCCCTGTTCGCCTCGATCTGGATCGTGAACTGGTTGATCGTCGCCTGGACGGTGATCATCTCATCCAGAGCCTCCTGGAGGTTGAAGAGTTCCTGGCGCTGTTTCGCCTCCTCGTACTGGGCCCGGGTCTCTTTCAATTCTTCCCTGGCCTTCTCCAGCTCCTCCAGAGCCTCCTCCTGACGGACCTGTGCGATCTCGACGTTGGGGTCATCTGACGCAGGCTGGTCCTGAGAATCGAGCCTCTGCTCCGACTCCTCCATCTTCTGCGCCGCACCCTGCACTCGATCTCCCGCATCGCGTTCGCGGCCGCTTCGATCCTTCTCGCCCAGGCTCCCCGAGAGCTTCTCTGTCTCGGCTCGGACATCCTCCTGCTCGCGAGCCAGCTTCTCGAGGTTCTCGCGGGCAAGCTCCTTTTCGAGCTCCGCCTTGGCCTGCTCCAGTGCTTCTCTCGCCTCGGCGAGCTGTTCGAGGGCCTCCGCCTGTGCCTCTTGCGCTTCAAGCGAGGGGAGGCGTTTCCGCAGCTCTTTCGCGGCATCGCGCATCTTCTGATCCGCTTGCCGCATCCTGTCGGACGCCTCCTCTGTCTTCTCCCCGTCCCGGCCGGGCATCGAACCCGCCATCTGGGCCAGCTCCTCCGCCAGCTCCTCCGCCTGGGAGCGCAACTCCTCCTGCCGATCGGACGCCCGCTCCTCGGCGGACCGGTTCGCCAAGGCGTCCCGCTGCTCCTCCAGGGATGATTTTGCCCTCTCGAGGGCCTCGATCGCCTCCTTCTCGCTACGGCTCGGTGCTTCGGCTTGCTCGTCGCGGAGCCCGGCGGCCGCATCCTTCATCATCTCGGCCGCCTCCTGGAGGGCCGACTCCGCCTCTTCGGAGACCGCCCCCCTGGCGGTGTCCCGCACACGCTCCGCCTTCAGGGCCAGTCCCTGCTGCTTGCGCGCGAGTCGGCCGAAATCAGGAGCCCTCTCCTCGGCCGCCTCCTCGATGGCCTCAGCGATCCTCGATTCGGCGTCCTGAAAAGCATTGGAAGCCTCCTCTATCGAATCGGCGTCCTGGGTTCTCTCCAGCGTGGCAGCAGCCGTTTCCAAGGCCTTCGCCGCCTCGCCGAGCTTCTGGGCGCGGGAGGGCGTGCCCTCTTCTGCCCGGGAAGCCCTCTCCCGCAGCTTGGGCGCAAGCTCCGACGCTTCTCCCCCGATCTCCTTTCGTTCCAGTTCGGATCCGGATTCTCCGAGGCGCTCGCGAAGAGCCTCGACCGCTCTCTGGATTGTCTCCAGATCCCGGGCCTCGGCCTCGGTCTGCCTGAGAGGCTGGGTACGGGCGGCTATCGCTTTCTCCTCCTCCAGCAGATCTTCCACCTGATCGATCAGACTCCCGAGCTGCTCCGACTGGCCACCGGCCTGGCGTGGCGAGGCCGGCTGGTCTTTCAGATCCGCTTCCGCTCTGGACAGCTCTCTTACCCGCCGAATCGCTTCTTCTATCTTCCGGAGGTTCTTCTGGGCCTGGTGGAGAGAAGTAGTCTGGCCAAGGATTCCCCGCTCCCGTTCGATCAGGTCGTCCAACGCAGCCATGTCGGCTCGAAGCCTCTCGAGCTCGGCAGCTACATCCTGCTCCTCGGGCTCCGGCTCTGCCTCGAGGAGGGCCAACACCTCGATGAGCTTCCGGACGACGGCGTCGGTCTTCAATCGCGCCCCGATGTCATCCGCGCGATCGGCGGTAAGAAGCCGGACGACCTCTTCCATTTCCGGCTGAACCTGGAGCTTGTCGAGGAGGTCCCGTGCCTCACGCAACCTCCGCGCCTCTTCCGGTTGCTTCTCCTCTATCTCTGTGGCGAGGTCGAGCAGCTTCGACTGGATGGCATCCAGCCGCTCCCTGAGCATTCTCTGCTGCTCGGCCACGAGCTCGTACCCCTCGTCCGACTGGAGAGATAGCGCCGCTGCTGGGATGGCCGTACCCAGAAGAATGAATGGAAGAATGAAAACCGGGATGCCTGTTCGCATCGGAGAACTCCTCAAGTTCACGCTATTGTACCACAGCCGTCGTGGCGAGGCTCCAGTCACCGGGGCGTCCCCGTAGGCGCCAGCTTCCGGATCCGCTCCCGGATACGCTCCTCATCATCCTTGATCTCTCTGATTCGCCGGACGAC
Organism: Planctomycetota bacterium; assembly: GCA_027296055.1. Classification (GTDB taxonomy): domain Bacteria; phylum Planctomycetota; class JAPUJT01; order JAPUJT01; family JAPUJT01; genus JAPUJT01. The sequence continues at coordinate 1,924 of JAPUJT010000205.1, read as the reverse complement.
CTCGCGAAAGTCCGTCCATTTGTCGAGACTCCTCCAGGCCTTCTCCAGAACGGCAACAACTTCCTCCTGGGTGCCGGGTGCCGGCCCGAGGAGGCCGATGTCCTTCTCCTTCCGGGCCCGGATCAGCAGATCCACCACCACATTCGATCGGGTGATCGCCTCCTCTTCCAGCATCTGCGTCAACCCTTCCAGCCAGTCCAGGTCCTTCTCCTCACCAACGCGGTTCCACTTCATGTCCGAGGCGATCCCGTCGAGATGACGAATCGACCGGGCAATCCCCTGGCTCACCTTCTTCTGATCCAGCTCCGCCTGCACCAGAGACGGGCGGTACGAGTCGCTCCAGTCGCCTTCGACCCGGGTGATCGCCAGGGTGGCATCCCCCGTCGCCCTCTGCGACCGGATCGTCCGGCGGAGATCATCCCTTACCTTCTGTAGACGAGCGTCGAGGTCGGCCTCGATGTCTTCCGGCGAGACGACCAGGAGTGTGTAGGAGGGAGAACTGCCGCGATTGGCCTGGCCCAGCTCCAGGAAGTCGTCCGCATCGAATCGGTAGACGATCTGGTCGCCGAGTTGAACGCTCAATGGGGAGAGATCGAAGGAGTAGGTCGGCGTCATCTTCTTCGAGGGCCCGGTCGGTCCCGGGAGCGCTATCTGTTCCTCCTCCCCTTCCCCTTCGTACCCCGAAGTGACATGGAAGACGAGGGCCACCGATCGGATCCCGTGATCGTCGACCACCTCAGCCTGGAGGGGAATCACCGCTCGTGGGCTGACGCGTATGTTCCTGCCCGGCACCAGGACCTTGACCGCGGGTGGGCGATCCGGGACCACTTCCAGCCGGAACTCGATGGGCCTGGCGTTGGAGTAACCATCCTCGTCGGTCAGGGAGAAGTGGTAGCGAACCGTCCGCTCCCTCCACTCCACGTCGAACGAACCTGTCAGACGGGCGCGCTGGCCTCGCGGTCCGTCGACGGGCGTGAGCGGAATTCCCGGAGCGTCCCCCAGCACGAGGGCCGCTTTCTCCAGGGTCCGGCTTGCATCCGCCTGATACTCGACCGAGCTGCCGAAGGGGACCCGCAGATTGCCGTCGGGTATCGTGTCCACCTCCTTGTCGAGATACGCCGGATAGGTGACCCTGAGCGAGATCTCCTGGATCGAGGGCGGCACCATCACCTTGACGACGTATTCCTCCGTCCTTGCATCCCCACCCGTCACGAAGAATCGGAAGTCCTCTGGCACCTCGCGGAACTGCCGCTGGTACGACTCCCCTTCCTCCCCTTCCCTCCGGTATCCCACCATCGGCCGGACTTCCCAACGGCTGCGGCTTTCCGCTCTCGAGTGGATCACCACCTCTTCCGGATCCCCTTTCTCCACCATCACCCGGACATGAAAGTCGTCCCCTCGAACAATGGTCTCGCCATCGGGGGATATCCCGACAACCCTCAGAATCACACTCTTGTGCCATTCCACGCTGCTCAGGAGGAAGATCCTCTTGAACCAGGTCGAGGCGTGGTACGGACTCCATGCGGCCAGCAAGGCGACGCACCCCATGGACAGCAGGGCGGCGCCGAAGACACGGTGGCTCCGCTTTCCCGGGGCCGCGCGGCCGAGATCGATGCGGCCGACCGCTTCCTCCCCCTGGGAGATCACCACCTGGGCCAGGTCTCTCGACTGATAGAACCCCTCCGATTCGACCTGCCGCGAGAGCTGCAGGGCCGAGATCACGGAATCCTTCAGCTCAGGAAAGCTCGCCTCCATCCGGAGAGCGAGCTCATCGGTGGTCGGCTTGCGCCGGAGCGGCATCCAGAGGACCCGGGCGGCGGCGGCGGCCGTGACCCCGAGGAGGGTCAGGAGGGCGAGGGCCCTCATCCCCTTCGGAAGACGCAGGAGATAGTCCGCTGAGAAAGTGACGATGACCCCGGCCGAC
>JAPUJT010000204.1 GCA_027296055.1 Planctomycetota bacterium | reverse complement strand
GGCGAAGCTGCCGCTCCTGGTGGATAAGGGAGTCTGCCTCGATTGCCACACGAAGGAATTCAACAAGGAGTTCAGGTTCGAGGAGTTCTGGGCGAGAATTGCGCACAGGACCGAGAAGGGGGTCCATCAAGGAAGAGGGGGAAAGTAACTCGTCAGGCGAGGCTCGCGGGTGGCCGCGGGTGCCTTCCGTCAGTGCCTAGGACGTGACGCCCGATCGTCCTCGCGCGCCTGGAATTCCCTGGCCGCATGTATCAGCTCGATCAGCGATAAGTGCTTCTCCAGCAGGTTGCCAATCGTGGGTAGCATCGATGCCAGCGCCCTCCTGTCTGGAGCCTCGCCCGCCCGGAGTCGCTCCAAGTACTGCTCCGCAATCGCTTCCACGAGGAACTCCGCTTCCAAGTCTGCTGGGTCCTCGAGGTGTCTTCCGTCAATCATGAATCCCCTCCCTTTCTAACGCGTGCACGTCTGCTCTCGTCCCCATTGGGCTTTGAAGACCATGGCGGCCAGGCGACCTGCCATCAAGATCCCGTGCTGCGGTGAAAGGGTGCCCGGCTCCAGGACGTTCTTGTCGCCCATCCATCCAGACACGGATTCCGCCGTTGGGGGGGGAAACATTTTGGAGAAAAGTGAACACACTCGAGGAGGCGGGCGGGGGCCCCGGCCGGCTGAGGCGCGCCGGGCACTGGCGCAGGCTGACCGAGGGGTGCGAGCGTATCGAGCTCTTTGCTGCGGTGTACCGCCGGATTGCCGAACCGGTGGCGCCGATCCCGAACCTGTCTAAGGGCCAGCACTTCCACGATGGGTCCCGCGCCAGGGCGCCCAATAGGAGGCCAACCGGAGTTCCCGCCGGTTCGCGCTAGGTCACGCAAGAGAGCGATCGGGGGTAGACCCCCGGCTGGTTTCCATCCTGAGAGTCTAAGATCTAAAGAAAGGGCCGCCCTTGCCGGGCCACCCTTCCTCCGGGATGGCGGAGAGGAGCGGCCGAGGGCCTTCCCTCGCCGGCCGTTTCTCATCCCCCATTCCCATTGCTCACCTTGATCCCCAGTACCTGCTCGACTGCTCCACGAATCTCACGGAACATGAACAGATCCAGGATTTTTCCGAGCGCGTCGCTGTTTGATCCGCGATCGGGTCCCCTCCTTCAGTTCCCATGGCAGTATTGCAAGGAATTCTCTCGCCTCCGCGCCGCGGGCCCTTCCAAGTGCCAGCTCCCCCGACCACGACGGAATCAGGACAGCCGGCAGGATTGCTGAACGCCAATGGGGCCAGCTCTCATCATGGTGGATGGAATTATTCGGATCGACAGCTGTCATCCGGAATTGGTGGTCTGAGTCTCGCCACGTCCCAAACCTGAATCTATGCGCTCAGGGATGAATACTGCCTGGCCGTATCTAGAGCAGCCTGTGGGATCGTTACGGGGACAAGTCGCAGTATTGATCCCACCAATAAGAAATAACTCGAGTCCGGATTTGCCGTGCCCGGCTCAACAACCCAGCCTCCGGTATTGAATATGTCGTCAGCACCGTTGGTTGTAGTCTCATTGGCGGCCTCCAGTTCGAGATCTCGCATCCCGAAATTGAGAGAATGGTCACCACCCATGGTGCTCTGGGTGCGGTGCGTGTGGCCCAGGACGAAACATGACTTGGCTAGACTCGCATAGCGATTTCGGTACTCCTTGACGGAGCGCCGGAGAACGTCGTTTAGTTCCAGACCACGCATGCTGCTCGCTGCAATACTCGCTCCGTTTGACTCATCAGGAGGCATAGCTATGCGACGGGCCATCGCACCAAGAACTGCATGAATGAACTTCTTGTGCACCCACCACGGGAATTGTACGCCCCACTTCCCTAAACCTGCTACAACCTCTCTCATCACATCCTTGAGTTCAAGCGTCAGGCGCTCCTTGTCGCTCACTCCGGTGTAGAGTCGACTGACTACATCACTGAGACGACCTGCATCGCCGACAGCGAACCAAAGAAGTTCTGTCAAGGGCTCGTTTATTGTTTCCAAGTCGTTCAGAGAAGGGCCTTTCACATGCTCTGGAGGGAGCAGAGTCGAAAAGAGAGTCCACCATCGTTGCAATAGATGTCCGTGATGGAAAACGACATCCCACTTCCCTCGCCCCTTCCTATCGCTGCCCGCTACAGTGTGGATGTAGTGGGGATAAACAAACTTCAAGGGCTGAGCGTAGCCGAGCAAAGACGCCAGAGCCGGGGCTTCTGTCGGTGTCTCAGTTACACGAGGGTATGTTCCGCGGCCTCCGCTGACCGCTGAGGCAAGAGCCCTGCTCTCGAGGACCATCCGCCAAAGATGATGATCATGATTGCCGGGCACGAAGATTACTTCATCGAACCCCATGGTCTGGACCCAGAAGAAAAAGCACCTCGCATTCAGGAGTGCCAGTGCCATAGGGGCTAGGGATAGATCGAGGATGTCGCCGTTCAAGACGAGTACGCGACGAAGCCCTTGAGTGCCCCCACCCGCCGCCTCGTTCGTTTCGCTCTCAATGGAACGGCCCAAGGCTTCGCAGAGAGCCCATGCAGCCGTTGGCTTGAGCGCAGCAAGTTGGACTGCATCATTACAGAAGGCCTGTCTCACTCTCGGATCGTCCTCGTCAAAAAAGAATGTCCAAGGTGAGTTAAAGGCGCCTAGGTGAATATCGGACAGACCTACTACGAGTTCCGAGGGCTCGGCTTCCTGAGGTGTGTCTGGCACGGTATCCACTCGCTCCTACTCCTTGGCTGGAAAAGATACCAAGAATTCAATGGCGCCCCTCTTTGCGTGCCCGCACGACCAGATATGCTCTACCCACTTTGACCGAGCTGGCTTGCGGATTGGCAGATTCTTGGACGACGGGGCGGGCACCACTTCGATCTTCCCTAGGCTGTCCATATCTTCGCAAATTGAATCAGCGATGTAGAATTGGATCGAGAAATCCTTCACGGGGCCGGGCAAATTCACCTTTAGCACGTCCTTCTTCTTCTTCTTGAGTTGTTGCCACCATTGCGGCCATTGCCACTCGGTCCTGATCTGAACAGTCTCCCACTGTTGTAGAGGAGGGATCAAACAAACCATCAGCCTCTTGGAGTGGGGCCGGTCCTCTATCGGGAAGTAGACGGCCTCCCGTCCGCTAGAATCCAGTACTGAAATGTCAAATCTGACATCTTCGAGTCTAGCGGGAACACTGTAACTGACCCACCCGGACGTGTAACAGCTTACATCTCCGGCCTTCGACTTGAGTTCCACATCCTTGACAACGCGCAATCCGTAGTCTGGATCGATCCAGACCTTCTCATGTCGGGATACATAAGAAAGCGCATCGGGATCGAGTAACCTCTTTAGCCTGTCACCCACGCGGGAAAGATACTCCGGTATGCCGCCACCCATTACCAGCCAGTGCCTCCTCCGTCGAGTAGCCTATCCTTTCGGATCTTGGCGTTCGGCGAGCTCGACTTCTTCTTCGAAGACTTCATCTTCGATGACTTCTTCTCTCCCTTCTTTGAACTCGTACGCCTGCTTGCCATCGGATGCCTCCATTAAAAAAGGAATGGATTACAGAACTTCTCCACGGTCCTTTTCACGCAACGAAATCGCGGCGGCAAACGCGAACGCGGATCCTAGCCAAGGGCACCGCACGAAACCTCGGAAACACCGCAGGCGATTCGTAAGATGCTCCGGGGCCGAGCTTGGGCTCCCGTTTCTTTGCCGGCTACAGCCAGGAGGGCTTCGACGATTGCAGGCGCTGCTTCGCTCGAACGCTCTCAGATTGTCAGTAGCTCGGCTAGTTTAGTGAGCGCGGCGTGGCGGTCGATACGCCGCAGACCCCCTTTGGTCGCGCGAGGGGGATCTGCAATCCCCTACTCAACGCGATTGGCTAATCGTCTATAGGACTAGAGCCTTGGCTCCCTGGCGCCACGATACCGATAGCACACGGCTGGTTGCAAGAACTTATTTCAGTCTCTAGCCTTAGTTCAAGCATGATCGAAGACGCCATGGGAGGATAATCTTCAAAATCACGCTCGAAATGCCGGGTCCTGGTCGCATAGGGAGAGTTGGCAAGAAAAGCTCCAGATCGGAGGAGGGCATTTTGAGTGATCAGACAGATGAGACGACAGTTGTGGATCCGAATGAATTGTCCGCCTTGGCTCACGGCGCGTTACGAAGGCCTTGGTCTTGTACGACACGCCGCTATCCTCCCGCCATGAATCCGGCTGGTCCCCATCCTGAAGGTCTAGGATCTAAAAAAAGGGTCGCCCTCGCGGACCACCCTTTCTCCGGGACGGGGGAGGAGCGGGCGAGGGCCCTCCCTCGCCGTCCGCGTCTCATCCCCCGTTCCCGTTGCTCGCTTGAATCTCCAGAACTCTCTCGACGGTCCTTCTCACCTCCCCGAACAGGAACAGGTCGAGCAGCTTCCCGAGGGCGGTCCCCTCATCCTCGATCGCCATTGCTTCGTCGAGCG
>JAPUJT010000203.1 GCA_027296055.1 Planctomycetota bacterium | reverse complement strand
AAAGACCTGGTCCACCTCGCGATCAAACTGATTCTCGAAGAAGTCGAATGAAAGGTGGATCTCGTTGCCCAGGTCGTCGAGGACGGGGAGGACCGCCTCCTCGACCTCGGCGAGCTTGTCTCCTGGATTCGTCTTGAGGTTTTCGGCTTCCTGGCTGTCAATACCGAGACGCCGAGAAACCGCCTCCGTGAACTCGTTGCCCGCCAAATACACCTCCCGGGTGAAATAGGAGGTGGCACCCTTGAGAATCGTGATGTTCGTCTTGGATGCGCCGATGTCGATCAAGGCCACGACGCGATCATCATCAGCCATCCCGGAAGAGTTCAGATAGGTCAGCTCGAAGGCATTTCCGAGAGCGAAGGAATCGACGTCGATCGTGACAGGCTGGAGCCCGAGATCCTGGAGCATCGCCACGTGCTCCTCGATGAGACTGGCCTTCACGGCGACGAGCAGGACCTTCATCTCCCGATCGCCAGATTCGGGCTTCTCCACGTTCTCTTCCAGCTTCTGGCAGTCGAGGACGACCTCCTCCACCTCGAACGGGATGTACTTGTCGGCCTCGAAGCGGATAGCGCTCTTGAGGTCCTCATCCGTCATCTGCATCATCGATACGTAGCGAACGATCACGGACCTTCCCGAGACCGCCGTCACCACCCGCTTGGTCTTGAATCCACCCTTGCGAATGACGTCCCGGATCGCGCCCCGAACGTCCTCCTGGGATTGGACCTTGGCCATGGAGAAGGCTGAGAGCTGGAACTGCGACCCCGTATCGAACAACTCGACCGCCTTGACCCAAGACGTCCCGATGTCGAGGCCGAGGATCGACTTTTTCCGGGCCATGCTCGTCTCCTAATGGGGCACTCTACGAAGAGCCCCTGCTCCATACTCCTTCAACTGGCTACTGGGGCTACAGTGGGATGGCCGACGGCCCTGAGGCGGTATAGAACACCCCCCATTCCGTGATTCATACGCCAGGACTCACGCGGCCCATAGTGGGATGGAAAGGCTTTGCCGAACCGAAAGTGAGGCCTGAACTTAGGGCCCTTCTTTCGCCGCAATAAAGCCCAGGAAGTATAGATTGCCAAAAAATTCAAGTCAAGGGCTTTTTTTCGAACTTCGAATTCCCCCAGACGAGTTCAGGGCGGAACGGTCTAGCCACTTCCCGAAGGTAGATTTCCGTCCGCCCCGCGTCGGGTGATTCCATCACCTTCTCCGTTACCTCCTGGCAGTAACGTAGCGTGACGGAACGAATCACCTTCTTGATGTCGGGGATCATTGTAGGTACCAGGCTGAACTCCCTCAACCCCAAGCCGATCAAGGGGATGACGTATTCTATCTCCGACGCCATCTCCCCGCACATGGAAACTTCGATCCCGTGGCGCTCACCGGCCTTGATCACCTCCCTCAAGAGTCTGAAATTTGCCGGATGGGCAGGCTGATAGAGGTTCGCCACTCGTTCGTTCGTTCGATCCACTGCAAGGGTGTACTGGATCAGGTCGTTCGTGCCGATGCTGAAGAAGTCCACCTCCTCGGCCAGGATATCCGGGATCAGGGCGGCGGACGGCACCTCGATCATGATCCCCAGGGGAACATCCGCCTGGAAGGTGACGTTTTCTCGCTGGAGGTCCTCGCAAACATCCTCCAGGATCAGCTTGGCCTGGCGTACCTCCTCCACCGCAGAGATCATCGGAAACATGATACGGATCGGACCGTGGACCGCCGCCTGGAGGATGGAACGGAGCTGGGTCTTGAACAGGTCCATGTGCTCGAAACAGAGCCGGATCGATCGGCAGCCGAGGAAGGGGTTCTTCTCCCTCGAATGCATGCCGTCGGGGGTGAGCTTGTCCGCGCCGAGATCGAGGGTCCGGATCGTCACATCGCCCCCGCCCAGGGCCTGCACGGCCTTACGGTAGGTATCGATCTGGAGGCGCTCCTCTGGCTCGACCCCGTCCAGGAAGAGGAACTCGGTGCGATACAACCCGATTCCCTCGGCCCCGTACATGGCGGCCGTCTCGATCTCCTCCACGAGCTCGATATTGGCGCTAAGGCCAATCTTGTGGCCGTCCAGCGTCTCGGCGGGCAGGTCCTTCTGCTCGAATTCGATCCTCTGCTCGAATTCGATGTAGCGCTTCTCTCGCTCCCTGTACCCCTCCTGTGTCGGCGCCGATGGTTCAATGATCACCTTTCCGCCGGTCCCATCCACGATCACCATGTCCCCGCCCGAGACGTCGACCGTCACGTCCTGGAGACCGACAACGGCCGGGATTCCAAGGGCGCGGGCGATGATCGCCGTGTGGGAGGTCTTTCCTCCGAGATCGATGGCGATGCCGCGGACCCGAGTCCTGTCGAACGATGCGGTGAGGGAAGGAGTGAGGTCCCGAGCGATGATCACGACTTCGCTCTCGAGATCGGCCAACTGCTGCTTCTGTGAGCCGAGGAGGTTCCGGAGCAGCCTGTGCTCCATGTCCCGGATGTCCGATCCCCGGTGGGAGATGAAAGACTTGCTGCTGAGGAAACGCTTCAGCACGGTCCGGGTGGCGCGCGAGACGGCGTACTCGGCGTTGTGCGGGCCTTCCCGTATCCACTTCTCGACGTCCGCGTGAAAGTCAGGATCCGCGAGGAGCACGAGGTGCATCTGCAGGATCGCTACGCCCTCGGACCCGACCTCCTTCTCGACCACTTCGATCAGGGCCCGGATCTCTTCCGACGCTTTCTCCTTGGCCTCCTTGAACCGGTCGATCTGAGCGGGGATCGCCGACTTCGCGACTCGCTGTCGTGAAATCGCGAACTCCTCCGTGTCGATCAGGAATGCGGGAGCCTGAGCGATACCCGGAGATACCGGTATGCCTTTCTTGATACGCATCTGACTGATGTCCGGAAGCTGCGGTTCAGGATAGAGCTCAAGGGCTCAAAGGATCGGATGAGACTTCGGAACTCGGGGGACTCGGGGACTCGGCGGGGGAATCCTCGGGGCCGTCTTCGCCGAACCGGCCCTCGATCAGGTCGGTCAACGCTTCGGCGGCCGCCTCCGCATCCTGCCCCACCAGGCGCAGGCGAAGAGTGGATCCACACTCAGCACCCAGAGTCATGAGACCCATAATGCTCTTTCCGTTGACCTCCTCATCGTCCTTGGTGACGAAGACGTCCGACTGAAACTGGCTCGCCCTTTCCACAAACCTCATGGCGGGTCGGGCGTGCAAGCCGTACCTGTTCGACAAGGATATAGTCCTGTGGATTTCCACCGGACCCCCCTCCCATCCGAGTGTCGTTCTACCTCTTGGAGACCTCGCCGACCTCCGAGAGGGTCTCTACGATTCCATCGAGGTCCTCGGCCGCCCGGAGAAACTTGCAGAAGTTCTCGTCGCGAGTAAGGCTCGAAAGCATCTTCAAGGCCTCCAGATGAATGGACGGGTCGCCCGGGGGCGACAGGAGGAGAAACAGCAGGTGGACCGGCTCGCCGTCAATGGCACCGAATTCGATGCCGTCTTCGACGCGACCGAAGGCCCCCATGATCTCGGGCACGTGGGGGGATTGTTTGACGTGTGGGACCGCGAGGCCGGAACCGATTCCAGTGCTGCCGAGCCGCTCCCGTTTCATGACGGCCCGGATCACATCATCCCGGGACGAGGCAGGCAGCTTCTTGGCTCGGATCAGGGCATCCACGAGCTCTTCGACTGCCGATTCCTTTGTCCTCGCCTTCAGTGAGGGCAGAATCGCTTCAAGCGGGATAATATCCAGGAGTGTCAATCTTACATCTCCGTTTCATCTTCGAGAGTGGATTCGGTATCGGAAAGCCCCGTCGATTCCGTCGACTCCATCGACCCAATCGACTCTGGGGGCGAGGCGCTCCTGGGTCTCCGTACCCTCTTCTCCCGCACCTTTCCCTTGGTGCGAGCCAACTGGCTCTCCAACTTTTCTACTGTGAGATCGATCGCTCGGTGCAAGTCTTCGAACTCGGCGTGAGCAACAAACGTCTTCCCCCGCCTGGAGGAGGCGATCATCTCCGCCTTGTAGCCGCTCGCCTCGCTCGAGAGTATCACTTCGATCTTCTTCAGGTGAAATCGGTCTAGCTTGTCCGCTTTCTCCGCGGCGTATTCTCTGACCCCATCCGTGACTTTCACGTGCCTTCCGACGACCGTGACCTCTATCATCTATCTCCCCGAGGCGCCTCGCCATGATCTCTGGCGTCGCGCACCACCTCCCCCGCCAGCTGCGGAGGGTCGTCTACGGCTCCTAACCAAGGAGAAGGCCATGATATAGGTCTGCCGGGTCCAAGTCAAGCGGCAACCGGCGTCCTGACGGCTCAGGAGCCCTTTCTCAGCCTCTCGCCGAGCGCAGGGTGGAGCCGCGAGTTCTGCTTGACCCGGGCGATGGTCGCCTCGAGATCATACTCGACGCGGTGGTAGGTTACCGTGTGATCATCCACCGTCACGTAGCAGGCGCGCGGGTCGCCATCCCGGGGCTGCCCGACGGAACCGACGTTCACGATGTACTTCTTTCCCTCTTCCAGACGGAAAGAGCCCTCGATCTGGTGCGGATAGACGAACCGGGGCTCCTGGGTCATGATTCCTGGATGATGTGTGTGACCGTTGAAGCAAACCCACTCGATCGCGTCGAACGCCGCATTGATTTTCGGCGAGGCTTCCTTGAGGACCTCGTCGATCTCCGTCGGCAGGAGATACTCCTCCATGTGGCTCTGCGGCGATCCGTGAACGAAAAAGTACTTCCCCTCGATGTAGACCTCGGGAAGGCTTTTCAAGAATGACCATCGTTCCCGCTTTCCGCCCAGATTGAACCACTTCGGCTCGAGCACTTCTCGCGTCCACCTGGAAGCGTCGCGGGCCGCCTGGTTGAAACCGACAGGCTGATGCAGCACCGCCCACTCGTGATTGCCCATCACGGTGAACTTGAACTTCTCTCGGGCGATATCGACGATCTCTTCCGGGCTCGGGCCATACCCGACGATGTCCCCCGTGCAGTAGATCTCGTCCGGCTTGTGCCGCTGCATGTCCTTGAGGACCGCCTCCATGGCCTCCAGGTTCGAATGGATGTCGGAGACGACGGCGAACATTTATCCTCCCGTAATCATCGGTTGCAGGTTAGCGGATGGGTCCCCGTTCGCGGGTCGACTGAAGTCTACCACCGGGGGTCGAACGGGGGCAAGCCATCGCTTCCATCTATCCCACGCCATCATCATAGATGACATGGAGGAGGTAAAGGCCTCTCGCCGGCGCTGTCTGGGGCCCTACCCGCTGCCGGTCTCCTGACTCCAGGATTTCGCCGATTTCTTCTGGCTCCCATCGACCGTGACCCACCCGTATGAGGCATCCCACGATCGCCCTGACCATCGTGTAAAGAAATCCTGTCGCCTCCACCTCGACCGTCACCTCATCATCTTTGCGCTGGATGTCTATTCGCAGGATACGCCTGACGGCGCTCTTCTTCTCTCCTCCCTCCTTCTGAAAAGCACGGAAGTCGTGCTCCCCCAACAGGTAGGAGGCCCCCTTCCTCATCCCGTCCAGATCGAGGGGTTCGGGAACGTGATGCGTACGGTCCCTCCGGAGAGGGGAACGTACCGGTCGGTTCAGGATGTGGTACCGATAACTCTTCGAAGTGGCCAGAAAACGGGCGTGAAACCCCTCCTCCGCGTCCTGGATGGCGGTCACCGCTATATCCGCGGGCAGGACGGCGTTGAGGCCCGCCTGGATCCTGTCCAGGGGAAGGCTCGTGAGAGTGGTGAAGTGAGCCGTCTGCCCCGCCGCGTGAGCCCCCCGGTCCGTCCGGCCCGACCCATGGAGCGTGACTCGCTCTCCGAGGATCCTCTGGATGGCCTCCTCGACCGTCTCCTGCACGGTGGGCTTCTCCCGCTGAGTCTGCCAGCCGAAGAATCGGGTCCCGTCGTACTCCAGGGTGATCCGGAGTGACCTCAAAGAAGTAGCTCGGCGATCTGGACGGCGTTCAGAGCCGCCCCCTTGAGAAGCTGATCCCCGGAGATGAAGCAAACGAGACCGTTCTCCAGGACGTCACTTTCCCGGATCCGGCCGACGAGGACCCTATCTTGTCCGGAGGCGCGCTGCGGCGTCGGATAGAGGTGCGCGGAGGGATCATCCAACAGCT
>JAPUJT010000202.1 GCA_027296055.1 Planctomycetota bacterium | reverse complement strand
ATCCGGCCTCATCGAGTCCAACGAGAAGCGGCATGGCATCGTCTCGTCCCGGGCCTCGGCGCCCAGGGGGTTGGCAGATTCTAGGCGGCCCTCCCCCCTTCGATCAAACGGAAAGAGGGTGGCCTCTCCCCCGAAGGTCATCTAAGATGATCTTCATGGTGCACCACAGGCCGTCTCTCTCACGCGATCTCGTTGCGATTCTCTGCATCCTCCTGCTTCCCGCATCTACCCTGCACGCCCAGTCGTTGGATGACCTCCTGCGGGAGCGTCGCGTCACCCTGCGAGCGGATGGAACGCTGATTGACGAGGTCATCGGTCTGTTGATCCGCGAGACGGGAGTGGTGATCGAGCTGGATGATGGACTCGGGGAGATCGAGCTCAGCGGCGAGGTGGAGAATCTCCCCCTCGGTGAGGCGTTGGATCTGCTTCTCGCTTCCGCGGGGCTCGAGTATGAGATCCGCGAAAACCGTGTCGTCATCCGGCGATCCCCGGATGCCCCCGAGCGTCCTGTCCCGGAGGTAGAGCCGGAGGCGCCGCCGCCCGAGGTCTCGCTCGACGTCCTGATCCGTGGTGGGGAATACGCGGAAGCGGAACGGCGGATACGAACCGGTCTCGAGGAAGCGCCCGGCGACCTGTCGGCCATCCTGCTGCTCGTCCGTGTGCTGAACGAGACGGGCCGATACGGAAAAGCGATCCAGACCCTGACGGAGACGCTCGAGGCCCACCCCGACGAGCTGGATCTCCGCCTCGAGCTGGGACGGCTCTACCTTCGGACCGGCAAGTATCCGGAGGCCGAGAAGCATTTGAAGGCGTGCGGGGAGCGGCCGGTCGCGCGATGGTCTCTCGGCCATCTCTACCTGGATCTGTTGGGCAAGAGGGAGAAGGGGCGAGAGATCCTCGAGGAGCTGATGCTCTCGGGCGGCAGACGAAAGGATCTGACCTCGGAAGCTCTGGAGGCGGCCGGTCAGGCCAACGAGGCTCTCGGCTACTTCGATGAGGCCACGACCCTGTACCGTCGAGCGGGCGAGACAGATCCAGATCGTGCGGAGCCGTATCGCCGGTGGGCGCTGGTCTTCCTGCACAAGCACGACCAGCGGTCGGCGGTGGAGCTGGCGGAAAAGGCCCTGGAAGTCCATCCCGCATCCGCCGAGGCGATCGTGGTCCTGGCGCGCTGCATCCTGGCGAACCAGCGTCTCGGAATCGCGCGATACGCCCGCGCCATTGCGGAGGTTCATCGAGCCCTCGAGATCAACCCGAACCTCCCCGAAGCCCATCTCTTCCTGGTCGACATGGAGATCTTCGATGGGGAGACTACCGAGGCGGTCGAGCACATAGAGAGGACCCTGGAAGTCAATCCGCGATCCATACCGGCGCTGGCTCGTCTGGCGGCGATTCACCTTCTCGTGGAAGAGTTCGAGGAGGCCAATGCGATCGAGACGGAGGTCCTCGCAGGGAATCCCAAGGCCTATCGCTTCTACCTCTACATCGCGGAGGTGATCGACTCCCGGTTCCGATACCGGGGCGCGGCTGAGCTGGCGCGCAAGGCGATCGAGCTTGAGCCCGAATCCGGTGAGGCTCACTTCGTCCTAGGTTCGAATCTCCTGCGGATCGGAGAGATGGAAGAGGGAGAGAAGGCCATCCGGGCCGCCCAGGTGTTTGATACGAACCCCGTGGTGCGAAACACATTGAGGCTGCTGGAGGAGCTGGAGGAGAACTACGAGACGTTCGAGTCGGATCACTTCGTGATCCGGATCCACAAGAAAGAGGCTGGTGTCCTGCTCCCCTATGTTCGCCGCGTGCTCGAGCAGGCGCGCGAGAGCCTCGGGGAGCGCTACGGTTTCTACCCCAAGGGGCGAGTCATCTGTGAGGTCTACAGGGACCACAATTCATTTTCCGCCCGGATCGTGGGCTTCCCCTGGATCGGCGCATTCGGCGTCTGCTTCGGGGAGGTCCTGGCGATAGACTCCCCGACCGCCTGGAAGGCCCCGGAAGGGGGAAGGAGGCAGGCGGATGAGGAAGACGAGGCCGTCTTCTCCTGGGCGCGCACGCTCTGGCACGAGTACACCCACACGGTGACTCTCCTCTCGACCCGAAACCGCATCCCGCGATGGATGACCGAGGGGCTGTCCGTCCTCGAAGAGGGGCGCGCCCGCCCCGAGTGGAGCCGCGAGGGAGAGATGTCGCCGACTTTCTTCACCGCCCTTACCCAGGGGAGGCTGCTCGGCATAGGCGAGCTGAATCGGGGGTTCACCAAGCCCGAGTTCGGGGGGCAGGTGCTCCTCTCCTACTACCAGGGATCGATGGTCTGCCGGTACATCGAGGAGCGGTTCGGCCTGGACGCCTTGAAGGGAATCATGGAGGGCTACTCCCGATCCCTCGGGACCGCCGAGGTCTTCAGCGAGGTTCTCGGGATGGATCTCAACACGTTCGATCGCGAGTTCCAGAAGTACTGTCTCGAGTTGATGGAATCCACCGGGTTTCGACCGCTCTACTCCGTCGAGCAGCTTGCCCGGCTGAAGGAGTCTCTGAAGGAATCTCCGGATGACCCCCGTCGGGTCGCCGACGTGGCTCGCGCCTATTCGGATGTCGGCAAGCTGGCCGAGGCGCAAATCTTCGCTGCGCGCGCCGTCGAGCTGGAGCCCGATCTCGGGGATGCCCAGGCGATCATGGGGCGCACCCTCCTTCTTGGTGGGTCCGGAGAGGCGGCGGAGGTGGCCCTCCTTCGCGCCCTCGATCTCGGGTGCAAGGACGAGCTGCGAGTTCATTCCGATCTGGCTGACATCTATCGCAAGAGCAAGGTTCGCGAAAAGGAGTTCGAGCACCTCCTGGCCGCCCAGCAGCTCCTGCCGATGGACTCGTCGATTTCGAGGGGGTTGGCGAAGATCAAGCAGGAGGCCGGAGGGATCGTCGCAGCCATCCCCCATCTGGAGGCGGCGGCTCTCTCGGATCCGTCGGACCTGAAAAGCCGGGTCACGTTGATGCAGGCTTACCTGGAGCAAGGTAAGACCGAAGACCTGGCACGGATCGGATCGCAAATCGTCGCGATCGAACCCTTCAGCGCGGATCTTCACTATGTACTGGGGCAGTCGTACCGAGAGCTGGGTCGCATGGATGACGCCCTTCTCGAATATGATGTGGCCCTGGTCATGGGTCACTACGAGGAGGAGCAGATCCTCTGCACGCAGGCGGAGATTTATCTGGATGCGGGCGAGAACGATCGGGCGAGGGAGAAGGCGGAGCGCGCCCTGAAGATCAACCCGAACCAGGAGCGCGCCAAGAGGGTCCTCGAGGGCCTCGAGTCGAGAGGGGCCCGGAGGGGAGATCCGTGATCGGGCGGGGCTGGATCGCCACCCTCGTGCTGATCGGATTCGCGGCCCCGGCCGGCTGCCGTTCCCCCGGCGATCGATTCAACGATTTCGGGTGCCTGTTCATTCCAACCCTCCAGATCGCTCCTCAGTCCGGAGCCCCGAGAGACGCCGGGGAGAGAGTGGCGGATGTAACGGCCGCCGACGTCCGGGAGAGGAACATCTTCCCCGAGGTCGTCCGTAGGATCGACGAGATCGAGGGGAAGGGGCGAGTTCTTGTCGTCGAGGGGGCGATCACGCGGTTCCGGCCGGAGAGCCCGGAGCGGCCGGCCGGGGCCGAGTGGGCGGCGGCCCGGAGCGGCATCCTCATCGATGTCAGGTTCGTGGATCACGAGACGAGCCGGATCGTGGATCAGGGACTGCTCCGAGGCGTGGACGGAGAGTGGGCGATCGAGGGAGCGGAGCCGCGGATCGGTCGGGCCGCCGGCGCCATCGTCAAGCACCTCTGGTACAACAAGAGCAACAAGCCCGAAGAATAGGCCTCCGCGGCGCCATGGCTACACTTGCGGGCCCCCCGCGTCTCTGATAATCTCCTTCCTCCTGCGATGCACACAGCGCGCCCTTAGCTCAATTGGATAGAGCGTCTGGCTACGGACCAGGAGGTTGGGGGTTCGAGTCCTCCAGGGCGTGCCATCTTTGCGAAACTGCAACTACCTCATCATCATCGCCTGCTGCCGGGAGTGGTTCCGCTGCCATAACCGCCAGGATGTCAAAGGGTTGCCGGTAGGTCGCCTCGATGCGGCCATCCTCCAATGTGCAGTTCGATAGTAGCAATCCGAGCAGCTTGCGCTTTTCGGCCGGAGGCTGCGTAAGGTAAAGCTCCTGTGCCCTTTGCGAAAGTTCGATAATTCGGACCCCATCAGCGAGGTACTGCCCGTCGGCCGCTTGAAGTCGCTCCATCTCGGCCATGAGCCGAGACTGCTCCTGTTGCCACTCACTCGACCTCTCTGCCCAGAACTTCTCGGTGATCTTGCCGTCGACCTTGTCGAGGTAAGCCTGGTTCAATCGTGACTTCACCTTCTCGATACCCCGGGTGAGCCTCTCGAGTTCCTGTCGGTGGAAGGCGGTCTCTTCCTCGAGCGACTCCCGGAGGGCCTCTTTAACCCACTCTGCCGTCTCGGCGTCGATGACGACCCGGCCAACGAGATCTGCGAACTGCTCCTCCAGGGCGTGCTCCGGGATGTACTTCCTCTCGCACGTCTTGCGGCCGTCCGTGCAGTGGTAGTAGATGTAACGCTTCTTCTTGAGCTCGCCCACGATGCTGCAGCCGCAGCGACCACACTTCATCAGGCCACCGAAGGCAAACTTCCCGCGTTGCTGCCCCCCGTGGCGTAGCTCGTGGTGCTTGAAGACGTCATGCACCTTCTGGAACAACTCCCTGGAAATGAGGGGCTTGTGATTCCCCGGGTAGATACCCCCCTTCCAGCGGATGAGCCCCGTGTAGAACGGGTTCTTCAGTGTCCATTCGACCAAGGTCTTGGTGATGTGGCGTGTTGCGTCGCCCTTCTGCCGAATCCCCGCTGCAGCCATCCGCTTTCGGATGTCCTCTAGGGAGTACTCGCCCGTCGCGTACCACTCGAATACCCTTCGAACGATCGGAGCCTTCACTTGATCCACGACGATGGTGCGAGTTAGCCGGTCATTGAGATATCCGATAGGAGCTCGATGAGGGTAGTGCCCCTGAGCGACCTTCTCGGCCATCCCCTTCTTGACCTCTTCCGAGAGGTTATCGATGAAGTTTTTGGCCATCAGGACCTTGATCCCGTGTATGAACTTCTGGTGGGACCGGCTGTCCTTGCTCAGGACCTCCCCCTCCTTAACCAGGTGAATCTCCAGCCCCAAATCATCCAGGGTCACGTAGTCGCGGAAGTTCCGATAGAGGCGGTCGGTCTTCTCGACCAAGACGATCGTGCCGGCGGGATGCTGGCGGAGGAACCTGACCATCAGGTCGAACTGCGTCCGACCGGCTTGCTTGGCTGTCTCGATGTCTACGAACTCTTGGACCACCTTGATCCCGTGACTTGCGGCGTACCCTTGGAGGAGCTTGAGCTGCGCCGGGATAGAGAATCCTTCCTTCTCTTGCTCAGCGCTGGAGACTCGGGCGTAGATCACAGCTTCGGCCACGGCTACTTCCTCCTACCCTTCTTTTGAGCCGCCACCTTCTGCAACGTCCACCGGATAAAGCCCGACAGGCTGCGCCCCTCGGCCTCCGCCAGCTTTTCAAGCGTGGCCAGCAGGTCCGCGGGCAACCTCAGAGCGATACGCCCTTCCATCGGTCCTCCCCTTTTCTTTCTTTTGTCGGTCATAGTCTAACTTTGACAGTCATTATAGGGCGGGCATCGGGGCGTGTCAAGGGGGATTGTGCCGGCGGGGGGCGACGCGAGAGAAGTCCCTTGCGAGTCAGGGGGATGATCCCCCAGAAAGGAAGCCCTCTCGTTCCTGACCGACCTGACGGAGTGGCCCTTTGAGGCCAGCCCACGATCAGCCCCCTCCGGGGCTAGTTGGCCCCGAGATTCTCCCCTCCGCCTTGTCGATCAGGGACTGTCAGGTCGCCTCGTTCACCTTCTTGATTACGTCCCTGACGAGCCTACGGGTGCCGGTCTTCTCTTGGACGGTCTTGAGAGAGGCCAGGAGCTGGTCCACCTGGATCTCTCCATTCGAACCCTTCTGCTTCATGGCGTCCTGGACGCCTTTGACCACGGTCGCAGGGGTCCTACTTGCAGGCCGACGTAGGCTCGAAGCGTCCCGCCGCCGAGGAGGATCGCCTCGACCACCGGGCCCGCGCCTTCTGGCCGTTTCGTGATCGCTCTTCCGGTCCTTGAAGGAAGCGAGTTGGCTCTCCACGGCGAGGAGCCTCGAGGAGAGCCGAGCCTTGGGTTGGCAAAGGGCCCAGATGAACAGGATGAAGCAACGAGGCAGCCGGACGCCAAGGCCGAGGGCCGCCTACCCCTGGGACGAGAAGTTCCTCAGTGCGACGGTGTGGTAGCCGGCGGCAATGGCACTCACCCCCGTCAGAAAACCGCTCGGGTCGGCCGGGTCGAGGACGTGTACCGGAGTCAGCCGCATGTTGTCCCGGGTTCCGTCGCCGATCTGTCCGGCGAAATTGTCCCCCCAGGCCTTGACGTCCCCCTGAATCAGGATGGCCATCGAGTGGACCTCTCCGGCGGCGATCGCAATGACACCTTGAAGCAGCCCCGTCGCGTCGCTCGGGTCGAGGACCGGCACCGGGGTGAGCTGCCAGCTCGGCGTGTCGTCGTTCCCCAGCTGGCCGAACTGGCCGTGTCCCCACGACCGGACGGTCCCGTCCTGGAGGAGAGCCAGCGAGTGATCACTGCCGGCCGCCACCGCGGTGACCCCGGTGAGGACCCCGCTGGGGTCCGTTGGATCAACCACCGGCACGGGAACAAGGCTGCTCCACGTCCACTGTCCGATGCCGAGCTGGCCGTTGGCGTTCCGACCCCATGCCCGAACGGTCCCGTCGGACATGAGGGCAAGGACGTGCCTTCCCGTCCCCGAGATCTGCTCTATTCCCTGCAGGTACCCTGTAGGGTCCGCGAGGTCCACGACCTGAACCGGGAGGGACCTCGACTCGGTCGTCCCATCCCCGTGCACCCCTTCCGTCGAGCCTCCGATGCTCCAAGCGGTGCCGTCCCTCTTGAGGGCTCCGGTGTAGACATCCCCGGCGGTGATGGCCGCGACCCCGGTGAGGTAACCGGAGGGGTCGCCCGGATCGAGGACCTGGATGGGCTCGAGCTTGATGTTCCCGATTGTCCCGTCCCCGCACTGGCCCCACCAATTGCTCCCCCAGGCCCGGAGGGTACCGTCCGCCTTGAGGGCGATCGTGTGGTTTCCGTAGTTCGGGCCTGCGGCAACGTCGATCACGCCGGTGAGGTAGCCCGAGGGGTCACCCAGGTCCACCACCTGCCCCGGGAAGGGCCGATCGATCTGGGTCCCGTCACCGAGCTGACCCGCGAAGTTGTTCCCCCAGGTCCAGACCGTGCCGTCCACTCGCAAGGCGACCGTGTGGTTGTCGCTGGCGGCGATGTCGATGACTTGGCTGAGCCCGATGACGTCAACGGGGAGGACCCGATCCTCCATCGTGCCGTCGCCGACTTGCCCCCAGCCGTTGTGGCCCCATGCCTTCAATGATCCCGGCCGGACCGTGACCATCAGGGCCGCTTGCCCCTGCCTGCCCGACGGGTCGTGGGCCGTGACGGTGATCAGGTTGGTCCCCACGGCGAGCGGGATCGAAGCGCTCCAGGAGTCGGTGCCTTGGCCCAGGCCGGAATCGCCGGTGGTGTCGTTGTGCCACGTCACCCGCGCGATGCTAACGGCACCCGTCGCCGTGCCGGCGACGGTGATCGGTGTATGATCGGTTTCATAGGTCGGTCCGGTTGTCGGCGTCTCAATGGTGATGGTCGGGGGCGCGATGTCCCCGGCCCCCCCAGATCCGCCGTGTTGACCGCCGCCGCAGCCGACGGCAAGCGCGATGGCGCAGAGCAACACCCCGTAGCTCCCGATCCTCCTCAATGCATGCATCCCGGCTCCTTTTCCCACTCGTGGGACGATTGAGGCAGCCCCCCCCCAGTCTGCCTTCCCTCTCCTGCCCATCGGGTCACCTCAAGATCTCAGAAAGTCGATCGCAAGTCAATTCAGTTGCACTCTTCCGACCCGCGCACAAGGGCGCGCGGGTCACCTACGCCGCATCCGAGATGAGCCGCAGCGTTCGGAGCAAAACATCACAAGTACCTCAAGGTGTTCTATCGTCGGGCCCACCCGTTCCGAAAATCGCCGCGGCCATCGGCGCGGCGGAGGCCGGAGCTCAGGCCGCGACGGCATCAATAGGGTCAGGCAGGTTATCTCGCTCGCTCATTCCTCTCTACCCCCACTCGTCGTCCGGGTGGGCGACGGGACGACAGACCAAACGGGTCGAAAGAGAACGCCGCGCCCCCTCATCTCGTCGGTAGTCTACGAGAATCGACCCGCCAGGATCGCCGAGGTGCGACGTTCGCGATGCCGCTAGACCTGTAGGACCTCGCGCGCGTGGTCCATCCGAAATTGTGATCCGCGACGGAGGA
>JAPUJT010000201.1 GCA_027296055.1 Planctomycetota bacterium | reverse complement strand
CGATCTACCTGACGCTCGGGCCTGCTGGAATCGACAGCGTAGACCCGCCCGAGGCCGTAATGTCCACGGTGGTCCCTTCCATCTCCGAGAGGGCCGGAGTGCAATCGGTGGAGGAGATCTGGATGATCTTTTGCCACCACTCACTCTTCTTCCGCTCTAGGAGCGAGGCGGAGGAGTGGGCAGCTGGCAAGGAGAGCCTCGATATCTCGGTCCTGAGTATCGAAGAGGCTTACGAGGTGGCCAGCAGGGCATTCCAGGGCCTGCGTCACTACGCGAACTAGGCTCTTGGTGTGCACCTAGGGTGCCACAACCCTGACGAGATTGAGAGGAGAACCCGACGATGGTAGTTGACCACAAAGCAGCACTGAGCCATGTTTTGGATCTAAGACTCAAACACCAAGAAGAAGTGGAGGCCAGCACCTCGGCCGAAGGTCGGTTGGGTGGCTACATCGCCAGCGGCCGGGGCACGGCAGAAGGCCCCCAGATCAAGGGCAGAGTCCGATGGGACGCCTATGAAAAGAGCGTAGGAGAATATAGTTGCGACTCCGAGTTCGTTGGCGTAATCGAGACTCAGGATGGTGCTGAGAAGTTCGAGAGCAAGGGATTCGCACGAGTCCTAGATAGGTCGAAGACCAACGAGTGGACGATGCACCAGGGAATCAAGTTCGAGTCGGATGACGAGCGCTATCGGTGGCTCAACGGCGGTGCCGGATTCTTGATAGGCACCTTCGACATGGACAGTCTCGAGCACTATTACCAGGTATATGTCAAGGGCAGCTGAGCCGGCGCAGCTATCGGCCGAGGAGCCGCGCGCTACAGGTAGGCAGCTCGCTCGCAGGGAGGCATATCATGCAGAAGCTTGACATCACGCGATTTCGCGAACAGTTCAACGAAGCGAGCCATTCCGTCAGGTTGGTCGCCCTGCTCTCTCCCACTTGACCGGTGTGCCTCTACGGACAAGGTGTTGTCCGTGGGCTGCTGGACGAGTTCGGCACCGAACAACTGAAGGGCTTTGCTGTCTGGCTCCCAATGATGCCGAAGGACGACTTTGACTTCGCACGCGGAGAGGCAGACGACATCGGGGACGAGATGATGGCCCATGCCTGGGATCCGGAGCGCGAACTGGGCGACCTTTACGCTAAAACCCTGAAACTACAGGGCACGGCCTGGGACATATACCTTCTCTACGCTCCAGGGATACGGTGGGAAGAAGATGAGCCGCCTCAGCCGAGTTTCTGGATGCATCAGCTGCCGGTGGATCAAGGTGCGCCCCAAGAGCGGCTTCTCAACGGAAGCAAAATCCACGTTGAGTTGAAGGCGCTGATGGAAGGCCGGGCCGCCACAAATCCCGACAGCGCGGGACTTGGATTACATTTCAGAGGCCTGATGAACTTGCTCAGTCGGGCACAGGTCCAGTACTCATCGGAGGCCGTGCGAGACGCGATCGAGGACTCCCGCAAGGCCAGCCCCGACTCGACTTGAAATCGTTGGCCGCGTGGCAGCATTGAAGGATGCCGACAACGCGCAGGAGTGCGGACGCGCCCGAGAGGGTAGTCATCGAAAGAACGACGTCAAAGGAATCCCCAAGGAGTCTTTATGAAACTTGAATATTTGATGGAATACTCGGGGCGTATCCAATCGCCAGTCGGCGAGGTGGGGGTGGGACCCTTCGGAAAGCGTGAAATCTACACCGTCGCATACGGTAGTTTCGAAGGGCCACGTCTCAAAGGAAAGCTGCTCCCGGGCGGCGGTGACGCCGCTCTGGTCGACACAGATGGTGTACTGCGCCTTGATCTGCGCCTCACCTTCCAGACCGATGATGGAGCGCACATTTACCTCCAAGGGAACGGGGTGTGGAGGAGTGACCCTACGCGACCGTCTAAACCGGAGGGCGAGCCCGCGAAGTATGGAGACATGTACATTATGGCCACCCCACGCTTTGAAACAGGCGATGAGCGTTACAAGTGGCTGAACGAGATCGTGTGCGTGGGCGAGGGCAAGATGAATGCGGTAGCGGAGGAAGGATTCATGGCCGACATATCCTGGCGGGTTTATGCAGTCGTAAATGACTGACGATGGTTTGGGGGACCTTGGTGGGTCGCAGGTCCCTCATCGGTAGTTCGAAAGACCAGCCATGGGACATTCCAGTGACGGCAATGAGGAGAGTCTGCGAAAGGGAGGGAAGTCCAATGGACCAGCTAAAGCTGACTTGGGAAGAGATGGTAAAAGAAGATAAAGTCGGAAATGCTCTCAAGCCGCGACGAGCACCGAATTTCCGTGTTCACGGTATAGTTCGACCCTCTCCCGACTCCCCGTCCAGGCTTGAACTTGTCCTTAGGCCAGATAATTCAAGTTCGGATGCACTATGCACCAGGACCGCGTCACGCGCAGCCCCGGCACTGTCATTGGGAAGCGACGAGCTAATCCTGAAATGTACGCTGCCGTGGGCGATATCAGCCTCCTCGCCAGCGGATAACTGGACAGATTCTGCCCCCGACTCTAGCTTGGAAGCACAGCGCTCAGGTACAAATGCTTCCCAAGCAGAGGGTCGAGGGTTCGAATCCCTTCTCCCGCTCCAGAAGCCCTGTACGAAGCCGTGGACGCCACCCGTTAGGGTGGCTTGATGACCAAGCTCCGTCGGCAGGAACCAAGGGATACCTACGACCTAATTGAACACGACCCGGTGGACCAAGAGCGACACATTCGCCTTTTGGATCACTTCGGTATGCCAAGCTCTCTGAGGACTTTGCGCTTGGGGAGAGGCGATGAGGCGACCTTGGCCAATACCGCCGCCTTCTCGGCGCTCACCCGCTGGTACCGGTGCCGTCGTGGGCCATCCTCTCCAGATTGAGCGCCCCCTCCCTCGGCAAAGCTGGCGACCACCCCCCTCGACCCGAGAAACTGTCCTTTTCTGCCTGTTTAGAGGGCGTGCGCCTCTTGATACAGGCACGCACAGGTCATTCGCGAAAATGCTGAGATCAAGCACGACTTCGAGTATTTGAGCACGGTAGGCAGTACCCTGGCAGTACTAAAACAGTATCGTGAAGGTTCCTTTACGCATCCGTTGAGCACCCTTTAGCCGTCATGGGCATGGCCTCACATCAGGACCCGGATCCCGGCATCAGGCACAACACGCAGCGCTGCCACGCGCGCGTCGGGCAACAGGATCCGTCCCACTCGAA
>JAPUJT010000200.1 GCA_027296055.1 Planctomycetota bacterium | reverse complement strand
TGCGCTCCCTCGTCGAGACGGTGGCCGCCGAGGATCAGCCTTGCCCCTTCGTCCTTGCCGATCTGGACGTATTTCTCGACACGATCCACTTGAGTGGAATTGATCAGCGGTCCCACTTCCACCGCCTCATCCAGGCCATCTCCCACGCGGAGGGAGCTAGCCCGCTCCACGAGCCGCTCGGTGAGCTCCTTCCGGATGCTCTTCTCCACGATCAATCGACTCGTCGCGGTGCATCTCTGACCCGTCGTCCCGAAGGCGCCCCAGAGGGCTCCATCCAGGGCGAGATCCAGATCGGCATCGGCCATGACGATCTGAGCGTTCTTCCCTCCCATCTCCAGCGAGAGTCGCTTCAGACCCCTCCCGCATACCTCAGCGATCTGCCGGCCAACCTCGGTCGAGCCGGTGAACGAGATCAGGTTCACGCCCGCGTGCTCGGTGAGGGGGCCGCCGACACCCGACCCGCTACCGAAGACCAGGTTGCAAACCCCTGCGGGGAGACCCGCCTCCTCCAGGGCCTTGATGAGAGCGGCCGCCGAGGATGGCGTGTCCGTCGCGGGCTTGAAGACCACCGTATTCCCGGACACGAGGGCGGGGAAGATCTTCCAGGTCGGGATGGCCATCGGGAAATTCCACGGAGTGATCATGCCGCAGACGCCGACAGGCTGGCGGATCGAGAAGCCCATCTTGCTTGGCAGCTCGCACGGGACCGTCTCGCCGAAGAGCCTCCTCCCCTCCCCTGCCGCGTAATCGGCCGTGTCGATCCCCTCCTGGACGTCGCCCCGCGTCTCCTTGATGATCTTTCCCATCTCCCGGGTCATCACGCGGGCGATCTCATCCTTGCGGTCTCGCAGGATTCGCCCGGTCTCGAGAAGGATTTGCCCTCGCTTCGGCGCCGGCGTTGACTTCCAGGCTGCAAAGGCGGCGCGGGCCGCGGACACGGCGTCGTCGACGTCCCGGGCAGACGATCGGGGAAAGATCCCGACGAGATCGTCCCGATTCGCTGGATTGCGATTCTGAAACGTCTCGCCGGTGGACGCGTCCACCCATCGACCGCCTATGTAGTTCTGGAACTTCTCCGCCATGATATTGTTCTCCGTGGCTCAGGAATGAACGACTATTGTAGCTGCAGGCGCCGGCTTTGGCAACCGCTCACCAACAGAGAAGGCATGAGTCAACCATCAGTCAGCATTGAAGTTGTGTCGAACGGCCTGCCGACCTGACAGGGGCTACTCGTGCCGGAGGGCCTCGATCGGATCCAGGCGAGAGGCCTTGAAGGCGGGATAGAACCCCGAGATGACTCCCACGCCCCCCGAGAACGTGACCGACAGGACGATTGCCCAGAGGGGAATGTACACCCCGAAGGGGAAATCGAAGAACAGAGAGAGCACCAGGGTGCCGGCCTTCGCCACCAGGTATCCTCCGCCGATCCCGATCACCCCGCCGACGAGACTCAGCGTTACCGCCTCGACGAGGAACTGCCAGAGAATGTCGCGGCCCCGCGCGCCTACCGCCTTGCGAATGCCAATCTCCCGGGTCCGCTCCGTCACCGAGACGAGCATGATGTTCATGATCCCGATCCCGCCGACGACAAGGGCCACGCTCACGATCCCGCCCAGGATCGCCGTCATCACGAAGCTGAACTTACCGAAGAACTCGAGAAGCTGATCCTGGGTCATGATTTCGAAGTCGTCGGGCGTGCCCCTATCGAGACGGTGACGCCGACGCAGGAGCCTGCGAATCTGGCTTACCGCCTCCTTCGTCAGCTCCGACGTCGCCGCCTGTGCGTTGATGAGGACGCGGCGGAGGGCTCGGGGGCCGAAGAGCTTGGTGGACGCCGTGATCGGCATGACCACGTAATCGTCCTGGCTCTCCCCCGCGAGAGAGCCTTTCTCCTCCAGGAGTCCGACGACGAGAAAGCGGCGCCCGTTCACCCAGACGGGCTGGCCGAGGATCTCGTCCGGCTCGGCGTCGAGCTTGTGAATGACCTCGCGTCCCATCAGGAGGACGTCTCGCCGATGATCGAGATCGAGCTGGGTGAGAGAGCGTCCCTCGTCCACGTACCAGTTCCGCACCTCCTGGAACGACGGGGTCGTGCCAATGATCTGTGTCGTGTCCGATTCTCCCAGGAATCGAATACTCCCCCCGCCCCAGGCCATCGGCGAGACGGCCACGACTGCCGGACAGTACTCCTCGACGGCGAGAGCATCCTCGTAGGAGAGCTCGATTCTCCCCATCCGTTGGCCCGCCTCCCCCGGTGGTCGCTGGGCCTGGACCCAGATCACGTTGGGACCGAGCCCTCGTATTTGATCCCGGATATAGGAGGAGGCTCCCTGGATGATCGCGACGACGGCGATGATCGAGGTGACCGCGATGATGATTCCGAGGGTGGTCAGGGTCGAACGGAATTTGTTCGCCCAGAGCTGAAGGAGCGCCACGCGGAAGTTCTCAACGAGAATCACTGGAACGCTCCTCGGCTATCGCACCGTCATGGAGCCGGATGATCCTCTGGCAACGCTTGGC
>JAPUJT010000020.1 GCA_027296055.1 Planctomycetota bacterium | reverse complement strand
CTGTCAACTGGAAGCCAGGGGAAAAAGTCATCGTTCCCCCTCCAAAGACTGAGGCGGACGTGGAGGAGCGCAACTCCCACTCCGAGTACGAGAGGCTCGACTTCTACCTCAACAAGAAGTCGCTCGGATCGTGAAGCCGGTCGGCGGCGATCCATTCGGCTCGAAAGCTGTCACCCACCCCCCGAAGCCACACTCCCGGCCGTGGAACTGAATGGTGGGGCAGGGGAGGCGGATCAGCGTCATTGGACTGCCCCGCGGCGCAAGTGTCCCCCGAATCGACGATGCCCGCCATGAGCGGAACGAGCGGGCCTGGAAGCCCCGGGGGCGGAGGGCAGGGCAGTGTGAAGGGAAGAAGCAGCTCGCCGGCGCGGTGAGGGATCCTGGAGAGAAGAAGCCTACCTCTTCTTCCGCCGCCGCCCCGATCGTCTCTTGCCCCTCGCCTTCGGGCGGTTCTCCCCCGGCCCCGCTGCTGCGAGCAGCTTCTTCGCCTCCCTCGCCCTTAGCCTTCGTAGCCCGACGAGGACCCCGCGGCTCTTCTCTCTCGGCGACACCTCTCCTATCTCCCACAGGTAGATAGTGTTGGCGCTCACCCCGGCGAGCTTGCCGAACTCTTCCCGGGTGAGCTTGAGCCGCTTCCTTTGTGCCTGGATCGACCGGGGGCCGATGCGGACGCCTTTGAGCTCCTTCGCTCCCGCACGAATCACCTGGATCTGGCGCGCTTCAGCCTCCTTGCTCAGGCGGGCGACTTCCCGCTCGATAGAAGGGACCTTCTTCTTCAAGGCGGCGTTGCTCCGCGTCAGCTCGGCCACTCTCTTCCTCAAAGAGCCGATGGTGGCTCGCAACTCCTTTCGGGCGAGCCGGACGATCTCTTCTCGAAGCACGGCGGCGATGTTCGGCATGGATGAAACTCCACTGTGAGTTGGGCCTGGAATGGGATCGGGAAGAGACGTGTATGGTGCAGAATACAACTGCCATCGTCAATCGTAGTCCATTCTGGATCTAGACCTTCGGGCTGCGGGATGGCTGGCTGAGACGGGCCTGTTGTGACATCAGGAAGAGTCCGCGACCCCGAGCCGATCGGAACCAGGCCGGGGAGGGAAGACTCGGTTGTCAGCGTGACACCCCGCCAACTTCTCACGGAGGGGGGGGCGCAGTTGACACCCAGCCAAGATCGCCGGTAGGGTAGAGGGAGAGGCAGGCATGCAGTCCTTCGCCACCCTACAACTCGGAGCATGAGACATGCGTATTGGAGTGATGGTGCTTGTGGTGTGCGCAGCCACGCTCCCCCTGGTTGTTTTCGAGCGCCTCGCATACCTCCGCGGTGACTCGAAGCAGGGGTAGCGGGAGGAGGAAAGCAGTGGCACGCCGGGCACCGAAATCACAGGTATTGAAGAGGGGCAAAGCGATCCGACGTCTGGAAGAGAGGCGGGTCGAGATGCTCGGTAGGGCGAGTATCTTGAGGGACCCCGGAAATGGTGAGCCAACCGTAACATGATGTGCGGTACTGCTAGGTCTGCCTAAGACGCGAGGAGGGGGTCATGAATATCAACCACCTACACCTGAATGCAGCTGATGTGAGAACGTCCACCAAGTTCTTCGAGACCTACTTTGGCTTTCGAAAGAAAGCTGACCACGGCGATGGAGTCTTCCTGGTGAACGACGACGGCTTCCTTGTCGCCATAGATCCCAGAAAGGACGAGTATCTGTTCCCGAGCTGGTTTCACTACGGTTTCTGCCTCGATGATGGCGATCAGGTGAAGCACGTCTACGAGCGGATGCAGGCGGGGAACGTCCCGATCGCAAAGGAGCTGATCGAGTTCGAGGGAGAGGCCGTGGCGTTCCGCTGCCTAGATCCAAATGGCTGTCAGGTCGAAGTGAGCTGAGCTGTAGGGCAGGTGGTGCTTCGGGTCGGGACCCGGACACGGGGGAACGGGGCGTGAGTTTCGGGAGGAGGCTAAATGCGTAACAGAGAGAAAATCCTCGAGGACCTCGATGAGCAAGGGAAGCACGTCTCAGACCAGCAGGCTGCGCAATTCAATGCCACGGTGCTTCTAGTTGAGGTAATGCTGGACATTAGAGATCAATTGGCCAAGGAATGACCGAACCCAGCGACGACACCCGCGCCCTTTGCTCCGAGTGCGTCCATGACCGCCACGAGCGGTGCGTGGGGAACGGGTGCGAGTGCCCGAAGTGCGAGGAGGCGGAGTGATATGAAGATCATCGCAGGCCTCGTACTCATATTCGCTGGATTGGAGTTCTTAATGTGTCTGATGGCGAGGTATTCATCCACGTACTCTCCCGGCCCGCAATCGATGCACGCGTACCGAAATGAGCCTTCGGCCCTTTTGCTCCCTGGAGTTCTCATGGTGTCATTTGGTGCGATCTATTTTCTCATAGCCCGCTCACAGAAATCCACTCAACGGTAATAGATAGCGAGTAAACCGTCGCCCACCCGGACGACGTGTGGGCGTGAGACAAATAATCGGGCGATATGCTTTTGTTCCACAACGGAGGCTGGAGTGGCATGGAATAGTCCCAGTAAGGAAGAGCTCGAAACAAGGTTAGAAACGTTGCAGCTCCAGTACGACCTTGCAAAGGCCGGGCTCCTGCGGGGCGTTGTGCCAATTCTGGCGGCCATCTTGGGCATCTTGGCGACGGTCACAATGGCATTCTTCTCCATCCTACTTGGACGTGAACCTTTACTGTCTGGATTTCAAACCGTGTCTACAGTACTGATTCTGGCTGCCGCTATTGTAGTCTATGACTCGTTTGTCTTTGGGCGGACAGTCAAGGTAAGAGCCGAGCTTTCCGAGACCAAGAAGCTCTTAGAACTGTCCTCTGGAGAAGACGTAAGAGGAAAGCGCTAGGCCTTTGTGAAAGGAACCACCCTCACCCCCTCCAACGCCGTCCTCCTCGAGGCCACCTCTGATCCCCGCGCCTACATCGAGCGGTTCCTCGTCATCCACGACATGGTCGCCGTCGCCTTCCCTATCCTCGGTCACGGGACCGAAACCGGGGCATAAGACAACACGAAAATCGTAAGCTCCTTGAGTAAAGACCCCGACTATGCTGTCTTATAAGTGGAATCCCAAGGCCGAATTCTCAGTGTCAGGATCGGCTCGGTCGGGGGGAGTGTAGACGAGCCGGAAAGGAGGGTCGCATGCAAAGTCGATGGCGGTGGATCTGCGTGTTTCTCATGGCGGTAGCGGTTGCAGGCCAGGCCTGCAACAAGAGCAGCAGCAGCAGCAGGAAGAAGGGTCCTCCCCCGTCGGAGGGCGCTACCGTGCGCATCAACGGCAGCGCTGTGACCTTCGTCACTGTGGATCACTTCTACGACAACACCTTCGGCGAGAACAGAATCGAAATGTGGAATTCCAGTCCCGCCGGATGGACTATCTTCATCGGCAACCTTGTGCCCGACGCGAACCCTGGCTGTGTGAATAGCTGCGATGACCTCGTAATCATCGAGGTGTTCAATCCGCTCGGAGAAGAGTTCTGGGAGGATTTCTGCCTATACGACGTCTTCGAGTGCTTCTCCTCGTACTCCACGACACCGGGAGGTTTCACCACCGGTACGTTCTGGGGCGAGGTGGAAAACATCTCCGTTCTGCGAGATGTCCTGAACCTGACGAGCGGGTCCTTCACAGCGGTCAGGCAGTAGACCAAGGCCGAGCCTGCCGTGGCGCGGGGCACTCCCGAAGCCCCCTGCACCTGGACCGGCCCCCCCCTGCAGTAGGCCAGAACAAGCTCCCCAGTTGATTCCTTCCCAGGGTGAGATCTCCAGTCCCGAAAGGAGCCGTAGTCTCCCTTCCAGAACTGACGGTGCAGCGAAGAATCGCCAAGGGCCTGCGCCCGAGCCGGCGGAGGATCTGGCCTTCGACTGGATCGTCGTGGCCGATCTTCGCCTGCATGCCGAGCTCGTCGGACGAGACGGAGCCAAGGGATCTTCCGACTAGAACGTGAAGATATAGAGCCCGGAGTTCAGGTCGCTGACATAAACATAGGGTCGAGTGAACGGATACACTCCCCACGCCCCCGCGAACCCATCGCTATCCCGGCAGGTTCCACAAGTATAGGTGTCGAAGTTGGCGACCTTTGTGATGTTCGAAGGGTCGGAGATGTCGACGATGTGTAGGCCCTCCACGTAG
>JAPUJT010000002.1 GCA_027296055.1 Planctomycetota bacterium | reverse complement strand
TAGGGCCGCCTGTGGCCACGGAGACCGCCCAAGACCGCCCGCTCACCCAGAAAGCCCGTCTACGTCGATTCTGGGGCGTCCTATGGCAAACAGACGTGCGCCAGTTGGTGCAGAAGAGCATACGGGCGTTCGCCTGGGCGGGATGGCCGGTTTCGGGTGACCGATGACAAGCCTTGCACTCCGCAAGCACTCTCACCATCGTCCGATCCGCAAGCGAGTGAGTTTCCCTCATTCGGGTCGCGACGGAGCATTCTCCTCGCGACGCGTCGAAATGACCTATCAGATTGGGCTACTTGCTGCTCCTCGACTCCAATCGCTTCAGCGCCGCCTTCGCCTCGCGGGTACGACGAGCGAGGTGGTGACCGCGCGCGAGGCGTCCGAGGAAGGCCTTCGCTTTCTCCGTTCCGATCCGCTCGACGGTCTGGATGGCCCGGATGGTGCGGAGTGTCTCACTCGGAAACTCTTCGAAGGGAAGGGTGATCCGGTCGATGAGTATCTTCATGCGGACGCGGGCCTCCACGGTGGAGCCCTTCGCCAGAGCGTCGCGCAGAGCGGGTAGCGCGGCCGATCCCATCCTGGAGATTCGCTCGGATGCTCTCTCCCGAACCTCGTATTCTTCCTCATCGAGATTGGCGATCCAGACGCGCAAGCGGTCCGGAATCTCGATGGGAGCCGGCCGCAGGCGCTCCTCGATGAACCCGACCGCGCGGTCTTTCCCATCCCCGAATCCCCCGATGGCCTCGTAGGCCCTCTTCGCGTCCCCTTTGGCCAAGTCCTTCCAGAGATCCCGGAGGTCGGGTGGGCCCTTCGAACCATCCCGGCTCGTCTGAATCGATCTCCTCGGGAACACCCTCCAGAGGAGGGTCGTGTTATCAGAATTAGCGGCGACTATCTCTCCCCGAGGTGAGAAGGCGAGGGTATAAGCGTGGGTGGCATCGGCCCCGAACGACCGGATCATCTTCCCAGTGGCGACCTCCCAGATCCTCACTGCGCCGGGTCCGCCTTCGGTTGCGACTGTCCTCCCGTCCGGCGAGAGAGTCGCCACGGTGGGTAGCAGGCTCCCCCTCTGCCTCCAGGACAGTATTCTGAAGACTTCTTCCTGGGACCAATTGTTCCCGCGATTCTTCCCTGTGAGGGCGAGCACCTCACCGCCGATCTCAGGGTCCCAGACCTTGCACAGGACGTCAATCTCCATGTGGGGGGGAGGCCTGCCCTCCCGGAGCGCCTGAAAGTTCTCCCGAACGCGCTTCGCATTCATTGTTCCCCGGGTGAGCAACCGTCTGCCGTCCGCTGAGAATCGGAGGAGCGAAAATCGGGAGTCGTACGCCTTCGTTTCAAGCCGTTCCTCGCCCGTCGCGACCTCCCAAAGATGGAGTCGTCCCGTGCTGTCTCCGCAGGCCAGCCATCGGCTATCCAGGGAGAACTGTCCCAAGATGACCTCCTCCCCTTTGTGCATCTCAATGCTCCGGATCTCCCTGCTCGTGGAGATGTCGATTTCCCGCAAGGTCCAGTCCAGACCCCAGGAATAGAGTCGTTCGGCATCTTCAGAGAAAGACAGGGCTGCCACGCCGCCCTTGTGCAGGGGAAGAGAACTCTCCGGCCCTCCGAACCGGAGATTCCAGAGTCGAATCGTCCCGTCATTCGCGCCCAGGGCCAGGTAGCGGTCGTCCCGGGAGAAGGCAATGGCGGAGACGCCCTCTCGATGACTCTCCTTTTCTTTCTCCGCCTTCTCCGAGTCCTCGCGCTCCCAATACGACTCATATCGAGCCGTCAGGGGTACGCCCTGGACATCGAGGACAGCATCGGCCTTCTCGCAATCCCAGACCCTCGTCCGCCGATTCTCTTCATCTACCGCCACCACGTATCTGCCTGACGGAGAGACGTGAAGGTGATCCACGCTCTCTCCTCGGTGACTCTCGGGACTCTTGCCCAGCCTACGGAGCTGTCTCCCCGTGGCGGCGTCCCAGACCCGAACGGTCCCGTCCCACCCTCCAGTGACTACCTTGCGGCCGTCAGAGGTAAAGGCGAGGGCCACGACCCAGTGATCGAGGACATCCATATCCGAAACCCTCTTCCCTGTGGACGCGTCGAGGAGGTGCGCCAGGAACCCACCCGTAACAAGGATCCTCTTGCCGTCCCGAGAGTACACGGCGTAGTCACCTTTCTGGTGGGCTTGGAAGATCCTCTTGCCCGTTCGAATATCCCAGGAGCAGATGTGGCTTCCCGACATTAATAGTCTCGTTCCGTCGGGCGAAAAGGTCACCCAGTCGAAATAGAGTGACTCGCCTTCTCCGCCGGAATGCAGGGTGCGAACCACCTGCCCCGAGACCACATCAAGAAGGACGACATGAATGGTCGTGAACTCCGTGTCATCCCGGTGCACATAGACCAGTGCGGCGACGGTCTTGCCGTCGGGGGAGAGGGCAACACGCCACACTGAAAGAGCCGTCACGTTCGGGTCAGGTTTGCCCTCCTTCAACGGACGGGGCACAATCAGCCGACGTCGCTCCTTTCCTGTCTCCGTATTCCAGATCCTGATGAAGGCCTCGTCGCTGGCCGAGATGAGGACATTCCCGTCCTCGGAGTAGCCGAAGGGGTACATGGCATCCTCAACATGCCCCGCGAACTCGACGAGTCGTTCGCCTGAGTCCACGTCACGCAGGACCAGTTTGGATTCCTGGTCTGGGGTCACCCCGAGGACCGCCAGCTTCTTCAAGTCCGACGAGAACACCGCCCAGTGGGGGTCGAAGACGGTGTCGCCCGGAACCTCGCGGGACTTGCCCGCCACGAGATCCCATAGGAGGATCCCGTTCGATCTCGTCAGGCTGGCCAGCGTCTTTCCGTCGGGCGAGAAGGCTGGCAGGCCGATCAGGTTGGGGAGGGTATCCCCCAGGTATCCAAGGTGCTTGCCCGTGTCGCTATCGATCATGAGGATGGCGCTCCGGCTCTCCCGATCACAACGAACCGCCACGCGCCTTCCATCCGGGGAGAGTGCCACCGCCATCGCATCATCAGGAAGGCGATAGCGGACGGTTCCCATCCTCGCCTCCGCCCCCTCCGGCAGCGGGTCGCCGTAGAAGTCGAGGCGCGGCTTGGGAGTGTTCTCCTTGGGCGTCTGTTTCTTTGGGAGGGGTTTGTCCTGAGAGAAAGCGAGGAGAGGCAATAGGAGGACCGCGACCGGTCCAACGTACTGCGAATATCCGTACCGCATACAACCTGCCTGACTCGATTGCTGTCAGGAGGGATTATGGCAGGTGGGGGAGAGGAGGGCTACAGGGTTGGAGACGGATGCCCCGATCTCCGAGAAGGCTGCCGGAATCACTTAGGCCGGCCCACCTGCTACCCATGTCCCGAAGCTTTTAGTGACTCCCAACGCCGGCGAGGGGCCGGCTGAGAGCGCAGTGAGGGATACTCGAGGGAGGAAGCCTACCTCTTCTTCCGTCTCCCTCCCAAGCGTCTCTTGCCCCTCGTCTTCGAACGCTTCTCCCCCGGCCCCGCTGCTGCGAGCAGCTTCTTCGCCTCCCTCGCCCTTAGCTTTCGTAGCCCCACGAGGACCCCGCGGCTCTTCTCTCTCGGGGACACCCCTCCCGTCTCCCACAGGTAGATCGTGTTGGCGCTCACCCCGGCGAGCTTGCCGAACTCCTCCCGGGTGAGCGTGAGCCGCTTCCTTTGGGCTTTGATGGACCGGGGGCCGATGCGGACGCCTTCGAGCTCCTTCGCTCCCGCCCGGATCGACTGGATCTGGCGCGATTCAGCCTCCTTGCTCAGGCGGGCCACCTCCCGCTCGAGGGCGGGGACAATCTTCTTCAAGGCGGCGTTGCTCCGCGTCAGCTCGGCCACTCTCTTTCTCAAAGGG
>JAPUJT010000199.1 GCA_027296055.1 Planctomycetota bacterium | reverse complement strand
CCGCCAGGCGTCGATACTTCTCGCTTTCAGTCGCATCCTCCCAGGGCTCCTTGTCGTTGTAGAGCACCAGATCCAGCCTCCCGATGAAGCCCCCCTTCAATCCCGTCTGGAGGATAATTGTGCCATTCTCGATCCTCGGTTCGGCCAGGCTGGCCCCCGTTCGGCCGCCGATGATGATGTCGATCCCCTCCACCTCCCTCGCCAGCTCGATGTCCTTCGACAGGCCTTGATACGTGAGGGCGATGAGCACGTCGACTTCGCCTCGCAGCCGCTCCACGACCCTCCGGGCCGTCTCGACGGGATCTCGAGCCTCCATCGCATCCGCCAAACCCTCCCCCCCCACCAGACCGAAGACCCCAACTTCAAGCCTGCCCACCTTGCGGATCACGAAGGGTGGCAAGACACCGTCTTCTTCCTTCGACAGCGAGAGATTGGAGGAGAGCACGGAGAAGTTCGAGCCCTCCCGGAGTTGCTGCAGACGCCCTAGGCCCAGGGCCAGGTCGGTATCCCCCACGTTGACCACGTCGTAGCCCATCTCGTCGTAGGCACGGGCGATCGAATCCGCCTTGAGAGATAGCTGCCGCCTCATGTGCTCGGGTAGATCCGCGGACTGAAAGAAGATACCCCCGGCATCGAGTAGCAGGGTCGGCACCCCCTCCTTTCGAACACCTGCGACGAATGAAGCGCGTCGAGCCAGACCGCCGAGCTTCCCCTCGGTGCAATCACAGGGATCGAACTCCGCCAAAAGATCGCTTGAGTAGACGATGCTGAGCCTCTTCGCCCGCTCCCAGCAATACCAGGAGTAGGCCTTCAGCGTGACCCCGCAGCAGATCAGCACGATCACAAGGGCCTTCACGAAGCCCCGGCTCCTTGCAGTCTTCATACCCGCTCTCCTCCCCTCAGAGGGCGATGCTGGATTCGATTTCGATTGAATGCAGGGTACGTACAGGGCAACTTCCATGCCATCACTGTAGCCGGTCGCCGCGAGGTCCACGCGGATCATGGGTACGGAGTTTGCGCTGGTCACCTTCTCGGTCATGAAAACCCAGTCACCAAACCTCGAGCGCGGAATCGTCCTAATCATCGCTCTGATTGTCTTGGCCCTCCTCGTCGTGATCAGCATGCAGATTAGCTACACCACGACGATCGACCTCAAGCTGGTGAGAAACCAGGGGAGGGAACTGAAGTCCTACTACGCTGCCCGTGGCGTGGCCACGCTGGCGATTGCTCGCCTGCGGGAGGACCTCATCGAGGATGGGGGCCTGTTCGCTCCCGACTCCTACCTCGATGGCTGGGCGAGTGGGGAGGAATCGAATGAAGGGGATTCCGGCTACGAGCCGGAGCACGACGAGGGGGGGATCTTCAGGAAGACCATCGGGGAAGTCTCGATCGAGTATCGAATCGTGGACGAGGCGCGAAAGATCTGTCTCAACAATCTCGCCTTGGAGGAGCTCTACCTAGCGGAGTCGGGGCAGGCGCAGAGCCCTCGAGAGGCGGAACCACCCCCGGAAGAGGGGGAACCGCCCAAAGAGAAGCTGGACCCCAAGGCGCTTGCCGAGGAGAGGAAGGAGATGACCCGCGGGTTCATCCGTGAGATCCTCCTTCAGCTCGATGTGGAGCCCGGAGAGGGGGAGGACCTCGTTCGTGCCATGGAGGACGGTGCCCCCTATCACGCCCTTGCGGAGTTGGCGAGCATCGATGGCATCACGTCCCGGCTCCTCCACGGCCACACGGACGAGTTCGGGCATCACCCCGGCCTGGCCGATTTCCTGACCCTGCATTCCATGGGGGAGGTCAACATCAACACGGCCTCCAGGGAAGTCCTGATCGCTTGCCTCTCAGCGCGATTTCCGTCACAGGCGGCCGAATACGCCGATCGCATCCTGGACTATCGAGCCTCACCCGTGGCAGTGCCGGTCGAGAAACCTACCGATGAAGGAGAGGGCGAGTCGCAAGAATCCGAGGTCCCGCGGGGTGGGATCTTCACCTCTGTCGATCAGCTCGCCCGTGAGATTCCAGAACTGGCAGACATCTTCGGCAGCCTGCAAGCCGGGTCTGAGACGGAGGAAGAGAGAGAGGGACCAGATCTCCTCTCGGAGGGCGAAAGACTCCGGCGTCAACTCACCGTCAGGAGTCGGCTCTTCTCCGTTCGCGTGATCCCCGGGAAGCCGTTCCTCCGCAAGGAATACTTCTTCCTCCTGAAGCGTGGCCTTACACCCGACATCCCTATCGCATTGCTTCTATGGGAAGAGCGGGAGCTGCCGCCGAGCGGCGCACCCAATTCGATTGAGGCGGATTGAGACTACCGCCTCCGCACCTTGATGCACAGCGCGACTGCAAGGCGAGCCTTGACTTTGGTCGGAGACGTTCGGATACTCCTGAGCAGAACCCTTCACGGAAACTAGGCAGAGCTAACAAAAGCTCATAAGAGGAAGCCGATTCCCGTCGCTATCCGCGCGGTGCAACTGTGTCGCGCGAGGCCGAGCAGTCTCCCTGGGGTCTGCCGCAGGTTCAACGCACGATCCGCCCTTCGGGGGGGGCTTGGGCCAAGCGTGGGGACGGCGCTTCCAGAGGCAAGCGGAGTATCCCACCCCCCGGGGGATGTAACGATCGGATCAGGCAATGCGTGTCACCCTCCTCATCGTCGGGGCCCCGAAGGCCTCGGGGCAATCCATCGAAAGGGTTCTGGCTGACCTGCATCTGGACATGGTGCGGGCGGCGACACGGAAGAGAGCCCGCCGACTGTTGAAGGATCGCTCTTTCGATCTCCTTCTCGTCGACGCCGACCTCTCGGATGGATCCGGACTGGACCTGGTGGCCAAATCCACCGGCCTCGCCGGTGCAGGAATCCTGGCCGTTCGCCGTGGGGATGTGCGGACGGCCGTCCGGGC
>JAPUJT010000198.1 GCA_027296055.1 Planctomycetota bacterium | reverse complement strand
GCGCTGGGCCAGCATTTGCATCGCATCGGCTGAACGGGCCACTTTGATCCCGTCGAGTCGGAATCTTCCCTGCCAGAACCGAAATCGGAGCTTCGAATCCGTGTGGTAGAGGTCGATGACGACCTCGTTCCGGTGAACCGTATCGAAGCTTGTACGTCTCCGAGAACGTGAACGGGTCGGCATGCCCATCATTCCGCCAACGGTTCCTGAAGAGAGCAGAGACCCCCTGGATGGCTTGGGGCTGGTCCTCCGGACGAGCTTCTCCGTCCGGATCTGACCGCAGGCGACGAGGCGTATCTCTCCCCAGAGGATGCTGAATTCCTCCCATTCTGTCCGCGTATCCAGGCCGCTCGAATGGACCTTCACGCCGCGAAGGAGGATCGCTCTCGGAAGATTCTCCAGGTCCTTCAGGGGGACGGCGAGGGCCTGGACGCCCGCCTCCGCGAGCATCGGGAGGAGGCGCTCCGCTGTCTCCTTTGGTATCTCCCCGCAGAGGAACCCACTCGAGACGCTGATGCGTGTGGTCACATCCACCAGGGGGCAACCCATCTCTTTCGAGATCAGCTTTCCGATGGGTAAAGTTTCGATGGGACTATCGTCCGCCCGGATCAACGTGTAGGCATCCGGATCGACGATCTTCATGCCGCGCGGGAGACGCCGGTGAGCTCGCGCCCGGATGCGACGAGGAATCCGCGGGATCATCGGAGGGGCGCTGCGAGATGCCTCCGGCGAAGCTCTTTCCTCCTTCCGAGATTTGCGAGGATGACTGGAGGAAGGGGGTCGAACCCAGGCATGCGGTCTGTCCCGCTCGGCCCATTCCAGGTAGAGAAAGAGAAAAGTAAGCCCCGCGCCGGCGAGGCCTCCTCCGATGTGGGCTTCATAGGATACGTTCGAGCCGGCCCCGGTGAACGAGATGTAGATCAGCTGGAGCAGGAAGTAGGCGCCGATGGCGAATTTCGCGCGCACCTGAAAAGTCCCGTACCAAAAATAGTAGTACAAGTAGCCGAACCAGTACCAGAACCGGATACGGTTCTCAGGATACAGGACGAGGTACGCCGCCAGGACTCCCGAAATGGCACCGGATGCTCCGACGACCATGTGCTCCGAGCCCAGGTTCATGATGATGTGGAAGATCCCCGCTATCAGTCCAGTGCCGAGGTAGAAAGCGACGTACATGATCCGTCCGAAGGACATCTCCACGTTATCCCCGACGATCCACAGGAACAGCATGTTGGAGACGAGGTGCAATAATCCAGCGTGTACGAATACCGATGTAAAGAGTGCGTGAAGCTGGACGTCGTGGGGGCGGAGAGCGAAATACGGGAAGGCGGCGTCCTTGCCAATCACGAGATTGACGATCACGTAGACCAAGATGTTGGCCGCTATCAGAACGTAGGTAACGACCGGGCGGCCGAGGTAGGTATTCTCATCGGAAATCGGAATGAGCATGCTAGCAAGCGGTCATTCGAGTCCCCCGTCGGAGGTATGCCCTCGCGAAGGAGGCGAGCATTCTTCGGCCGGCGCGAGTCGATCCAGCCAGCCGCATCAAGGACGCCGTCTCCCCGGGATGCCGGAGCAGGTAAGCTGCGACGCCCAGGAACGACGGCTCTCCCGCGGGGCCGAGGAGGGAGTTCGTGTCAGGGAGATCCTGGTTGACACCATCCGAGACGGCCCTGACGCAGAGGAACGGAAGCCGTCGTTCCTGGGCCAGTCTGGCCAGGTGGAAAGCCTCCATCTCGGCGGCGACCGCGTTCCATCTTCTCCCCGCCTCCCGCTTCTCGCTGGCCCGACGGAGAGGACGGTCCACCGTGATCACGCGTCCCTTCAGGTAGGGAGCCACCGAATCCCGCAAGGTCTGATCCGTCTCGGCGATCCAATCCGCGGGAAGGGTCAATTCGAGGCCATTGTGTAGGATCGAGTCCGCCAGGACAAGACAGGGAGGACTGCAGTCCTCCGTGAGCCCGCCCGCGAATCCGATATTCACGAGCGCCCTCGCTCCTCGACCGTCGAGGACCTCTCGTGCCGCCGCCACGGCTCGATCGCGACCGATCCCACAGGCGACGACGGCCACACTCTCATCGTGGATTGTTCCTTCGGAGGCCCTGCCCGAACGGATCGGAAGAGGCCGCACGCTATCCAGCGCGTCGAGGACTCCCGAGATCTCTCGCCAGAGGGCTCCGAGGAAGAGTACGGAAAAGCCTCGCTGGATCATGGACATCGACCCGGACCGGCGATTGGAGACGTTGATGGGAACGAGGAGCGAAGAAAGCTAGGGGATATCCTTGTAGTAGCGGGATCTCGGCTTGGAGGCTTTGTCGACGATAAGCAGAATTGCCTCGGTGGCGACGCCGGCCTCCTTGCCGCCGACTTTTCCGTAGACATCTTTCCGCTCCACCTTTGCCTCGATGGTCACGAGTCGCTTTTCGCGACGGGAGCCCTTGGTCTTCCTGGAGGCCACCTCTTTCACATGATCGATAGCCTCGGTCTTGTCGTTGGGGATCAGGCAGCGAAAGTGAACGGTGTCAAACTTGAAGTATCCGGGAATCGTCTGATTCTTTGTATAGGTTGTCAAGATCTCGTCCACGACCTTGACCTCCTGGCCGACCTGGTTCTTCAGATCCTTCGCCAGCTCGGCGCGTTCCCAGTACTTGTAGGCCGAGGCGAGGCCGGGCAGGCAAAGCAGGAGAGTCCAGAGGATGAATACGCGACGCAGGCTCATCA
This sequence comes from Planctomycetota bacterium, assembly GCA_027296055.1. Lineage (GTDB taxonomy): Bacteria > Planctomycetota > JAPUJT01 > JAPUJT01 > JAPUJT01 > JAPUJT01. The sequence continues at coordinate 3,110 of JAPUJT010000198.1, read as the reverse complement.
ATTGCCTCTCTTCTTGTACCGCGGCCTCTCGATCGAGGAGACTTCGAAGAAGACCTGGAGATCCTTCCGATAGACCACCGTCCCGGTGATCATCGCCCGCCGGGGAGATCGCTCGGAGAGAAGCGTGTCGAGGAGTCCGACGGCCTCGGCGCTCTCGGTGGAGATGATGCATCGGATGTTCACCGTTTCGAACTTCACGAAGCCCTTGATCTCCTGCTTCTTCGTCTTGTGCAGGATATCGTCCGTGAAGGTGAACTCCTGACCCACCTTCCCCTCCAGGTCCTTCGCTAGCTCCGCGGGGGTGATCTCCTCGGCCGCGACGGCGCCCGCGACTAGCAGTAGAAGAATCAGGGGAAGTCTCATGACGAGCCCAAGTATAGCGGAAGGATGGAGAGAGGACCCGAAAAATTACGGCCTAGATTCTCCGGAGAGGGGGGCTCTGTGATCTGGATTTCGCCGGTAATATGTGGGGGCGGAGGGTGGAGAATCGAGTGGACAGCACCCCGCTCCTGCCTATAATAATGACCCGTTCCACAGGAGGAATTCAGTCGTGGAATCAAATTCCGGATCGCATGCGGAATCCGAAACGCTCGCACAGAAGTACGAGCAGCTGGAGCGTCAATTCCGGGAATTCGCGGAGATCGGGATCCGTCTCTCTACCGAGTTCGATCTGGACCGTCTGCTGGATCTGATTCTGAAAGAGGCCCGAAAATTCACGCGAGCCGACGCCGGCTCACTCTACGTGGCCGAGGGAGAGCGGCTCACGTTTCGTGTCAACCAGAACGACACCCTCGAGAAGCGACCCGGGGACGGCGCCAGGAAGGCGTTCAAGTCCTTCTCCTTCCCGATCGACGATCGCAGCATCTCTGGCTCTGTCGCCAAGAACCGTCGCACGTTGAACATCCCCAATGTCCAGACGCATCCGCTTCACAACAAGAAGGTGGACAGAGAGCTCGACTATGTCACGTCGTCGATGCTCGTCGTTCCGATGATGGATCATAGAGGAGAGGTCCTGGGAGTGCTGCAGCTGATCAACAGCAGGGATAGCCAAGGGGAGGTGGTACCCTTTCCCGTCGAGTCCGAGCAAATGGTGGAATCACTCTCGTCCCAGGCCGCCGTCTCCCTCGAGAACGCCCGACTCTATCAGGAGATCCAGCGCTGCATGGACTCGCTGATCAAGTATTCCGCGAAGGCGATCGATGCGCGGGACCCATGCACAGCAGGGCACTCGAGCCGGGTATCCCGTTATTCCGTCGTCATCGCTACGGCGTTAGGATCCTTCACTGACGCGGAGATCCGGGAGATCCGGTTTGCAGGTCTTCTCCACGACGTGGGGAAGATCGGCGTGCGGGAACAGGTCCTGAACAAGGAGAACAAGCTCTCGGACTATCAACTGGAGACGGTGCGGGAGCGCTTCAACACGATTCGATTCTCCCGTGAGCGGGAGGCGGAGCGAAAGCATCTTCGGGGAGAGATCTCGGAGGAGGCCTACGAAGAGGCGCGCGGTCAGATCGAAAAGGAACTGGAAGAAGATCTGGATTATGTGGTGGGAAAGAACCGACCCGGATACATGCCGGACGAGGACATCGTTCGACTCGATAAGATCGGGGCCAAGCGGTTCAGCGATCCGGCCGGTAAAGAGAAGCCTTATCTGACCGAGTTCGAGCTCGAGAATCTCCGCGTTCGGAAGGGCAATTTGACGGCCGCCGAGAGAAGAGACATCGAAGGCCACGTGATCCACTCCTTCAACATCCTGAAGCAAATCCCCTTCCCGCGAGATTTGAGAAACGTCGTGAAGTTCGCCACCGAGCACCATGAGAAGCTGAACGGAAAGGGATACCCCAAAGGGCTGACCGAAGATCAGATTCCCCTTCAGTCCCGCATCCTTGGCGTCGCCGACATCTTCGATGCGCTGACCGCGAGCGATCGTCCCTACAAGCCTCCGATGTCCAACGACAAGGCCCTGAGCATCATCAACGAAGGGGTCGCGGACGGCCAGTGGGACGAGAAGGTGGTCAAGTGCCTTGCTGATCTTGTGGCGCAGGGCAAGGTCCACCGGGTGCGGACGGAAGAGTAAAGAGCCCAGGATCCAGGTCCCCCGCCCCCGATCCCCCCCCCAAGTTGATTCGTCCGGAACTGTCGGCTATACTTAACGATGAGGCGTGGGGAGCTGGAGGCAATCGATGCTGGGAGAGCGACAGGAGAAGGCGCTGGAGATACTGGGGAAGATTCAGGAGTCCATGGTGGCGGAGCTCCTCGAGGACCTTGTCGAGAACGAGGACGACTACGCGGGGGCGCTGGGCTTCGACAACTCCTACAACTTCTCTCTGCAAGACCTGGAAGATAAGTACGCGATGAAGCTCTGGAACATCCAGCGGTTCATCAACGAAGTTTACAAGCTCGATGCCGCCAGCGATGCTCCCGATCACCGCGTGGACATCATCTTCGCCAATCGAGAGGACCTGGGAAAAGCGATCAACAAGCGGCTCGAGCAACTCAAGCCGATCTCTTTGATCGATGTCAAGATCCAGAAAGAAGACGAGGCGTACATGGCGATGATCGTCTACACGCCCTTCGACCCGGCATCACGCCTGATAGAGGGCTAGAAAGCTTACAGAAAAAGAATCAGGATGCCCCCGCGCGAGGAGTTGCGACGGGGGTTTTTCGCGTTCGCGATCACTCGATCTGGCCGGAATACCACTGCCGGATCACTTCTTCCACCGCGCCGGCGTCGCGGGCCTCGATCAGACCCTTGCGCACGTCCTCCGACTTGAGGATCCGAACCACCTTTGCTAGGACCCGAACGTAGTTGTCCTTTTCACGCTCCGGCGTGGCAATCATGACAACGATGTGAACCGGCAAATCGTCGATGGCGCCGAAGTCGAGTCCCACCCTCGAGATCCCCATCGCGAGAACGAAGTCCTTGACGGAGGCGATCTTGGCGTGAGGGATCGCGAGACCGAGCCCGATCCCGGTGCTCATGATCTTCTCCCTCTCGATGATCGCTTCGATAAACTCCTCGGGGTTGGAGATCTCCGGGGCCGTCGACAGGAAGCCGGCCAGCTCCCGGATGAAATCTTCGCGGATCGTCGTCTCCAGCCAAACGATCC
>JAPUJT010000197.1 GCA_027296055.1 Planctomycetota bacterium | reverse complement strand
GGATACCGACCTCCGGCACCGGAAGCGCTTCTGCCATGGCCTCTAGGCTTCGGGGTTCCACCCCTCCGCTCCTCGGCCATGGCTCGAAGTCCTGTCGGAGTAACATAGGATTTGGTACCACTATTGGGGGCCGGTCAGTGGTTCCCGTACTTCGAAGATTGGGCTGGGATCCTGCGGAACTTTTCCTAGAGTACGCGACTCGGAAGAGTCGCAGGTGTGACATCGCTTGCTGCCCTTGGGATGACAAGGAGAACGAGTACTCTGACCCGCATCTTGTAATCGAGGCAAAGTACCAGGGAAAGGGCTTCGCAGGACGGAAGGGAAAGAGCCGAAGTCTCGACCAGGTGAAGTCCTACGCCCGCGAGCTAGGAGCGCGTGTCCTCGCGATTACGAACGGAGATTGCTGGCTCGTGATGGTTCCTAGGAAGGGCCCCGGAGGTTGGAAGAACGCGGGATACATCGACATCAAATTCCCGCTGTCAGCATATCCCATGGAACGTATTCCGGGGGCATTGAGGGCAAAGCGATTACTGACACGACCAAGATAGCGTTTCTAAGTTGGATATTGTCACTGACATATAGTGCTTCGAGCCTGCGTAGTAGTAGGCCGCTCTGCGGGAGGACAAATCCTGGTGAGATACTGGGCCGTCGATGACCGGCACTATGACCCGCTTCACAATCGAGTCAAGCTGAGTTCTTGGCGAAGAGTGAGCATTCTGCCTCCCGACAGGATTGTCTTGTTTCAACGAGATACTGGGGACGTTTCCTTCATTGGAACAACTGCCGTCCTCTCTGCCTCGAGTGAGGAACAGCCCGAAGAGAGACCTCTACACACTTTCGAGACCGAGGAGCTCGAGAGCTTCGACACTCCCCGAGATTTGGAGTCTATCGCCTACTCTCTGACCCTGATTAAACGATTTGACAGGCCGCATTTACACTTCAGTCGGGCTTACCGACTTCTTGGCAAGAACAACTTCTCGGTGATCCAGCGCGGCTCAATATTTTGGGCACGCACGGCGTTCGGACGGTATGTTAATGCTCTGCACCCCGATCAGATTCGGAACTTCGTGCAGTTCATTGCCCAGACCGAACCGGAACTGCTGGTCCGCCCCTCCCCCTTTAGCCTGGCCTGGCAAGCTCTCCGGACCTTCTTGCGTTACGAGTACGTTGGAGCCACCGAGTTGCTCCATGCCATCCGAGACATCGCGGAACGTATTCAGGGCTCACTTGGCGGCGATTTTAGTTACTCAGCGCTCCAGATTTCATCCTCTGACGAATCGAGAAACGATTCACTAGCAGTTCAGGAGGCCCGCCTTTCTCGTTTCGTAGATTCCTTAGCATCTGACCAAGATGCCCCGAACTTGCTTGAAAGAATCGACGAGAGAATCTCTGATAGCTTCGAATCGGAGAAGGTCTTTGAAGCTGAATTTGAGGGAACCCGATGGCCTATGCTGAAGACGAGCGGCTTATTCGCTCAGTGAGAAACTCGGCCCAAGCCCTCAGCGTTGCGGCTCGGTGGGCTACTTCCCGGCAGCCAGTTAAGGTGACAGATGACTTCTTATATGAGATGTACGTTCTCTTTCGCGCTGTGGAGGATCTAACGGCAAGTTACCGAGTAGATTACTATCCTGGAATCGGCAAGAAGCGGCACGCCTTTCCTCGCAATCCTGCACCCAAGAGGGGTAGACCTCGATTCCACCTTGCCAAGTCCGAACGCGGCGAGGGTGTGGACTGGCAACTGTGCGCAGGAACGAAGATTCGGGATGTTCATGGTGTTCATAGAGCTCCCGACATTAGCTTTCAGTCAGGGGACTCTCCGGAGGAGCCTGACTTCTCGAATACAAGCTTGATTTGGGATGCGAAGTACCGAACTGACCCTAGTCGGCGCATATCCGGAGCCGACATCTCTATTCTTGGTCGGTGGGTCGAGCTGTTTGAGCTGCGCGACAGTCCGGCCCCCGCGATTGACTTTGTGTCTCTGAATGAAATGCGCGCCAACTGCCTCGTCACCAACGCTCAGACGTCCACCGAGCCCGACAACGAGTGTAGCAGACTAAATGTAAAGGAGGTTACTCAGATGTACCCGGGAAGGAGTCCGCTGATTCGACCATGATCGAGTGCGGCTGACATTCCAGGTTACTCCAGTCGAGCTCAAGAATGCCCCGGCTGGCAAGGCCATCTGAGGCTCGTCTGGCCAGTCGAGGGCCCTTGTCTCTAACAAGCCTTCGTCCGGGAGCCTACTCCGTTTCTCTTCCATCCTTGCCAGACTCGTCATTGCACCTCCCCACTCCCCGGCTACCCTGCTTGGCCCGCTCGACGAGATACCGCGCATACCTGGAGATCTCTTTCTCATTCGGGCCGTAGTCGCGCGCCCGGGCAATCTGAATTGCAAACTCTGCGGCCGGCGCTTCTGGTTTCTCCAGGAGACCTCTGTAGGCCACGCGGAGAGGGACGGGTTCGGCAGGTTGAATGGTGCCAAGAGCCCAGCCCTGGTGAGAATCCGCGAGCAGAGAGAAGTCCATCAGAGTCTGCTGTTCGGTCTCGTCAAGGGACGCTCCGTCTACTGCGAGAATGGGAAGTGGACCGGGTTGTTCGTTGTCCTGAAGCATCGAGGAGGGGGGTAAGACGCACCTCATGCGGCTATCGCCCGGATGCTCCATCTCGCGGATGACGTCTCGAAACCAGAGCGTAGTCCGTACTAGTCTATCCATCACAGAGGGAAAGCATGTACGCGCCTCGAAGAGGGCGTCATTACGCTCCTGGAAGGTGACCGTAGCACCAGCCGATACACGTATCATAACCCACTCATCATGGCCCTCCGGTGTGTCCCACCATGTGCTCCGCAACTCGCGATGGGGGCGCCCGCCAGCTACTTCGGGAAAGTAAAGGCTAGCCAGGTGCCGGATCCTCTCCTCCTCGTTCTGCTTCAGACGGGCAGCGACTCGGCGCCTGAGCACACGCATGCCAATCTTGAGTGTATTGCGATCGAGCCGGAAGTCAGGGAGGTCCCAGCACTTGTCCACATCGTCGACACCCCCTCTGGCTGAGTTTCGCATATCCAGTAGACCCTCTATCGTTTCCAGATCTAGTATGCGACTCCGGCCGCCGAATCGGCCTAGGACTTTTGGCTCACCGCGGTCATTGAGCTCGTGATGTGCCTCTTCGCTCTCGTCGACTCGTATGACCCAAACGCCCTGGGATTCATCCGCTGGATCTGACACGGGCACCATGTCGAACTTCACCACCGGGCGAGTCTGCATAAGGACGTAGTTTTCAATGCGATCCTCCTCAGCGGGCTGTAGGGGCAGAGGGCGTACTTGAAATGGAGGCGCTTCCCTTGATTCCTCCACTCCGATCAGGATGTGTCCGCCCCACGTGTTCGCGAACCCTGCGATGATTCTGGCGATCTTTTCCGGCTTGGGGAACTCCCTCTTGAACTCAATGCCAGTGTTTTCCACTCCCACAGAAGCCACTAAGGAAGTAACGTCCTCAAAGATCACATCTTCCAGGGGCTTACTGGGAAGCCCCATCATTGCCTCCTTCCCAGCCCGTCAAGACGGCGGCTCCAGAAAACACCATAACGGAGGCTCTGGGCCCGCGCAGATCGAACCGAGCTCTTCGCTCGTCGCTCACCGTTACCAAGAGTCTGCCGACGGAGTCGGGCAGATCTCCCACTGTCTACAGGGCAGTAGAGAGCCCACCTCCGTGACGGCACAGTGCGCAGCATGCTGCCACTCTCGGACTCGGACACCTCCCTCGATCACCCAAGAGGCTAGCATGGTCTGCCCGGTTCCTTCTGAGCAGCAGCTTGACAATGTATCTGTGGTGTGCCAGAACTGGTTCCGAACCTGACCAACATGCATAGCATGTAATTTGTGAACGGGGAACCCAAGGACTATCGTAGGAAGAGGATAGACTGAACTCGAAGAATCGTAATAGCTTGCGACTCGACGCCTGCCTCCGCTCATAACCCGAGGGTCGCAGGATCGAAACCTGCCCCCGCTACCAACCGTCAGCGATGGCCTTGGGATCCGTCGTCCCTAGGCCTTCTCATTTGGCGACTTGGGGAAACGCATCCCCGGCGCCCCCCGACCATCCTGGGGGCTCAGTCAGCCGACGGTCACCAAGATCGCTGGACGTCCAGGGAGTGCCTGCACATCATGTGAACGAGATTATTCGGATGGACAGGGCTCTGTCGAGCGCACTGAGCTAGCCTTGGAATATGCTGCATAACCCAACGCAAGATGGGAGTTGGCAGCTACTAGTGTCGAACTGACAAGAGATTGAATACGCGTGGTGGCATGGAGGATCGCCCAATGCCGAACGTTGAGGTGCCGACCTACACGGACTTCATGCAGCCCATGCTGGAGGTGTTGCGCGAGCGGGGAGGAACTGCGACGGTCGGTGAGCTCGAGAAACTCGTTCCCGCCCGAATGGGCCTATCCGCCCAGCAGAGAGGCCTCGCACACAATCCTGGAAAGGGAAATCAAGCGGAAGTCGCCTACCGCATGGCCTGGGCACGAACCGCCATGCGAATCGTCGGTCTCATCGAAAACCCCGGCCGAGGAGAGTGGAAGCTGACTCCGCGGGGCGGCGATGTGGACCAGATCGACGGTAAACAGGTCGCCCGAGAGGCAAGAGAGAGCCCCGGCGAGGTCGAGACGCAGCCCGAGAATAGCTCGCCGCAGACTTATCTGTTCGCGTGGAATCCCGACAAATGGGCTTGGTCCAATCTCGGGGAGCAGATCGAGCGAGTCCGTGAGACGGGAGGGGCTTTCGACAGTTGGAGTTGCGGCAGGACGAAGAGCATCACGCCAGGAAGTCGATTCTTTCTCATCCGCCTCAGCTCCGAACCAAGGGGCATAATCGCCTCTGGGGCAACCGTAGACGAGCCTCGGGACGAGCCGCATTGGGATCCAGAAAAGGCTGCGCGCGGCGAGACAGCCCGTTTCGTCGACATTAGCTTCGATGCCCTGGCACGCGTACCCCTGATAAGAAGGACCGAGCTCGATGAGCCTCCCTACGATTCGGTCAAGTGGGATACTCAGATGTCCGGAATTCGCATTCCCGATCGAGTCGCGGAAGAGATCGAGAGGCGCTGGAGCGAACGTGTCTCAAGTCACGAACGGGGTCAGGCACCCACCGTTCTGACCAAGCACGTGCTGGATAGATGGCGGGAGTTCCTGGAGAGTTCACGCGAAGACGAATCATGGATGCGACGCTATCAGCTTCGCAACGAGAAAAGGGCGGAAGTTCTGCCTGAGATTCGTTCTCTGATCCAACGGTTTCTGGACTCGGACATCTCCCTTTCGGAGTTCCGCGATGACTTCGACCACAAGACACGCAACGAGTGGGATCTATTCGGCTTCAAGGGTCTGTCCGGAGCCATGTTCCTGAACAAGCTGGCGAAGCATCTCCCGGACCAGGAGGAGACCGCCTCGGAACTTCGACGAACGCTAGCTATTCCCGTGGATGAGAGAGACGCACGCTCGAAGGTCGACAACCTCATGCAATTTCTCGACCGGCAGGTACGCTCGGAAATCGCAACTCAGGGCGAACTTCAGCCCAATCGTGCCCCTTTCTTCGTGAGTGCGTGCTGGCATGTTCAAGGAGTGGAGGACTGGCCCGTATTCTATCGATCGGCTCGAATATTTTTCCAAAGCGACGGGTTGCTCGGTCGAAAGGTCAAGGGTGTCGATGGATACCTCGAGTTCGCCCGCATCTTCCACGCCCTTGCGAACGGACTTGAGCTGTCCTTCTGGGATCTGGAGCACCTTTGCGTCCGCATGAACACCGCCCCCGCCATCGCTTCCGAGGATGAGGGACATCCTGAATTGGAAGAGGAATCTCCCCAGGAGGACCGCGTTTGGTTGATTGCTCCCGGAAGAGGGGCTAGACGGTTCGACGAGTTCTACCGAGATGGAATCGTGGCCATCGGTTGGGAGGAGCTCGGGGATCTAAGCCAATACTCGGATCGCGATGCGGTCTTTAAGGCCCTCCAGGCTCATCAAGGAGGTCACACCAATCCAATTCAAGACGCCCTCGCTTGCTATCAGTTCGCGCATGAGATGCAGGTAGGCGACATCGTCTTCGCCAAGCGCGGCCGTAGGGAAATCGTCGGCTACGGCATAGTCACATCTTCCTATCGCCACGAACCCCAACGGGAGCGTTTCACCCAAGTTCGGTCCGTCGACTGGAAGAAGCGTGGTGAATGGGTCCCGCGCGAGAAGCCCCTGGTGACCAAGACTTTGACCGAGATTGGGAAGTACCCCGGGTTGGTCTCCGACATCCGTCGCGCTCTCGAACTGGACGATGAGAAAGAGGAGGTGGAGGAGCCCAGCGCCAAGCCGATCCCCATCTACACGATGGAAGACGCCCTGGAAGATCTATTCCTGTCCAGGGAGAGGGTCGAGGAGGCGATCGAGTTGCTTATGTACAAGAAGAATCTCGTGCTCCAGGGCCCCCCAGGCGTCGGAAAGACGTATCTCGCTCAGCGGCTTGCGCTTCTGCTCCTGGGGAGCAGGGACTTTGACCGGATCAAACAAGTCCAATTCCATCAGTCCTATGCCTACGAGGACTTCATTCAGGGATACCGCCCCTTGGAAGGAGGAGCCTTTGGGCGCGTGGACGGCCCGTTCTTGCAGTTCTGTGACCAAGCGCTACAAGACCTCGAGACTCCCTACGTCTTCATCGTGGATGAGATCAATCGCGGAAACCTGAGCAAGATCTTCGGAGAGCTCCTCCTGCTTATCGAGGCAGACAAACGAGCCGAGAAGTGGGCCGTTACACTGACCTATGGCCGTGAGAACGAAAGGCCGTTCTACGTACCCAAGAATCTCTACATTATCGGGACAATGAACACGGCTGATCGATCTCTCGCCATGGTGGACTATGCCTTGCGTCGCCGGTTCGCGTTCTTCGACTTGCAGCCCGCCTTCTCCCACGGTGCCTTCAAGCGGACGCTCGCGGGTCTTGGAGTCGAGGCAGAGCTTCGAGAACAGATCGTCAGCCGGCTTAGTCGACTGAACGACAAGATCCGGCAGGACCCCAATCTCGGGGACGGGTTCACGATAGGACACAGCTACTTTTGCCAGACCGGAGCCAGTCGACCGGACGAAACCTGGTACGCACGTATCGTCCGTACGGAGATCCGGCCTCTTCTGCAGGAGTATTGGTTCGACAGCCGTGAACGGGCGGAGGAGGCCGTTACTCGGCTCTTGAGCGACGACTGACCATGGCAATTCCGATCAAGAACATCTACTACTTGCTCTGCTACGCGTGGGATCGGATGGATTCGCGAGATCTCGTGGATGCGAGTGCTCTAGCCGGCCATCGCACCGAGAATCTTTTGGCCAAGGTCCTCAAGGATGGGGTCGCTCACCTCATTCGACGCGGCCTGGATCGCGGCTACCTGCCCATCGAGGAGGAAGGTCGAAGACTCCGGGGCAAGCTCCTGCTCACCCGGACGGTGGAACGAGTTCTTCTGCCCTCAGGACGGGTGGCGTACCAGACAGACGAGCTGAGCCACGACCTCCCACACAACCAGGTCATCAAGGGCGCCATGCGATTGCTGATGGGCGTGCCGGAGATGGACAGCGCGCTCCGTGCGGGGCTTCGAGACCACTGCCGCCGGCTTCACGATGTGTCGGACGTGAGGCTCAACTCGGCCGCCTTTCGAAAGGTCCAGCTTCACAGAAACGTTGCTCGTTACGCCTTCCTAGTAAACGTTGCGCGTCTTGTCGAGAGGAGCTTCCTGCCCGACCCCATGTCTGGAAGAAGACGCTTCCACCCCTTCACCGCCAGCCGTAGTCAGATGGGACTTCTCTTCGAAGCCTTCGTTCTGAATTTCCTGCGGCGGGAGCAGAACGTCTTCCCCCAAGTGTCACGTGCCAAGGTGCCCTGGGATTTGCAGATCTTGGAGACGTCCGACCTGACGTGGCTACCCGACATGCGCACCGACGTGACCCTAATCAGTCCGGAGAGGCGCGTGGTCATCGAGACGAAGTTCGTCGCGGAGCCCTATCAGTCCTATTTCAGTTCGAAGAAACTTGTTTCGGGGCATCTCTATCAGCTACTTGCCTACCTCTCGCAGATGAGCGCCACGGAAGGACCGAGACCAAGCGGAGTTCTGCTCTATGCGGGAGCCACCGAGATCCCCCGACTCGACTACCGACTCGGGGGGTATCACCTGAGCGTGCGCAACCTGGACCTCGACCGAGAGTGGAGACAGATTCACGAGGATCTCCTACAACTGGTCCGGGAGTGGGAGCTAGATCTGGCCGCGTGAGTGCTCCATTCCGTCCTGTCAGTTTGTCTGGGAGGCTCTACGAAGGACCCCACCGATGCTGAAGCTATCGCTTCACGGCCCCTTTCAGTGGCTGACGGCCGACGCATTGGACTACCTCTTCTCCTCCCAGATCGTTGACCAACCAGGTATCTACCTCTGGACCGTTCCACACTCGGAAGGGGACCCCGTCTACTACGTCGGAGAGACAGGACGTCCGTTTCGAAAGCGACTAGAGGAGCATCTGGTCTCGTATCTTTCGGGTATGTACCGAATCTATGAGCCGACTGAATTCGCGAAGGGCCGCAAGAGAATCGTGTGGGGGGGCATGTGGCGGAAGCCCGGACTGGCGCAGGCGCCCGAGTATCTCGAACGGTCGGCGGAGCTGGCCCCTGCCGTCAGAGAGCTGCTCGGACTGCTCCGATTCTATCTGTTGCCCTATGATGGAGAGTCCAGACCGAGGGATACGGATTGAGGCTGCCATCGCTCTGCACCTCCGTGCCCAACCGGGCCTCGTGGGTGCCTTCCAGGAAGCGGACATCCAGTACTCCGGCAAAACATCAGAAGAGGAGCTGATGGCAGTGGAGTTCGTACGGTACCAGTCCGTTCAGGGACTTGCCGCGAGCCTGGAGGCCTGAACCCCCGGACACGCAATTCAACGCCGTACGCGCGCACAGCTCTTTGGGCTATCGACCACCGGCCCCCGAAGCCGTCGAGCCATGGGTTCCAAATAATGCGTGGCACGAGCCTGAGGGTAGGTAACAGAAAAAACTCTCCTTCGGGTTGGTACAGAAAAGGGGTAAGGCCCAAGGGGACCATCCCCCCGAATCTTGGTCCAACCCGAAGGCTAGTTTTTCCTCGAAGCTGTGGATGGACTTAGTCGGATGGACACGCCCGATGTCCTTTTCTGAGCGAAATCAGGGGTTCCAAGGCTGATTGCCGCTGCAAGGTCATCTTGGCATCACGGGGATGGACGAACATGCGGAGAGCAATCTTGGCTGATTCAACCAGTATTGCCAGACCCTGCGGCATCCACGGCTGTCAGAATAACTTTACCCCACGGAGTGGGAACGAAGAAATCCGCATACTCCTGGCGTGATTGTCTCATCCAGTCTGCGAATCCCAAGATTCCCTCACTGAACGGAACCAGGGACTTGTAGCCGAGCAGGTCGAGCGCCTTCGTACAGTCTGCACGCGTGTGGCGAAGGTCGCCTCGCTGCTCTCCCTCCCATCTAGAGTCTGCCCGTACGTGAAGGGCCTCCTCCAACAAAAGCACTACTCTGTTCAGGGACACGGGATTTCCAGTGCCTATGTTGATGATTTCGAAGTTTGATTGCGCGTAATCCTTGGCAGCCCAAATGCCCTCCACGGCATCTTGGACGTAGGTGTAATCGCGGGTCGAGGACCCGTCGCCATACAGCGTGATCGGTTGGCCCCGAAGCATCCTGAGTGCGAATTTGTGAATGCAGAGGTCAGGCCGTTGCCTTGGGCCGTAGATCGTGAAAAGTCTCAGTGCAATGAATCGAATCCCGTAACGACGCGCATACTGCTCCCCGAGTATCTCACAGGTGACCTTCGTGGCGGCATAGGGGCTGATGGGTTGAGGATCGGTGCCGTCCTCCTTCCACGGGAGGTGTGGATTCCGCCCGTAGACGCTTGACGAGGAAGCGAATACGACCTGAGGGACGACGCACTCCCGCGCGAGTCGGAGGACGTTCAGCGTTCCCCGTACATTCGTTTCGTAATAGACCGCCGGATGCTCGATTGAAGGGCGGACGCCTGGCCGCGCCGCCAAATGGACGATCAGGTCGTAGCGATCAAAGCAGCGGGCTCGTAGAGCTTCATAGTTGCGAATGTCGACGCGCGCTAGTTCGAAGTGCGCGTCTCCGATGTGATGGGCTATGTTTTGGGATTTGAGCGTGGAGTCGTAATAGTCATCGAAATTGTCCACCGCCCTGACAAACCACCCCTCCCGGAGGAAGCGGTCGACGACGTGACTGCCGATGAACCCGGCCCCGCCGGAAATCAAGACCTTCGGGGTCTCGCAATGTACCTGGACCATATCGAGACCTCTCTAGGTCCAGCCCCTTGGCCGCCGACGGTATGTCTGCCACAAGCGCGACACGATCGCTGTTGCCTCATCCGGGGTGGTCGCCGAGAAGATGCGGTCATCCTCTGTCTCGACCTTTCGAGAACGGTGATCGAGCCTTACGTCCATCAGGTTGGCCGCCCAGCCATCCGAACCCATAGCGACGATCAGCCGTCGACGCATCCAGGCCAAGGCAATCTCCGACAATGTGCCGGCTCCCCCACCAATGGCGATTACTGCATCAGCGTTAGCCACCAGACCATTTCGGAGGTCGCCCAGGCCCGTACCGATAGCGATGTCCACGAATGGGTTTGCCTCGTCGGGATCCAAACTGGGTAGCAGACCGATGGTATCCCCCGGCCTGTACTTCGTTGAGCGGCGTGCTCCCCGGCATGCCGCCTCCATGACGCCCCCCAGACCTCCCGTAACAATTCGGAATCCAGCATTCACAAGACTCTCCCCTAGGCCTTGCGCCATGCGGTAAGTGCGAGACCTTGGGTCGGCTCGGGCATCGCCAATCACGGCCACAAGAGCTCTTCGCCGAGTGCGCACTCTTCCCGATGCTCCTGCCGTCATATGCGGACCTCCATTCCTTCAGCGACCTCGTCGATGGCCGTGATGCGGTTGGGAATACAGTATCTCGGAATGGCGAACGGCCCGTCCGGCAGAGTTTTCTTCGGAAGGACGGAGAAGGCGGCGCAAAATCCCGCTGCCTCGACTGCCTGCTGGACTCGTCTGTCATTCGATCCGTTCGGATAGGCCAGGACCGGATCGGCTCTTGGATTGAGCATCCGAATCCAGGCAAGGCCACTTTCAAGTTGCGCGGCTAACTCACGACTGCCAAGAGTGGTCAGGAGGACGTGGTCCCAGCCGTGACTGGCGAGATCCACACCATAGCCAGCAAGGCTACGAAGCGCTGCCGTATCGAGGTACACGTCTCCCACCGAAGGGATGGTGTCGGCTGGCACACCGAGCTCCCGACCGAGCCGCTCCAGGTGGTCCTTCCCGTCTTCGGGCAAGGCGCGGAGATACGCACGGCTCCATTCGCCATGAACAAGTTCCTTGAGGCGACGCCGGTGTCCAGAGCGCTTGGACGAGCGATGCCACCAGGCCTCGATGGTTGCGAACCAGAGATCGATCGGCCCCGCCCGCTGAGGCTGCTCGGACTGCAGGACCGACACGAAGGCAGTGACGGGGAATCCCATCTCTGCAAGAATGGGAAGGGCGACTTCCTGGAGATCCCGAAACCCATCGTCGAAGGTGACAAGGCACGCATTGGGCGGCAGAGCCGCCTCGCCTCGGAGCCACGCGAGGTATTCCTTCAATCCTACCGGCTGTAAGAGGTGATCAAGCCTGCGCATCTGCTCGCGAAAGACCTCCTGCTCCACGACGAGGCCGCGAACCCGGTGGCAAGTAGCAAGGGGAGCATCGAATTCGGCCGGGAGCACCCTGTGGAAGCAAAGGACGGGAACGTACCGGGGCTGTCGGATCATCATCAGGAGTTCCTCCCTTCGCCCAAGGGTTTCATGGCGAGGATGGCCGCAATGGTTGCCTCTCTGTGGGGGCGCTCTTTGCCTTTGCCTATGCCGAATGGCTCGTATAGGTAGAGAGGGTCCGGAATGTGCACTGCGTGCCGGGCCAATTCGGCGATGGGAACCATGTAGGCCCAATCCGTTGCGACATCGAAATAGGTCCCGTTGCTCCGTAAGTACCCCTCCGGGATCGAATCAAAGAGCCCCTTCCGGAACGTCCGGAGATGTTGCCACACATTTCCCCCTCCGCGACGACGGGGCTGCTCGGTGTCCACCACGTAGACCCTCTGCTTATCCGTGCCCAGCATTGAGCCGATGGTCACATCGGCACCCGACTCATATTCGCGAGCGACCCTCTGGATCACATCACCGCCCAAGAGGCAGTCGTCCGCATCAAGAGTGAGGATGACGCTCTGGGGATTCGCACAGACGCTCCGTATCGCCCAAACGAGATTCGCCATCATCCCCCTTCTTTCGCGGAGGCGAAGAAAAGTGATCTTGTCCTTGTAGCGGGCGAAACACCTCTCGATGTAGAGGCTGTAGGCCGGGTCCGAGGCGTCATCCACGACGACGGCTCCCCAGTCGGAGCGGCTCTGTCTCAGCACGGAGTCCAGGCACCGACGGAATCTCCCCGGTGAAACGTTTCTCCCGCATATCACGAAGATGAAAGGCTCTGACCGTTTTGGACCGAGCCAGTCATCCAGCGAGCCCTGGAGATCGAACTGATCCCTCTGGAGAGTGGGAACATACCCCTGCTCTACTCGATCCAGGACAGCCATCCATTGATGATGATTCGTCTTGAACAAGTTGGGCGGATGAATGTAATAGGTCCGGCAGTCTCCTCCGCGGTAGGAGTGGAGCTCACGGGCGCTCACGGCACGATCGATGGATCTGTGCCACGGCAGAACGAGGCGCCCGGCTCGGGCATCGTTCGGGAAAGGTCGAGCGTGGAGCAGCCTCTGGCGGTGAAATAAGGCGGCCCGGACCTCCACACGCCAGGATCCATGAGGCCCTTTCCATGAGTAGGGCACATCGCGTTCGTGGCAAATATTGAACGACACGGTCAGCCCCGGCGGATCCGCCTCCAGGGTTCGCACCATGTCGGACAGATAGTCGTGGCTACGGTCCTGACGAACCACGAGTACGTCCGAATCCACTTGGAGAATGTAGTCTCCGGAGCAGACCTCGAAACCTGTGAGCGTCGCGGCAACGGGTTGCCCCCCCTCGGCGTGTGTGTCCGTGGCATCTAGGCCGAACCATCGGTCGTAAAGTCCCCGCACGACATCCGTCCCCGATGGGCCATACAGGACGCGGTCGATGACCCCATCCGCCATCAGCCTATCGAGTGCCTGGCGATGGAGTTTTGGTTCGGATGGGCCATAGGCACGCAGGAATCCGTCCGCACGCGAGTCAAAAACAAGGATCCGTTCATGGAAGGTCGAAGGACCCTCGAGCTGCTTGACGATATGACGGACCTGATGCTCGATGGTTCTTCCTTCCATGACGCAGGTCTTGATGAGGAGGCTCACCTTGGGCCCATCAGTGGGGACCGGCCGCAGGGAGAGCAACAGGTAATCGGACGCCTTCTCGAACCGATCGAGATCGATGGTTCGGGTCTCGCGCATCTCCTCGATGGTGAGGCCTGCCCGCAGAAGGTCTCGTCGAATTCGATCCAGAGATCGGTGGACGTCGGGGCGTGACTTGCCGGTGGCTGTTAGCTGTTTCTGCCACACGAATACCTGCTCGTATCGCGCATCAGGAGGGATCCTCTTCCGCTGGAGGGGCGTGGGCCCCTGCAGGGTAAAGAATGGATTGCAGATGGCGAGGAGGACTCGACCGTCTGGCGCTACCAGGTGACGTAAGTCCCGCAGGACTCTTCGGTACTCAGTGTCATCTTCGATCGTGCATACGACTCGGCTGCAGACGACGATATCAAAGGATTCGCCCGTCGAGAGGAGACTCTCGATCAGATCCCGAGAGCCAAAGCGGACGCTGTCCCCTCCGTTACGAGCCCACTCCTTCGACCATTGCGAGTCCGGATCGAAACCCGTGACAGTCAGCCCTTGGCCCCCAAGCCGCGCAGCCAGCCTTCCCTTGCCACAACCGTAATCCAGGACGCTACGCGCACCCGTCCCGCGAATCGAGTTCGCAAGCAACTCCTCCAGTTCATCGTCGGCATGGAGAGCATCCAGGGCACAACGGAAGCGATCGTAGCCGTCAAACTCTGGAAGGTCCCGTTCCTTCAGAGAGCGGCGCATCAATTCCTTGAGATCGCGTCGGTAATGCCAACGCCAGGTCAGCCAGGCCCTCCGGCACATCTGCTCGAACCCGGCCTCGGAGAAGGGACGGATGTCGCTCCCGTAGTCGATTAGCCGTAGGCCGCTAGGAGTGACGCGGAGGTTGTCCGGATGAAGGTTGCTGCAGAGGATCCCTCGCTGGCGACACTCTCGTAGGAGTTCCAGGAGTCCGCTTCCGTGCCCTCCTCGGTATGGCTCGCCCTGCTCGTAGGGATAGATCAGGACAGCGTGGATGCCCTCTTCCTTGAGCTTGAGCAGCGGGTAGAGAGCGCTCGTGTCCTTCCATTGACCGACCAGACTACGGAGGAACGCTCTCTCCTCACTGGACGTCCGCACGGACCATTGGTCGAGATATTTGTAGACCCGGTGCCCGTCGTTGAAGCAGACCCCCTCCTTCCCCGAGCCTAGATAGTCGAGATGATCTAAATGGAAGAGTCTGCGTATCTGGAGAAGAGCGATTTTCCGTCGCTGGGATTGAAAAGCCTCGAGCACCTGATTCTCCACGTTAGCGTCGAAATCGGCGTGGGCTTCTACCAGACCGCGCAAGGACTCGAATAACCGTCTGACCTCGGATTCCCTCGGTTTCAGGACTCGCTGGCGGAACTGCTGTATCACCTCCGGCCGATACTGGCTCTCGATTCGAGAGATGAACTTTCGCAGCCTATCAATCGCCGGCTTGGCAGCCTCGTCCTTGTGCCACCAGGCACCGGGCGTGCGAGCCGGATCTAGAACTACCCGAATCGCAAAGGTGAGGCCTTCGACGCGGTAAAAGGATTGCGTAAACGCATCTAACCGCTCTTGGAGATATTTTCGGACGCGTCCAACGCCCAGGGTGATGTCATCCGGTTTGAATATCAGATCGTCCTTCTTGTTCCCGTTTCCCGATCGTTGGCGCACTTCTCGCCGCCGCTCGAGCAGATCGAGAAGAGATGAATAGAGGGCGTACCCGCGGAAGTCATCGAGAAGCTTCTCGAGATCGAGCCCGGATACTGGAAGCATGCTTCGGTCCTGTCGCACGGGCAGAGGAACCTCGACGATGGCGCGGCCTCGAACGTAGCGATTGAGTACCGCCCACATCATTTCAGACCGCCTCGACTCTCGTCCATTCTCTGAGACGGTCGCGTTCGGTGTGTCGCGGAGCGCTTCGAGATCGAAAATGAACGTGTTGCCGCCTCGGCGGACGGATGGGTATGCCTCCTTCAGTGGATCGCCTCGAGTCTCCAGGAGGAGAGGTCGGAAAATTTCCTCGCCTGCCAGGATCCGGTCGGCCGCCGAGGAAACGCGGTGAAAGGCCTCTTGCACCAATTCACCTGGGCGTGCCGGGTCCACCCAGAACGGCGACTCCAGACGATCGGTTTCGAGCCGGGAGAGGTCGTAGTAGAAATCCGTGCGCCCTTGGCGGAGGTGCGCGTTCTCAGCCGACCGATCGGGCAATTGCTGGAGGGGATCGAACCGAGCCAGGCAGTGTAAATTGTGATACAGGTCGACCATCTGCGTCCTCACTGTGCTGGAGAAGGGAACGGGGGGCTCTCCTGTGTTCCCCCCGATTGCGATCGGGTACCCCGCAGCCTTCAGACGGGCAACATGGCGCAGCAGGTCTAACCGTTCGCGGCGAATCCCTTGACCATCGGGAACGAAGATGAGGTTGTCGAGCCGCATGTCGTCGTCGAGGATCCACACCACCGATTCCGGAATGGACCTCGCGAAGACGTATACATATCTCTCGATGAGTGTCCGAGCGCGTCCGATTCCCAACCGGCCGGGTCTCCGCTCAATCGGTTTGCCCAGGAAACCGGCTTGGCAGTCTTCGGCCTGCTGTTCCATTGAGATGAGGTAGGACCGGAGCCCTCGCTCGCGACGAGCGAATTCGACAAGATCGGAAAGCGCGCGTGGCGACTCTGAAGGGCGGTTCCCATTCTCCAGGATGACCACGTCAAGGCCACTCAGCTGGGGGTCTCTTCCCAAGGCTGCCAGGCCCTCGAGTAAGGGTCCCACGGTATCCGACGCGGAGGGGTCAGCAATGATCCCAACCACCAAGGGAAACGGCGGGTGGTCTTCTGCCGGACTCTCTTCAGGCGTTGGTGTTGCGTCAATTGTAAGCGGCTTCTCGACGGGCGGTTTCCAACCGAAGAAGCGGCGATTCCGTTCCCGGAATCGCAACTCCGTTTGGGGACTCATTCGGCCTCGGTACTTCCTATACATGGAGTCAAGACCAGCGAGCCTTTGGGCGGAACCGAAGGTGGACAGTCTCGATCTGTCCGATGGCTCCGCGTAATGGTGGACCGTGTAGGATTGGAGGCCTCTGTACCTCACGTAACCGAGATCAGCTATGCGGATGCACAGGTCTCGGTCGGTGGCGCTCCGAAGCTCCTCGTCGAATCGCCCCGCATGCAGCAGGACAATCAGCCGGAGAAACAGGTTGGAGCCCTGGATATGGGGGTTGCCGGCAAGGAAATCATCGGCCACCAGGGACTCTGGAGGAGGCTGAAGCCGACCTTCATCGTCGGGCGCCTCGTGCCTCAGAATTCCTGGCGCCACCATGTCGGCTTTATGAGTCACGGCGCAATTGAGGCACCATTCGAGGTGATTGGGCTCCCAGGCATCATCGTCGTCGAGAATGGCAACGAAGATGGATCTAGGATCGTCTGCGTTGCGGGTGAGCCAATCGATCCCGGTATTCCACGCGCCGCTCGCTCCCTTGGTTCGGTAGTTCTCGAGGTAAACTACCTTACATCCGGTGACATCGAGATCGTTCACGATATCTCGGTTTCGAGACCGCAAGCGTCGCGATGAATCATCCACTACGACGATGAAGTCGGGACGATGGGTCTGCTGCGTCACCGAGCGGAGCGCGCGGTGGGCGAGGAGCGCGGGTCGATCACAAGTAGCGATCAAGACCGCAATGGATGGGGATGAAAAAGGCCCCGGAGATGGGGCATGCGGGAGGGGAATCATAACAATCCTCCGGATCTGGAGACCAAATGCCGTTTGCGAAGTACAAACGGCTGTCCCCCTCCGTCCGGGGCGATCAGGATTTCAAGAGCCTCCTGCTCCTGAGCGTCGTAGGATTACACGATCCGTGATCCATCGACGCCTATCCCGTCACCCTTTCCAGAAGGGGCAGAACATCTGGAGTCTACGCATCTTTGAGCTGGAGTCAAGAAAGCACCTCGGAATTGGCTCAGGTCCGAATGATGCTCTGATAGCGCCATCTTCGACGCGGTGTGACATCCGAACTGGCGTTTGACGAGTGGGGGCGAAGACGCCTCTCGTCGGGCCGGGCTTGCCCTGGGAGTACCGCGACGTTGAGAGCCTGAACGGCAAGATGAGAGACGCGCAAATGACCGGGGATACTTTCTACACCCTGAGAGAGGCCAAAAATCTTGGTGGAGCAGTGACCCCCGAAGCCTCGGTGACTGAACCTAACGACGAGCTCCTATGGCAGGAGGTGCTTCCCCCGGATGTTGAATCCCCTCCCGAGTTCTGCTGGAGAGATCACGTCGGCAATGTGTGGACACGAGATGAGGTTGCGCTGCTCCGCCGAGACACGTACTTTGCCCATGTGCGAGGGCTAGAATGGGCGGACGTCATTCGCCGGGTAGAGTCAACCTATACCGGCTCCGGTAGAGCGTGCGGAGCAGACATCGAAGAGACCTGGCATGGAAACGACTAGCGTATGGAAGATGACGATCAAACCGCACCCCGAGGAGGGTCGTGAACCCTTCGAGTGGTGTAGGAAGAGGGGCATTGTTGGCGTCGGGTGGTCGTACGCTTACGAGGGTTGCTCGTCGGTACCGAAAAACCCTCTCCGTCGCCTCAAGAGACGAGAGAAGGGGCGCGTGCCACAGCCCGTCAAGCGGCTTAGCGAGGAAGTCTCAACCGGAGACTTCGTGTGGCTGCAGTACAAGGGGAAGTACTTCCTCTGCAGGGTAAAGAAAGGAGAGATGCTTTATGGCCCTGAAATCGGACGAAGCTTTCTCGCCAATGACATCGGGCACGCCCGGAAGGTAGCATGGGCCGAGATCCGAGAGGATCTCGTCCCGGGCATCGTTCAGCGCGCACTAATCGTTCAACGCATGCTGCAAAGGATCCGGTGCTCCAGATCTGAGATTGGTATGTTTCGCGTCTTGCACAGAGAATCAAAGAAGAAGCCAGGTTGGAAGCCGGCCTTCAATCCGTCTCGAATGTCACGACAAATCAAGAGCATGAATCTCCGTGCCTTCAATGCCCAAATGACTCCGGATGACTGGGAAGACCTTGTGGCCCTCTGGCTGCAAAGCAGGGGATGGATGCTGATCAAGTCGTCCTGCTTTAGAAGCAAGCCGCGGTTTGAGTTTCGAATGGTAAGAGCGGGATCTTCGGCGAGGACGGCCTATATTCAAGTGAAGACAGGTGCGAGGCAGTTGAGGCCTTTGGAGTACGAGGAGGATGTCGGACCGGAGACGATTGTGTACTTGCTTTCTACTGCACCCGAACCCTATCCCGGAGAATCAGTGAGGGGAGTGAAGACCCTGAAACCGTCCGAACTGAAGACCTGGGTGAGCAATCACCCTGATCTAATCCCGTCAACGCTTGGACTCAGGCTCTCCATCGCGTGAAGTGGGCCGAGGATCGGCAACACTGATTCCATATCACAGACCGAGAGCAGCCGAAGCAGCTCTTCCGGGACAACGACGGCATCTACCGCCATGGCGCTGCACAGTTCCTGAAGAATTGCGGCATCAGGGAGGTCCGAACGGCCTATCGGTCGCCTTGGCAAAATCCGTTCTGCGAACGAATCGAGGGCACCCTCCGCAGGGAGCTTTTCGATCGCGTGATCCTGCTCACTGAAGACCATCTGGAGAGTTTGCTCGAAGAATTCGTGGAGGAACACTATCAGCCGGCGAGGCCGCACCAATCGTTGGATCGAAAGGCGCCCATTCCTTGCGACCGACCGACGCCGACCTCCGGGCCCACCAAGATCATCTCCATCCCCGTCGCGGGTGGGCTGCACCTTCGCTACGAGCGAGTCGCTGCTTGATCCAGCGTCGGGTTCCCTCTTTCAGATCCCCTGGGAATATCGCCAGGAGATCTCTCGCCTCCGGGCCGCGGCCCCTCCGAGCGCCATCTCTCCAGGACACAAGCAAGACGGCCGCCAGGATCGCTGACTGGCCCCGGGAGCGAGCTCTCATCATGTGGATGGAATTAACCGGATGGACAAGACGGCAAGCGCGAAGTCGAGTAAATGGCGATTGGCGAACGGTTGCCCGACCCTGAGGTCATGCTTCTGTACTCAGATACAACGGTCAGTCTAGTCCGGTTCCACTCGAAATGGACGATAGCAAGCCGCTCGCACGGCCTCGAATTGTCGTCGGAAGATTAGATTCGATCTGAGCGGCTTCAATCATTTGCGGGATTACTCGGGCATCGAGGGAGGTGCGTTCCAGTTCCTCCCGCGCCTCTTGTCCGACAATTCCGGTGGTCCAGATTTCGGCTAGACACCGCTTTGGAGCGCCGTGCGACTCTGTCCACCACTTGCGACACGCCGGGACCGTCTCCGTATAGAACTTCTTGACTTCACCCGCGGCGAGTTCCTTGCCTGAATGGTATGCCTTGCACTCCACAATCCTAAGATCGTCCTCCCGATGACCCAAGACGTCGACATCCCGCGTGGTATTCCCAAAGGCCACATCCTGGCTCAACATGACGCCCTCCCAGCCTTGGGCCCGCAGCGCCAAGCCTGTGAGCACCTCGAAACCAATGGAGCGGAGATCGGCAACCACTGGATTGACCCGGAGGTCCTGAAGCACCGAACCAAGCTGGGCAATCTCCTCCGAAGTGGCCTCGATCGACGAAGCTCTAACACCTACATAGGCTCGCTCGAGGAGTGCCATTGCTTCGAGCGCCTCATCTCCGAACTCTCGCTGGAGGTTTAGGACCAGGAAGCCCCAGCGCCTTCCCTCCACCCACGCCTCACTGTCGAAGCTACGGGATGCCACGACCCCGAGGTAAGAAAGGCGATTTTGGCCTCGGCAGGTCGCCTTCTTAGCCCGCGCCCTAAAGGAAGACATAGTGGACATGTCACAGCGCTCATCGACCACATCGATGAGGACTGGTGTCGGCTTAGGCTTCCTGACACCGCGCTTGGAGCGCAAAAGCGGTCTAAGAAAACTGAATCCCTGAGCTGTGAAAGCCTGGTCGTTGAACTTCACGTAGCCCCGGGGGTCAGATGCAATCTCGGTACCGGTCCAGGAGACGAGATTTTCTCTCTTGAACCTGGCGACCAGGATTCGGGCGGTTAAGCGTTCCCGGCGCAACGCGACTAGGCCCTGAGTGGCCAATCGGAGACTGTCCGGGTCATCAGGTGAGCGGTTGGCAGAACAGATGAACTCGAGAGAACTCCCTTTCGCACCGACTTGTATTCCAAGCTCGGCTAGGGCCTGCACCTCAGACTCGAACGCAGATTCACCGATCGGAGAGTCTGGCGCGGCTGCGGTTAGACGAACGGCGTGCGGGCGGAGTAGCAGCCCTTGCTTCGCCAAGGCGTTTAGGCATCGGCCTATGCCCGGGCGAGATGCCTCCAACAGTGTCGAACACCGCTTGTAGAACAGGGAAGTCCCGTATAATTGTCTGCGCGCGAAGAGGCGCTCGCCTCTAGGTAATACGAGTCTTTGGGATCTCCAGAGACGACGATCATCTCGAGCCGCCCGACTCATTAGCTGCCGCGCACCAGCTGGGGAAAGTCCATCCGCCACGAGTCGAGCCTGAAGTTGAGAGGAAGTGAGGACGATTGACGAACCGATAGCACGTGAAATCGTAGAACTCTTTAGGGCCATGTTCACTCTCCCAGCCAAGGGGTGTCACGCTGCCCTTAGTATACTTTAAGAGGATCTATACGCAAGCCTAAGCGATTTGTCACAACAAGTTATCTATCAACGACTTGCGATATACCCACTGCCCCATGGTCCGTCACACACTCGGGAGCCCCCTGTAAATCTGGCAAATGCGGGCGCGCTTACGAGACGACCAGTTACGGCAATCGCGGTTTCAGCACCGAGCCCGCCTCGACCGACACTTGGCGAACAATATCATCTGACCCAATGGAGCTGGCCTTGAAATCCCGCTATGACCCCGCAGAATTTGCCGAGGGCCGAAAGGAACTCCTCTGGCCCGGCATGTGGCGGAAGCCCGGACAGGCTCGGGCATCCGAGTATCTCGAGCAGTCGGCGGAGCTGGCCCCTGCCCTCCGAGAGCTGCTCGGACTCCTCCGATTCCATTTGTTGCCTTATGATGGAGAGTCCCGACCGAGGAAACGGATCGAGGCTGCCATCGCTCTGCACCTCCGCGCCCACCCGGGGGTCGTGGGTGCCTTTCAGGAATCGCACATCCATTACTCGGGCAGAGCGTCAGAGGAGGAGCCGATGGCGGTCGAGTTTGTAGGGTATGAGACCGTTCAGGGACTTGCCGCAAGCCTGGAGGCTTGAAACCCCGAAGGGCAATCTCTCGTAATTGAGCCCTGATGGGGTCGGCGGCAAGCTTGTGTTACTTCTCAGAATGGAAAAAACTCGCCTTCGGGTTGGCACCAAGATGGGGTCATGTTCGGATCGTCCAGAATGTAACACTCACTCCGGTACGATCCCAGGCGTGCAGGTCACTTGTAGCTACCAGCCTTCGAGGATTTCCAAGCACGCTAAATCTCTCCAAAGACCCCAGCCGCCAGCCTCCGCCTCTGCGAGACTGTCGCAAAAGGCATGCGTGGCGCGCTCGCCAGCAGCGATTCTTCTTGACAGGATACTCATGAAGTCTCGCGCATACTCAGCACGCACCAAGAACCTGGCACCGATGCAGACTGGAGCGCCCCTTCTAATGATTTCCGGGAGGGCTCCGACCGGGTAATCCCCCCAGCCCATTCTATATATCCCCGAATCACATGTGGACAGAATGACAAGCGGCGACGCAATGTTCTGTGGGAGGACAGTATTGAGAAACACATCGCCATCTTCTAGTACTAGAGTCAGATCGCCACCTCTCCGGGTTTCTCGCCAGGACGCGTGGCAAGACAAGAGCACGATCGCCTTGGTTGACAGGGCCCTCTTGAGCTCTGCGGCGGTGCATCGTTCTTCGTACTTCCCCTTCTCCCCAAATGCAGCGGCGAAATCCCTCGCCTCATCTCGCAGGTCGACCTCTCTAGATCTCTCTCCAGCAGTCCCGTGGCCCATAGTCACACAAGCATCTTCCACCAAATCTCCTTCTGCACTAGTTTCGCGACCTGCGATCAACCCAAAATGGATGACGCACCGCAGCTGACTCCAGGGCAGTCCTTCGTTCTTCAATATCACACGCCATGGGACGAGATGCAGCCACGCGTAGGGAGCAATTGTCCGAATAGTCTTTGGACCCACCATTTCCTTGATCACCTGAGCCATCTCGAGTACCGGCTTCGGGATGGCCCTAACGCCTTTCCCCTTTACCAGACGGTCTGGAATTGCACGGATCCGATTCTCCAGAGCCTCTATCCCTCCGCCCTTCGACGGATACGCGGCTTGGCGACACTCGACGCCATCGACTCCTACTACGAAAGTCACCAGGTTCGGAGGGATGACACAGATGACGACGATGACCTCGTCATCGCGAAGCGCTTCCTGCCATGACCTCAGAATCTCGCATCGGACTTCGTCTGATGCGACGCGAAAGGGGTTACTGGCAAGCACACGATCCGTGATTGTCTCATCCACCTGGACGGCATGGCCCAATCCTCGACCAGCCTCAAAGGCCACAAGAGCCTCCTCAACCCTGTCTTGATCAAGAAGTACTTTGGAGAGCATTCGGAAGTGATCGTGGAGTGTCTCCGTAAGCGCCAAATAGTCCTCAGACTTCTTCAACTTCGGCAACCTCAAATACCATAGACTTGCCCCCTCAATAAGCACGCTCAGCACTTCCGAGTCCTCTGCTCCCTGATCCCGCAGGAGGCCTGCGTGGACTATTCGAAGCCTTGGCAGATTGGGGTTTTCAGTATCCACCTCTGGTTCGATCTCGAGGCACTTAGAAACCGCCGCTAAGCCAATACCCACATCTCCGTTGCGCGCCGCTGTCGTGGCTAGTATGCACTGCCTGACGAAGGCCGTACTGTGCAGCCCCGCGCTTAGGGCCTCCTCCGTGCCTTCGTCCAGGAGGGCGTACGCCTCATCCTTTGGTATCCGCTTGGAGCCCATGCCTATCAAAGCCGCCTGAATTCGCCGGACCTGTAGGGAGTTATCGTCTCTCTGGGCAATTCTAATGGCCTCAACCAGAAGCAATTCAGCTTCAGGTCCGCGCTTGGTCTGCCCCATGACATTTGCTAGATTTGTGAGAGCCTCCGCATGGCCGACTCTATTCTCGTTCCTGAACTTCTCATAGATGACGACGGCCAACCTAAGAGCTTCCTCGGCAGACGAGAATCTCTCTCGTTCTATGTATGAGACCGCCCAGGAATTCAGAGTATGTGCCTGTTCCAGCTCAATTTCCCTTGACAGCTGAGGCGATTCTTCGGAGAGGAATCCGGCAAAACGAACGGCCTCCTCGAATACGTCCACCGCTTCCTCTCGACGACCTTGGCTCGATATTGACTCTGCCAGGCGGCGCATAATTCGGACGCATAGAGGCGGGTTTGTGCACCCATTCGTCTTTATGTATTCCCACGCCCGACGCGCCATAGCTTCAGCCTCCTGGTACCTCTCTAGGTTCATGAGGAGGTCAGCTAGGTCAGCCTGGGCTCTTTGATACAAAGGAGAAGAGCCGCGCTCCGCCGAGAGGATCTCAATCGCTTGCTTGAAGTCCCCTTTCTTTATCGCCTCGACCCCTCGTTGGTAGTTCTCGCTCACTTCCGGTGGATTCATAATTTGTCTATGCCCTGACCGGCCCAACAATGTTCTTGGTCTTGAATATGTGTCTGTGGTGTGTCACAAGGGGTTCCGAACCTGGTGAACATGCTCAGCATGTCATTTGCTGAGGAGGAACGCAAGGCCTTTACCCCGAAGGCTATGGACAGAAGTTGAGAATCCGAAAGGGCTTGCGACTCGGCACCTCTATCCGCTCATAACCCGCAGGTGGTAGAGTCTAAGCTCTCCCTCTAGGCCTTACCCCGCTTCACTGCCAGTCTGCTGGCAACTCTTTTCCGTTCACGACCCTTCTACCAACCCCTTGGACCCCGGCGTAGCCGGGGCCCAAGGAGGAGCCGCACGGGCGTGAGAGTCGCCCTCGGCGATGCTTTCTGCTCCGTCACCCGAGGCGGTTCCGCGCGAGGATCCGCACCTAGCCACTCATGTTTGCCGGCCCCCCTACCCCGACAGCTGCTCCGGCTGGTTCGCCCGCGAGCCATCGCGGTAGACCGATATCGCCTTCATGCCCAGGTGCCAAGCCTCCATGAAGACCAAAGCAACAGTGTGGGGGGTCGCGTTTGCTGAAAGGTTGATGGTTTTCGAGATTCCCTCATCCACACAACGAGACGCCTCGGCTGCCACAAGCAAGTGCTCTGCAGGTGTGATCTCGGCAGTTCGACGTAGCACCATCCTTAGGCCGGGGGGTAGTTGGTTACAACCCTGAACTGTCCCGAATCGCCTGATCGCGGCGAGCGCCTCATCCCGCTCGGCCTCGGTCTCGGTTTCCGCCTGGATTGCGGCGACGACCTCGAGCCTCGGCTCAAGGTCGGGCCCGACGAGCGAGAACCAGGGCTCGATGCTAGTCGAGACAGACAGGAGCCGGGCGGTCCTGCCTGAGGGGGGAAGCGCTGTGGTGACGGCATTTCGCAGCCCGTACCTCCCGATTGCTCCCTCGAGGTCGTGCCAGTCTGTGACATCGATGACCGAGCTGTCGATGCGGGCGTACTTGTTGCTGAGGAAGCCGTCTTCCAGTTTGAGACGCGACATCGCGAAGGCGGGGAACGATCCCCGAGTCCGAGCCAGATCGACTGAGGCCCTCTTCGAGTGAAGGGTGATTGTGAGAAGGATGTCCCGGAGCAGGCGCGTCGACCGCTCGGAACCGTACGGGATCCCGAGCCGGACAAGAAGGTCGGCGAATCCGCAGACACCGATTCCGATCTTGCGCTTCTCAGCCATTACTATCCGGGATCGCTCGGTCGGGTAGAGCGGCAAGCTAACTTCGAGAGCGTCATCCAGCAGGCGCGTAAGGGGGCCGACGACACGTTGAAGGAGCGAGAAATCGAACCCATGCGGGTGTCCGGGGCGCCCGAAAGCTGCGAGATTTACGTAACCAAACACGCAGGCCTCTCCCGGCGCCAAGCCGACCTCCGCGCACGGCGCCGAAGTCGTATAGGCGCCTACGTGGGGCGTCGGGTTGTCTGCATTGAATCGTTCTAAGAAGATGAGCCCAGGGTCGCCGCACTCCCACGCGGCGAGGACGATCGAGTCATAAAGGGCAGAAGCCTCGACCCGCGTGCCGTCGCGAAGAGTAAAGATGCCACCCGTCTCGAGGCAAGCCATGAACGCGGAAGTGACGTTGATCGACAGATTGAAATGAACGAGGTCGTCTCGAGACGATTTCAGTGGGATGAAGTCCAACACTCTGGGATGGTCGATGTCGATGTTGGCCATGTTGGCGATCGCTCGCTCATGAGAACTCGCCGCAGTGAGCGATTGGGCATGCTCGTTCAGGGCTTCGACAATCGTCACGGGGTCGTCTTCAGAGTCGAGATTGAAACCGGAGCCCATGCTCTGGGAATAGTGGCCCTCGATTGTAGGAAGGGTAGATTCAAGCGGTCGGCGCGGGCCGATGGGAATTGCAACGCATGAGCTCAGCGCAGCCGCTTTGCGGCCAGCGTTCGTGAGGATGGGCGTCCCGAGAGCTAAAAGCCCTGCACAAAGGAGTTCTTCAACTTCGGCTCTGAACGCTCGAATCTCCTTCGGTCGCGCCCCGAATTTCTGCTCGACATCGAGGACGGCATCGAGCACTCGCTCGATCATCTGCTCCGGCTCTTCTCCTTCGCCGAGGATTCCGCCCTTTCGCATCAAATGGATCGAATCCCGCGAGTACGCCGGTACCCGCTGGGCGGTCATCAGAGTGATCAGGTTGGGGTGCTTGGACATGACAGACCTCCTGCTCCGTGGTAACCCCGTCCACCGAAGGCGTCGGGGTTGAAACAAGGTGCCGCGGCGGCTGGCAATGCAGCTAGGAGAGCAGTCTGCTCCCAACGCCGATCGGCCCGACAAGACTATGACATTCGACTATTGTATCTCTTCAAGACTCCTCATTCTGCGGGCTTCTTTGTCGTAAGTTCTCTGGGCTCGTGCGGGGACGACGTCTCCCCGGAGTGTCTGGCGATGGGCCTGCCGCATCCACCAGAAAGCCGCCATCATCGCCCGCCGCGGCGATACCGTACGGGGATGCCCGCGCCGGATCACCTTGTGCACGCTTCTCGAAACTTTCTTGACCTCTGGCTCCGGATCGTTGTGGGCGATCCAGAGGAGCAGCTTGTGACCCGCGCCGCGAGGATTCTCGCGGAGCACGCTCAAAGCGTGGATGAAGCAGGCTCGCCAGACGGACTCGACTTCAGCGAGTAAGCCGTCCTTCCGGGGTTTCATTCGCTCGAGGCAGTACTTGGCGAAAGGCTCAAGGCAAGCCTTCACTCGTGCCTCGTGCCCTGCGTCGCCGCGTTCCCCTTCGACACGCTCCGCGAAGGTCCGCGCGATCCACGCCCAAGGCTCCGGAGGATCCTGCGATGCACCGCGGAGCTCTCTCCAGGTGCGGAGGTCCGGACCGACACATGGCGTCTCGAGCACTCGGAGGCCGACGAGCAGTGGCTTCAGTGCTGCCCACAGTGCACGAAACCTCTCCAGGAACTCCACCGCCGCCTCGTACGGGGGTAGAAAGTGGAAGGGGAGGGGATTCTGTGTGCGCGCCTTGAAGAGTGAGACCTGGTCGGAATCCTCATGGGAGCGAAGCAGCCCCCGCATGTCGCCGAGGGCAAACGAGGCGGCATTGCTAAGCCGCTCGCGCAGGCCGCCGTCGAAGTCGTGTTGACCGTCGCCATATGCAATCAGGGCGAGGTTCCACGCGATATCGAGGAACACAACGTCCTGCTTCAGACGGTCAACCCGCCGAGATATCGCATCTAGAAGGAGCCTCGCGGCATCTCTTGCTGGATCCTCGATTTCGCTCGGCCGAGGGACATGCGACCAGGCAAGCTCGTGAGTGTAAGCTGAGACCCCGCGCGCCAGGCCGGCGACCGTCTCGTCCGGTGCTGCCGCCACGATCTGGCAGACATCTTCGATCGCCTTCCAGCGGAAGTGGCCGAACCAGTATGAGAAGCCTTCGGGTCCACTAGGGTCGGATCCAAACGCCCGGTCCGGCTCACCGCCCAGAGCCTCGAGATCAAGCAACTTCGCCATGGAGATTTCCCCACTACGAGCGAAGGGAAGAAGGAACTGCCCGTGGTGGCCTCGTCTCTCGGGCGGCAAGCCGAGGAAGGCCTCGTTGAGGTCGAATGCCTCATCTTGAAGGCGGACAATCTTCTCAAGCAGCTCTTCCTTGGTAGCGCCAGCGCCGTGCACATTGAGTCGCACCGCGTCGAAGAACAGCAAGACAGCCTCGGGGCGGACCGTTCCATCGTTGCAGCTAGCGAAGCACGGCTCGATCACGTTCGCGACTAAGGAGTGGATGGACTCGTCGCGAAGCCGTTCAGATTCGGATGTAACCCTCGGAAGGTGTAGGTCAGTGAGGATCGTCGTGACCCAGGCTCGGGCTCTTTCGGGAATGCGCGAAGCGGCGATCGCGTCACGAAGCTCATCAAAGGCTTGTGACTGGTCATCGGATGGTTCGCGGGGGCTGTAGAGTTTCACGCCTCACCTCACACTGGCAAAGTTCCCCTGGGGACGCGACCCGAACAGCGGACCGCGCAGCAGCTTCGGGGCCCGGACATATGTCCGAGTCGTGGGCGATCCGTCTGATCGCAAGGCCGACTGCCGCGATTACCCTATCATCGCCGTAGGATGGCCGCAAGGGACAGTTGGATCAGGAGACATCGGCACTACCTGAGGGGCGGCATCGTCCAGCCCGAACTCGACTTCTGCGGCCTGGTCCACGGCAACCGTGAAGGGCAATGTTCTGGCAAAGGTCGTGGTCCGGTGGACCTCGGCAATCCCCCTGCAAGATGATGCCACGGGGAACTCCAGGCCGAGGTGGCTCTGGGGCTGCAGGTTAGGAGTCCTGCTGTCTGGCCGGCGCCCTAGGTCGGCTCGCAACACTAAAGGGCTGACCTCTCTAGACCTTCTGGATAGCGGCATTGGAACGGAGTGGAGACGTGTGACCAGATCGCTGGACGTCGAGGTCGGGCCTCCTCATCATGTGGATGGGTTTATTCGGATGGACAATGATCGTGCTTCGCCGATCTCAATCCCACAGAGGGTAGCCGGAGTTAGGAGGGTCACAAACAATGAGTCATCTCGTGAGCCCAGAGACCTTTGGAATGGTGGCGGAACTCCTTGAACGTATTCCCCGCTTTGACGAGCAGGCCCTTGAGATCGAGAAACTCAACAGCGATGTGTTCCCCGAGGATTCTCCTCTTGTGACTCCTACTGTCGCACTACTAGAGATGCTCCAACTCTGGGAACCTATCGACACCTTCCCGGGTGCGTCTGGACATGGTCCAAAGGTACGCGCCAAATCGCTTGCGGCTACATGCTTCCTGCGAAGCCTTGCGGCCTTCCTTCGACAGGGTGTCTCAATTGTATCTGATTGGGAACGAAAGGGTGTTCGGCGCGCGGCGTCTGATATCCAAGCCTTAGAGTCGGGGGCCCAGTTCCTCTATGCCTTGGAACGCAAGCGAATCAAGGAGGACCCTGAATCCCCACCAATACGTCATGTGATCGTCGCCAAAGCCATCATTAAAGCACGAATACGCGGCAGACATGAATCAGTATATCTCGTTCAATACGATCCTGCCGCAGGCCAATTTCAGCTGATTGGCGGACAGAGGCGCGCGACGGACAAGGATGTGCAAACCGTAATGACTCGTGAGATCCGAGAGGAGTTGCCGCTAAACAATCTGCAGCATCCAGATGATTATGAATTAAATGAACTTCGGAGCGATCTGAAATACGAAAGCATTTCGACAACCTACGGACCCCTTTCAGAGTATCGGATGACGTTTTTCCAACCCATGTTCAGTGTCCAAGAGCTCACCTTGGGGCCCAACGATCGCTGGGTCACACTAAAGGAACTCCTAGCAGGAGAGACCCACGATGGCCATCGGATCGGTGAAGGATGCGTTGGGGACCTTGACAATCGCATCGCAAATGGGATCGACGGCCTCCCTCAGAGCCTCACGAAGGTGCAAAGTCGGTCCTGGAGAGCAATCGCAAGGGAACGACGCTGGGAGATTATCAGCATTCTACTCGGAATTATCGCCATTATCCTAGGCGTAGTCTTCTTTGCGCTTCGCTAGGTGACGGTAGTCATGCGTGTAGGCTGTTGCCATTCCGTGGTAAGTCTGAGGTACGCAAGTTGCGGCGCTACAGGGCCCCGCGAGTTCCGGGTGACCGGCCCCCAATAGTGGTACCAAATCCTATGTTACTCCGACAGGACTTCGAGCCATGGCCGAGGAGCGGAGGGGTGGAACCCCGAAGCCTAGAGGCCATGGCAGAAGCGCTTCCGGTGCCGGAGGTCGGTATCCCA
>JAPUJT010000196.1 GCA_027296055.1 Planctomycetota bacterium | reverse complement strand
AAGAGGACGTCCCCCCCAAGCCGAGCACCAGAGTGAGCACTCTGGGGGATGCATCAACGGAGGTCGCCCGGGGGAGGCGGACCGACCCGGGCACTCTCAGCCGGAGCCTCAGGGGTGACTTGGACTGGATCACGATGAGGGCGCTGGAGAAAGACCGAACGCGAAGATACGAGTCGGCATCCGAGTTTCGGGCCGACGTCGTGCGGCACCTGAACGACGAGCCAGTGCTGGCGGGACCACCGGGCCTCGGATACCAAGTGAGAAAGCTCGCGCGGAGATACCGCGGCCAGGTGGCGGCGGCCTTGGTTATCGGCTTGGCGCTGGCGGGGGGAGCCGTGGCTCACGCCGCGTATCTTCAGATCCAACTGGCCGAGGAAGGTGAAAGGCGGCAGGCGGCTCTGGATGGCCGCCGGGCGGCTGCAGCCCTCACGGAGCGGACCCGTCGAGAGCTGCTGCGATCCTGGAACTCGCGGTGGGACTGGTCCGATCCGGACGCCGAGGTCCGCATCGACCAACAGGTGGCTCGGTTCGAAGCAAGTCCTCCTCAGGACATCCTGGAGGAGGCCGAGACACGGGAGGACTTGGGCTGGGCGTACGGAAACCTGGGCCTCTTCGACAAGGCGGAGCACCACCTCCAGAGAGCCCTCGACCTTCGGCGGCAGGCGCTCCTGCCGGATGACCCGAGGATCCTCCGGAACTCAGACCGACTCGCCCTGCTCTTGAAGGATCGGGGACGGCTAGACCTAGCGGTGCCTCTCTATCGAGAGTCCGCAGCGCTGAAAGAGACTTCGCTTGGAGCCCGGCATACTGACACCCTTGAGACCAAGAGTACGCTTGCCGAGATTCTCCTCGACATGGGGAAGGTACAAGAGGCTTACGACCTCGTCACGGCGGTTCAGGCCGTTCGCAGGGAGGCTTTGGGCGGGAGTCATGAAGAGACACTGGAGGCCATGCACCTTGAGGCTGCCTGTCTTGTGGCCTTGGGGCGCTACGAGGCAGCCGGAGACCTGTTCGCAGAAACCGTTGCGCTTCGGTCCGATCTCCTGGGAGAGCTCCATGAAGATACGCTGAACAGCAGGAACGACCTCGCCGCCCTGCTTCTCCGTCGAGGCCAGGGCGAGGAGGCCGAGTCGATTCTCCGGGAGGTTGTCGACGCGTTGAGTCGGACGGCTAGCAAGGACGACCCGCGGAGGCTCACTGCCCTGAGCAATTTAGGCAATGCGTTGGGGTTGCAGAAGAAGTACGGGGAAGCGGAAACGGTGTACCGAGACCTCCTGGCCCTGTGGCGAACCATGGCCGGCAGGGGACACTCGATGACCTTCCGGGCGATGATCGATCTCGGGGCTATCCTGATGCGGAGAGGACAGGTCGCAGGTAGTGATTCTCAGGAAGGGAGGGTGCTACTGACAGAGGCCGAATCCCTCTATCGAATGGCGGCAGAGAATCGAAAGCGGATTCGAGGAGAGGAGCAGG
The DNA here is from genome assembly GCA_027296055.1 of Planctomycetota bacterium. GTDB lineage: Bacteria > Planctomycetota > JAPUJT01 > JAPUJT01 > JAPUJT01 > JAPUJT01. The sequence goes on along the minus strand of JAPUJT010000196.1, from coordinate 2,937 downwards.
GGTGGGCCTTCACAGTCGCCAGGAACAACCTCGGTCGCATTCTGATAGAGCTGGGGCGCGCCAAGGAGGCGGAACCGATCCTTCGAAGGGCCTGGGAGGAGGCAAGACAGCATCAGGCCGATTGGAACCTGCCCGAGGCGACCGTCCTGGTGTTTCAAACAAGCTACGGAATTTGCTTGGGCAAGCTCGGTGAGTTCGAGGAAGCAGAGGATCTACTCCAGAACTCTTACGCGGGCCTGCGTGATGAATTGGGCGATGCGAATTCAGAAACGGTCAAAGTACTAAGCTATTTGATAGATCTTTACTACGCGTGGGGAAAGGAAGAGAAAGCAGAAACGCTTAGGCGTCGCCTGCCGGTTTCAGAGACTCCAGGCATTCTCAAGGATAACTGAAGCCCGGTGGTTGCTCACAGGTACCATAGGTTTTCTTACCCTTCCGTCCGATCGAAGCCACTCTGCAGCTTGAACTGGGATGGGCGGCTGTGCAACCTCATAGAGTTCCCATGCGACGACACCTCACATCGATGCGCCAAGTTGCGGTTGGATGACAGATAACGTCCAAGGCAGAAGCTGCGGTCACCTGAACTGGGGAAGGCACCGTGTGTTCTGCGAGCAAACTAGCCCTGAGAATAGCCGCGATCACCATACAAGGTGCCAAACAGACGTGGGCAACGGTAGTAACTCTTGGAGCTAGAGAGACTGTTTTCTAGTCTATAGTAGCAGGATCTCCGGGTCGTCACATGAGCGCAAGCCTTGTAAGTCCAAAGGATCGCGGGCCAGTGGGCGGGAGGATTCGCAGCTGCCGGGATCAGCTGGTCATAATCAAGAGCAGACCCAAGCTACCTAAGCGAGGCCAATCCTGTCCTCTCAGTTCAACGTCGCAGCAGAACTATTCTTCAACGTTCGTCTGAGTTCCGGAAAATCTGACACCCCCCTTTCCGAAAAATCTGGCACCCCCCGTAGGCGTCGGCCTGGAGGTATCCCTCGTAGTTCTCGAGCACCCGGACCGGCCCATCCCGCTTCCGGTTCGGTGCGTAGTCGTACAACATATGCGGATGCTTCGGGTCACCGACATAAACCCAGAGCCGGGCCTACCGGGTCCTCTTTCGGCACCGGTCCTGCACCGGGACGATCGTGTCATCGGTGTTGATCTTCTTCGATGCCAGGACTTCCTCGAATATCGCCTTGGTCACCGGCCGGAGCTGCCCCGCCACGTCCCGGACCCAGTCACACATCGTCTTCCGGCTGACATCGACACCCTGCCGTCCCAAGATCTCCTCCTGGCGATGGAGCGGCAGGTGGTCGGCGTACTTGCTCACCACGACGTGTCCGAGCAGACCCGGTCCGGGCAGGCCCTTCTCGGTCGGCTGCGGCGGCTTCTCCGCCATCGCCACCTCCCCCTCGCACGCCCGGCAGGCGTACTTGTACCGCGTGTGCTCCAGCACGAGGACCGACGCCGGGATGTACTCCAACTGCTCGCTCACCTCCGCCCCGAAGACGGTCATTTTCGTCCCGCACGATGGGCAGGGGAGCTTGTCCTCCTCGAGGTGGCACTCGATCCATCTTCGAGGCAGGTCCTTCTGGAGCGGTTTCCGTCCATGCCCCAGCGTCCGGCGCGCCAGGACCGGCCCGGACGCCAGGACGGGCTCGGAAGGCGGGCTCGCTTCCGGAAGATCGAACAGCTCCGCCTGGTTCGGGTCGACCTTTTCCGATCGTGGGCCGTAGTGCTGCCGGAGCGGCTGCTCGAGGTGGTGCCGGAGCTTGTCGATCTCCCGACCCTGCTGTTGCACCGTCCCGAACATCTCGGTGATCAGGTGCTTCAGCTGCGTCGGGTCGTCCGGCAGGGTCTCGAGGGTGGGGGGCATCGGGCTTCTCTCCGAGGTCGATCTCATGACCCGAACCAAAAGCATCCAGGATGCCAGCGGGAAGGGGGAGGAGCGAAAGACTCCTCCCCCATGGCGGAACCTCCATCCATCGGATCGGTTCGGGCGACCGCTCCGAAAGAGGGAGGGCTCCTCTCCCTCGATCGAGGATGTCGTCAGGATGCCAGATTGACGCCAGAGACGCTACGGGATGCCAGATTGACCGGGGGCGGAAGGGGTCAGGAAAGATGGCGGACGGGCTCGAACCGTTCGCGGCGCCGCGCTACGGCAAGGTCGATCCCCTCGAGTAGGAGCGCGAGGTCCGACGCCTCCACCTCCTGCGACGCCCCGTCGGAGGTGGGGAAGCGAAAGAGGCCCTTCTCGATGCGCTTGTACCAGAGCGCCAGGCCGCTCCTGTCCCAGTACAGGATCTTCACCCCGTCGGCCCGTCGGTTCCGGAAAACGAACAGGTGCCCCGAGAGCGGGTCGGCTCCCATCGCCTCCCGGACGATCGCCGCGAGCCCTTCGAACGAACGCCGCATGTCGGCAGGCTCCGTCGACAGAAAGACCCGCACCGTCAGCGGCCACATCAGCATGCGGCCCACCCCAGGGCACCGACGAGCTGCGCCAGCCCCTCGGGATCGAGGTCCGCATGAATCCGCACCACCTGCCCGCCGCGGAGCGCCACGTCGACCACGGTTCGAGCGGTCCGGGGGTCGACAACCCGCAGTGGCACCAGAGAGGGGCTGGAGGGCTTGCGAGCCGACTCCTCCGTCCGACGACGCAGCTCCCGCTTCCACTAGGTGTAGGTCCCGTACGTGAGCCCCTCCGGGCGGCAAAACTCCGCGTCCGACAGGCCGCTACGCTCCCGGCTCTCCATCACACGCTGCCAGTGCTCCGCCCGGCTCTTCTTCCCTCTCGCCACGGTCTCCTCCTTCTTCAAGGGCCATGGCGGGATGGTGCCAGGAGATCAGGATTCGGACAAGACGGGGTTTGCCGGACGGTTACGATATAAGAAATCAGCTGCTCCATTCCCCAATCGGTTCGTACCAGTCAACTGATGATGATGATGGGCT
>JAPUJT010000195.1 GCA_027296055.1 Planctomycetota bacterium | reverse complement strand
CTCTGGATAGAAGACAGACTGTCGAGTAGGATCGGCCATGCGGACGTACCTCCTTCTGCCCGTGAGCGGTTGCCAAGCCACTCATAGGACGCGAATGGGACGTCCGTTTTTTCATCCTTTATGAATAATTGCGGCTAGGGGACACCGATACAGGGCTCACAGGGTCCGAGATCGGCCATGTCCTCGAGGAGTGCGAGATCCCCGATGTGAGTCCATCGATGACGAAATGGAAGCGCCTGTACAACGCCTTCGTCGCCACGCAGAAGCAGCGACAATTTGGCAACCATGTGGTTGCCTTCATCCACAAGGCCATGAGACCTGCCCGCCACGTTAGCGATCCCGAGCGCTTTGAGTCCAAGAGGAAGGAGTTGAACACGGCTCTGGCCTTCTCGGGTCTCTTCCTCGACCAAGACGGAGATGTGAAACGCTCGGCCCCGGTCAGAACGCTGGGTGAAGCCCAGGAACGTGCGGACAGACTCAGGGCCAAGCTAGAGTCTCGAGGCGTACACAACGACGTCTTGAAGTTCTGCAGGGCGGAGCTGGTGAAGGAGAACTACTTCCATGCCATCCTCGAGGCTGCCAAGAGCGTTGCGGAGAAGATACGAACAGTAACAGGCCTGGGCACGGATGGTGCAGAGCTGGCGATGCAAGCCCTCGCCCTCGGAAAGTCTGGCCGGCCCCGGCTTTCCATCAACTCGCTGAAAACCGAAACGGAGGAAAGTGAGCAGACAGGTTTCATGAACCTCTTGGTCGGGCTGTTCGGATGCTTCCGGAACCCCCCTGCGCATGCGCCAAAGATCTACTGGCCGATCGAGGAGCAGGATGCGCTGGACATCTTGAGTCTCGTATCGCTGGTTCACCGAAAGCTGGATAAGGCTGAGCGTTGCGATGCACCTTAGGGAGCATCATCAGAACCCACGTATGAGGTCATGAGGGGCCACCTACTGGAGGCCGTTCCATGCTTGCATAGGGAGGAACCTTCTACGACGCGGTGGATTGTGCGGCAAGGGCTTTGCGCGTTTCACCGCCCGAAGTTCGAGCGAGGCGGCTCGGCTTCGCAGCCCAAGCGACCGACGATGGAGCGGTCGAGTTTGATCCCGGCCAGCTCGCTGTCGAGGAGTGGGCGACTCTGCTGGCCATTGCAGTTGAGGAGGTATTCCACATAGCCCGCGGGGATCATCTCCTCCCGACGGACGAGGCGAAGCGAGAGGCCAAGAAGTTGGCCGACTTCGAGGCCGGGAAGGCGATTGGGTCACTCGGTCTCGACCCCGCGTCCTTCGAGGACTTCCTGCAGAGAGGTACTGCCCCAGGCGGCGACCGCACTCATTCACCTCGGGCGGTTCGTGTAGAGCAATTCCGCCGCGGGGTGAAGGAGGGCGCTACCAAGGCTCGGAGATCTAGACCGCAAGCAAGGTGAGCCCATGATCGAGATCGCGGCCGTCGCCGCAGCACTGGGGGCTACGCTCTACTTCGGCGCCCGGACTTTCCACGTCGGCTCACACCGGCGGACGTTGAGGAAGACGCTCCCTCTAGATCCCAAGCACTTCACCAAGTCGACCGACACCGCCGTCGTGGCTTCGACAGGCATCACGGTCGGTCGAGCTCACGACCGTCTCCTGCTTGCCGGAGGTGATGCCGAGCTGAGGGACTGGAGGTAGCGGCGGGAGAGCAGGGGGCATAGACGCGTTATCATCCCGGATGCTTCGCCCCGCGGGTGGGGTCCTGTCGGCTGGGCCGGGACGGGCGGCCTGCGGTTTAGGAAACCGTCTCCCGCCGATTCTAAACGACTTACGTCAACCGCTGTTCACGCGTAGAGGTGCGGCCATATCCCCTTGGCGGTGAAGGCCCTGGCCCTCCCCGAGGATCGGATCGGAGCGGCATCGAGCGGCACCCGGCGGCGCGCGGCGTGGCTACCAATTTGGCTACCACCCCAGCCACCCGGAAGGGTCTCTTGTGGATACCCTGCGTCGCTCGTCTTCACGCTCGTAGCCGGGCCCTGGAGGCGTCCGGGGGGGGGGCATGTGAGGCCCCGGAGTCCCCGGCAGGGCGACACGCGGTCCAACAGGCTACGCATGACCCGCAAGCACCGGGGGAGGGGGGAGCGACGGCGGATGGCGAACGAGGCGGCGAACAACACGGGGACTAGCACGCCGATGCTGAGAAACAACCTATTTCATCGGAAGCACTTCGTGTAGCTCCCGCATGTTTTTGTGGCCCGGCTCCGCCGCCAAGGACGCGATATCGAATTCAAGGCAGATCTCGAGATCCTTCTGCGACAGGTAGTTCTCGTGGATCAAGATCTCACGGACCTGATCGGCAGGATCAGCATACGCGCGTTCATCGGAATCGTGGCTGTGGATCAGGAACTCCCTGTAGCACTCTTCGATGACCGGCCTAGAGTGGCTTTGAATCTCGCCCACGATGCGGAGGATCTCGGTGATTTTGGCGTCGAGCGCCGCCACAGTGCTGAAAAAGATGTTGCCGTTGGAGTGGGCCGTCTAACATCTCGGGCGCTCACCTGCCTGCCGTGGCCCGCTGCCTGAGATGATAGACGCCTGGTAACAATTCACGGGTTCCCTATTGATCCTTCTCGGCCTGATTCAGTAGTCCTTCATCTTGCCGCGGTTCTTCGATTTGACTACGGGACTAATTACCTTGTAGCCCTCGTCGGTGAACTCGAGCCGGTCGCCGTCCAGGACGGGGATCTTCTTGCCGTTCATGAGAATGAGGTCACCATCCGTGGCGAACCTGGCTCCATCTACCAGCACCTCCTCCTCGCCCGTCAATGTCGCGGTGACGACCGTCGCCTCGATCTTTCCGCTCACTCCCTTCGGAATCTCGAGCTTCTGCTTGCCTGCCAAGGCGATCCTCTTACCGTTGAGCCGGTAAACGGACTTGGACGGATCGTCCCTAAAATCGGGGCGTACCATGATGCCTTTTGGCGTGATCTCGAGAACTTCTGAATCCGCCACGGGATAGGGCATTCCGTCCACTTCCAACTTATTACCATACGTCGTGAACTGCCTGCCGCTGATGGTTACCACCTCCTTACCCGTCAGCGTGGCATACATCCTCTCTGCCTCGATCGTTCCGTACATGCCCTCGGGGATCGTCAGTGTCCGCCTGCCGAAGATCACGATCTCCTTGCCGTTGAGAGTGCAGACCACCTTGCCGTCGTCGCTGGGCAATAGTTCATCTTCAGCGAGGACGGTGAAGCCTGATTTCAGGTCTCCGACGTGGATGCCAATCGGACGGTTCCTGCCATCAATCTCCACCTGGTCGCCACGAATTCGTATCCGAGTCTTGTTCAGGCGCACCTCCACGTCCCCGGTCAGAGTCGCCCTCATCCCGGACGCGTGGAATTCTGACTCCATTCCCTCCGGGAAGGTGACGGTCTGATACCCGTGAAGCATGAAGTTCTTTCCGTTGAGCACGTAGACCGATCCCCTGTCCCTGGCGCTATTCGCAGGGAGAACCGAGATGCCTTTCTCGGAAATGAGCAGGGTCTCGCCCATGCTGACCGGAAAGGGTCTGCCGTCCACCTCTAACTTCTGGCCGTACGCCCTGAACTCCATGCCATTTATCGTCACTGCCTCCATTCCCAGCAGAGTCGCCTTGATCTCCTTCGCTTCGACCCTGCCGCTGATCCCCTTGGGTAACCTCAGAATCCGCTCCCCGGAGAAGACGATCGCCTTCCCGTTGAGCTTGCAAACGGACTTTTCGCCATGCACCGCCGGAACTGAAATCAACAAAGAGACCATGGCGAGACAAGCAGTGGACTGCATCTTCACTCTCCAAAAAAGTTGGCCAGGAACATCTTCAACTCGGCCCGGCTCTTCCCCGGAGGGTCGGGCAGGAAACTACACCTCGCCCGACGTGAGATCAAGCGGAGGGCCGTGAACGGTTGCGACGCCAGCAGCCTTGCAAGACAAGGCCAGCTACTCCTCCTCGACTGGCGACTCCCCGGCCTCTAGCGGGACGTCATCCCCCGCGATATCCACGCCGAACCAGCCGAGAAGGAAGTCGACGAACTCACCTGGGCTGAAGCCTGCGCGGGCTCCGATGATGCCCCAATAGACGCTAGCCTCGATGTCGAACGCATGGAGCCTCGACCAGCCGCTCTTCGGATCCGTCCAGATCCAAGACTCGGATCGATCTGGGGCGTAGGACGCCAGCCCGGGCAGCAGCAAGTAGCAGGCGTGCTCTTCCTTAGCGTCCTTGGAAACATGGAGGTAGGGTGGATACCCATCTTGATCCGAAAACATCCACAACAGGTTAATAATGGGGAAACCAAAGAACCCCGTCTTCTCATCCTTGGTTTCAGATCGTGGAACGAGATCTCCGTATCGCAGGCCCGCTTGCAGTGACCCGTCCAGGCCTGTACCAACCGCGATATGGACCAAGCCAGCCAACTTGAGTTCCGCCCCAAGACCATAACCAACTCCCGCCTCGATGGTGAAGCAGTCCGCCAGATCCCGCCCCCTGTTGCCGAGGTAGCTCCCCACCGTCGTCTGGCAGCCGGTGGCTATCGGGAGGATCATTACCAGAACAACGTAGAGAATCAGGTTGGGAGCTGTCGGAGGTAGTGCGTGCCTGGCCATAGCGAGCGAGGTACAGGGTACGCTATACGGAATCCCCTTTCAAGGGCATGCGCTTCATTGTGATGGAGGCGCTGGCCCGCCTACGGGGTCGGACGCAGTCGAGGGCGGGCGAGGGAAATGGAGAAGCGCCTCTTCTCTCACTGACCAACGGGGCGCGGCGATACTGATCGAAATGCTCTGACCCTGCCCGCCTCTTCGAGTAAGTTTACACTTCTCAAAAATGTTGCCCCCCTTACGGCCGATTACGTGTCTGGATGGATGGCCAACAAGATCGTCCTGGAGACGGCCACTCTTAGACTCCAGAGCCGGCGCTCGGAAGCAGGTTGCCTGGCCGCCACGGCCTTCGGAGCCCAATGCGGACAAGTTCAGACGTGCACGCGTTCGGGAGGGAAGCGAATCATGACCGACGGAGGGCACTCCAAGGACCCCGCGGAGCGGGAAGCGGAGTTCCTCGTCGAAGCAATCGCAGAGCAGTACTTGGAGCGACTCCGGGCGGGCGAGGCGCCTGACAGGAGGGTCCTGGCATCGACGCTCTCCGGGATTGGCGACCTCCTGGAGAAGCACTTATCGCTGATCGAGTTGATCTATGCGGCCAGACGATTCCCGCCGCGCGAGGGCGATCAAACATCGCCCCCTGAACGTTGACGGAGGACACTAGCAGCTCGCTCGCGAGCCTCGTCCGGCGAGTTACTTTCCCCTGGTTCCCGGAATCTGTGTCTTATAGGATGGGGCATCGACCCTCCTTGTGACCCGGAGGATCCATGCGAATCCCTCCTTGGCATACCACGGTGCCCGTCGGATTGCTCCTTCTCATCCCAATTCTCGCGTTCCCGCAGGAGCCACCTCCCACCAAGAAGCAGACTCCCCAGGACAAGCCCCCCAAGGCAGGCCGTGACACCCTCGACAATAGCGAGGGAACCCCCTGGGCTATGGCGTACGAAATCCCATGCAAACACTTTTTGCTCACGTCCAATTGCTCCAAGGATGTCGCAGAGCGGTACTCGCAACTAGCTGAGGCGGCCCATCAATCGATTGTGCCATGGCTCGATCCCATCGGCGAGATAAGGGCCGGGAATACTCAGATCTACATTTTCAGGACCGCTAGTGGATTTCGGAGCCTGATGCCCCGGGAAGGGGTGGCCGGTTTCTTCCTCGCTCCGCCGGGAGGCGCAGGCATGGCACGGGATACCGTCCTGGCCCACCACGGAGCGGTCGGAAAGACCAGCACTACGCAAAAGGTTCTGCTGCGTGAACTGACACATCAGTTTCAGAGTCTCTTTGTGGAAGACATGCACAATGCCGGGACCTGGATGGTGGAGGGTATGGCAACCCTGGTCGAGGAGTGCGAGTTTGTCGAAGGAGAACTGAGGTTCTATGATGACCTCAGCAACCACATGGGCTCCGTCCAACGCAGCCGTCTGCAAGTTCTCCAAGGCCAGGCGAACGATGGCCAAATGGATCGAGTGGTACAACGGAGGTCGACCGCATCAGTCGCTCGACTACAAGAGCCCTCGTGAATACAGGGCTCAACAACTCAACCAGGTGGCTTGATCAGGAGGGAGCACTACACGTCCCCACAGTTCCTTGGGTTACCGGCCACCGGCACCCGAGGCGTTGGAACCATGGGCCGCCTGGCTCCGGGGCTACGCCCCTACACCAGTCCGCCATGGCCATGAGTACGAGATAGACGTGGTACGATGCCAGGGGTCTGGTCACACTCAAGCGGGTCCGTCGTGGCGCCACGCTACGTCTAGTCGGTGGTCTCAATCAACAGAAGAGCAGTATGCTACCGGAGCACACTCCAAAACCAAAGGCAACCTTGCTTTCCGACCTACTCAGAGCGATAGGATTACGTCAGATTCTCACACGGAATCTGCGCAGCCTTTTGTCCGAAATACACACCAAGATCCCTCCTTCGCCCTTCTTTTTAGACCCAACCACGCCGATGAATTCCACTCTCTTCCCCAGCTGACGTTGAGGTCTGCAAAGCCGCGTATATGTCCTTTCGCCTGGGAATCTATGTCGGGTTTCTTCTGTTGGCTCCCCCCGTGCAATGACGGTGTCACCAAGAATGCAGATCCACCGCTAATGAAAATAATGAAAATCCAGATTCGCACGAGGCGAAGCGGATGCGCGGCCAACGCTGTCCTAGCCGAGACTATTCATGATGCATCGCGATCGGGTCAGGATCTACGGCGACGGAGCCAAAGACCGACCGTTCTCGCGGGTTTCGTGGGCGGCGGTCGGTCGCGAGCGTTTGGGGGAGGCGGCAGAGGAGGATGGAGC
>JAPUJT010000194.1 GCA_027296055.1 Planctomycetota bacterium | reverse complement strand
TGGCTCCATCCTCCTCTGCCGCCTCCCCCAAACGCTCGCGACCGACCGCCGCCCACGAAACCCGCGAGAACGGTCGGTCTTTGGCTCCGTCGCCGTAGATCCTGACCCGATCGCGATGCATCATGAATAGTCTCGGCTAGCTCTCCTTGTCCCGCGGCAGTCTTGGGGTCAGACTAGCAGACGCGCCATCCCGTCAGTTACAGAATGGGAAGGAGAGTGGGAGCTTCCCTCATGCCCTCGGATTCGGACATTTCGGATGGCCGTGGCCAGTTGGGGGCGGAGGGCTTCCACGACCTTGTCCGACTGGCCCAGGACGGCGACCGAAAGGCGATGGATGACGTCCTCTCCATCCTTCGCCCGTACCTCGAGCCGATCGCCCGCCCCTTCGCCAATCCGGCCCGGCCCGTCGAGAGCACCTCGGACCTGCTGCAGGAATCCTGCCTCCGCGCTTGGCATAAGATCGGCAGTTTCCGAGGCGGCGACAACGACGAGAAGACATTTGCCATGTTCCGGGCCTGGGTGGGGCAGATCGTGCGTCGCCTGGGCCTCACCGCCCAACGCGACCGGCAGTCGCAGAAACGAATCCCTCAACAGAAGATCCTCCGCCTCGCGCCATCGAGGGTCACGGATTCGACCGCCTCGGGGCGTGGGATGGATCCCCGGGCCCCGGATCCGTCCCCGAGCAGCAGCGCCCGAGCGAATGAGCGGGCGCAGGGAGTTCGCGCTGCTCTGGGGAGGATCCCGAACGAGACCGACGCGGCCATCTTGCGGATGCGGTGGATCGAGGGAATGACCCTCAAGGAGATCTCCGAGCGACTACACGTTCATTACGAGAAGGTCCGCGACCGCTATCGGCTTACGATGCTCGGCATGGAGCGAGACCTCAAGGACCTCCTGTAAAGCGCCCCTCAGCACCCCCTGACGCCCTTCCCGCCACCCGATCCGAATCTGTTCAAAAAACTTCCACGATCCGTCCGCGCTCGTGTTGTCTTATGGGATAGGGGCCGAGCCCCGTCCCGGGAATGGCGAGGACGGGCTCGAGAGGTCCCCCGGCTGCGAGATCGTCCGAGAGGCCGCCCAGCGGTCAGAAAGGAAAAGGGGATCATGAACGACAAGCTCAAGTGGGGAGCCAACATGGCTCTGGCCTTTGCGGTCCTGGCATCGATGACGGCTATCTGCTGGGCGCAGGGAAAAGGGGGCGGGAAGAAGCCGCCGAAGAACGAGGACACGGACCCGCCACCCGCCATCACGGACCTCGCCGTGGACGAGGTGTCCTCGCACGTCGTTCTTCTCAGCTGGACCGCTTCTCGGGATGACACGAACGATCCCGATAGCGGACGGACAAGCCAGAACGACCTCCGTTACCTCGTCGACGAGCCGATCACCGAGCAGAACTGGGACACCGCCACGCCGGCTCCCAGCGATCCTACGAGGGGGTCGACCCCGTTCCAGCCTGGCATGACGGAGACCTTCAACGTGACTTGCCTGGAGGGAGACACGACGTACTACTTTGCCATCAAGGTGTCGGATGAAGCGGGCAACGAATCCGATCTCTGCAGCGTTCCGAACGAATGCAACGTGGCGAGCGGCACGACCGTTTCCGCCAAGTGGACGACGGAGGTCGTCGTTTCTGGGGGCCCGTTTTACTATAACGTCCTCGCGTTCGATCCTGCAGACGGCGGGGCATCGATCGCGTACTCCAGCCCTGGCAACCTGAATTACGCTCACTGGAATGGATCAACCTGGGACACAGAAGTCGTCGATGAGGCCGGAGGCGGCGGCCTCGACTTCACCTTCGATCCCGACGGAGCGCCCACGATCAGCTACGTCGGCAGTACGGATCAGCTGATGTTCGCCAGGCGCGGGGGGACGGGATGGGAAACGGAAGTTATAGACTCGAAACTCTTCGACCCGCTGACATCCCTCGCCTACGACCCCGCAGGGAATCCTTCGATCAGCTACACCGCCCCGGTCGGCAAGGGCAAGTCGAAGACCTCTGAGGTGAGGTTCGCCCGCTGGAACGATCTCTCCCAGTCCTGGGACGTCGAGGCGGTGGAGATCCTCGGGATACGCACCCGCTACAACTCGCTCGCCTACAATCCCGCTGGGAATCCTTCCATCGCCTACCCCGACTGGCTCGACGATCAGCTCTCGGGTCCGGATACCCTCAAGCTCGCCACCTGGAACGAGGGGACTTGGGACATCGAGGTCGTCGATACGGGAATGAACTACATGGGCATCGGAACCGCCTTGGCCTACGCCGCCGATGGCAATCCCTCGATCGTGCATCGGGCGAAGATCAGTCCGGACCAGGATTCGATGAGATACCTCCATTGGGATGGTACGACCTGGCACCCGGTCCCGGCCGAGATCGACGAGATTATCGATGACGGCGCGCAGGACTTCCACTTTTCGGCCGGGACGCTCGCCTTCGACCCGTCGGGCACTCCCTATGTGAGCTACGTCGACGATCTCCTCGAGGTAAAGGTCGCCCACTGGGACGGCGTTCAGTGGGTGATTGAAGGCGTGGAGGGCTGCTTGCCTGGCTACTCATCGATCGCGTTCGACCCGGCCGGGGTTCCTCCCGGGGTTCCTTCGATCAGCTACCGGAGAAACTGGACCTCGGACCTGGAGTACGCCCAGAGGCTGCCGTAGGCGATGAGGATGGTGCTTTTTCGGAGACCGGCCGGATGGTAGGCTGAGTCTTTGGCCCCCTTGCCTCGTGTCACAATGAGAAACCCTGAGAAGCCTACCCAAGACCCGGGCGTTGCCTCCGAGCCGGCTCCCTCGGATGCCGACCAGGAGCTCGAGGTGATCGCGGAGCGCTTTCTCGATCTGCTGAAGGCGGGCAAGGCTCCGAGCCGTCGAGACCTCGTCGCCGCCCATCCTGAGATTGCCCAGAGGCTGGATCGTCGGCTCTGCATGATGGAGATCGTGCACGGGGACTTCGCCGAGACGGCGAGTCTCCTCTCGCAGGGTGGCAAGCCGAACCGTGTCGGTCGGTACAAGATCCTCGATCTCCTGGGCGAGGGGGGCATGGCGGTGGTCTATCTGGCCGAGCAGAGCGAGCCCGTCCAGCGCAGGGTCGCCCTGAAGCTCATCAAGCCTGGACTGGACACCGACGATGTCGTGGCGCGTTTCGAGACGGAGAAACAGGCCCTGGCCATGATGGACCACCCGGGGATCGCCAAGGTATTCGACGCCGGCGCCACCGAGTCGGGCCGCCCCTACTTCGTGATGGAGTACGTCGCCGGCGTATCTCTTGTGGAGTACTGCGATCGAGCACGCCTCCCGACGACCGAACGCCTCCATCTGTTCCAGCGGGTCTGCGAGGCCGTCCAGCACGCCCACCAGAAGGGGATCATCCACCGGGACCTGAAGCCCACCAACATCCTCGTGGCAAAGAACGGGACCGTCTTTCCCAAGATCATCGACTTCGGCATCGCCAAGGCGACGAATCAGAGACTGACGGAGAGGACGTTCTACACCGAGATGGGCCAGATCATCGGCACGCCGGAGTACATGAGCCCCGAGCAGGCCGGGGGACGCAATCTCGAGGTTGACACCCGGACGGACATCTACTCGCTGGGTGTCGTCCTCTACGAGATCCTGACCGGGGATCTGCCGTTTGACTCCAAGGAGCTTCGCGAGGCGGGTTACGAGGAGATCAGCCGGAGGATCCGCGAGGACGAGCCAGAAAAGCCGAGCACCCGTGTGAGCACTCTAGGGGAGAAGTCGACCCGGATCGCGGACATGCGCCGCACCAATCCATCGTCCCTGGTGCGGCTTCTGAGGGGAGACCTCGACTGGATCACGATGAAGGCGATGGAGAAGGACCCCGTGCGCCGCTATGCGACCGTCTCGGAGCTCTCCGACGACCTTCGCCGGCACCTGGAGAGCGAGCCCGTCCTGGCCGGTCCGCCCAGTGTTGGGTATCGGCTAGGGAAGTTTGTCCGCAGGCACAAGGGATCAGTCGCCGCGGGCGTCCTGCTCACCCTCTCACTCGCGGGGGGTTTCGGCACGAGTACGGCCATGTACCTGAAGGCGAAGGCGGCGGCCGAGGCGGAGGCGAAAAGAAGCGGGGAGCTCCAGGAGGCACGTCTGGGGGAGGAGCGGCTGCGCGAGGCGGCGCAGAATGATCGAAACATGGCCCAGACGGAGGCGGACAAGTTCGAGGCGATCAACGATTTTCTGGAGACGACGCTTCTTTCGATCGATCCGGAGATCGATGGACCCAAGGTGATGGTCAAGACTGTGCTCGACCGGGCCTCCGAGAACATCGAGGGAAGCTTCACGGATCAGCCCGAGGTCGAGGCGTCGTTGAGGAGGGTGATAGGGGGCGTGTATCTCGGGCTCCACTTCTACGAGGAGGCCGAACCACATCTCCGAAGGGCCCATGAGATAGCCGAGGCAGAATACGGCGGGGAGCACCCCGACACGATCATCGCGCTCATTCAACTCGGGTTGAACCTCGACTACTTGAACCGCCGAGAAGAGGCAGTGCCGCTGCTGCGGCGCGGGCTCGTCCTGGCTCGACGAAACCTCGGGGAGGACCATCTGAGCACCATCGCCGCCATCCACAATCTGGCGCACGCACTCCAGGTGGAAGGCGAACTTGAAGAGGCCGAGGCGCTGTTTCGTGAGGCGGTGGAGAGGGGGACGAAGGTCTCCGGCTCCGAAAACGCCCTGCCGGTTGTTCAGTCGATGGCCGGGCTAGGGAGTCTTCTGAAGGAGCTGGGACGGCCCTCCGAAGCCGAGAGTATCCTCCGCCAGGCGGTGGAAGCCAGCCGGAGCTCAGTGAACCCCGAGAGCCAGGCCGGGATCGCTGCCCTGGGCAACTTGGGCCAACTCATGGAGAATCTACACAGGTACGACGAGGCTGAGAACCTCCATCGTGAAGCCTACGAGGCGGCCCTCCATGCGTTCGGGAAAGAGAATCCCTTGACCTTGATAAGAATGGGGGAGTTGGCCGAAACCCTTGTCTTGGCTAGCAAGCACGACGAGGCAGAACCGATCTTGCGGGAGGCCATCGATCCGAGCCGGCGCGTCCTCGGGGAGGACCACTGGTCCACGATGGCGATGGTGGACAACCTCTCCGTCGTGCTGATGCACCAGGGGAAACTGGAGGAGGCCGACGCGCATTCCCGGCAGGCGATGGATACCGCGCTCGAAGTCTTCGGAGAAGAGGACCCCATGTCCCTGACGGTGATACTCAATCGGGCGAGACTGCTTCTGAAGATGGGAAAGATTGCAGAGGCCGAAGGCCTGTTCCGGCGGTGCCTCGAGATCTCCGAGAGGATTCTGGGAGCGGAGCATCACGACACTCTCATTGCCACGCTAAGAATGGCGTCTCTCCTGCAGCGCCAGGGAAAGATGGACGAGGCCGGTGTGTTGACCCGGAGAGTACTCGACATCCAGCGCCGCCTTCTGGGAGAGGATCATCCCCGCACCCACGGCGCCATGGAGCGTCACGCATCTTTGCTCACCGAGCAGAAGAAATACGCAGAGGCCGAGTCGCTCTACTACGAGAGGCTCAAATCGATGCGGCGAGTGTACGGGGATGAGCATCTGATCACCATCAAAGCCATGGACGGCCTGGCACACTTCCACGAGGCCCAAGGCGAGCTTGAGAAGGCCGAGCGCTTCTACCGCGAGGCCATGCTAAACGGGCGCCGCGGCTTGGGTGAAGAACACGAGGAAACCCTCCACGTCTCGGCACAGCTGGCGGAGCGTCTGCGAGAGAGCGGGGCGCTGGAGGAGGCGAAGCGGCTCTACCGCCGCATCGTCCCCATCAGGAGGCGGGTCTTGGGCGATGGCGATTCGGATACCCTGCACTCGATTGAGAGCCTCGCGAAGATCCTCATTGTCCAGGAGAAGCATGCCGACGCGGAGGACCTTCTGCGACAAGTGGTCGAGAGCGCGGCGGAGGAGTCTCCGAAGATCAACCGCCATCGCGCACACTTCGAACGGACGTATGCCGAGTGCCTGATCGCCATGGAGCGTTTCGAGGATGCCGAGGCCCAGGCTCTCGCCACGTATGCGGCCATCGCGGCCATCGAGGATTCGGTGGGAGCAAGCGTCCATCGGACCCGTTCCATAATAGGCACCCTCATCGATCTCTACAGCGCCTGGGGCGAGCCCGAGAAGGCGGAGGAGTATCGAGCGCTGCTCGAATCAGCCGCGGGTTCGATCGAAGAGGAGAAATCCAAAGAGCCCGCAGTCCCCTCCAAACAGGAGTGAGTCGCCTACTTGGATCAGACACTCGTTTGTCCCTCCGCAGCCGAAATCACGCTCTTCTGTTCCAAGCCTGGATCGCCTCGACCTACTCCCACATGGTGACTGACAGAGGCGAGGTGTCCTTGATCGCAAGGCCGATATCCTCCCCAGCATGTCCGGACGTTTGCTCCGCTCTTCGCCGTGGTCTGCGAGAGGAAAGGCCGAGAGCTCGACGCCGCGCTGCGCGACCAGTTCGCCCGGAAGCTCCTACCCGACCGGCCCGGACGCATCGAGCCGCGGCTCAAGAAGCGCGGCCCCAGTCGTACGGATCGGTGCAGAGACCGCGAGAGGAGCACCAAGTGCTTCTCCGTCAAGGGATTCCGCTAGAGTAAGCGCCATTCCGTCTAGGAATGAAGAGGAGAAGAAGAAGCCGAAGGGCAGCTCGTGCTACACTCCGGCCTCTCGTCATCATAACTGGTGGGCGATACAGGACTTGAACCTGTGACCTCCACGATGTCAACGTGGCGCTCTAGCCAGCTGAGCTAATCGCCCGGTGCGCGGAATTATACAGCCCTCCTCCTGCCGATCAACCTCGACTGCATCGGCCCTCTCGGGAAATGGCCTAAATTTTTCGGCCCCAACGAGGGATATATAGTCCAGGGACCGACAATTCACCCTTGCAGTGGGGTGGGAGGCTCGGTGGCCTTCAGAGCAGTTCGGGGAGAGTTGGGGCGCAGTCCTGCCCTTGCGGAGACATACGCGGAGGCGGAGAAGGAGAGGGACCGATGGATTACGCGCCACCCCGGATCTTCATGGACGAAAGGGTGTTCTCGGACATCCTCTTCCAGGCCATGGGCACCCTCGAACCCAAAGAAATGGGAGTCCTCGCCGGGGAGAGATACGAAGTCAACGGCGAGAACTTCATCAACATCGTTTCCAGCGTGACCATCGACAAGAAGGGGGACCCGTTCCCCTTCCTCTTCCGGGAAGAAGACTATCTGGAGGCCAACGGGTCTCCCAAGCTCAGCGTCGCGCCGTCCGTCGTCGTCGGTTGGTATCGAGTGGGCAAGGGGGAGGGGATCACCGACGATGAGGTGGTCACCCACCGGGGCTTCTTCAAATTTCCCTGGCAGCTGATGCTCAAGGTCGATCAGGAGAAGAAAGAGTACTCCCTCTATCGCGCGGGCGAAGATGGCTTCGAGCTCGTCGATCTGCTCCTCTATAACGACCAGTTCAAGGGGTTCTTCACCGGTGAGGCGCTACCCGAGGGCAATGGAGATTCCACGGCGAACCTCTCGGAGAAATACTCCGGGTCGATACGCCGGGCCCGGAGGATTATCCAGGAACTGGAGACGCAGCTCGGTCGCAAGGACGACCAAGTGGCCGCGATTCGAGAGTCGGTTCACAGCGAGCTCTCGGTCAAGATCGGTCGGCTCGAGGACGAGCTGAAGCAGGAGCGGAACAAGATTCAGGACCTTCGGTCGCTCGTCATGAGAGACGCGGACGTGTCGGAGGCGCCCACAGGCAAGAGTCGTCTTCGAGGAGGGGCGCCCCTGCCGGCCTGGCCGAAGAAGGTCCTGGCCGCGGTCGCCAGCTTCGCGATCCTCATCATGGGCGTCGCGGTGATCTTGTCTCGGCCGCCGACGGATATCGATGGGGGGTTGCCGACGGTGGGACTTATCAACACGGGCGAAGATTTCGCGGCTGTGTCCCCGGCAGATGCCGATTCTCCCCGAAAGGTGAAGTACACGGTCAAGGATGGAGACAATCTCTGGGTGATCAGTCGGAAAGTCCTCGGGGACGGGTCTCGCTTTCCCGAGATTGCAAAGGAAAACGGGCTGAAGGGGCTCAAGAAGCTCAAGCCTGGAAGCATCCTGACCATCACGGTGGACAAATAGCCCGGTGGGCTCGGCCCCTGGCGCCTCCGGCCTCCCTCGCTTTGCCGGAAACGTTTTGCACGCCGCAGTCGCAAGGCTATAATAACCGCCCTATAAGCGCCCGTAGCTCAGCTGGATAGAGCGTCGGCCTCCGGAGTCGAAGGTCAGAGGTTCGAATCCTCTCGGGCGTGCCACAGATCGCGAACGGCCAGTGGGAAAGATCCCGCTGGCCGCATCCCTGCGTGCGCCGGTAGCTCAGCTAGGTAGAGCAGCTGACTCTTAATCAGCGGGTCGGGGGTTCGAGTCCCTCCCGGCGTACCATTTCTACCAATAACTTAGGTCAACTCGAGTTCATCAAGAACCCTGGGTGTGCCCAAAGTGTGCCCATGGATTTGCGTTCGGGATCCTGAGTGTGCCCACCTGTGGGCGTCACATTATCGGTGTGACGAAGGTGAACATCGGGTAGGAGCGCACGCTATAGGTAGTGAGGATCGAGTGTTCATGCGCCGGAGGAAGGCCGTCGCCGGTTCCTGACGCCTGTGGAGTCACTGCTCGCCCTTGGATTCTTCCCGACCGGTGTCGGACCAGACACGGTCTAGAACCTCTTCACGGGCGGGTTGCCGATACCGCTCCATGAACTCGATCAGATCGGACTCCTTGATGAGGACCTTGCCCATCTTGCCGGGGAGCTTGATTCGAGCGACCAAGCCGCGCCTCGTCCAATCGGCCAGCGTCGAGACCGAGACGCGCACGTACTGCGCCGATTCGCGGAGCGTGAAGTAACGCTCGAGGGAGGCCCCTCGCCTTCTGTTGGATGGTCTACGACTCGCCATCAATGACCTCGGGCTTCAGCGGTGGGATACGTACCTCAAGGGCCCGTTCAGCAACGGCAGGCCTGATCCGTGACAACGTGACGTGCCCAAGTTCGTCCTCGGTGGCCAGCATCGAGTCCACTACCCGGCTCTTCCCGAACATGTCCAATCGTGCGTGAGCCCGAGCTGGATGCGCATTCGACCGGCCTTCCAGCCTTCCTGCTGGAACTGCGACGCCAGTGGCTCTTCGATTCGTCACGTGCCAGACTGCCGACCCGGTTTCCCCAAGCCGCCTTTCCTGCCTCGACTGCTCCTGATGGCTCGGAGGAACTTCGCTTCCACCACCGGATCCACCTGCCCGTGCAGCTCGTACGCCGCCTCCTTCATGAGGTCGTTCAACGTGTCGAGCTCGTAGACGTAGGCCGCGGCGCACCCCAAGCGAAGAGCAATCTCGCCTACGAGAGCCCGCCGTTCCTGTACTCCAGAATCCGCCCGGCTCTGTCCTGAGTCGGAACAGGCTTGCACAGGTTTGCGCCCCACTGAGCGAGGTCGTCGTCCAAATCCGCGGGGAGGATACAGACCAGGACCTCCTCCCAGCCCAGCCGCTGCCTGATCTCGAGGACCTCTTCGCCATACAGGATCTCCATGTCTTGGTTCACGAGGACACCCAGCTCTCGACTGGAACCAGGGGAGGGGGGACTCTGTCTCTCCAGCCTTGCCTCGGGCTTTCTGCTGGAAGATCGACTCGACCTCATGGTCGTCGACCTCCAGGCGTCCTCCTTCTTCCCATCGCCAACGGGAGCCCGACGGAGTTCCTCTGGGGGAGTACCCCCGAGCGAGGCGTAGCGACTCTCGGCGCTCACCATGGCGGAACACGCTCGCGAAGAGGCCAGGAGCGTCAACGGGAACGCGACGAAGGAGTTCTCGATCTCGTCCCTGCGATCGTAGGGCGAAACTGATCAGACGGTCATGACGCGGGAGAATAGACGGACCCGGCAGAAGGATCTGCGCGGACCCACCGGGATGTTTGAAATTCACGGGTTTGCCTTCTCGGATCTGCAGGCACAGACCGAGACTGACCGGTAGAGAACGCGGTTAAGTTGTGCGCCCTCGGGATTGGGGGGAGGTGCCCTGCTCGCTCCTTGTCGTAGTCCTGTCGGTCAGCCCCTATCCACCATAAGGTTGGCCTTTCGGCCCGGCCGGGCGATCCACGAGATCGCCGACCACACGAGGTGTGCAGGTGAATTGAACTGTGTGAGAAGGACTTTGGTTCTTTTCATTCCTCCGCGAGCGTGGGGTTGGTGAAGTGCTTTCTCTTTGACTCTTCCTGCGATTGCCGAGAACTTGAGAACGATGAAGATGAATGTGAGATTTGTGTGTGCTTGGTCTTTTGAGCCTGGTCGTTCCTTTGGACGTGCTCGTTTTCTCCTTTCTCTTTCTTGAAATGTGACACTACATTCTCTGCTGGCGCGGCGATCGTGTCAATCACAAACCGGCTGAAATGGGCGCAAGATCATGATCTTTTTTCATCCGTGGGACAGATTCGCACGGGAGATTGTGTGAGAGTATGTCAGGCCACGTCATTCTACAAAGGAGACTTGAGAAGGACGGTCGACGACTTGGGGGACAGGCTCTTACTCGAAGTCCAAGGAAACAGTGGTCTGGTGCCTGTGACTTTCTCTCAGGGGACACCGTCTCCTGGAAGAAGAGTCCATAGTGACTCGACTGGACGGCGTTCGTCGGCCCACCGGTTGGCGGGTCCGACTCGCCCGCAGGCGCACCGGCTGGCACTTCTCGGGTCGGAAACGCCTTGCCTCCCGTCGCCTGGGCCGTAGGATCGACGGTCGATGGAAACGTGCAGCGTCGGGGGACAGCTTGCGCCCTGGCGGCAATGATGAGGGGACACCGCTCCTTCTCCCCGCCTGCTCCCCATACATGGGGGAAGGGTTCACCTCCTGGAGACAGTTGTGAGCATCGGAGCCCTCTGTTATCTCCATGGCCGCTAAGACCTTGCTGTCCATCAACCGAGGGGACTGGCTCCTCGACCGAGTAGACCTCCTCCTCTCGCTGGGCGACAATCCTTCCACCCGCGCTCGTCTCAAGCGCGCCGCCTCGAAGCCCCTTCAACTTCTACTGGCTGGTTTGAAAGATCCTCACCTGGAGACCGTGGTTCCTATGAGGGGGGACACCCCGGATGTCGCGGCTATCTCCGGCAAGACATTCCTGGTCCGGAAGTACGGGAGGGGGTACGGGAACATCAAGCAATTCCTAAAACGTGAGATCGCCAGGCAGGTTCAGTTCTCTCCCATGCGGGTGCTCGCAGACTATCTAGACCCTGTGCACCTTCTCGGAGTCGATGACGGGACACGGTACAGGTCTCCCATTCCTGAGAACTTGCTCCCTGACAGCGAACTCCAGGAACCTCGACGTGATCATTTTCAGAAGGTTCAGGTGCGCGCGGTGGAGAAGGTCGCCGCGACTCTACGTCGGGGGTACCAGGAGTTCGTCCGAGCCCTTGTGGGGGACAAGCAGCTGGTCGTATCACCCGCTCGCTTCCAGTGGCTTGAGGTCTGCTACGACCTACGGGTCGAAGATCCGGACCTGCTCGTCTTGGAGGTCCACAAGAACGCAAAGAAGCGGCACACGGAAATCTGGTGGGACTCGGAACTGCCAAAGGTCCGGTGGAAGGTTCGGGACGGGGCGTTTCTCAAGGCTTACAAGAAGTCCGCGAAGGTTCTTCGCCTGGAGATAATGCTCGCCGGCAAGCGGATCCGGGAAGCTGCCGGGGTGTGGTCGGCCCAGGAGAACGTGCTGGTGACCGTGGGCCGAGTCGTCGATCGCTACTTCGAGTATATCCTCGAAGCTCTTCGGGCCGAGGAGGAGATGGAGAGGGCGCTCTTGGGGGAGGGCCCCGTCCCCATGATGGAGCTGGTCGATGCCATCCTTGACTACAACATGCCGTTCCTCAGAGGCGAGACGGGCCCGGCACTTCGCAAGGTCCTCTCGATCATCATCGAGAGTGATGGGCGACTGGAGCGGCGCCAGCTCAACAAAGACCCCGCGCTGCTCCGCGTTTATGAAAGGTTTCGCAGTAGAGGCATCCTGATCGGGGAGGGGGGGAGAATGCGCCTGGCAACTCCGTACTGTCTCCCACTTCTTCTCCTGCGGAAGAAGGACAAGTCCAGCGGGTAGCGCATTTCCAGCTACACCAGGGGATAGACATCTTCACATCCTGCCTACAACACACATGCACCAGCTGAGTAGAGGACGGGAGACCGTCCCTTTCCCGTTGATCCTAGTCGACGTATGAGCCGCCGCTTCGCCCTGTCTCTTGAAGGGCACATCAGGAACCTGACTTCTCCGCGTGGCGCCTGCGGTAGTGCTCGTCGAAGGAGATCAGCTTGGGAGTGAAGAGGTAACCCGTCTCGGGGCCTCCCCAGGACAGACTCCAGGCCCTGAGGTACCGTCGGATTGTCCGGGGGGAGTAGGTCCTCCCGGTCATCATGTGCATGAGCTGGCAGATCGCCTCCCGGGTCCACACCGGGAAGGGCATGTGCCATGGCCCGGGCTCCGTAGTACGGATGGCCAAGTGGACACTGCGCATCTGCTTGGCCCGCTCAGCCCGACCGACCCGCGGTTGCCGGCGACGCCTTCTTCGCCGGCGGGGCAGGCCTACCCGCGCACGTCCGGACGGCTTCGCTGACAACGCTCGTGGCGGCCGTCCGAGCCTCCTCGCCTTGAGGGCGTCCATTCCCCCCCGTTGATACCGGACCCAGGACTTTCTTACCGTCTCTCGGCTGAGGCCGACGACCTGCGCTGCCTCCGCCAGGACCCCCATCTCCGGCCGAGTCTATCGGGGGACCTCGAGGCCGATTCTTTCGACCTCAGCAAGTCGGTGAGTCGGCGGTACGGGCTAGGCTACGGGTCCCTCGTCCAGACTCTGTACAAGGCTTTCCGGCGGGACATATTCTTCAACCCCCTAAAATTGGTTCGGGACTACTTCGATCCCCGGGATATCTTGGCGATCGTGAGAGATGGGCAACGAAGATCCCGGCGTCCTGCGAACTACCTCCCTGCGACGGATCTCCGTGAGCTCAACTATCCGCTCGCACACAAGGTTCAGGTGCGCGCGGTCGAGCGCGTCGCTCAAGTCCAATTCAGGAACTTCGAGGCCGTCACGAGGTCGTTGCTGGCCAACCCGGGCTTGACGGTCCCGCCTACTCGCTTCAAGAGGCTCGAGGTTGCTTATGACATCCCCGAGGAGGACGCGTCGGAGGAGGTGCGGCGGATCGGTTCTCGGTTACAGGGTATGTATCTGGACGTCAAGGAGGGGAAGAAGCCCTACGTACTCAAATTCAGCTGGGATGTCAGAGGTGGGGAGAGCTTTGTGGTCTATGCGAAGGCAGAGGGCCTGGTGCGCTGCGAGATCCGTGTCTCTGGAAAGCAAGTTCGAAAAGCAGCCGGGATCTGGTGGGCGCATACCGAGATCCTGAGTACCGTCGAGGCGGTCGTTCGGAAGTACTGCCCGTACTTGCGCGAGGTGATTGACGCCGACCTCGATACGACGGCCCCGGTTACCGGGGAAGTCCCTGGAGAACTCGCCTTCTTCATGGCAGATACGCTGCTGGACTTGGGCGTGCCGTTCATGCGGGGGAAGACGGGGCCGGCCGTCCGGAAGGTGATCACGATCCTGCTTCGTAACGACGGACGGATCCGCCGGAACCAGCTGAAGGGGGACTCCTCGGCGCAGTACGTCCTCTACATGCTGAAGAACGCCGGAAGGCTTCAAGGGACCAAGAAGCGGGGAAGTTACTATCTCAAGAACCGGTATTGCGGCCTTCTCCGGATTCAACGTGCGGAGCCAGACGTTTCACGCGCGGAGCCTTGAGAGGTTCGGGGACGCGAGATAACAGGATTCCATGCGATGCAGAGCCTAGGTGCTGGCCACCGCAGGGATCTCCATGGCGCCTCTCGACCAGCACCTTCTGATGGGTGGCCAAGGGGATCGAAGAGAGACCGAAGGAATTCGAGGGGAGCAGGAGCTCAGGGTCGATGCCTCTCACCGGGGTTCGAGCCTCGCCGGAATCGTGCTCTTCCCTCAGTGTCGTCCTCCTGTGGGGATGTCTTTCTCCGCATGTCGCTCTATTCGCGGGAATTCTGGGAGAGTTCCTCTTGCTCAGGAGGACACCACGGGCTCTTCCGCCTGGGGGGGCCGGACGGAGCCAACGCGGCGGTCCATCTCGGGCGCCCAAGTGGTCCAGCCTTTCCGGGGGTGGGTGCCGTACAGCTCGATCCGGGGATCCCGTGAGAATCGCTGCATGTTCTGGTAGGACTCTTCAGGTCGGTTTCCCGACGACCCGGCGTCTGTCGTGAGGAATTCCTGCTTCACTTCTGGGTGGAGTCTCGTCGTTCCTCTCTCGGAGACCGCCAGGACGAGGACCTCGCTGCAGGCGACGCCCCGGGAGCCCCTGTCCGCCTTCGATGGTCTCTTCTTCGGCCAGACGTATTCCGTCGCCCAGGTCACGCCCCATTCGTAGAGGAAGGTGGAGACCTCGCCCTCGCGGATCATGGGCCAAGGGAACCATGCCCACACGACGTAGCCGTCGGGGTGCCCGAGGTGGGAGATCGGGATGCCACATAGTTCCCTCAGCGCCGCGTCACGCTGTAGCGGGTCGTCGGTCTGACGGAAGAGGCCCTTCCACCACAGGTCCCACGGCGGGTTGTAGAGAATGCACCGGAACCGGCCTTTGAGTTCGGGCGTTCGCAGATCCTCCAACGACGAGAGCTTGCCGCTCTGAACTTCCTTCGCGGCAGCCTCCAGCTCGTCGTCGGGCAGCTCCGTCTCTTCCCACTCCGCGAGCGCCGCCTCGCCTTCCAGCACCTTCCGGGCCCCGCGGACGTTGGGGGCCTCCCCCTTCTCGATGATGGACATGATCCTTTCCTGAGTCCTCTGGTCCTCCTCAGCCAAGTTTGCGGCCTCGGAGACGGGTACTTCTCCCCTCTCGACGGCTTGCTGGAGCTTCTTGATGCCCTTCTCGAGGACCTTCTTGGCACGGTTGACGCTCATCCGACTCACGCCTGTGGTGCGCCCAGCATCGTCCTGAGAAATTGTAACTCGAGTTACATTTGTCCTCCGCAAAGGTCTTCCCCGCCTGAGGTTAGATATCCTCGCCGCCACCATCGCGCGCTGGGACTCGCTCAGGTGCCGGCGTCGCAGGTTCTTGGAGATCACGAATCCGAGGGGGTCCTTGCCCTTGTAGTTCTCGTATCTGAGCTCGTGCCTCTTCTTCTTAGGCCGCCTGTCCTGTCCTAGCTGACGGCTCCGGCCGTCGAGGATCTTGCCCTGATAGAGAGTGATCGGCTCCAGGAGGTCGTTGACCCATACGTCTTCGCCCATGGCGGCGATCTCCTCATCGCTCGGCAAGGGGAAGATCATGGACAACGGGTGGGACTTCAATTCCCGCTTCGACGTCATCGAGGAATCTCCCGAAGAACGAGTAAGGCCATGCCTCGGCAGGAGGAAGCCCTCCGTCGGGGCTTCCCCATTCGAAGCATTCGACCGGCTACGCGTCCCTGGCCGGTTCCCCATTCCTTGGTCGAATGCGACCTGCATCGGGCGAGCTACTGGCGGCTTGCGGGCGCTGACATCTCGAGGGTTCCAAAGGAGCCTGTCCTCGGCTCCTATCCCCCGGATTCGTATCAGGCCTCGCTGCCAGGATATAAACCATTATGGACCCGGGTCTGACAGCCGCGGCACCTCTCCGGGGGTCAGGGAAGACGATCTGGGCTGGATCGAGATTCTGGGGCCGCCGAACCCGAGGCGAATTTCAGCGGTCCCCATGAGGTGGTGACGAATCCCTTCATGGTGTGGAACTCAATGAACAATATGGGGAAGCCCGACTTCCCCCTTAGCCCAGGCGACCACGCCCTCCGACAGGAAGAGCGCCCCGACTGTGACCAGAACCATTCGCCCATGGGCCATTGCCGTGTCTGCTTTCGCGGCGAGTCCAGACCGGAACGGAAGCTCCTGCCGCATGCCCTCTCCGGGGGCCGTGGTGGTAACGGTCTGCCCTGGGTGGAGTCTGCCGGCTGACGCCAGGCCACATCCTGGGAAGCACCCGAGAGGCCTCCTTGCGGCGACTCCTTCCGAGCCGCTTTATAGCACCGGGCCTTGCCGGCGCCTCCAGCTAGTCCTCGCCGGCCAGGCCGGAAGAGTTCCTCCGTCGGCCGTTTCGCGGGCTCATGGTAGGTTTGGCCAAAGGTCGGGAACGCCGCTCACGATCTTTTTCCACTGAGTCTTGGAAAAGATCTCGGGGCATTCGTCTAGCTTCTCCTTCTGGCCCTTCCTCACGGGAATCTTCGTCACGATCTTGATGTAGCTCCGGTAGACTTGGACGTCCGTGACGTTCTCGGGCAAGCCCTCCTTCGGCACGCGAACGGACCGGCTTACAGGATCGACGGCCTTTCGCCTGGCCCTTTTGCCCGTCTTGAGCATCTCGGCGATGTACTTCTTTATCGCCGGATCGGACGTGGCCTCTTTCACGGCAGCCATCAACGATATCTTCCCGGCCATGACGTCGCGCTTCATCTTGGGCGTCAGGACATAGGCTGCCAGGAGATACTTAATCGACGACGCAGATCGGTGAAACAGATCGCCTACGCCGCGGAGCGACTGATTCTTGCTGTACTCGTAGGCCACCCGCCGCGACATATCCAGCAACGGGATTGCCTCCACGGTATCGTTGGCTACGACCTCCGCGACGTAGGGGTCCACGTTGTCGGGCAGGGTGATGTACGCTATGTCCTTCCAGCCCAACGCCTTTGCGGCATCCACCCTTCTCTGCCCGGATACCAGCATTTTCTTCCGAGTGATGACGATCGGCTGGAGCTGACCCTCCTTACGCATGGACGCTATGAGGCGCTGCATCCCTTCGTCAGTGGGAGGCGTCTGCCTCAGAGGGTCTGCAGGAACGGTGATGTCGGAGAGCTTGAACCTGGGAAGGTCTCGGATCGATCCTCCTGGTGTTGGTCCCGACGACTCATTCGGTTTCTCCTCCTCTTCAGTCTCGATCTCGTCGAGCATTCTCTCCTGCTCGAGCTCCTCGAGATTCTGAAAGGGTTCGTCGGTGACTGTCTTTTCATTTTCGGTCATGGCGTGTTCTTCCTTCTTCTCCCGGCCGATCTTAGAGATAGATGTTGGGCCAACCGGTTTGGCTGCCGCGTCTTCACCTGGCGACACCGATACTGCTGGCAGCATTCTCGCGCCGAATCGGAAAAAGGATCGTCTTACCGATTCGGACAGTTGTCGAGAATCTCATCGACGGTGTGCCCCGGGTGAATGCAACTCGTGAGGGATCCGGTCCAGATTTGACTGCGAGGGGCCCTTGCGCCGCGAACTACGAGCGGAGCAGGCGTCCTACGTTGGCAGCTTTTGGATCAAGCTCAGTCTCCCCCGGGCTCCGGAATGGGGCCTCAGATGCCCCGCAAGGCGATCAACGCAACCGCCAGGCCTTGCGTTGTGGGTGGAGAAGTTGGAAGAATACTGGGAAGTGTGATGGGGGGATCGACTGTGGCATGAAGCTGAGGGAAGTGAATCGTGGAAGAGCGCGGTAGGAAGGGCGTTCGCGAGCAGGTTGCTGGAAGAGTTTCCGTTGCCGACGACGAGGACCTGGATCGAAACGTGTGGCGATGATGATGAATGGGTCTGACCTGAGCACGTGCTTGGTTTGATGAGTGATTTTGCATTCGCGTTTCTTTGATATCTATCATCCTCAAATATACGAAAATCGGTAACCCGGTCAAGTCCAATGGGCGCGAATTCTAAGAAAGAATCGGTCCCTGAGAAGTTGTCCCACGAGAGAGCCCGCGGTCGCCCTCTACGCAGGCTTGCGCTTGGGTGAGATGTTCCACCTGCAGTGGGAGGACGTGGAGTTCGAGACGAAAGGCGGGCTCATCCGGGTCCGGGTCTCCGATACGTTCGTGTCCAAGGACCGGGAGGGCCGTCGCATTCCTCTCCACTCTCGCCTGCGCGACATCCTCCTCTCCTTCAAGAAGAAAAGGCGTGTCCATGACGGGCTCGTCTTCCCCAGCATGCGCGGGACCCCTGTGGACTCGAGCAACGCCTTGAGAGAGCTCCTGATCGCTGCCGAGCGTGCCGACATTGACAGCCGGTGCAACTGGAACACCCTTCGACACACATTCGCCTCGTGGCTCACGATGAAGGGGGTCTCGGTTCACAAGATCGCCAGGTTCCTCGGTCACTCGTCGGTGAGCACGACAAAGCGACACTACGCGGGGCTGGTGCCGGAGATCCTCCACACGGACATCGAGAGGCTGGGGACAGTTGTTTCCGAAGGCACCAAGCTTCACGCTCGGCGGATCCTCAGGGAGGATGCCGCGTGATCGGACGGAAAAGTCTGCCAAAAGTCTGTCAGGGTCATCTACTTTATGTTCAAGGAGTTGCGACAGATCTGGCAGACTTTTCGAGGATTTGCGGGAAATGGGGGGGGTGTCCCTATCGCGCGTTCCCGGGACCCTGGGGGAGACAGTATCGTTCTGGGGGAGAGCTCTGGCCGGCCGAACCGAGCATTTCGGCCCCGACAGGGGACCTCCCCGGGCGCGGGGGCTTCTCCCGGATGGCATTGGGGGCAGCACCCGCGGGCCTCCTCTACATCCCGTAGCGCCCTAGCGCCTCCTGGATCCGATTCGGTTCCAGTCGGTACACCATCACTCGGACGCCATTGCCTTGACGACCGTAGTACTTGTCCTTCGGACCCCGGAGAATCTGCAGCTTCTGCAGGGCTCGGGACAGGGCGTTCTGCGTCAAGCTCCGGATCTTCTCCTGGCCCCTAATGAATCCGAGGAGGGAATCTGCCCGGTAGATTGATCCGTTCGCGGTCGCCGCGGACCTCGTCCGGCGCTTGGCCCAGTCCACGAACGCGACGACGCCCCGAAGCACCTGGAACTCGAGGGTCTCGTCCGCCTGACGATCCGCCTTCAGTCTTCCGCAGTCGAGGGCGAGTCGCGCCATCTTCGAGACAAGGAGGTCTTCCTCGGCCAGGTTCGGAGAACTCCTCTGCCGGTGCTGGTCGAAGAAGTTTGCGAGGGCGAAGATCGGTCTCCAGAGCTCACGCTCCCGGTTCGCGAACCACGCCGTCGGAAGACGCTGCATCCGGTAGATCCGGCGGATGATCGAATGGTTGGTGAGCGCGAAGACATGGAGGGAGTTCCTCAACGCGGCCAGCTCGGTTTCCATCTCTTTGGTCATGAATTCCTCCATGGCCTTCTTCGCACGCACAAGCTCAGCCAGGATCGCGCGGTCCAGGGTGGTCGGGTCGAGGTCTTCGATATTCGCGATCATCTTGGGCGAGAAAGTGGAGAAGGATACCATGGATCCGGTTCGCGGGTCGGTTCGCGAAACCGAGCCGCTACGCTTGTACCCCGAGTTGAGAATCCCGAAGCTGTCGGCATTCTTCCTGCGGCGGGAGCGGTATTCGTCGGCCTCGTCGATGAACATCGTGCACCGATCTGCCTCTACGGACCTGTATAGACTGGCGGTCGAGATGGATGCCGCCATCACCGAGTTGAAGCAGAGGGAGGATGCCACCTCCATGGTAAGAGTCTTGCCCGCCTGCATCGTCGCCACGAGAGAGACGTAGGGGTAGCTCTCGAACATCATGAAGAGGTAGGTCCCGATGGACCAGAGAGTGAGGAACGCGTAGAAGTGTTCGTTGGAAAACTCGAGGTACCTCCGGTACAAGCCCTCGATGTTGTCGAAGAGATCCAGGGGGTCGACACGGGCCTTCCCGTCCAAGAAGGCGGGCACGCTGTTCGGGACGTCCGGATCGACCGACCACCGGCGCATATCCGACGGGCGAAGGTCGCCGCGGGCGAGCCGGAGGCCCCGGGTGGCAAGCTCCTCTACCGAGAGCGGAAAGATCTCACGGCGGCTGGTCACGAGGCACGGGACGCGGACGGTCTGGCTGGGTCCTCCCTCCGGTCCGGTCACCTCGGTCCGGTAGACGCAATAGTACGCCGTGTCCCCGAGGAAGTCCTGAGCGGGACTGATCGCCCTCTCGTCCTTCCACAGGATCTTGCGCGGGATCGCGTCGGCGTCCGAGGGATTTGCTCGGGCCGATTCGCCGCGGTACGTCTCAATCAGTCCGCGATACGCTCTGAGGTCCGCGGCGCTGAGACCGAAGCGCGGCGCAATATGGTACGAGAGGTACGCCTCGGCCGTGGGCGCGTCGCATTCCGCCAATTGCCGAAGGACGGGTTCCAGGAGCATCGACAGCTTCGTCTTCGAGGTATTTTCGGGGATGCTCTGGATGGCCGCACCGACTGGGTCTTGGTCCTCGAGGATCTGCCCGTTGGGTTTGTTGTCTTCGGAGACGTCCGATCCCAGCTCATCCCGTGCCGGACTGTCCGTCGTTCCGTCGGCGACTCCGGGTTCGTGTACCGCGCCCCTTGTGACCGGTGGCCTCTGAGGTTCCGACTCGCCTGAATCAGGAATAATCCTTTTCGCCGTCATTGCAAGCACTCCTCCATCTCATCCCCTCTTGAGATCCGCCTCCCCCTTCGCCCGGCACCGTGGACCGGTTCTCAGCCGAGCCCACGGTGTTCCGAGCCCATGATCAATGGCATCAGTATCGCGCACATCACGGAAAAGGATCCCCGGTGGGATCGAAAGATCTCGTTTGGGCCCGGCCGTGCCCAGAAGAAGAAATGGCCCCACCGGCATGGATGGGGATGAACGCGGTCAGGGACGCACCAAGTAGCCCGGAGCGGTATGGCGAGGCGGGGAGAGGAAGGATGGACGGACTCTCGCGGGCCGGTAAGGGCAGGACTGAAACGGTTCAGGAGCGGCGACCGAAGAGCAACGCTGTCCTACTCCTCGCGCTGCCCGCGGGGCCCAGAGCTCCGGAGCCCGTATCGGCGATCACCCTCGGCGGCGAGAGTGATTCCGGCGGATCATCATCACGATCGCCTCAGTGCCCAATAACCTACCTTCCCTCGAACGCCCATGAGCCCGCCGTAGACGTGGAGAAGATGAACTTCACGAAGAATTGAACTCCGGGAACTCAGCCGACAGTGCCGTTTGACGGTGGTCATCCTGACGGCGGGAAGTCTGGTAAGGTATTGCTGGCAAGGGAAGTATGACGCGAGTGGGAACGCCGATTCTCGGTCCGACCGCCGGATGAGGAACTCAGCTTGAACTGAGGATGAACTCAGCGTCAACCTACTGGGAACTGACGTCGGAACGGAGGCGAACGAACCGAGTCTCGCCCCTCTTCGCCGTAGGAATCGGCAGAGCATCCCCACGGGGCATGCCCTGGCCCCGAATTTAAGCCCGCTATGACACGGGGTCACCCGAGTTGACCCGAGAGAGACCTTGAGTTGACCGTGGAGAGACCCTGGGTTGACGGTAGAGAGGGCCTGGGCTTACCGTGAAGTTCACCTCAGGTTACCCTGGACGGATACCCCAGGGGGAACTCGGGAGGTCGCGGCGATGCTCCCCGGCGGCGGGGGAGTTCGCACAAGATCATCATCAGATAATGATCGCCCCCATGCCCGAACTCCGGCCTCGCCGTGATAGGCCAACGGCCCCCGGGCGGACGATGGCCGCGAGCCGGGGAAGCGGCGGGACCGGAGCCGGAGGGGGAGAGGTCTCGGCGATCATCCGCGGCGGGCGGGGGAGTTCTCACGGGATCACTATTATTCATCATGATCGCCCCCCGTGCCCGAGCTCCGGTCTCCCCCGCGCCGATGACTGCGGCGATTCTTGGAACGGGCGGGCCCGGCGGCGGAGGGAAGGTCTCGGCGATGCTCGTCGACGACACCTCGGCGGCGGGGGAGTTTCCACAGGATCATCTCTAGATGAAGCTCAGCCCCGTGCCCGTGCTCCGGCCTCCCCCGGACGGCCCAAACGTGTCCGGGCCAACGACGAGGACAGATGCGCAAGGAGCCCACCGACAGACAGAAATGAAGTTGAATTGGGTGATGGAGAGAACCTGCGGGATCGACTTTCTGAAGTGACGATTCCAGCCCATCGGAAAGGGTAATCTCTGGTGCATCAGAGCCTCCGTGAAAGATCCGCTATGATCCCTTGACGGAAATCCTAACATCTGAATCTACCCACGATTAGCGCGTGGATTGGCTGTTGAAGTATCCGATGAACCACCACACTCCCCCGGGCAAGGAAGCTTGCAAACCGGTCAGCGGCCGTTTCCAATTGCCTATTGATTTTGCGTGGATGTTCTTGGAGCCGACGTCCAGCAATCGGGAGGAAGTTCTCTCGTGGCGGCGGAGAGAGACTATGATACTGGGAATCGTGCGGCGGTAACGTGTCGGTTGCCGTGATACTCTAAGATGGGACGCGCTGCGGCAGCAAATCCGGCAACACGCAAGGGGCAATCTAATGGCAGTCTTTGAGTTGTTGATTGGGACACCGTTAATCTGGAGAGTTTGGTACGCCTGCCTGGGCCCGGCGTACTTCACGCTGATCTTCTTTCCCAACTCTCGATTCAGCCAACTCCTGTTTGACCGCGGCTATGTCTTGCTATTGCCCGTCGTACACGTGTTCGGGCTGACGATCGGCGGCACGATCGCCAATGTCTGGTTCGGGTTTCCCTTCTTCATGCATCTGGCCAGCACGACGGGCGAATTCGGACACATTCAGATAGCTGCTGCGTTCGGCATCACGGCCTCAACAGCCGACTTGGTCTTCGCCTCGGTGATTCTTCGGAAGTATGACGATCTGAACGTGGTCTGGAAGCTCGTGGTGGCCTTTTGGGTGTTGGCCGTCGGGTGGTTGCTAGGCCTTCTCCTCTACTTACTGTTGCGCTACTTCAAGGGGCCACGCGACCAGCCCGTACGCATCGGGGTCATGGAGATTGGGTGAAACGTAGCGTCAGCCTGAGCTTGACCTGTCTCGGCCGACGAGAAGATCGCTCATGGATCCGCGCGCGACCTGGATGATTTCTCATCCGCCGTATATGATCCTTCTGCCCTCTATCCGTGGAGTCCGAATATCCGCACTGAGGTTGCCCGATTCACGGTGGAAAAGTCATGCAATTCTTAATGACGGTGGCAAGGCGGTTGGCCTATCTAATGTCCATCCCGCTCGTGTTCGTTCTGATGCCGCTTAAGATCTATGCCTATCGAACGCGCATCAGGTTCATCCGGCGAATGATTCTCGAAGTCACATCGCTGATCGATTTCCTACTGATCTGGGTCAACGTCCAGAATGAAACCATGCTGCTGCACTGGCGTGTGTTCGGCGGAAACTTCATCTTCGGCAAGGCGGTCATGGTCGTTGACTACGAGACGGTCGCCGATGCAATAACCAAGCCGCTGATGAAGAACAACAACTTCATGGGCGTCAGCATCGTGTCCAGCAATTCGGACGCCTTCGCTACCAATGCGGGGATCCTGACCCAGTCTCCGCCGATCCGCAAGATGACGCGCAAGTACATCAGTGAGAACATCTTCACCGAACGCGTGCAGTGTTTTGACGACGCCTCGGTACGAGCGGCTTGCAAGGAGATCCTCGGAGAATGGATGCAGGATTCCAAGATGGCGACCACCATTTCGATCCGCAGTACTGTCATCCAAGTCTTTTTCCAGCTGTTGAGCCAGACCAGGGTCCCTAAGGCGGACGCAGATTCTGTAACGTGGAACTACATGCGCCGCTTCACGGAACTATCGCTGTTCAGCGGCTACCTGCCTTGGCTGTTGGGATTGTTGGGCACGGGGAAAAGGGTCCGCAATGACGTCTACTTCAAGCTTCGCGGATACGGCATGGACATGATGACGATCGACATGACTCTCTTCGCAGCCCTGTTCAGCATCGGGACGTTGGTGATACGCTGCGTCGAGGACCTAAAACGGTTCGGCGTGATCTATGAGCGGTTGAGCGCCAAGGAGAAGCGAAACCTCGTGTTCGAAGCGCTGAGGTTGTATCCGACGGTGACGACGGTGCACCGCGTTGTCGAGCAAGACGAGACTGTCGTCGTGCGAGGCAAGAAGCTGAAGCTGACTCCAGGTAATGAGGTGACGTATCCATTCATTTGTGCCAACCGAGACCCGCGCCGTTTTCGGAATCCCGCAGCTATGGACCTGCATCTGCCGCGCTTTGAGTACGACGCCGTACTGAGTTGGTCGAAGGGCCCTCACGACTGTCCGGCCAAAGCACTTTCCATCGTCGTTAGCGTGATGTTGCTGGATACACTGGCCGAACGCTATCGACTGTCGGACTTGAGGATTTTCAACCCCGCGTTCTGAGGTCGGCGGGCGGCCACAGGCGAACTGCTACGGGGAGTGCTTCATGAGCGGAGCGCTTAGCTTTGGACGAGGACTGCTGGAGCCTCTGTGGCGATATCCGCAGACGATCACCGTGCTCGCCTCGCTGCCTCTGGACCAGGTCGGCAGCACAGTAGCCAACGTGAAAGCGGCGCGGGACGAGCTGGGACTCGACCAGTTGGAGAGCCTGCACTTCTTTCGGATCATTGTCGTAGACGAAGAGCCGGACCTGCGAGGCCGCATGTTGCCGCCGCGCCTGATCGTTTCGGCCGTCTATGACGGGCGCATGGCCGAGTTTCTCCGGGCGCTCGTCCATGTGGCCGGAGAGCGATTGAGGCTGATTCTGGAGCATTGTGATGGATTTCCGGTTGGCGGTGGCCCGGACGACGTTGAAGCTTGGCTACGGCAACACGCCGAGCGGGCGAAGACGCTGCACATCGGCACGTTCAGGGACAAGCTGGACTTCATCAAGGAAGAGTACCGTCTGCGCCTGGCCATTGGCAGCTATGTGGACAGGCGGCACACAGCCGGCGACTGGATCGATGGAGACGTCGTGGCGATCCGCCGAGATATCCAGGGGTTCGTGCGTGCACAAGGCGATCTTCCTCACGGCCTGCGCCAAGGAGTCCCATGGTGGCTGCGGCTGCTTGAGACGCTCGACCTGCTGCGGATCGTGGTAATGCTGACCTTTCTGCCCATGGTCCTGGCGTGTCTGAACGTCTGGTGGTTCGGCTGCAGTTGGTGGTACCTGTCTTGGCTCACGCCGATGATTTTTCTCCTATTGATAGGATTATACTTTCTTGTTGTCCGAATGTACGAATTGACTGAAGGCGACTTGGTGACCCGACCGAAGGCGGGCCACGTCGCCGCTTTGGTGGAAGAGGAGGACTTCGGAATCCAGAACCAGTTCACGATGCTATCGACGGTCCGCGAATCATGGTTTCGGCGACTGAACCTACGATTCGTTCTCTTCCTGGCCAACGGCTTTAGCAAGCATTGGTATCGACGCGGCCAGCTGGCCGGCATCGATACGATTCATTTCGCGCGCATTCATTTGATCGACCGCGGTCGCCGGCTGCTGTTCATGAGTGAATTTGACGGAGGTTGGGAGCGCTACCTGTTCGACTTCCTGGGAGTCGGGTCATTCGCGGTAGTGCCGATTTGGACGAATCTTCACGGCTGTCCCAAGACCCGTTTCTTGCTTTCTGCTACGAAAGGGTTTTCGCAGCGATTCCTGCCCTTCACCCGCGCCAATCAGCGGCAGACGAACGTGTGGTACAGCGCAATTGATCACCTCACGGTGGCAGAGATCCTGCGTAACGCCGAAATCCGGGCCGGGCTATTCGGTTGGCGTAGCCGGGCCGGCATTGAGAAATGGTTGCAGCTGATTTGAGCAGAAGGATGGCTATGACCAAACAAGACCTCACCGAAGTGCAGGGCTTGCTCGCCTCCGGCTACGCCCGGCAACGAGCGATGAGCTGTCTGTTGTTGAAAATAGTCGACCCGCAGTCGGCTCGCAGCTGGTTGGGCGACTTGGTCCCGCAGCTCACATTCTGCGGCGACAAGACTAGCCAGTCAAAGTTAAACATCGCATTCACGTACCGTGGGTTACAGCGACTGATAGGACCCGACGAATTGCAGGGTTTCCCGCGAGAATTCTGCGAAGGGATGGTCACGCCGCATCGTCAGCGTGTCCTCGGCGACTTGCCTGGAAGTCCCAGCGATCCGGAAATGTGGCAATGGGGAGGGCCCAACAGCGAGGCCATCGATGTGCTGCTGCTTGCGTATGAGCTGCACACTGCGGCATTGGAGTCCCGCCTCGGTGAGTTGCGAAACGACAGACGCGGAGTTGAGCTGATAGCTGAACGTCGGACGGCGGCTCTGAAGAATAACAAGGAGCATTTCGGTTTCCGGGACGGCATCGCCCAGCCATGGGTCGCGGGGCTGCACCGCAACGGCATGGATCGGGACGGCGTCGCGCTAGGCGAACTAGTACTCGGCTACGACGACAACACGGGTGTACCGGAACCAGCCCCGGAACTCGCGGCCAACGGCAGCTATCTGGTACTGCGGCAGATCGTGCAACGCGTGACGGAGTTCTGGAATGCGTTTCCAGACGTTTCCGCCGAAGAAAAGATTCGGCGAGCGGCCAAGATGGTTGGGCGCTGGCCTGACGGCACTCCGTTGACCCTTTCGCCCGATAGACCGGATCCGACCAAGCCGCTAAACGATTTTGACTTCGCGAAGTCCGACGCTGCTGGCACGGCCTGTCCGTTAGGTTCGCACATCCGAAGGGCCAATCCTCGGGACGCCCTATTGCCCGATCCGGCTCAATCGCGCCATACTGTCAACCGTCATCGCATGTTGCGGCGCGGCCGCGCTTTCGGGCTGCCCGCGCCCCCCAACACCTATCCCGACAACTTGGAGGTCCGTGCTGACGATGACGCTGTCGGGGACACCGAAGAACGAGGCCTCTTGTTCATTTGCCTAGTCGCGAGCCTCTCCCGGCAATTCGAGTTCGGTCAGCACAGCTGGCTCAACAACCCGAAGTTTCTCAATTTGTCGGCAGACACCGACCCGATCGCTAGCCCCGTACAATGGTCGGGACCGGATCAAAAGCCATTTGTGACGGCGCAGGCTTGCCCGCTGCGCTTTCGCGCTCAAGAACGAGAGAAGTACGTACATACCGTCGCCGGCGCTTATTTCTTGCTGCCTGGGAAATCAGCGATGCGGCGACTCTGTCAGCCGCCGACAATGTCGTAGAGTGTCGTCACTCGGCCGGGACGACCTTTACCGGGACTGGCCATCCCGTGGGGTCAAGAGATTCCAAGGGCCCTAGATGGGCTAGGATCTGGCGCTACACGTTGAAATCGCCAGGATCGCTCCCCGAGATCTCGTCCAACCTGTCAGAAACCCAGGATTCCTTGAACCACCGTCCCGTCTCCCGGTCCCGGGGTAGCCGACCCATGCCTGCCACTCTATCCTCCTTGCCTTCATCGATTTCCAAAGAGATGGAGGAACGCGAGTGGACATCAACGAAGTCCTGGCCCTCGTGGGAGGTCATGTGGATAGCGAACTGCTCCTGAGGAACGAGTACCTGGCAGCGGAGAACGAGATCCTCGGCTCCCGCTTCCCGGGCCGGCTTCTTCTGACAAGAGCGGAGCGGGTACGGCTCGCCAGGCTCGGCAAGAGGCTGGGGCGAAAGGCCCTCCGAGAGATCGGCTGCATCGTCCAGCCCGACACGGTCCTCCGCTGGTATCGAGACCTCATCGCCAAGAAGTTCGATGGCTCCAAGTCCCGGAAGTACTCCGGGTGGGGCTACGACCGTATTGCTGGCTCCCTCTTGAACCTCGGCCACATCCTCAGCGACCAGGCCGTAGGTGACATCCTGAAGCGCAACGGGATCCCTCCTGCCCCGAAGCGGGGCTCCACCTGGGCGGACTTTATCGAGAAGCACGAGCATGTGATCTCGGCAACCGACTTCTTCACGGTGGAGGTCGTGGAGCCTGAAGGTCTGCGAACCATCTATGTACACTTCGTAATCCAGATCGCCAGCCGGCGAGTCCACCTCGCCGGGCTCACCTCCCACCCCAATGCTGCCTGGATGCAGAAGGTTGCCAGAGAGTTGACAGCGCCAGGATGCTTCCTGGAGGGCCAGCAGTTCCTCATTCACGACAGAGACTCGAAGTTCTGTCGGACGTTTCGGACCATTGTCGAGTCGGCCGGCGTACAGTCAGTGCGCCTGCCTCCGCGGAGCCCCGATCTGAACGCCTTCGCGGAGCGATGGATTGGATCAATCAAGAGGGAGTGCCTCTCGGGTTTCCTCGTGATCGGGGAGAAGGCCCTCCACATGATCATCTCTGAGTTCCTCGCTCATTATCACGGAGAACGAAATCACCAAGGTGTCGGGAATCGGCTCCTGTTTCCCGAGAATGTCCTGGGCGACCACGGAACTATCGCCACCCCAGAGCGCTTGGGAGGCAAGCTCAAGTACTACTACCGGGAGGCGGCCTAGTGACGCCGGCGAGGTCGGATGAGATCCAGGGACACGGATGGCACGGTATCAATACAGAATCACCGGATCCCGCCGCGATTCGGCCTGTCGGAGTTTCTTGACCCCACGGGGTCGGCGGCCGACTACTCACGTACGGTCGACTCCGTTTTCGACCTGTGCAGATTCTAGACCGCCCGGCCAGATTTCTAGCGAGTCGACGATCTTTGGGTCTAGTTCGATTGTCCCGTCGCGGGCGTAGCCCGGCCCCGAGCCCAACTCACTCTCTTTCCATCTAGGGATCTTCTCCAGCCCGATGAAGTAAAGGGTGAGCTTTCCCCCCTGTTCGATTTTCATCCTTAGGAACCCCTTCCAGTCCTCGATCTTTAGGGCGCTGTACGCTTCATTGCCGTGCTTCCCGAAGCCGTTTACAGAGATCAGGAGGTACGATCCCATGATGAACGCCCCAACGGCCCAACCTCCCAGGACCAGGATCGTTCCCGAAAGGAGGTACTGTTCCATGGATTCCGGCGCCCACCCGAGGATCGTCACGGGCACGTAAGCTGCCATCCAATAGAGGAGGAAGGCGGCCATCAGGTGCGTCAGGGCGTGAAGGACACCGGCCACGAGCCGAAAGCGTCTCGATTCGTTGTCCGTGAAGAACCAGAAGGCGAGGAAAACGAGGAGGCACAGAGAAGATCCGACGGGACTAAGAAGCGTGCTGTGGGCCATCGCCCTAAGGACCGTGCCCAATTCCGAGATCCCGAGGGCGCCAATCTCAGGAATCGCCACTCTGACTGTCTCGATCGCGCCCGATTCCAGCTTCCTCTCGTGGACGAACGACTGGCCGACGTAAATCCCGTTCGCCCAGGCGATCAGGAGGTACGAAAACCCTGTCAGTACTCCGAACCAGAAGTTCCATGCCGGGAAGCCGAGGTTCCACCAGGCGAGGCATCTCGATTTTCTTACAGGCGGAAAGGGGCTGGACTCGACGAGGTGGATTCCCTTGGGCAGGTCCTTCTGACCGGGAAGGTGGGTTGTGTGCAAGAACGCCCCCCCCGTCCCGCAGGTTATTAGGTGCTGTCTTTCGGCTGAGCTGTCCCCATCCGACCTCTTCATCGCCTGGCCTTCGAGCGCCCGGAAGTGCCTGCGGTAGTGATGGAGGTCCCCCGCCAGACAGACCTTTATCCGTGACTCGAGCCTCTCGAAGAGCTCGTCGAATCGGCGTCTTTGGTATGGTCTGCGCGCTGAGCTC
Source organism: Planctomycetota bacterium (assembly GCA_027296055.1). Taxonomy (GTDB): domain Bacteria; phylum Planctomycetota; class JAPUJT01; order JAPUJT01; family JAPUJT01; genus JAPUJT01. The sequence goes on along the minus strand of JAPUJT010000194.1, from coordinate 8,261 downwards.
GCTGCGGAACGACCGATCGGGGTCCAAAGCCAGAACGGCTCAGGCGTGCATAGTATGATCGCCCCATCCTCCTTCTCGATCCTATCGGCGAGACCGCTAAAGTAATCGAACTGCGGCCGGTCTAAGTCGTGCTGCAGCTGGGTGTCAGTCCCGAGGAGCCACCAATTCTCGGGGAGTCTCGCGGCGAAGTAACTCCGTTTCTGCACCGTCTGGCATCCAGCGAATTTCTTGCCCGAGCAGAAGATCCTTTGGAACAGGACAAGGCTGTCGTACCAGTCGTGGTTCCCAGGGAGGGCCAGGACCTGGGGGCAACTGGTCCTCCTCCGGAAGGCCTCCTCGTAGGGCCGCACGAGGCGGTTGGTGTACTCCTCGACGGTGGGCGTGGGATAGACCTGGTCCCCGCCGAAAACGAGGAGCTGGCCCCTTGGAAGTTTCGACGGCATTCCTGCCCTGTCCTCGACGTCGATTACCGGTCTCGCCATCGTACTTGCAACGGCGTACGTGGGATTCCATCCGTCTCCGCAGTCGGCGACATAGTCGATCCAGAGGCCGTTGCCTGCGTCCGCCGGGAAAGTCAGGTTCAGGTCCGGCAACGTTCCGTGTTCCTGCTGCAGCGCCCAGAGTATCCGCCGGTCCGCGTGGCGGGCGAAAGCCTCCGATAGGATCACGTCGGCGCCCGTCTTGAGGAGCTGACCTGGGTTGTACCAGGCGACCATCTTCTTGAGGCTTGGGGCTTCCAGTGGTCCGGGCGGCGATGATGAGATAGCCATTGGGCGTCCTACTTTCCCTCTTCTTGCACAGATACCCCGCTATCGATACGAAAGGAACCATCCACATGATGATGAGGCCCAACCTCCAAGTCCAACCATCTCGTCGGCCGTTTCTTCTCGTCCCATCCCAATGCGGACGGACTGGAATCGGGCCTTCGCGCTGCGTATGAAGCCGACGCGAGGTCTCGATTATCGAGCCCCAGAGTCAAAGCCTGTGTGGGGTCATTCAACCTCGATGGACCAGTACACTGCACAAGATCTGAGTGGCCGATTAGTAAGTCGGACCTGAAACCAATTGTTCTATTCCTTCACAAGAGAGGTTCCTAGCCAGGTTCCGGGGCGCTTTCGGCGTCACTTCGGGATCCAGACGTCTTCGGCGGCGGCCTCAGAATAGGGCCCTAACTCAATCAGCCACACCAGATTGGCGAGATCCCAATCACCGCGCGAACTCGCTGGGCCACTACGCCGTGCCCATCGCCCCGGCCGCATTCGCGCCATCCGGCGTGGGACCCCCACGCGTCGGATGCGCAGAGCTCGGACCGGAACCCAACACCCGTCGGGTGAACTCGTTCTCAAACTTTCCAGCCGGATCATGCTTGTTCGCCAGACGACGGAACCGGGTGTACCGCTCTCCATGCACTCGAGCCATGTAGGCGGCGTCGAGGGTCTTGCACCACTTTCCCAGATGGGGCCGGGCCCCGAGTTCCATCAACTTCAGTTCCGCCGCGTCGTAGTAACGCCGGAACCCCTCGGAGTCGTTACTGACGAGATCAATCCACGTGCTACGTTGGACTGCCCCCGCGCCGAGAAGGCTGCGGTCGACGCCGCCGGGAGTGAACCGAACCTCGAGGAGAACATACGGTAGCGCCCGAGTCATGTACATGTCCTGGTAGAGTTCGAGAAAAGCGTCGCAGGCCTCCCAGGTCCTCTCGAACGGAACCGTGAACTCGAGCTCCTGGTGGAGGTGATAGATCGTGCGGTTGAAGGCGCGGTTGCTCTCCATGACAAGGCTCGTGCCCTTCTTGAAGCGGTGCGCGACATTTGACAGCATCCTGGAAAGGCCCAGGTAGGCGATCAAGTTTCCCACCCACACGACTGTAAAGGCATCCATCGAGATGCTCCACCACTCCCGGAGTGGCGCGAGCAAGGACTTCGAGGACTCCACGCGGTCCCACGTATTCACCTGGCAGTACTTGGTGAAGGGGAAGAGGTAAAGGCTGAAGTGCTCGTGCGTCTGAAGGAGGTCGTTCAGCTCGGTCTTGACCTCGCTCAGCTTTCGAATCTTGACCTTTTGGTGGACGCGGAACCGGTCGACCGCCTGCAGGGTGACCTCGATGATGATCCCCACCGCGCCGATTCCACCTATGGCCGCTTTAAAGAGGTCGTCCGTCGGCACGCACTCATGCAGAACCCCCTTCCCGTCCAATAGCTTGAGGCGAACGACGCTCTCGTTCACAAAGCCCCAATCGCGCCCCGTGCCGTGGACATCGGTGGAGATGATGCCGGCGATGCTCTGGGCGTCGTGGGAAGGTAGGGCCGAGAAGGCAAGCCCCCTTTCTTTCAGAGCCGAAACGACGTCTCGAACCCTCATCCCGGCCTGGACGGTGAGCTGCTTCTCCTCTCGATCGAAGCTCAGGACCCGGTTGTACTTGTCGAGAGTGACGAGCGTTCCATCCACCCGAATCCCCGTGTTGAAGGAATGGCCCGAACCAAACACCCGAACTTTGGAGGAGCGCTTCACTATTTCCACGAGCTCCTCCTCGGTCGTCGGGGACTCGCTCCGCTTAGGCTCGTAGCGATATCTTCTGGCCCAGTTCCGGAAGCTCCCACCGCGGAGCCTCCCCTCCAACCAAATGAACCACCCGAAGGTGACTGCGTTGGCAATGATGTTGAACGTCGTCGACATCCCGACCCAGAGGTACCCTGTGAACTTCATGACCTCTGCCTCCCGGAGGATTCGACGGGTGTGGATCCGAGTGATTCGTCTGCCACGTCCCCGTCCTATCGAAGTGCTGTCCATGAGACTAATTCCGGCGCGCTTGCGGTGCAAGGACTTACGCTCGTCTTGATGTTCACGCCACACGGGCTATCTTCCGTCCATGATCCCGATCCAAGCGCTCCTCCACCGGGGCCGATGTGGGCTTCAACTCGTGGCTCGCCTCGGCCGATTCCTCATCATCTTCTTCTGGGGCCTGTGCCAGTGCACATGTGGATGCCCAGTTGGATGCCCAAGAGCTAGATCAGTCCTCCCCGAGATCCGGCCTCCCCCCGCGGGCCGAACGGGCGGGCCCGGCAGGTTCGGAGGCGGGGGTCTCGGCGATGCTTGGCGAGGGCGAGGCGGCTGTGGGGGAGTTCGCCCAGGATCATCATTAGATGATGATCGCCCTCGTGCCCGAACTCCGGCTTCTCCCTTCGCAGCCAGAAGCGCCATAAGCCGAAACAGATATGCGCGAGACAGAAGAAGCCGGCGGATCCTGAGGCGGAGGTCTCGGCGAAGATCCTTGGCGGCGAGGCGGCGGGAGAGGAGTTCGCTCCGGTTCATCATTAGATGATGATCGCCCCCGCGTCCGAGCTCCGGCCTCGCCCGCGCCGATGACCGCGGCGATTCTTGGAACGGGCGGGTCCGAGGGCGGAGGTCTCGGCGATGCTCGGCCGACCAGATCGCTGGACCTCGAGGTCGGGCCTCCTCATCATTTGGATAGACTTTTTCGGATGGACAGGGGTAGCCTACCTCCTGCTAACAGCCCCGTGAGACGACGTAGTCTTGGCAACGCGGCTCACCGAATAGAGGCCGATCCGCCAGGGCTAGGGACACCGAGAAGGTCTGGAGGGACCAGGGTTCCCTCTTTGATGTCGGCATTCTCTCCCGTTCGGAGAGACGGAGGTGGTCGTATGGTTCGCCCGTTCAGAACAGCTCGGGTGGTTCTACTGGCACTGGGTTTCACCGCGACCGTCGGTGCCTGCGGAGGCGGAAGCAGCGGGGGCAAGACAGGCTCCCAAAACGTTGCCCCGGCCATCACCGCTCCCACCGGCCCGGGGATAGTCTGGGGGATAGATCCCACCTACACCACCGTGATCAATCCCGGCGATTCCCTCGACTTTAGCGTGATTGCGACCGATGCCGACGCAGCCAATACGCTCACCTTCACGGCTTCGGTAACCGGCGGGTCGCTGACCGAAGCGCAGACGGGGTTCACGAGCTTCCCTTCCATGACGACGGGCGCCTCCCCGCAGAGCCTTTCATTCGCAGGAACGGCCGCTCAAGTGGGCAATATCGAGATCACCTTCCTCGTCGACGACGGCGAAGGCGCAATGGACACCGTCTCCCACTCCGTAGAGGTGCGGGCCGGCACTGTCCAGGCGTGGGGTGACAACATGTTTGGCCAGCTTGGCGACGGGACGACGACGACCAGTTTGATCCCGGTGGAGGTGGTCGACCCTTCGGACCCCACGAGTTTCCTCACCGGGGTAACCGCGGTCGCGACGGGCTGGCGGCACACGGTGGCGCTGCTTGGCGATGGCACCTTCCGCGCGTGGGGTGACAACAGGTTTGGCCAGCTTGGCGACGGGACGACGACGGACAGCTCCACCCCCGTGCAGGTGGTCGACCCTTCGGACCCCACCGGTTTCCTCACCGGGGTGATCGCGGTCGATGGGGGCTGGGGACATACGGTGGCGCTGCTTGGCGACGGCACCGTCCGAGCGTGGGGTTCGAACATCCTCGGCCAGCTTGGCGACGGGACGACGACGGACATCTCCACTCCGGTGCAGGTGGTCGACCCTTCGGACCCCACGGGTTTCCTCACCGGCGTGACCGCTGGCGCTGTGGGCAACTTCCACACGGTGGCGCTGCTTGACGACGCGACCGTCCTGACGTGGGGCGACAACTTGCGGGGCCAGCTTGGCGACGGGACGACGACGGACAGCTCCACCCCGGTGCAGGTGGTCGACCCTTCGGACCCCACCGGTTTCCTCACCGGGGTGACCGCGCTCGCGGCGGGCTGGTGGCACACGGTGGCGCTGCTTGGGGACGGCACTGTCCGGGCGTGGGGTTCGAACATCCTCGGCCAGCTTGGCGACGGGACGACGACGAACAGCTCCACTCCAGTGCAGGTGGTCGACCCTTCGGACCCCACGGGTTCCCTGACCGGGGTGACCGCGGTCGCGGCGGGCACGCGGCACACGGTGGCGCTGCTTGGTGATGGCCCAGTCCGGGTCTGGGGTTGGCACAGATTTGGCCAGCTCGGCGACGGGACGACGACGGACAGCTCCACCCCGGTGCAGGTGGTCGACCCTTCGGACCCCACGAGTTTCCTCACCGGGGTGACCGCGGTCGCGGCAGTCAACCACCACACGGTGGCGCTCCTTGGCGACGGCACCCTCCGGGCGTGGGGTTACAACCTCAGCGGCCAGCTTGGCGACGGGACGACGACAGACAGTTCCACCCCCGTGCAGGTGATCGACCCTTCGGACCCCTCGGGTTTCCTCACCGGGGTGACCGCGCTCGCGGCGGGCTGGTTCCACACAGTGGCGCTCCACTAGCGGCGCCTTGTGGGGACCGGCAAGGACCGGTAGCCGTGCCGCGGCAGGCGCAGGCGAGTGAGTGGGCCAAACGGAATGCAGAATGGAGGCGCAGTCAGATGAGAGTGGAAATCTACGAGAGTCCAACCAAGGCCAACCGCTACCTCTTTGTGCCTGCCGGTACTGACATTTCGAACCTCGCCACCTCACTGAGGACGGAATTCGATCAAGGTAAGGTGATCAAGGTCAAGGATCTGCAGCCTGGGGAGAAACTCACGGCGATAGATGTTGATGCTGCCCTGGATGCCTTGTCCAAGAACGGCTACTACTTAGCCGAGACGCAGATCCGGTTCAGGGAGTCGGAGTGGGGTCCCACATGAGGGTGGATCGAGTTTCGTCCGCGTCTGCGCGCTCCAGGTTCAGAGCCAGGAGCTCCTCCAGGATCTCGTCGTCGAGGATGTCCACGGGCCAGCCGTGGGCATTGAGCACGGACTCGTCTAGGGCAGTTTGGGCGCCCTCCAGCCAAGCGGGGAATTCGTTGTAGAGATTGGTGAGGGTTCTTGATCCAAGGCGAAGTGCACCATCATGATTCCTGGGGATTCTGCGCCCTTACGATCTTCATCGAGGGATGGTTCCAGAATTGTGCCAAGAATTGCACTACTGGAGACCCTTCACGAATTCAAGACGGAGCGGGGAAGCCCGAGTACACCCGAAGCGACAACGGCTCGGAGGTCGTCGCCAAGGGTCTGCGGGCCTGGCTCGAGGAGCAGTCGGGTCCCACGGAAGCTGCGGATCACCCGGCCTCGTCGACTGTAGTTCCGACCTACTGGAGGAAGAGAGGGTGGACGACCGAGCCGCGGACAGTAGCGATGAACATTACGATTTGAACAAGGATCAGCGGCTCTCACGAGCCCTTCGCGGGGATTTCTTCCGGCTTCTCGATTGGGCGGTCACCCGAGTCGAGGAGGCATTCTCCGACCACGACCTAGCGTTCGATTGGTTCGTGAAGTGCCAGGGCGAAACGGAAGAGTTTGGCTTTCGAGTGTACCACTTTGCGCCGCTAGTAGTCCCTGTGGACGAAGAGGGTCGTGAGGCCGGGGAGCCCTATACTCTAGAGCCGACGGAGGAGGATGCAGACCGAGTTCGGGAGGAGCTGGGTACTATCCAAGGAGCCTCGGCCGCTCTCGGTATACACCCAAACCATCTTGTGGCCTTTGTTCGCCAGGCCAGAAGCCGGGACATAGAGGAAGCGAAATCGCCCATGATCCCAGACACTCTGCCGGATGCCCTAGGCGGGTTTGAAGAGGAAGAGGAGCGATGGGATATTGGGTTGGATGCAGGAGGAGAATGACCGCGGGCCCGGCCGCTTCGGAGCCGGAGGTCTCGGCGATGCTAGTCGGCGGGAGAGTCCGCGCCTGATCATCATCATGCTCGCCCCCGTGCCCGAGCTCCGGCCTCCCCCCGCAGAGCCCGAATGGCTCCGGGCCGATGACTCGGGCAAAGCGCGAAGGGGCGGGCCCGGTGGGGCTGGCGGTGGAAGGGGAGGGCTTGGGTGATGCTCTGTGGCGATGATCTCGTTGACGGCGAGCGCGGCGGGAATCGTCTGGCCGCATAGATCAGCTCGATCAGCGATAAGTGCTTCTCCAAGAGGTCGCCAATCCCGGGAAGCGTCGATGCCAGGACCCTCCTGTCGGGGGTCTCGCCCGCCCGGAGTCGCTCCAAGTACTGCTCTGCGATTGCTTCGACTAGGAATTCCGCTTCCCGCTCCGCGGGGTCCTTGAAGTGCCCTCCGTCGGTCATGATTCGCTTCCCTCCCGAACGCGTCCACGTCTGAACTTGTCCGCATTGGGCTCCGAAGGCCGTGGCGGCCAGGCAACCTGCTTCCGAACGCCGGCTCTGGAGCCTAAGAGTGGCCGTCTCCAGGACGATCTTGTTGCCCATCCATCCAGACACGGATTGGGTCGTCAGAGGGGAAAACATTTTCGAGAAAGGTGGACGTACTCGAAGAGACAGGCGGGGGCCCGATCATCATCACTGATGTTCGACCCCATGCCCGAGCTCCGGCCTCTGCCGGCCGGCCCGGCATGTCAGGACCCGGAAGAGGTCTCGACGATGCTCTTCGGCGGCGGGGGAGATCGCTGCGGATCTCAGCGTGAAGATCGCCCCCGTGCCCGAGCTCCGGCTCCCCCGTGGTAAGCCAACGGCCCCCGGGCCGGCGGGTCCGGAGCCAGAGGAGGTCTCGGCGATCACCTCCGGCGTCGGAAGAGGTCGCACAGGATCATCATTAGATGATCGCCCCGTGCCCGGGCTCCGGCCTCCCCGGGATAAGCCAACGGCGCCCGGGCCGACAACCCGGCAAGCGGCTGAAAGGGCGGGCCCGGCAGGTCCGGAGGCGGGGGAGGTCTCGGTGATGATCGGCGGCGGGGGAGTTCGCACAGGATCATCATCAAATGATCGCACCCATGCCCGAGCTCCGGCCTCTCCCCCGGCTTCCCCAATCGGAGGTCGGCGGCCTCGCTCAGCGCGGCCCCGGCAAGGCGGACCTACTTCTTCGCCAGCAGATCCTCCCTGATTCCCTCCTCCGTGGGCGAGGGGATTGCCACCATGAGGGGAACTACCTGGCGGATCGCTGGGTTGAACTCGATGACCATGCAGGCGACGATCGGATCACTTGCGAACTTGCCTGTGAGTCGGAAGGTGCCGTCTCTTGTCTCTTCCTCGTCCTCAAGCCCGGAGAAGCATTCCTTCACCGCCAGGTGTCTCTGGCTCCAACTGGCCCCTGACGAGAACCGGACGAGCAGATCTCCCGTCGGGACGAGACGGGTCCCCGGCTGTCCTGCGAGGCGGTACACCCGGAAGGCCTTGTAGTTCTCCCTCAGCTGGGATAGAAGCAGTGCTCTCATATCGCGCCGCACTTTCAGAATGAAGCCGTTGTCCTGTACCCTCAGGCATTCCTCCACGGCCTGGCCG